>NZ_BAAAQK010000017.1:0-143933 GCF_039531635.1 Pseudonocardia ailaonensis | reverse complement strand
CAAAGGACACCCGCACACCATCACCGAACCCACCAAAGGGCCACAAGCTCAGGGGCGTCGTCGTCGTTCTGTCAGTCCCCATCGAGCCGACCGGCTCGGAGGCAACTTTCTTATCTTACAGCTCCCGATCGACCGAGGCAAGCCCCAGTTTTTCCGGCGCTGTCCGCATGGTTCTGCCCGAAGGCTTCGCTTCCGCGGAGGTGGTTACTCACGTGGCGGTCTGACTCTGGGCCGAAGATCTCGTCCCGGTCTGTCGTGCTGGCCGCCGTGGCAACGAAGAGAAAGTTACACAGGGCCTCCGGGGGTGGTCAAATCGCCCCCCTATTTGGGCCCTGAGCTGGGAAAACAGCTCGATCGACGATGATCGGCCGGATCCGGGCCGGCGACGAACGGTCAGTCTCCGGAGGTCCGGTCCGACGGCTGCTGACCAGGGACGATGTCACCGTCCGTGACCGTCGCGAGACCGCTGTGGGACCCGTTCGACTGTCGTTCGTCGTGCGCACCGCCGCCCCGAGAAACTTCGGAAAAATCTTGGACCGCGCCGGACGGTCGTTCTCCCCCGGCCAAGCGGCGCAGCATCTCGTTGTACGCCTTGAGGTCTGCATCCCCGTCCGCGTCCGCCCGGCGATCATCGCGCCGCGCCGACCGTTCGTCCTGCCGCGACCACTGGATCAGCAACGCGAGGATGACGAGCAGCAGCGGGGCCTCCCCCGACGCCCACGCGAGCCCGCCGCCGAGCTTCTGGTCGACGAGCGGATCCGTGACCCAGGGCAGGGCCAGCGACCGGTAGAACGCGCCGCCGATCACGGTGTCCGCACTCATGAGCGCGACACCGAAGAACGCGTGGAACGGCACCGAGATGAACACGACCGCCAGCCTGGCCACCGGGGGCAGCCTCCGTGGCGCGGGATCCACCCCGATCAGGGGCCAGAAGAAGATCAGGCCGGCCACCAGGAAGTGCAGGTTCATCGCGATGTGCGCCCAGTGTTCGGTCAGCGCCCAGCCGAAGAGGTCCGAGAAGTACAGCGCGTAGTACGTGCCGACGAAGACCGGCAGCGAGAACAGGGGGTGGGTGACGACCCGCGCGACCGGCGAGTGGATCGCCGCCAGCAGCCACTCCCGCGGCCCCGGCGGATTGTCCTTGCCCGCGACCGGCAGCGCGCGCAGCGCCAGCGTGACGGGGGCGCCGAGCACCAGCAGGATCGGCGTCAGCATCGCCAGCATCATGTGCGAGGCCATGTGCACGCTGAACATGGCCGGCGCGTACTTGCCGACCCCCGAGCTCGTCGCGATCAGCAGGACCGCGCAGCCGGCCAGCCACGCCGCGGTCCGTCCCGGCCCCCAACTGTCCCCGCGGGCCCGCAGCCTGCGCACCCCCAGCAGGTAGAACAGGGCGAGCAGCACGGCGGCCGTGCCGAAGACGATGTCGAAGCGCCACTCGAAGGCCAGTCGCGCGAGGGTCGGCGGACCGTCGAGGTCGTACCCCAGCAGGACGTCCAGGCGCGAGGGCGGCGCGGCGGCGGTCGCGGGCGGCGAGCTGCGCCCGAGCGCCACGGCGAGGCCGATCGTCCCCAACATGATGAGGACCTCGACGGCACCGAGCCGGAGCAACGCGCCCCGCTCTCCCCGCCCGGCCGCCTCCACGGAGTGTCGCCGGTGGAGGGCGCCGAGCGCGCCGAGGGCGAGCAGCGCGAGTGTCTTGGCCAGCAGCAGCGCTCCGTAGGTGGTCCCGACCAGGTCGCTCAGCGAGACGCGGACCAGCGCGTTCAGCACCCCGGTGATCGCCAGCACCACCCAGCACCACAGCGCCGTGCGGGAGAACCGGCGCACGGCCACCCCCAGCACCCCGGGGTCCCGGTCGCGGGCGGCGCCGAGCGACAGGACCGCCACCAGCCCACCCACCCACAGGGAGGCCGCCAGGACGTGCATCACCAGGCTGTTGGTCGCGATGTCGTGCGAACCGCCCGACGACGAGTGCCCGGTCAGCGCCACCGGCAACGGCCCCAGCAGCGACAACCCGAACGTCACGACCGTCCAGCCCCATGACAGCACCAGCCGGCAGGCGACCAGCAACAACAGGGCGACGATCGCCGTCAACAGCCAGGACGACGCGTCCGACAGCTTGGGGATGACCTCGATGAGCAGCCCCGGGTCGAGGACGTCCGCGACCGGTCTGCCGAGCGCGTCCGCGGCACTCAGCGGCACGAGGAGCAGGGCGCTGACCGCCCAGCCCGCGGCGGCGTACGAGGCCGCGCGGATCCCGCGGTACCCGGCCACGTCCAGGTACCCGCTCCGTTGGGGAGGGACCAGGAACGCCGCGAGCAGCAGGAAGCCGATCGCCAGCACCGCACACGACTCGGCGGCGGCCCGCATCGCCGGCAGCCCGATGGTGGTGAGCGTGCCGGGATCCGGCAGCCCCAGGTTCTCCACGGGACGGGCCCCGGTCAGGGCCGTGAGGCCCGCCGCCACGAGCACCGCCACCGCGATGCCGAGCCCCACCAGGCCTCCGACGCCCGACCCGGGCCGCGGGTCGGACGGCGACAGGCTGGGCTCGACGGTCGTCTGCGCCATGCGACCAGGCTATGCCCGCACCACGACGGTTTTCGTCGTACCCCGCTGCCACACTCCCGGCATGGACGATGTCGAGGTGCCCGGGCTGCGCGGGTGGATCACCGCCGCGGTCCCTCGCGAGGCCCGGGTCGTGGAGGTCGGCCCGGCCGGCGGCGGGCTGGTGCGGTGCGCCGGTGGGATCGGCCCGCCCGGTTCGCTGCCGGTCGCCACCTCGGATGCGGACGTCGTGGTGGTCGCCTTCGCCCTCCCCTGCCTGGAGCGCCCGCAGGAGCTGCTCGCCGAGGTCAGGAGGGTGCTGCGGCCCGCCGGCAGCATGGTCGTCGTCGGGCCGGCTCCCGGTCGGTCTCCGGCGGAGCTGCGGCGCGCCCCACCTCGGAGGACCTTGCGGGACGGGTGGGCGTGCCCGACCGCCGTCGACCATCCGGGATGGATGGTCGCCGCGGCGGACTTCGCCGTCCTCGGGGACGACCGCAGGGTCTTCGAGATCCCCGAGGCGCCCGCGGACGCGCTGGCCGGCGCCGGCCTCTGCCCACCGGGTGCGGAGGTGGCAGGCGGATTCCCGATGGGCGTCCGGCGGCTGGTGGCGCGCCGGTGAGCGGCCTCGGTCCTACGCGACGGTCCTACGCGACCTCGGCCGCCGCCCCCACGATGCGCACCTCGGGTTCGTCGTCTGCCGGCTCGTCCGTGTCCACGATGTCGGCGACGATGCAGGTGATGTTGTCCGGGCCGCCGCCGTCGTTCGCGTAGGTGATCAGGGTGTCGACCACGGCTTCGGGCTCGGTCGGCGCGGCCAGCAGGTCGAGCAGCGCGGCGTCCGGCAGGACCGCCGTGACCCCGTCCGAGCACAGCAGGTACCGGTCCCCCGCCTGCGGCTGGACGACGAACAGGTCGGGCTCGACGGGATGGTCCGTGCTCAGCGCGCGCATCAGCACTGAGCGGCGCGGGTGCACCAGCGCCTCCTCGGGCGTGATCTGCCCTTCGTCCACGAGCTGCTGGACCATCGTGTGGTCCTTGGTGAGCTGGACGAGCTCTCCCGCGCGGCAGCGGTAGATGCGCGAGTCCCCGACGTGGGCGAGGCCGAACCGGTCGCCGTCGAGCACCAGCACGACCACGGTCGTCCCCATGCCCTGGGTGTCCGGCTCCTGGCGCGCGTGCTGGGCGAGCCGGTCCGACACCTCGTCGACCGCGCCCGCGAGCTCGCGCAGCAGGTCCTCGTCCGGCAGCTCGCGGGGCAGCCGCCCGCCGAGCTCGAGCATCGTCGCGACGGTGAGCGCGCTCGCCAGCTCGCCATGGGCGTGCCCACCCATCCCGTCGGCCACGACGAGCAGGCGGCCCGCAGTAGCACCGGAGTCCTCGTTCGCGGTGCGCCGGCGGCCGACGTCGGAGCCGATCGCGGAGCGCAGTCCCAGAGCCATGTGCCCAGTATGGATCTCGCCTCCCGGGATCGTGAGGGCGGACACCGCGAAACGGACGGGTGATAACGGTCGGGCAGCGTCCGGGGCTCTCACCGGACCCCTGCCGCTACGCTCTCCGGCGGCGGCCTCCGGCCCCACGCCCTCGTAGCTCAGCTGGATAGAGCAAGAGCCTTCTAATCTCTAGGTCGCAGGTTCGAGTCCTGCCGGGGGCACCCAGGTCAACGCGTTGCCGCCTCTGACCAGCACCGACACGTGGAGCTACACGTGGAGCCAACCGGCCTACCGTGGCTCCATGCCCGCATCCCGCAAGCCCCGTCGTAGCCGCGGCGAGGTCGAGCAACTCCCGAGCGGCTCCTACCGCGTCCGGGTCTATGCCGGCATCGACCCGCTCTCCAGGAAGCGGCACTACCTGACCGAGACGGTGCCGGCAGGCCCCGGAGCCGCCACCGCGGCGGAGAAGGTCCGGACCCGCTTCCTCAACGAGGTCGACGAGCGCCGCGCACCCCGCACCAAGGCGACCGTTTCCGAACTCCTCGAGCGATACCTCGACGTCCTGGAGATCGAGGACACGACGCGCAACGGCTACGAGCAGATGGTGCGGCTCTACATCGGCCCGCTGCTCGGCGCGATCCCGGTCGGTCGTATGGACGGCGAGGTGCTGGACACCTTCTACTCCCAGCTCCGTCGCTGCCGCAGACGCTGCTCACGCCGCCGCGGCCAGGTCGACCACCGGGTCGTCGGCGATCACGAGTGCAACGGCCGCTGCAAGCCGCACGTCTGCAGGCCCCTCGGCGCCTCCTACCTCCGCCAGATGCACAGCCTGCTCAACGGGGCCTTCGCCCGAGCAGTGAAGTGGCGCTGGCTCGGCGTCAACCCCGTCGAACAGGCCGACGCGCCGTCGCAACCCCCGCCCGACCCGCAGCCTCCGACGGCCGAGCAGGCGGCGCGCATCGTCGAGGAGGCGTTCAAGGATCCGGACTGGGGCATGCTCGTCTGGACCGCCATGACGACCGGTGCCCGACGCGGCGAACTCTGCGCGCTCCGGCTGGACCGGCACGACGTCGACGGGGGCGTGCTCGACATCCGCACGAGCATCGCCCAGATCAACACCCGGCTCTGGGAGAAGGACACCAAGACCCACCAGCGCCGCCGCATCGTCCTCGACGACCAGACGGCCGCGCTCCTGGCCGCCTATCGGGCCGAGGCCGTCCGCACGGCCAAGGTCGTCGGAGTCGATCTCCGGGACATCGACTATCTGTTCTCGGCCCTCCCGGACCACAGCGAGCACCTCAAGCCGGACACCGTCACCCAGCGGTACTCGCGGATGTGCGCCCGCCTCGGCTACGACATGCACATCCACCAGCTGCGGCACTACTCCGCCACGGAGCTCATCGCCGCAGGCGTCGACATCCGGACCGTCGCCGGCCGCCTCGGTCACAGCGGCGGCGGGACCACCACGTTGCGGGTCTACAGCGCCTGGGTCGCCGAGGCGGACCAACGCGCGGCGAAGTCCCTGACCGGCCGTCTCCAGCTGCCGAGCTCGATCACAGCTCCGGCTGATGCGCCGCTCCTCCGGCCCAAGAGCGAGCCCGCCGGCCCCTACGAACGGATCGCGAACGACCTCGAGGGCGCCATCCGCCTCGGCGCACTCGCACCCGGCGAACGTCTCCCCACGCTCAAGCTGATCGCCGAGCGCTACAGCGTCTCCGTCGGAACCGCTCACCGGGCACTGTCGCTGCTCGCCGAGCGCGGGTTCGCCGAGCTCGGCGGACGAGGGCGACCATCGACGGCACTCCTCGGCGCTTGATCCACCGCCCAGTCGCAACCTGTTGTCGTCGTTCACCATTGCGAACGCATGCCGACGTTTCGCCTCCTTGAGCCGCCCGCCCTGGTTAGCCTCCCGCCGTGCTCGACGACCTCGGGAGCCTCGATCCAGGATCTACGGTCCCGCCCTACCGGCAGATCGCGGCTCACCTGCGCTCGCAGATCGTCGGCCGCGCGCCGGGGACCAAGCTTCCTTCGGAATCTCAACTGACTTCTCACTACGGAGTCGCCCGCATGACGGTCCGGGCGGCCATGCGAGCTCTGCAGGACGACGGCCTGGTCCGATCCCGGCAGGGCGCGGGCGTGTTCGTCGTCGACCCGGCCGCGACTTCGGATCCCGCTGCTCCCCGGCCCGCCGAGGCGACCGGGATCACCCCGGACTTCACCGTCCACGCGCTCAGCGCGGCAACCGCGCTTCTCCGAGTTCACAGCCCCGAGGAGCAGCTCCGGCATCTCGCCGACCTGGCCGCCGCCGTCGAGGTCGGCACCGGTGTCGTCCGCCGACGCCTCGTCGACGATCGCCTCGAGGCAGACGTCCGTGCCGCATCCCGCCAGTTGGCGGCCGCGAGCCGCCGACTTCGACAGGCCGCCGCCGACTCGACGGTGGCGCCGGAGGACCAGATAGCCGCTGCGCGCGACCTCGCTCGCCATCACCTGGCCGAGGCGCTTCCGAGGCGCTGGGCGCATGTCCAGGCGGTAGCGGCCCGGGCGGCCGTACTCGCCATGGCATTGGACGAGCCCGACGGAGCCGCATTGTGCATGGCGGCGTGGCTCCACGACATCGGCTATGCCCCATCCTTGGCGCACAACGGGTTTCATCCCCTGGACGGAGCCGGTCATCTCCGGGCGAGCACTGTCGACGCCCGAGTGGTCGCGCTCGTCGCGCACCACTCCGCCGCCGCGTCCGAGGCAGCCGAGGTCGGGCTCGCCGATGAGCTCGCGGCCTTCGTGGACGAGGGCGGCATCGTCCGAGATCTCCTGTGGTTCTGCGACATGACGACGGGACCGGACGGGCAGCCGATGACGTTCGGACAGCGGATGGACGAGGTCCGAGCGCGATACGGACCGGACCACTACGTCACCCGCGCCATGGCCCAGGGGATGCCGGCTCGCGAGCAAGCTGTCGCCCGGGCATGGGCGTGGATCTGCGAACACGGCCTCGCGTCGTCCTTGTGACGGTTCCGCTCGCTCGTCATGACAACTGGTACAACCTGAGTCCGCGAACGCGGTCGATCACGGTGCTCCGGCCCGGGGCGGCCTTGAGCCCCTCCCGCGCCGGCATGGTCCGGCGGCACTATTGCCGGCCCACACCGGCGCAGCGGTAGAGCCCGTCAGGTCCGCTCCACGCCCGGTGGGGCGGGGACAGGCCCCGCCCCCGCTGCCGCGTCACAGAATGCGGACCGTCGTGCACGTCCACGCGTCCAGCCCGGCCAGGACGAACGACGCCGCCATCGCCCGAAGGCGACCGCCCAACCGGATCATCGCGGCGACCTCCACCGCACCCTCGTGAGGCTGACTCGCCCGGGCGGAGAGCAGCCGCGCCCCGCCCCGCAGCCCGGAGGGTCCGGTAGGCACCGCCCGCAGGTACCGGAGCACCTCAGGCACAGCCAGGTTCACGACCTGCTTGGGCGGACGGCGCTGGTCGAGGACATCCACCAGCCATGCGACCGTCCGCGCAGCCGTCCTCAGCGCCCTGGGGTCCTGCACGACGTCGACGACTGGCTCCCCCGGCGGCAGCTCCGGCGGGATCGACGTCGGCGGGACGTGTCCGCAGGCCTTGCAAGCCTCGGTGAACTCGCCGTGCTCATAGACGACCGTCCGGACCAGCGGCAGCCCGAGGAGACGCCGAAGCTCGTCGTCGGTCGCTTCTTGGCTGGTCCCGGTGCGCTCGAACGTCGCGGTCATGGCGGCCTCCCGGCGGGGTCGGCAGCAGGCCCGAAGGGTCAGAACGGTGGTGGGCCAACTGCGGGGCGCGGTGCGAAGCGCCCGCCCTTGCCGTCCGCGCCCGACTCCGCCCGGAGAGGCTCGCGACCAAGGGCGGCCGCAGGCCGTCGGCGAAGCCGATGCGCAGCACCCTTTGTCGGGAGAGCCCGGGCGGAGTAAGCGGCCCACCGGAAAGAACAGCCCGAAGGGCCGCGCCGCGTCAGCGGCCTGCAGTGGACAGCACTAGCGGCCGTTGCTCCGATCGGCGGCCAACTTGATCAACTGCCGGACGTCTTGACGCTGGGAGCAACGCATCAGGAGGCAGCGGGCAGTGGATCTCTTTCATCGCGAGCGAGTGGTGGCGCTCCTTACCAAGGTCGGCCGACTCCCGGGGTTCCCCGACTTCCCGGGTGTCGAGGCCGGTGGGGCCCGCTACCAGCACATGGGTGCGCTCCTCGCCGACGCTGCGCTGCAGGCCGCGATCGACTTCGACTCCGTCGTGAAGCTCCGCGTCGAGAAGCTCCTCGTTGCCTGGCCCGATGCCGTCACCGTCGACACCTTCCGCGCGCGGGTAGCTGCCGAAGGGCTGGGCGGCGTCCTGGACTGGAAGCACCCCGAGAAGCTGGCCCGAGCTCTTCGCCTCGCGGACCTCCTCGCGGCCGAGGGGGTCCAGACCGTCGATCAGCTCCGCTCGTGGTGCCAGCTACCGGACAGCCGTTCGAAGCTGCTGAAGATCAAGGGCGTGGGCGAGAAGACCGCGGATTACGTCGCCGTCCTCGCCGGCGGCCAGGCGATCGCCGTCGACCGGCGAATCCGCGCCTTCGTCGGCAGCGGTTCCGGCGAGGAGATCCGGAGCCTGCTGACGGCCGTCGCCTCCGAGCTGAACCTCGACCTCGGTGTGCTGGACCGGGTGGTGTGGGCAGCGGGCAAAGCCGAGCTCCCGCCGGACGACCCGTCCCGACACCGTCGAGGTCGTCCTGACCGTCCCTGCTGACAAGGCAGCGCGACTCCGCGATCTCACGAAGCTGTGGCTCGAGGGGAGACCGAACGCCGAGTGGCGAGACACCGATCACGATCTCGCCGTCACACTCTGGGAGCAGCTCGACGATCGACGGCGACGAGTCCTCGGCGTCTTCATCGACCACCCCGGCCGGCGGTTCCGCGCCGACGAGCTTCTCGATCGCACCGGCGACGCCACGTCACCCACAGGCCTGACGAGTCTGTTGGGCCAAACCCAGGTGCTCTGCGAAAAGCTCGGCCGTGCATGGCCCTGGCACTTCGACTATCCGGCGGGACGAGCCAACCGGGCCGTCTACTGGTTCGAACCCGAGATCGCCGCGATGTTCGAGAAGGTACGAAGGCAGTACACGCGACTCCATCGAGTGACGCGCTGCGTTGGGCTCACGGGACTACCGTGGCAAGGAATGACAGCCCGGGCGATTCCTACTCTGCTGCTCGTCGCGCACTTCTGAGCCGGCCGTGGACGAGGCCCCTTCGAAGGTGTGCGCGAACTGCGGGACCAGCCTTGGTGTCTCGGTCGCCCGGAGCGGCGGCGTCCGCGCGGTGGCATGGATGAACCACTGCGCCGAGTGCGCAGAAGGCGTCGCGGACCAGATGGTCCTCGACGAGGAGCTCGCCGGCATCGGGATCTGGCGATGCTCCTGGTGTGGGCTGACGAGGACCTGCCGACGGGGTTGGACCACCCGTTGCCACGCCTGCCTCGACGACCGCACGAACACCAGGGAACTCGAGCTCGACGGTCTCGCTCAGGCCTTCGCGAGCCGATTTCCCGGCTACTTCATGCAGGTGCAGGCAGAGCTCCCGACGATCGAGCTCGACGACGTTGCCGTCCACGAGTTGCTGTCCGCGTCGGCGTACGCGGACGAACTTGAGTTTCGGGGCCAGCCTGGCTGGACCGTCGTGGCCGGCGATGTGAAGGGGCTGCCCTACCTTCGATGGGGCAACGAATCCCACGGGTTCTGGGGCCGCCACGACAAGTGCGGCAAGGTCCAGAACCTCAGCGCACGGGAGTGCCGCTTCTGCGACCCCGAGCCGGGATCGAGGACCCATCGTGCGCGGAAGGACGATCCTCATCTGCTCTACCTCGTCCGGTACAACGACCGTCTCAAGGTCGGCCACGGCGACCGCGGCCGAATCCTCACCCACGTCCGCGGCGGAGCCACGATCGTCGCCGTCCGACGGGCGCGGTTCGCGGAGACCGTCCAGGCGGAGCGGGCCATCCTCCGGCGACACGAGAAGCTCATCAAGAAGCGCCAGAGAGGGCTCCCGCTCAGCTTCGGCTCCGGCACAGAGGTGCTCCCCGGTGGCACCGACGTCGACCTGGCCGAGTTCCTGCCGGAGGCCGAGGACGTCACGGGTTATTACGAGCTTCATGCGCTCGGCATAGGAGCGGCTAAGGAGTAGCGGCCTACTCTTGGCACGTCGTGCCACCAGCCCGTGACCGGACGTGCGACAACGCCGTACGCGCCGGGCCGGAGGCCTCAGCCGGGGTAACGCTCCGACCAATGCGGGTCAGTCCCCTTGTTCTGGTCGCTCCCCGCGGGGTGATCGAACTGCTGAGCGACGATGTCCCGGGCGAGGACATCGACGACCCAGGCCAGGTCGAGGCGCGCAAGCAGTGCGACGGGCAACGACTCGACGCCGCACGTCGCACCGAGCAGCGCACCGGCCACCGGACCGGCCGCGGCCGGCACCGCTGCGCCGCGCGCTTCCCGGAGTGCGTCGGCTACTGTCACCGATGTCCTGATGCCGAACTGTCACCCATGTCCTGAGACATCACAGCCCGGGTGTACCGCCGGGTGTCTGCCCTGGACAAGTGCCTGACGTCAGGAGTTCTGCGGCGTCCAGGAGCGGTGTGGTCGCGGATCGCACCTCGACATCTGCGTCCCTCGTGCGGTGCAACCAGATCATCAGGCCTTACCCCTCGGCTCCTGATACGACTACCGCGGTCGCCGAAACCCACGTGAACCTGCTCGACGGACACGTAGGCGGGCTAGCTGCGCCGTTGCTCACCTCAGGCCCCAAGACACTGCTTCAGCATCGAGGCGAGATCCCGGACTTTCACCCGGCCACGGCCCGCGGACCCACCTAGCTCCGCCTCGTGGCCATCCAGACGCAGCCAGGCCGCCCAGTCGACAACTCGCACGGCCCGTTCGTCGAGCAGTTGGAGCAGGTCGCCGCGGATCGGTCGCGCGGCCAGCGCAGCAAGATCCTCCACCACCGCGGCGGCGGTCTCCGCACCGTCCGGCTTGTTGGTGCCGATGATCCCGCTGGGCCCGCGCTTGAGCCAGCCCGCCACGTAGACACCCGGCACCGGTGCGCCGTCGCGTACCACCCGGCCCTGCACGCTCGGCACGATGCCGTGCTCGTCGTGCGGCAGGTCCGCCGGGGGCGCCCCGCGGAACCCGACCGCGGTGATCACCGCGCCGACCGGGATCCGTTCGGTGCGCCCGGTGCCGGTGATCCGGCCGTCGGCGCCCCGCTCGTTGTGCTCGACGACGATCCCCTCGACCCGCCCGTCGCCCACGATCTCGGTGGGCGACACCAGGAACCGCAGGTGGATCCGGCGCGAACGGCCCGCGGGCGGGGTATCGGCGAAGGTCCGGAAGGTCTCCAGGTTGAGCCGGACCCGGCGGTCCTCGGCGGTCTCCGGATCGTCGACGCCCGCTCCCCCGTCGTGCAGGATCACGTCCGCATCCGCGAGCTCACTGAGCTGGAAGAGCTCCGCCGGGGTGAACCGCGCGTCCGTAGGGGTGCGGCGGATCAGCACGTGCACGTCCGTGACCCGGCTGCGGTCGAGCACCTCCAGGACCCGATGCGGCACATCGGTCTCGCGCATCTCGTCCGCGGTCCGGGACAGCACGCGGGCCACGTCGAGCGCGACGTTGCCGGCGCCGATCACGGCCACCTCGCGGGCGTCGAGAACCAGCTCGCGCTCGGCCGCGTCCGGATGCCCGTTGTACCAGCGGACGAATTGCGACGACCCCAGGACACCGTCGAGGTCCTCGCCCGGGATCCCCACGCGCGCATCGTGTTCCGTGCCCGACGCGTAGACGACCGCGTGGTACTGCTCGAGGAGCTCCTCGTGGGTCACGTCCCGACCGACCTCGACGTTGCCGAGGTAGCGGACACCTTTCGCGAAGGGCTTGGCCAGCACCCGGGTGACGGCCTTCATCTTCGCGTGGTCCGGTGCCACGCCGTAGCGCACCAGGCCGTACGGCGTGGGGAGCCGGTCGATCACGTCGATCTCGACCGGCTCTCCCGAGGACAGCAGAGCCGCAACGGTGTAGAGCCCCGCCGGCCCCGACCCGACGACCGCGACGCGGCTCATCGCGACACCGCGTCCAGGACCGAGGGCGACCCCTGCACGGCGACCGTCTGCATGTGGTGCCGCACGGACTCGAGCCCGCCGAGCTCGGCGCCGCCGCCCGCGCGGCCGGGGCCGCCGTGCAGCAGCGTTGGCATCGGCGACCCGTGGCCGGTGGACTCCGGCGCCGAGTCGCGATCCAGCACCAGCACGCGACCGTGCCACGGGCCGAGGCCCCGCACCACCTGGCGGGCGACCTGCGGATCCGCGGTCACGACCGATGAGGCGAGGCTGCCCCGCCCGCGGGCCGCGGCCGCGATCGCGCCCTCGACCGAGCCGTACCCGATCACCGTGCTGACCGGCCCGAACGCCTCGACGTGGTGGGGCTCGGGGCGCTCCGGATCGTCGGCCACCAGGAGGACCGGCGCCAGGAACGCGCCGCGGGTTGGGTCGGCGTCGACCGGATCGACCTTGTCCGGGTCCCCGATGACGGTGCGCGCGCCGACCGCAAGGGTGCGCACCGCGGTGCGTACGTGCTCGCGCTGGGCCAGCCCGGCCAGGGCACCCATGGTCACGCCCTCACTCGTCGGGTTGCCGACGACGACCTGGTCCAGCCGGGCCGCCACCGCGTCGACCACCGCGGCGACGAGCCCGGCCGGGACCAGCGCCCGGCGGATCGCCGTGCACTTCTGCCCGGCCTTGACCGTCATCTCGGTGACGAGCTGGGCGACGTAGAGATCGAACTCCGGCGTGCCGGGGACCGCGTCGGGCCCGAGAATGGAGCAGTTCAGCGAGTCCGCCTCGACGGTGAACCGCACGGCCTCGCCGAGCACCGTCGCGTTGCCGCGCAGGCGCCGGCCGGTGGCGGCGGACCCGGTGAACGCCACCGAGTCCTGCGGCCCGAGCCGGTCCAGCAGGTCGCCCACGGAGCCGCAGACGAGCTGGAGCGCACCCTCCGGGAGCAGCCCGGACTCGATCACGTCCCGCACCACGAGCTCGGTCAGGAACGCGGTCGGCGTGGCCGGCTTGACGATCGACGGGACCCCGGCCAGCAACGCGGGGCCGAGCTTCTCGAGCATCCCCCAGACCGGGAAGTTGTAGGCGTTGATCTGAACGGCCACACCGGGTCGCGACACCGCGAGGTGCCGGCCGACGAACCCGCCGCCGCGCCCGAGCAGATGCGGCTCGTCGACCGGCAGGACGGTGTCGTCCGGCAGCTCCCGCGCCCCGATGCCCGCGTAGGCGCTGAGCACCCCGATTCCGCCGTCGACGTCGAACCGCGAGTCGAACAGGGTCGCGCCGGTGCGGTGCGACAGCGCGTAGTACTCCGGCCGCCGCTCCTTCAGGTATCCGGCGAGGGCCTTGAGCAGGGCGGCACGCTGCGGGAACGTCAGCTCGCGCAGCGCGGGCCCGCCCACGCCCGTCGCGTGGTCCAGGACCGCGCCCATGTCGAGCCCGGTGCTGGAGACCACGGCGACCGGGTCGCCGGTCACGGCGTCGGACACCACGGTGCCCGCCGCCGCGTCGGGTGCGGTGTACCACCGGCCGGCGACGTAGGACCTCAGCGGTGTGGTCACGGGTTCTCCGTAAGGTTGTTGATGTTCGGGACGAGGTGTTCCGGACGCCCGTAACGGCAGGGTGTGGCTGATGGGTTCTTGCCCTCGAGTGGCTTCGAAGGAGTGGCCGCCCTGCCGTTTCGGACGCCTTGGCCGCTGATTGAGATCTGCGCACGGTCGCTGTTTACGGAGCTGCAGGCGGGGACGTCCATGGGCTGTCGAACCGCACGAGAAAGGGCCGCCATCACGTGGCCGGCAAGAAACTGTGGGTCGGGATCGACGTCGGCGAAAGCGCGCATCACGCCTGCGCCGTCGACGACCACGGAAAGATCGTCTTCTCCCGTAAGGTGACCAACACCCAGGCCGCGATCGAGGACCTGATCACCCGCACGACCACGAAAGCGGGGCAGGCGGGTGAGGTGGTGTGGGCGGTCGACATGACCTCCGGATCGGCTGCGCTGTTGGTCGCGCTGCTGCAGGGCAGCGGGCATCGGTTGTTGTCGGTGCCGGGCCGGCTGGTCAACCGCATGGCCGGAGCCTTCACCGGCGAGGGCAAGACCGACGCCAAGGACGCCCGCACCATCGCCGAGACCGCCCGGCTGCGCGCCGACCTCGCCGAGGTGGCCGTGCCGGACCAGATCACCGGGGACCTGCAGGTCCTCACCGCCCGCCGCGAGGACCTGATGGCCGACTGGGTCCGTGGGGTCAACCGGCTCCGCGAGCTCCTCGGCTCGATCTTCCCCGGCCTCGAGCAGGCCTTCGACTACACCACCCGGTCGGCGTTGATCCTGGTCAGCGGTTACCAGACCCCCGCCGAGCTGCGCGTGGCCGGGGTTGAGCAGGTCGAGGGGTTCCTGGCCGCACAGCGGTCCTGGGCGCCCGGGCGCGCGGCGATGGCCGCGACCGCGGTCACCGTCGCCGGCGAGCAGAGCCTGGCATTGCCCGGTGAGTCGGTGACCGCCCCGCTGATCGCACGACTGGCCCGCCAACTGCTCGACCTTGACCGGGAGACCAAGGACCTGGACAAGCTGCTCGGGGCCCGTTTCGTCGAACATCCCCAGGCGGAGATCATCACCAGCATCGACGGATTCGGACCGATCCTCGGAGCCGAGCTGCTCGCCGACACCGGCGGGAACCTCGTCGCCGCGTTCGGCACCTCGAGCCGGCTGGCCGCCTACGCCGGGCTGGCGCCGGTTCCGCGGGACTCCGGCCGGATCCGGGGGAATCTGCACCGCCCCAAGCGCTATCACCGCGGCCTGCGGCGAGTGTTCTACATGGCCGCCCTGTCGTCGCTCAAACGCGCCGACAGCCGATCCCGCGCCTTCTACGACAAGAAGCGAGCCGAAGGCAAACGACACGTCCAGGCCCTGATCGCCCTCGCTCGCCGACTCGTCGACCTCGTCTGGGCCCTGCTCCGCGACAACCGCCCGTTCACCACCGAGGCACCCGCCCCGACGGCAACTGCGGCTTGACACGGTCATTGAAACTCCCTCTCGCTCGGGTGCCGGAGGCGCGCTAGTCGGCGCGCTTGAACTGTTTGACGAAGTCCGTGTCGATCCCGATCGGCCCGATGTCCGACGCGCCGCCGGGCTGGCCGAGCGCCTCGTCCCGGCCCGGCAGCACGTCCTCGAAGAACCGCAGGTTGTCGTCGACGAACTGCTCCTGCCCGGCGGGCACGGCGCGGTCCTGCGAGATCGCCTCGACCGGGCAGGCCGGTTCGCACGCGCCGCAGTCGATGCACTCGAGCGGGTTGATGTAGAGCTTGCGGCTGCCCTCGTAGATGCAATCGACCGGGCACTCGTCCATACAGGACCGGTCCATGATGTCGACGCAGGCGGCAGCGATGACGTACGGCATGGGTCGCCTCCGGTCTCAGGTGAGGTGGACGTACTCGTAGTCGAACGGCCTGCCGTTGATCCCGCTGACGGGCGGGGCCACCCAACCCGCGATCTTCCCCGGCTCGTAGACGGGCCGCATCAGGCTCTGAACGTGGGCGCGGTCCGCGTCGGACGGGAGCCACCGGTCCCGCTCGGCCTCCCAAGCGTCCGTCCCGACGAGCCGGCCGGCGGGGGTGACGTGGTGCTCGGCGAACAGCCCGACCTCGCGGTTGAAGCCGACGTGCGGCAGGTACAGCGGGGTCTCGATCCCGGCCTTCTCGATCACCCGGTTCCAGCGCTTGAGGCCGTTTTCGCAGTCCTTCACGTACTCGCCCTGCAGGTCGAGGTTCAGCGCCAGCAGCGCGGACACCTCGTCCGTACCCATCTGGCCGTCGCGCACGACGACGATCGAGGCCGAGTCGTCCGTGAGCCGGTGGTCGTCACCGCGGCGCTCCTCCTGCCAGCGGCCCTTCAGCCCGGCGGTGAAGTAGTTCGCCGCGTTCGTGGACTGCTCGGACCCGAACAGGTCCAGCGACACCGAGTAGTGGAAGTTGACGTACTTCTGCAGCACGTCCAACGGGATCCCGCCGTGGGGGGCGATGTCGACGGTGTCGTGCTCGCGCATCAGCTCGCAGGTCCGGGTGACCACGCGGTCGATCCCGGTGGTGCCCACGAACATGTGGTGCGCCTCCTCCTTCAGCATGAACTCGCAGGTGCGCGAGAGCGGGTCGAAGGCGGACTCCTTCAACGTCCCGAGCTGGTACTTGCCGTCCCGGTCGGTGAAGTACGTGAACATGTAGAAGGACAGCCAGTCCGGGGTCTCCTCGTTGAACGCGCCGAGGATCCGCGGGCTGTCGAGGTCGCCGGAGTTGCGCTGCAGCAACGCCTCCGCCTCCTCGCGCCCGTTGCGGCCGAAGTAGGCGTGCAGCAAATACACCATCGCCCAGAGGTGCCGGCCCTCCTCGACATTGACCTGGAACAGGTTCCGCAGGTCGTACAGCGACGGCGCCGTCTCCCCCAGCCGCCGCTGCTGCTCCACCGACGCCGGCTCGGTGTCGCCCTGGATCACGATGAGCCGCTGCAGGTCCGCCCGGTACTCGCCCGGCACCTGCTGCCAGACGGGCTCGCCCTTCTGCTCCCCGAAGGCGATGCGGCGGTCCGGGTTGCGCTCCGACAGGAACACTCCCCAGCGGTACTCCTCCATCGCGACGTGCCCGAAATGCGCCCACCCCTCCTGGCCCACGTCCACGGCTGTGCGCAGGTACACGTCCTCGGTCGGCACGGCCGGGCCCATGGTCTTCCACCAGTCGAGGAAGTTGGGCTGCCAGGACTCGAGGGCGCGCTGGAGCTTGCGGTCGCCGGCGAGATCGACGTTGTTGGGGATCTTCTCGCTGTAGTCGATGCTCATGAGGGTCCGTCCTCTCCACCGCGGGCCGCGGCGGGTCGAAGGTCGATGGGTGCGGGCGGGTCAGATCCGAGTGCGGTCGAAGTCGGCGCGGGTCCCCGTGCCGTACCTGCGCAGCGCACCCTCAGGACCCGAAGCGTTGGGGCGGACGAAGATCCAGTTCTGCCAGGCCGTCAGCCGCGAGAAGATCCGCGACTCCATCGTCTCCGGGCCGACGAACCGGTGGTTGGCCTCCATGCCGGTCAACGCGTCCGGGGACAGCGAGGCCCGCTCCTCCAGCATGATCCGGATCTCGTCCTCCCAGTCGATGTCGTCCGGGGCGTCCGTGACCAGGCCCAGCTCGAGGGCGTCCGACGCCGTGATCCGCCGGTCGATCCCCTCCCGCAGCTCTGCGACATGGTCGTTGTCCCCGTAGAACCGGCTGCCCAGCCGGGAGAGCCCGTTCGCCATCGGGAACGCGCCGAAGTTGCTGGCGGACAGCATGATCTGCGCCCCGTCGCCCTGCTCGGAGTCCGTCTCGTCGAGCGTCCCGTCCAGCATGTACTGGCGGTCGCAGGCCAGGGCCAGCTCCAGCAGCGCGCCGGCGAAGCACGAACCCGGCTCGATCAGCGCGATCAGCGACCGCGAGGTCACGTCGAGCCGCTTGAGGACTCGCTTGAAGTAGTGCCGGATCTCGTTGACCAGCCAGTCGTCGCGGCTGTGCTCCTCGATCAGGCGCTCGAAGGCCAGCGCGTCCTCGACGTCGCCCTTCGTGCGGATGATCCAGGTACCGAGCTCGAGCTCGTTGGCGCGCAGCCGCAGGATCAGGTCGTCGAGCTCGCGGGTCACGGCCAGCGGCCAGAACTCGTCGCCCAGCTGGTGCACGCGGTCCAGGGACTCCGGGACCCCACCCTCGGGTCCGTGCACCGTGATCTCGACCAGGGCGCGCTCGCGGTCGACGTCGGCCTTCACGTAGCGGTAGTGGTAGCCGTCCGAGACCAGCGGGCGCAGGCTGATGCCCGCCGCGTCTACCGGGCGGGTCGAGCCCTCGGCCGCCCGCGCCGCCCGTTCGGCCACGGTCTCCGACCACACCCGCTTCGGGATCGTCTCGTCGACCAGCTTCCACTCCACGGCCTGCTTGCCCTGGATCCCCTCGGGCCGGGTCGCGAACACATCCGCCCGGTCCTTGCGCACCCGACGCTTGTCGATCACCCGCGTCAGGCCACCGGTCCCCGGCAACACACCCAGCAGCGGTACCTCCGGCAACGACACCGCCGACGACCGATCGTCGATCAACAGGATCTGCTCACACGCCAGCGCCAGCTCGTACCCGCCACCCGCCGCCGTCCCGTTCACCGCCGCGATCCACGTCTGACCCGAGTTCGCGGTCGCGTCCTCGATTCCGTTGCGGGTCTCGTTGGTGAACTTGCAGAAGTTCACCTTCCACGGATGACTGCTCTGCGCCAGCATCCGGATGTTCGCACCGGCGCAGAAGGTGCGGTCTTTCCCGCTGGTCACGACCACCGACCGGACGCCCGGGTGCTCGAACCGCAGGCGCTGAGTCGCGTCGTAGAGCTCGATGTCCACCCCCAGGTCGTACGAGTTCATCTTCAGTTCGTAGCCCGGGACGATCCCACCCGCCTCGTCGATGTCGAGGGTCAGCGTCGCAACGGGACCGTCGATGTCGAGCCGCCAGTGGCGGTACCGCGCCGGGGCGGTCCGGAAATCGACCTCCGGTGCCGTCGGCGCGGTCTGAATCTCCTCGTGGTGGGACATCGGCGTCTCGGCTGTCGGGACACTCATTTGGGCACCCTCCTCGCAAGCTCGGTCGAGATCGACCGTTCTATGGTCGACTTGAACACGATGCCGCGTCAAGATTTTGTAGAATGACTGGACGTGGGGCACAGCTCACTCGTGTGGGTCCGAGAGATGCGTCGGGATCACGCAAGTCGGGGACCAGCGCCAGATCGCAGGAGCGCACGGCATTCGTCGTCGTTCGTCGCGTCGTCCTATCGCGGGTCGCCCGCTCGTCAGCCCAGGTTGCACCCCTCCACCGGAGGCACCAGCTGGTCGGCCGGGATGGCGCGCGCCTGTGCCAGCCGCCACTTGCCGTTCTCCTGCACGATCTTGCCGATAGCCCCGGGGACCAAGAGCTGATGATCCTCGGCTCGCATCTTCGCGGTCCCCAGAGGCAGCTCGATCGTCAGGCCACCGAGAGCCTTCCTGACGGCGAGGGGGTCGTCGCTGCGGGCGGCAGCGACGCCACTGACGATGACCTGCACAGCATTCCAGCCGTTGTTGGCCTTCTTTGCCGTCTCGTTGATGTCCTGTCCGGGGCGGGCCTCGGCGAAGCGCCTCAGGTAGTCGGTGTTCGCAGGCGTGCTGACCTCCTGCGGGTAGTAGCCGCTCGACACCTCCACCGTGTTGGCCTGCAGCTTCGGTGCGATGTTCGCGAAGTCGCCCGCCGACAGGTTGGTCAGCAGGACGTCGCCGACGATCTGCTTGTACGTCGGGAGGAAACCGAACTGGTCGGCCTGCTTGAGGAATGTCGACGAGTCGGCGCCGGGGAGTGCAGTGAAAAGCCCGTCGGACCTCTTCGCGGCCAGCTGAGAGATCGCCGACCCGAAGTCGGAGTTGCCAACCGGAGTACGGATGATCTGATTGACCGTGCCGCCCGCCTCCGCGACAGCCTTGGACACTCCCTCAGCCATATCGTTACCGAACGCATAGTCCGCGACCACCAGCGACCACGTCTTCGCCGGTGAAGCCGAGACCGCCGCGCCGACGATCTTGCTGTAGATCGCTGCGTTGGCGACGGCGCGGAAGTACCCGGCCTGGCAGGCTGAACCGGTGAGCTGGTTCCCCTGCGCGCTCGTGTCCACGAACAGCGCGCCGAGCCGGGTGACGACCGGGCCGACGGCGAGTGCCTGCGCGGAGCTGACCACTCCGGTGATCAGACGCACGCCACGCTGCTGCACCAGTTGTGTCGCCGCGGCGGCGGTACCTGCCGGGGTCCCGTCCTCCTCGGCGGTCACCAGTTCGACGCGACGGCCGCCGAGCGCGCCGGCCGCGGCCGCCGCTGCGACCTCGTAGCCGGCCTGGTACTCGGCGCTGGACTGGGCGAGTGTGCCGGCCTTGTTCACGAGCACACCGATCCGCAGCGGTTCGGTGGTGGCTCCCGACGTGGAACCACCACCCCCACCCCCGCACGCGGAGAGGACGGTGAGAGACACGAGGACGGTGAGAGAGGTCAGTATGCGCCGATGCATCGTCGACCCTTTCGGGAGAGGTGTGGGGAAAGCGCGGACGAAAGGAGGACTGGCTTCAGAGGGCGAGAAGCCCGCGCAGGTCGGCGACGCCGACATCTGCGATCGGACCGCCGAGGGCAAGCTGCCCCTTGTTCATCACCGCGAACTCACGGCTGGTGCGGGTCACGAGCTCGAGGTGTTGTTCGACGATCACGGTGCTCGTACCGGTGGAGTGGATCGTGGCGAGGGCGTCGACGATCTGGTCGATGAGTACGGGCGCGAGACCCTCGCTCGGCTCGTCCAGCAGGAGGAGGGCAGGGTTGGCCATCAGCGCTCGACCGATCGACACCATCTGCTGCTGCCCGCCGCTGAGGGCGGTGCCGGGCTTTCGGGCCCGCTGGGCGAGCACGGGGAAGAGATCGTAGACCGTGTCGAGAGTCCAGACGCCTCGACGACGACTCGCGGCACCGAGCATCAGGTTTTCGGCGACACTGAGGTTGGGCAAGAGGTGCTTGCCCTGAGGCGCCAGTGCGATGCCGTGTGCCGCGGCGCGGAAGCCCCGGCGGGTGTCGAGCGGTTCTCCCCTGACCAGGATGGTCCCCGAGAAGATCGTCGTGCCGCCGTAGATCGTGGCGAGAAGGCTGGTCTTGCCAGAACCGTTCCGGCCGATGATGGCCAGCGCGTCGCCTTCCTCCACGACGAGATCGACGTCGCGCAGCACCGGAGCTCGGCCGTATCCTGCAACGAGACCGCGGATCTCCAACAAGCTCATGCGGCACTCCCGAGGTAGGCGGCGATGACAGCGGGGTCGCTGCGGACCGTTCGTGCATCGCCGGACCGCAGCACCTGTCCCAGGTCGAGGACGGTGACCGTGTCGCACGAGGCGAACACGGCGTCGACGTCGTGCTCGACCACGAGCGCAGTGACACCGCGCTCGCGAACCAAGGTTCGAAGGTGCTCGAACAGCGTGTCGGTCTCCTCGACCGACAGGCCGGCGGCCGGTTCGTCGAGTACGAGCAGCCGAGGCTTGCCCAGTAGTGCCAGCGCGATGTCGACGCGGCGTTGGTCACCGTAGGCGATCGTGCCGGCGACCCGATCGCGCAGGGCGGCCAGCGACATGATCTCCAGTACGGCGTCGACGTCCTGGTCTCCGAGATGGTCACCGACCAGGCCGAGCTGTTCACCGACTGTGAGCTCGGGAAATATGCTCGTCCGCTGGAAGGACCGGGAGATGCCCAGGCGGCGGCGGGCTGCGATCCGGGAGCGGGCGATCTCCCGGCCATCGAACAGCACCGAGCCTGCCGCCGGACGCCTGCTGCCCGTCACCGCGTCCATCAACGTCGACTTCCCTGCCCCGTTCGGTCCGATCACCCCGTGGAAGGCGCCCTCCCGAACGTCCAGGGTCACATCGCGCAGAGCGGTGAACCGGCCATAGCGCACGGTCACGTCTCGTACCGCGAGCAGCGGCTGCGCTTCCGGCAACGGGGTGGCGACCGTTGCCGCGTGGTGTGCCGTCACAGCAGCCGATCCTTCACTCGTCGAGCCGCGGACCGGGTCCATCTGATCGTCGCGGGCACGGCTCCGCCCGGCAGGATTACTACAACGACAACCAGGCTCAGCCCGACGAAGAACTGCAGGTTCCCCGAGTCGGAGAGGGCCGACTGACCGAACGCGAACACCACGCCACCCACCATCGGGCCGATCACCGTGGCCGAGCCACCGATGAGCGCGGCGACGAGGGCGTTGCCGGAGAGGTGGAAGCCGAGGATGTCCGGCGACGCCAGCCCCTGGGTCAGCGCCTGCAGCACTCCAGCAACGGCCGCGATGGCTGCCGACACGACGAATACGAGGATCTTGTCGCGATACGGGTCGAAGCCGGAGTAGCGCATACGCTCCTCGTTCTGCTTGATCGCGCGGAGCCGGGTCCCGAAGCGGGACCGCACCATGACGGCGGTCAAGGCGACAACCACGACCACGACGGTCCACACCAACGGCCAGGCGCTCTCGGGGTCGAGCAGGTCGCTCTGCCGCAGACCTGCCAGCTCACCGCTGAACTCGACGAGAAGCCCGTCGTCTCCCCCGGTCAGGTCCTTCAGACCCGCCAGGCCCGCCGCGACGAAGAACGCCTGCGCGATAGCGAGCGTCACCATCACGAACGACAGCGCCTTGACGCGCACCACAACCGCCCCCAGCAGCGCCGCGAGAGCGATCACCCCCAGCAGCGCCACAGCAGCGGCGGCGGTAGGTCCCCATCCGAAGCGCGTGGTGAGGATCGAGAACGCGTAGCAGGAGAGGCCGAAGAAGGCCCCGATACCGAAGGAGACCAGGCCGAGTTGCTGGTTCAGCAGTCCGACAGCCAGGCCGGCGAGGCCGAGCGTCAGCCCGCGCACCAGCACGGTCACCAGGTACGGGTCAGCGAGGAAAGTGGGCAGGAACAGGCCGAGCACGGTGGCGGCCACGACTGTGCCTGCCACCGCGGCGCGGTGACCTCCGACCCGCGGAGCGCGCCTAACGTCGGTCGGTGGCGGGGGCGACGGGTCGAGGGCGGTCATACGATCACCCGACCCATGAGCCCACGGGGTCGCAACACCAGGACGACCACCAGGAGCAGGTAGGGGACCAACGCGGCGACCGACGGCACCACAAGATCTCCCAGCACCTGCACGAACCCGATCACCACGGCGGCGACCACCGCGCCCGCGATGCTGCCGATGCCGCCGAGCACCACGACGATCAGGCTGGTGATGAGGATGGCATCACCCATTCCGGGGTTCACCGCGAGGTACGGACCGGCGAGGACGCCGGCCAGGCCGGCAAACGCGGTGCTCAGACACACCACGAGCAGTCCGAGCCGCCCGGTATCGACACCCGCCATCCGGGCGGTGTCGGGGCGTGCGCTCACCGCGCGCACATGCAGGCCGCTGCGGGTGAAACGCAGCCAGGCCGCGATCAGCAGTACCGAGCCGATGCCGAAGCCGATCAAGAGCAGGCGGTATGCGGGGTACGGCTCCTCACCGATCTGAACGACGCCGTCCAGTGGAGCCGGAGTGGCCATCACGCGGGCCTGAGGGCCGTAGACCGCGACGATGACGTTCTGGAGCATCCAGGCGATGCCGGTGAGGACGATGGCGAGCTCGATCGGGCCGCGGCCGGCCAGCGGCCGGAGAACGGCGAACTCGAGTGCGACACCGAGCCCGAACATCGCCACCGGAACCACGACCAGGGCCGTCCAGAAGCCGGCGACTGCCGAGACACTGGTTCCGAGGTAGGCGGCGAGCATGTAGTTGCCGCCGTGTCCGAAGTTCATCACGTGGCGCAGCCCGTAGATGAGCGCGAGGCCGCTGGCGAGCAGGGTCAGCAACGCGCCGAGCGCGAGACCGTTGAGAACCTGCGCGGCGCTCATCCTGGCCCCACGGGATCTCGTGCAGGTCGCAGGGGGCTTGGGTTCATTCGCGTTCTCCCTTGAACGGCGAGGCAGGTGCCCGGAAGCCGCTAACCTTCCACAAGTTATTCACCTGGCGCAACAACTTTGACGAAAGTCGTCGGAGGTCGGGTCACCAACCCCCGAACGACAGTCCACCGTTGACGCTGATCGTCTGGCCGGTGACCTGAGACATCTCGGTCGCGAGGTGTTCGGCGACGGCGGCCACCTCACCCGCCGTCGGCGCCCGCCCCTGAGGAAACCGATCCACAGCCTTGGAGAACAACCGCGACTGGAAGGTCTCGCCGGCGAAAGCGCGGTCCCACGACGGTGTGTCGGAGGTGATCGTCATTGCCACGCTGTTGACCCGGATGCTCCATCGGGAGAACTCCCGGGCGAGCGCCTTCGTCGAGAGGATCACCGCAGCACCGACGGCGCCGATGATCGACTCACCCGGAGTCGGGTAGCGAGCGGCATCGGTGGTGAGCATCACCACCGATCCTCCACGCACACGCAGTGCGGGGAGCGCAGCCTTCACCGGAAACAGCCGTGCGTGGAGAAGTGTGTCGATCTCTTGGCTGATCTGCTCAAACGTCAGATCGGCGAACGGTGTCGGCCCTACGTTGTGTCCACTGCCGGCACTGACCAGCATGTCGATCGCGTCGCCGTGGGACGAGCGCACCCGTTCCACCAGATCGGTGATCTCGGCGGGATCACTTGCGTCACCCTGCTCGAAGGACACGGTGCCGGCGAGCGGACCCATCCGGGTGAGCGCCTTGGCGCCTCGTCCTGCATCGCGGCCGGTGATTACCACGTGAGCGCCACGGCGAGCAAGACGCTCGGCGACATCGAAACCCACGCCGTCCGTTCCGCCGGTAACCAACGCGCAGCGGCCCTCGAGATGGCCTTCGCCTGTCGACGAGCCGGTCATGTCGACACCTCCTCGACGTTCGACTCACAGGCCCGACCTGTATAGGTCACCTGACCGCCCGAGACATTTCGTATCCGATGCCCCTGGTCGACCTCCTCGAGGAAATGCGCCGCGAGACCGATGGCTCGGGGAGAAATGATCAGGGCGCGCGCCGCCCGATGGTCGATTCCCAGGTCCAGGGCGAGCGCCGCCGAGACGCTCTGAAAGCTCGCCGGCACACGTCGGCCGAGGGACTGCGCCAGCTCGGTCTCCAGGTACGACACGAGGCGCGTGTGCAGCCCGGCGACCCCTTCCTCGGCGGCGATGCGCAGCAGGATCGGGACTCGTGGGTCGACGTCGTGCTGAGGGTGACCGAAGCCCAGCACCCGCTGCTTCGCCTCGCGGCTTTCCGCCACGTGGCGGGCTGCTGTCGTCCGCAGATTCCGGTCCAAGTCTCCAGGCGTCGCCGACGCCGCCACGACGAGACTGCTCAGCTCCTCGCCGATCTGCTGGCTCGTGCCGCCGTGGTAGTCACCGAAAGCGAGTTCGCCACCCGCGATGGCCACCTGGATGGGCACGCCGTAGGAGGCGTACATGCGAGTCAGCATGCTCGAGGGGGAGATCCCGTGATCGACGACGGAGACCAGGAGCGCTTCCAGCACTCGTGCCTGCCCGGGGGTGGCCTCGCTTCCCGTCAGGACCAGGTAGACCATCTCCGCGAAGCTGAGCTTTCCGAGGATGTCGGTCAGTCTGCGTCCGCGGACGACGACGTCGTCGGGTAGGACCTCGGCAATCGCCGTCTCCCAGTGGTTGATGTCGGCCTGCGGCATGCTGATTACCTCCTGTTCGATCCTGCCGGCCCGACTTACCAGACCTGCCCGACCTTGTCATAGCCTCGCAACAGGTTGCGGGAGATGGACAGCAGGTTGATCTCGTCCGTTCCCTCGTAGATGCGGGCGATCCGGAAGTCCCGGTACCACCGCTCGATCGGGAGCTCCTTCGAGTACCCCATGCCGCCGTGGATCTGCAGGACACGATCGACGATGGCATTGGCGACGCGTGCGCCGTGGAACTTGGTGAAACACGACGAGTGTCGCGGATCACGTCCCGTATCGCCGACCCACGCGGCATGCAGGGTGAGCAGCTTGAGGGTCCGCAGCTCGACCTCGGACTCGGCAATCATGAAGCGGATGTTCTCACGATCTGCCAGCGGTTCTCCCCAGGTGACCCTGTTCTTGGCGTAGTCGATCGCCATCTCGAGGAGGCGCTCGCATGCGCCCGCCCACAGGGCCGGCATTACTACGGCCCGGTTGCGGTGGATCAGTCGCATCGCAACGTCGAAGCCGGCGTTGACCTCGCCGAACCGGTTGTCGTCCGGCACGCGGACGTCCTGGAACGAGATGGTGGCCGGATTGCGCACCCCCATCACCGGGACGGGCGAGGACTTCCACCCCATGTCGCGGTCGACGAGGAAGGCGGTCACGCCGTAGGTGCCCGAATCATCGCGTGTACGGCAGAAGGCGACGCCGTAATCGGCGTCGTTGCCCCTGCTGATCCACGTCTTCTCGCCGTTGATCACCCAGCCGTCGCCGTCGCGAACCGCGGTCGTCTGGATGTTCCGAGCGTCGGATCCCACCCCGGGCTCGCTCAGCATGAAGCAGAACCGCTTCTCTCCCTGGATGGTCGGGACCAGGTAGCGCCGCTTCTGATCGTCATTGAGCCTGTAGAGGATCTCCTGCGCCGACCCGCCGAACGTGAACGGAATGAAGGTGCGTCCGAGCTCCATGTTTATGAGTGCCTGCGTACCCCAGTCCAGGTCGGCGCCGCCGTACTCCTCGGGAGTATCGACGCCCCACAGCCCCGACGCCTTCGCCTTCTCACGGAGCTGCCGCTCCTCGGCATCGGTCAGGTGCGGCTCGAGGCCGTTGATGTCGCGCTCCATCAGAAGCGGCTCGAACGGCAGGAGCTCCTTGTCGACGAAACGGCGCACCGTCTCCCGGATCGCCCGCTGTTCGTCCGTCGGCTCGAAGTCGATCACGTATCCCCCTGAGGGTGCTGGACGCCGGACCGCAGCTGCGTGGCGTCGTTCGAGGACCTGCTCTCCCGCAGGCCACATCACACTACATAGACGTCGTGCTGAGCAAGATTTTCGTCGAACTTTGCAAGGTAGCCTTGGCGGGGCTCCCACGAGAGCCTGCTCGAGGCCGTGTCGGAGGGAACGCTGCCCGTCAGGCGCGCACGAGCGCGTGCCAGTGCTCGTCGGCCGAGGGGCGCCACATCGCGCGCAACGCCGCGAACAGCCGGGCCGCCTCGAAACCCGTCCACTGCGCGGGGAGCAGGGCGGGTGGCAGGCCCGGGTCGACGAACGGAAAGCGCCGCCATCGATGTGTGACCTGGACGAGCGCGACGAACCGGTCCGTCCCGGGGACGGGCGACAGATCTCGGAACTCATCGAGGAATGCCTGGTAGTCCCGCTCGACAGCGGCCAGATCCCAGGACCGCCAGACGACGTCGCGGAACACCCCCAACGTGCCCGGCTCGGCGACGTACGAGTTGCAGGGCAGGCTGAGCTTCTCCATGAGCATGCCCGCAGGGATCTCGTTCGGCACATGGGTGGAGATCCACACCCCCGGAGCCAGCGCGGCGAATCCCAACCAGTCCAGCCGGGTTCGAAGCTGATGCCGGACCGCCCGGTCGTTCTCCGGCACCTCCGCCGTGAGGATGAGCGCCCGTCCGTCCCAGGGCCGGTCCACGTCGGACAGACGGGCGATCCGCGCCGCACCCTCCTCGAAGAGCTGGTAGCCGGCGCCCGTCAGATGCCAGTGGGCCTGCCTGCCCACCTTCGTCGCGGTGATCCAGCCTGACGCTGCGCTGCGCTGCAAGGCCTGCCGGGTGGCGTTGCTACCGAAACCCAGCGGCTCCAGAGCGTCGATGAACGTCGACGTGGGCACCGGCTTCGGGTCGGGGTACACGAACAAACTGATCACCGTGAGCAGTGCCGACCGGGCGCTGTTCATGTGCATCCCGCTGGTCCGCCGGCCGAGGGCCGTCTGACCGCCCGCTCCACTGGTCGCCATCGCCCGCTCCGTCAGGTCCGCTGTCGCCGGCGCTCTGCCCGGCGCACATCGTGGCTCCCAGGACAGAGCCGCATCGTCCCGAGAGACAGATCGCCGGCCGGCCGAGGATACCTCGTGTGCTCGCCTGCCCCCTCGGCCGGGCACGAGCGCGGACGGCTCTATGGCTTCCTCCACGTGATGAGGCCGTCGAGTGCCTCCACGACCTGCCCGTCCACCCGCATCGGGTTGACGTCGAGCGATCCGAGCGGCGCGCCCAGGGCCGCGGCCAGGTCCCCGACACGCACGATCTGCGCCGCCAGGGCCTCGAGGTCGACCGGTCGTCTGCCGTGGCCGCCGTCGAACAGTCCGGCGCCACGGAGGCCCCGCAGCTTGTCGATGACGCGTTCCGGCGTCGTGGGCAACGCCAGGACGGCCGTGTCGGCGAGGACTTCGGTCCACACCCCTCCGAAGCCGACCACAAGGACGAGTCCCCAGGTCGGGTCCCGTTTGGCACCCACGATAAGCTCGAGGCCACCGCTGCGCATGGGCATGACCAGCGCCCCGTCGAACGCGGCACCCGGCTGTGCGCTCCGCGCGGCTTGCATCACCGCGTCGAACGCGGCCGCCGCAGCAGCACCGTCCTGGACGTCGAGGACGACGCCACCGATCCGGCTCTTGTGGGCGATGTCGGGCGATGCGATCTTCACGACCACGGGATGGCCGAACATCTCGGCCGCTTCGACTACGTCGTCTCGCGAGCTACACAGCGCCCACGGCACCGTTGCGACCCCAGCCGCCCCTAGGAGATCGAGCACCGCGCTCTCGCCGAGCGAGCTGCCCGGCGACACGCTCAGCCCTGGCACGCTACCGATGACGCCGGGGGCCGATGCCAAGAGCCGTTGACGCCGCTCGGTCCACCAGACAGCCCGTTCGAGCGCGAAGGGGCCGTGTTCGGAGCCCCCGATCTCGAATCCTTTCCCCGTCCGCTCGGCCATGACGGCATTGAGGGGGTGTGGGGCGCCGTACGTCGTGGTCGCGGCCAGAACCGGTATCGGCGATGCCTTCACCGCCGCACCGACCGCCTCAGCGACCGCGTACATCGGATGGGCCGTCACGTCGCCCGGTTCGTCCCCGTCCAGCTGGTCAGGCGCGGCGACGATTTCCAGCTTGGGGTCGCCGTAGACCACCATGTCGATGTTCCGGTCGGCGGTGATCACCCGCAACACATCGGCCACGAACGCCCGGTTCGACTGGGCGACGCCGGTGTAGTCCAAGGGGTTCTTCGTCGCGGCGAAGGGCGGGAGGATCTTCCGCAGCTCTGCCTGGGTTTCCGCCGTGAACTGCGGAAACGTCAGACCGACCTCCAGTGCACGGTCGGCGAACAGCTCGCAGAGCCCGCCGGAGACGCTCGTGAACGCAACCCTTCGGCCGTGCAGTGGCCCGTAGTTCGCCAGGAGCGCGGTCGTCGCGTAGAAGTCTTCGAGACACGTCACCATGATGATGCCGAGGTCGTCGAACATCGCTTCGCGTACACGCTGGTCGCCGACCAATGCGCCTGTGTGGGATGCCGCCGTGTCCGCCGTCACTGTCGTCCGTGCACCAGTGAGGACGACGATCGGCTTGCCCGCCTCCAGCGCGCGCCGCGCCGCCCGCCGGAAGCCGGCCGCATCCCGCGTCGTCTCCATGAACAGAGCGATGACCTTGGTCGCCTCGTCGTCGACGAAGTAGTCGATCATGTGATGGAGAGCGATGACCGACTCGTTCGCCACGGCGGCGAGCACCGACATGCCGACGCCGGAGGCGGCAAGGTTCCGCACCGTCTGACTGAGCAGAACACCGCTCTGGGTGGCAACCCCGACGCACCCCCGCTTGATGGGGCTGTCGTTCTGCGTCCCGTACAGGACGACACCATCGTTCAGGTTGGCGAATCCGATGGTGTTGGGCCCGAGGATGAGCATGTCGTTCGCCCGCGCGATCTCGACGAGCTCGGCCTGGCGCCTGCCGCCGTCCTCGCCCACCTCGTCGAAGCCCGAGGAGAGGACGACGAGGTTCTTCGTCCCGATCGCTGCGGCTTCACGGGCGACCTCGATCACCCGGTCGCCGCCGAAGAGCACGAATGCGAGGTCAACCGGACCACCCGCAGCAGACAGCGACGACACCGTCGGACGCCCGTGGACGCTCTCGGCTCGGGCGTTGACGTAGTACACGGGCCGGTCGTACCCGTGCATCCGCAGATTGACATCGACCTGGCGCGACATGTCGTTCCGGTCGCTGGCTCCCACCAACGCGACGGAGGCCGGGTCGAAGAACGCCCGCAACCGTGCTGCGGAGAGCCCGCTACGCAGCTCACTCACTTCGAATCACGCTCCTGCTTCGCGACGAGAGACAAGATTCGCGCCAGGGGCCGGCAGGATCTCACCATTCGACGACTACCATGTCGTTCTCGATCGACACGGCGAACGGACGCACCCGGTGGCTCGCGTCCGCGGGACAGAGGCCGGTAGCGACATCGAACTCGTGTCCGTGCCGGGGGCATCGGACGATATAGGTGTCCGAGAGCTCCTTCTCCCCCACTTCATCGCCGACCACCATCTGCTCCAGGCGACCGTCCGACAGCCTCGCATAGTGGTGCGGGCAGACGTCGCGCAATGCGGTGAGGTTGCCCGCGCCGTCCCGGATGACGACGACCGAAATCTTTCCGACCGAGGCCCCACGCATCGTACCCACTGCTAGCTCGGCTGCCGGGAACAACTCGTGTCTCATCTTCCGACGCCCGCGAGACGCGGATAGGTGTCGATGGCGTTCTGGTGCAGGATCTGACTGCGGAACTCGTCGGGAAGCTGTTTCGGCAGCACAGCCTCTACAGAGTCGGCGTCGTAATGGGGGTAATCGGTGGAGAACATGAACACTCGATCCAGGCCCGCACCCGTGACCAGCTCCAAGAACTCGCGCGGACGGATATCGGCCAGCGGCTGGGTCGACATCCGGATGTTGTCGCGGAGGTACTCGGTGGGCAGCCGGTGCACCCACGGAACATCGATACGCAGCTCACGATACTGCTGGTCGAAGCGCTTGAAGAAGGAGGGAACCCAGCTGACGCTCGCTTCCAGGATGGCGACGCGCAGCTCGGGCAGCCGATCGAAGATCCCGTTGCAGATCAGGCTGACGATCTGGTTCTGCGCGGCCTGCATCGCAGCGAGCATGTGCCACTCGATGAAGTTCCGCGGGTATCCGAGGAGCGTCTGTGTGGCAGTTCCGTGATGGAATGCCACAACGAGGCCGTGTGCGAGCGCGGTCTCGAAAATGGGCAGGTAGCAGGGGTCACCGTACTGGCGATCGGTGGCCAGCGGCAGGAACACCTGAACCATCTGCGGGTGGCCCGCAAGACGCTCGATCTCTCGGACCGCCGCAGCCGGATCGTGGGCCACCACGTGAATCGAGCCGCGGAGGCGTGGCTCAGGATCGAGCCACGTAGCGATCTGCCAGTCGTTGTAGGCCGATGCCAGAGCTATCATCAAATCGTAGTTCCCGTGCACAGCGGACGGGTGATACAGGCCGTTGAGGATGCCCAGCGACACCCCCTCGCCGTCGAAGAGCTGCTTCTGCATGAGTGACAGCGAGGTCCCTGGCGTGTGATCCGGATCCTGCCACTCGAGCCGCGAATTGGCCTTGCCCTGCGTCGGCATGGAGTAGGGGAAAGCCGTGGGCACGCCTGTCGCACTGCCAGCGAAGGGGCCGTTGTACTCCGACAGATGCCGCCGCCAGGAAGGGGCGAGGTGCGGTAACAGGTCCTTGTGTGAGCGCAGTAGCTCGTGAATGTCGGTATCCACGACGAACATCGACCTGTCGCTGTCCTGAATCGTTCTGGCCAAACCGGACTCGATGACGTCAGTCATCTTTGACCTCCTTGTCCGCGTGGTGGTCTGCGCCGGCGAGAGGCCTCCGACCAGCCACGCCGCATCGCGCAGCGAGAGCTGTGGCGACCTGCCACCTCTGCAGTGCGTCCCAAGTATGCCATATTTATCGCATGGCGCAAGAGTTGTGTAGTACATGAGCTCGGCTGGCCCCTGCCGCTCAGCGCGCTGATCACGACCGTGCTCGCGACTCCTGCCGCCTGAGTGTGGGCCGCCGTACGAACCAGAGATGCGTGAGCGCGCGTAGCGGATGGTCCGCCAGGCGCGTCGGGAGAATCCGGGGCTCTCGGTCAATGCGGCGTGCAAGCGGATCGGCCCGCAGGGTGGGGATCCTGCCCGACACCCTGTGAGGGTGGTGCCGCCAAGCCGACATCGACGACGGTGTCACCCCAGTGTGACCACGGCGGAGTCCGAGGAGCTCAGGCAGCTGCGGTAGGAGAACGCCGAGCTGCGGCGGGCGAACGAGACATCCTCAAGACGGCGTCGGCTTTTTCGCGGCGGCGGAGCTCGACCGTCGTATCCGCTGATCGTCGCCTACATCGACGCTCCCAAGGACCGGTTCGGGGGCGAGCCGATCTGCGCCGACCTGCGCGCGCAGGGCATCGCGGTCGCCCCGTCGGGCTACTACGTCCACAAGAACCGGCACCCGTCGTCGCGTGCACCGACCGACGCGGTGCTGGCGGAGACGATCGCGGCCACGTTCTTCGACCGGGACGAGGGCCGCGGGCCTACGGCACCCGCAAGATGTGGCAGCAGTTGCGCCGCGACGGCGTCACAGGCCGGTCGGGGCGGCCGGTGGCGCGCTAAACGGTGGAGCGCCTGATGCGCTGCCTCGGGCTGCGCGGTGTCCGACGGGCGGTGGACATTGGCGCGGGTTCTGTGGAGCTGCCGGGTGTTCGGTGAGCCCTGGAACTGGTCGAGGTAGCGCTCCAGGAGCTGAGCGAGGCTCGCGCTCGTCTTCGGGTTTCGGCGCTCGGCAACCTGGACGAGCAGTCGCGAGCCCGCTCGGCGTCCCGCCTCATGTTTGGACCCTTAGGGATGACCTCGGTGAGAACCTCGACTCGATCCCTCAACTCGTGGAGGGGGAGCGCCGCCCCTCCCCGGGTGCGCACGAAATGCGCAGTCGCCAGGTCCGGCGTAGTGCCGAATTCATCCAGGTCACCACCGGCGCAGAATGCCGGGCCGATCCCGCTGAGCTCGATAGTTGCCACAGAGTGGTCGTGACGCGCCAAATCGAGAGCGTCGACGAGGGAGTCCCGCAGTTGGCGTCCGTAGGCGTTGCGCCGTTCCGGTCGGTTCAGTCGAATGACAAGCCTGTCTCGCTGGCGTTCGAGCAGGACGGGGTCAGATACGTTTGACGGCGTGGTCCGGTCTCCACGGCGAGTGAGCCATCGGCGAAACTCCACTCCGCCCAGCAGCATCGAGTACGCAAACGACTCGGCATCCACGGCCGCTTCAACGGGAAGCTGGATCGACCACCGGAGTACGTCGGCCAGGGCCTGAGCAGCGAGCGGCGAAGCTGCCACTGCTCGGCGAAGTGCAGCAAGCTCCTCTTCGGAGTTCTCGACCGTGACCGTCTCCCTGCCTCCCGCCTCGGGTACGAGGGTCACGTCGAGCTTGCTCAACAGAGACTCCAGGCCCGGCGCGACGGGGCCGATGCCGACGAGGATCCCGCCTCGAGGAAGGAGATCAACAGCCAGGCTCGCGACCCGGAGATCGATCCCGATCACGGGATTGCCGGGGAGACCAGGAATGTCGCGGCGATAAGGATCGACCGATTCACCAGCCGAAATGATTGACATACCCATTAGACTCGCCTTTCGCAAATTTGGACAGCGGCTGCGACATATCGCGACCGACCGAGTGGTCGCGCCGCCGCACACGGCATGTCTTCATGATCAGCCGTGGGTACTGCCCCTCACATAGCTATGAAATAGCCTTGTCCATGACGAGATATTCGGGTACACCGACCCCTAGTTTGGCGAATCCCCCAGAGAGGATATGCGACCGCACCGCGGCCTCTGCTTCACCGGGAACCGTCTCCTTCAACGTCGCAGCCAAGCTGGTGTAGCGACCCGCCCGGTCGGACAGTGTCCTGTTGTCCGTAATGTTCGCGAACGCGAGCCTCAGCCTGCGGTACACCTGCTCCCAGGTCGTGACCAGTTCGCCGGTCCCGGCGGCCTCACAGAGAGCCCGGGAGAACCTCCACTCGAGCCTCTTGAACACGGATCCATTCTTCGCCTCGGCTGCGCGCTCGAGGTGCATGGCCACAACGTGCAGTTCGGTGAGGTCCTTGCGGGTGCCGATCAGCATCCGGGCCGCCACTCCCTCGAGCGTGCTGCGCAAAACGATGAGATCCTTAATCTGAGCACTCGAGAACTCGACGACGAACGATCCGTGATGCGGCACCGCTTCGATTATGCCGAGGTCTTGAAGATAGCGAAAGGCCTCGCGAACCGGTCCGCGGCTCGTCCCCATACGTTTTGCGATCTCCACCTCGTTGAGCCGACCACCGGGCGCGATCTCGCCGAGGAAGATCGACTGGCTCAGGCGGTCGGCGATCTCGACCGCCAGCGTCCTGCGCTCCGCCAAGCCGTCCGCCGGCGTAGTTACGAGACTCCGGTGATCGTGTCGACCCATCTTCCAGCCCTCCCAGAGAACAGCTCTAACCGTCGCTGTGCGCCTCAACTGTTGACAGTTGGTGGCACCTTCCCAGATCCCGTAGGAGGGTGTCACCCTCCAGAACGCGCACACATCCCGCCCAGTGCATGCTGTCGACAGCACACAGTACGGCCGGGACGCGGTCCTAATGCAAGGGAGCACTAATGACCACAGCGGGGGTAGCGCCCGGCCGTTGCCGCACCACTCGGGTCTTCACCGTCCTGGAGCTCATCTCGCGTACCCGTGGCGCCCGGCTCACGCAAATCGCAGACGCCTCGGGCTTGCCGGTCACGACGACCCATCGGCTCCTGGCAGAACTCGTCGAGCTCGGGGTCATCGAACGACGGAGCGAGGGCTACCAAATTGGATCCGCTCTCTTTGACATCGCCTTCCGCGCCCCTGCGCGGGCCGAGCTGCTGGCGGCTGTCCGCCCTGCACTGCACGACCTGTACGCGAGCACCAGAGCGACCCTCTACCTAGCCATCCTGTCGGGTTCCGCAGTCTCGGTGATGGATGTCGTCGGCGGGGGCGAGTTGTCCGGCATCAGGGTCCGGAGCGGGGACCAGCTGGCTGCTCATGCGACTGCTGCAGGCAAGTGTCTGCTCGCCACTGCCGGGAGCGACACGCTACCGGTCAAGCTCGAACGCCTCGTGCCGCGAACCGTCACCAGCTCGCAGGTCTTCGCACAGCAGCTTCAGTCCGTCCGCGCCCTGGGGTATGCAGTCGATGTGGAGGAATGGCAGGTCGGCGTCGCCTCGGTGGCCGCCCCTGTGGTCTCGGAGGGGCATGTGGTCGGCGTCGTCGCCGTGGCCCTCCCCGTCCACCACTTCAACCCCCACCGATGGGGATCACAGGTGGTCAACGCGGCCCGAGCGGCGTCTGCGCGTCTGGCCTCCGGGCGCGCGCACGCGGACTCGCGGGAGCGCGTGGCATGAGCCGGCCGTGCCCGTGACCCGCCGGCCGGGCTCCGCAGGCCAGGCCCCCCTCCCCGGATTCCCGTACGAGCTCCAGAAAGAGGCGACTGAGTTCGCGCAGACCTGGGTCGAGCAGCACGGGGGCTACGACGACTGCTGGATGGTCGGGCACAGCCGCGACGCGGCGCTCGCCGTCGCGGAGCGCGGCTGGATCGGTATGACGTGGCCGGAGGCGGTCGGTGGCGGCGGGCGTTCCGCACTCGAACACTTCGCAGTGCTCGAGGCCCTGATCGAGGCCGGGGTTCCCATTGCCGACTGGTGGTTCGCGGACCAGACCGTGGGCCCGGTACTCGCCGAGTACGGCAGCCCAGAACAGCGGGACCGTTGGCTCACCGACATCGTTCACGGCCGCACGCGATGGACGCTCGGCAGCGCCGAGCGCGCCGCCGGCTCCGATCCGACGCTTATGACGACCACAGCCCGACCAGACGGACCGGAGCATCTCCGCATCAGCGGGGAGAAGATGTGGGTCCAGTGGCCGGCGGACTGGTGCTACGTCATCTGCAGGATCGAGGCCGGCGGTGACTCCGCAGCCACGCCAACGATGGGTGAGTTCCTCGTCGACCTCGCCTCCGAAGGCGTCGGCTGGGAACCGCTCCGCGACTCGTCGGGATCGGAGAGCTTCGGTGTCCTCCACCTCGATAACGTGCGCATCCCACGCTCGCAGCAGATCGACCCGGGAGCCTCGCGCATCCGCCTACTCCAGGTACTCGACGCGGAGCGCGGTGGCATCGACAGGCTGGTGTCGAACCGCGCCGCCTTCGTGGACGCGGTTCGTCGACTGGACCCGGACGACTCGACCGGCCGCGAGTGGGCAGAGCGTCTAGAACTCGAGTACAGGGTCGCCCGACTGATGGTGGTCCGCTCCTCGGTGGCCCCGCCCTACTCGGGCTACGGGTCGCTGTCAAAGATCTTCTGCTCGGAGTACTCGCAACGCGTAGCGAAGTTCGTCGCCCGCGCCGCCGGTGCAGCAGGGCTACTCGAGGCCCGCCCAATTCGCGCGCAGCTGTCCGCCGGCGCCTACACCGTGATGGGCGGGACGAGCCAGGTCCTGCGTGCGGTCGCTGCTCGGCGAGTCCTTGGGCTCCCCTCGTCCCTCTGACGGTCGGCGTCCGCTTTCGGTGAGCGGAAGGAAGATCTGGCTCCCGGCAGGGAGCACGGCGATTCTAATGGCGGCTTTGCGCACGACGCTCCCATCACGACAGGCAGGTATTCCGTGATCCCAACCAGCGGAGCTGGTCGACTACGGCAGCTCCTCGCAGCGCCCGGCACCTTGACCGTCCCGGGCGCGGGCAACGCGCTCACCGCGCGACTGATCGAGGATGCGGGCTTCGAGGTCGTCTACCTCTCCGGTGCCGGTGTCGCAAACACGTTCCTCGGAGCTCCGGACATCGGACTGGTGACGCTCACCGACATCGTCGCCCACACCGCCGCGCTCCACGGGGCGGTCGGGATCCCGATCATCGTCGACGCCGACACCGGTTTCGGGAACGCCATCAACACCTGGCACGCGGTCCAGTCCCTGGAGCGTGCCGGCGCCAGTGCTATTCAGCTCGAGGACCAGACGTTTCCCAAGCGCTGCGGGCATTTCGCCGATAAGACCGTTGCCCCCGCCAGCGAAATGGTCGAGAAGATCCGCGCCGCGCGCGACGCTCGCCGCAACCCCGACACGGTCATCATCGCCAGGACGGACTCACTCGCGATCGAAGGAGTCGAGGCTGCGTGTGAGCGTGCCAATCTATACCACGACACCGGGGCGGACCTTGTGTTCGTCGAGGGACCGACGTCGATCGCCGAGATCGACCACGTCGCCAGGGCCGTCCGCGGTCCCCAGATCCTGAACCTTGTCGAGGGAGGGAGCACCCCCATCCTCGACAAGGCAGCGATCGAGGAACGCGGGTTCGCGATCGCCCTCTACGCCAACCTCGCGCTGTTGGCCGCGATCGAGTCGACCCGGGCGGTCCTCCGGCACCTCCGGTCCGCGGACGGGACCGCCCTCGACCGACCGCGCACGGCGACCTGGGCCGAGCGACAGGCAACAGTTCGCAAGTCCTGGTTCGACGACCTCGGCGCGCGTCTGGCGGATCCCGGGCAGGACGACGAGCCCCGCGTTCTCACGACCCGGATCGCGACGCCGGAGTCCAACGGTCACCTGCCCACTAGCTGACCGTCACATTCCCGAGACGCATCAACGGCGTCCGAACTCTGTGGAGGAACAATGGTCATCATCTACGCCTCGTGGAAAGTCAACGCCGCCGATCGCGACGCCTACGACGCGTGGTTCCTCGAGAAGGTCCGGGAGGCCCAGAAGGAGCCGGGAGCCATCAGGTACCAGTACCTGGTCGACATGGAGCGTCCCGGCCGCGCGATCAACTTCGAGGTCTGGGAGGACCAGGCAGCCCTCGAGAAGCACCTGCTCGCACCCGGTCACATCGAGGTCGTCCGCGACAACAGCGGCAAGTGGGGATCGTCCGACTTCGAGATCGACTTCTGGGACGACGCGCAGGGGCATCGTCATATGGATGTCCCTTCGTCCCGGAACACCGTGGGGATCCACGGCCTCGGTGAGGGCAATGCGGCCGAGAAGGAGCTCGCCGAGCGGGTCTCGGCTCAGGACTGATCGACGGCTGCAGCGGACGTGGCCACGTCGTCGGCATCCGGGCCCAACCGGCTCCGAGCGCGGCGTCCGCGCCACCACCGGCTGCAGTCCGAACCGCGACATCAAGTGGAGATGATGCTGGTGAGCCTCAGTGTGACCGTCGACTACGACCGGTGCGAGGGCCACGGGCTGTGCGTGGCCGCAGTGCCCGAGGCCTTTCAACTCGACGACAACGGCGACCTGGAGGTCCAGGAGGGCCTCAGTACGGCCGACCCCGAGAAGCTCGAGGTCGCCGTATCGATGTGCCCCGTCGCTGCGTTGTCCGCTCGGCGCGGATAGACGAGCGGCCGGCCACAGCCTCGCTCGGCAACCCGACCCGGACCGGTCGAGACGCCTCTCACCCAGACGCAACGACGCACAAGGAGGTCGTCATGACCGTCGCAGAAACAGCCTTCCCTCCCCTTCCCTCCCGGATGCTCGTCGCCGGGGACTGGGTCGACACCGGGAGCGCCGGAACACTCGAGCCCTTCAACCCGAGCACGGGGAAGGTGGCGGGCTGGCTGCCCTACGCCGGAGCCGAGGAGCTCGACCGCGCGGTGGACGGTGCGAGGACCGCGTTCGTCACCTGGCGCACGACCCCGCCTGCTGAGCGTCGCCGCGTCCTGCAGCGCGTCGCGGAGCTGATGACGACGCACATCGATGAGCTGGCACTGCTCGTCACGCGGGAGACGGGGGTACCGATCAGCCAGACCCCCTGGATGGTCCAGTACGGGATCGACTGGCTCGAGGACGCCGCCGGATGGCCCGAGAAGCTGCTGGGTGAGGTCGCACCGGGCGGACAGGGCAACCTGACGTACTCCGTCCACGAGCCGTACGGGGTAGTCGCGTCGATCGCCACCTGGAACGGCTCGGTGGGCGGGTTCGCGATGTGCGTCGCGCCTGTGTTGGCGGCCGGTTGTTCGGTCGTGGTCAAACCGTCGGAGTTGGCCCCGTTCGGGGCTCTCCGGATGGCCGAGATCTTCACGGAGGCCGGCCTGCCACCCGGTGTGCTCAGCGTCCTCGTCGGAGGGGCGGAGCTCGGCGACCGGCTCGTCCGTCATCCCGGCATCGACAAGGTCGCCTTCACCGGAGGCGGAAAGGCGGCGTCGGCGATCGCTCGAGCCTGCGCGGACTCGCTTGTTCCGTGCTTGTTCGAGCTCGGGGGGAAGTCCGCCAGCCTCGTCTTCGATGACGCGGACGTCGACCGGGCGGTGGCCGCTGCTATGCACCTGACCTTCAACGCCGGCCAAACCTGCACGGTCGGCACACGTCTCCTCGTCCAGAACGGGGTGTACGACGAGTTCGTCGACAAGTTGGGCCAGGCGATGGCGGCCACGGCCGTGGGCGACCCGCTGGCAGCCGACACCGCCATGGGCCCGCTGATCAGTGCCCGGTCACTCGCAAGGACGCTCGAGATGATCGGCCGCGCTGCCGGCGACGCTCGGCTCGTCACCGGGGGCGAGGCCGTCTCCGACGGTCCCGGCGGGTTCTTCATGCGGCCCACTCTGCTCGCGGATGTCTCCAACACCTCGGAGCTGGCCCGGACGGAGGTGTTCGGGCCCGTCGGTGCCGTGATCCCCTTCGGGGACGAGGCCGAAGCCATCGCGATCGCCAACGACACGGAGTACGGCCTCGCCGCCTATGCCTACACGTCGGATCTGACGAGGGCGCTGCGCGTCGCGTCGGCACTCGACGCCGGCGGCGTAGGCGTCAACGGTGGCACCGTGCCCGCGGGCCCGTCGATGCCCTTTGGCGGGCGGCGCCGCAGTGGCTACGGCAGACAGGGTGGTCGGGCCGGCGTCATGGAGTACATCAACACCAAGACCGTCAACATCTCGGGCTGAGTTCATCCGTTCCACACCGCACGACCACATTTCGCTTCGGACAGAGAAGGAGTCGATGATGAGTTCCGGACGGGTTGCAGGAAAACTGGCGATCATCACGGGGGCGGCACGCGGTCAGGGCCGGGCCCACGCGGTCCGGCTTGCAGAAGAGGGCGCGCGGATCGTGGCGGTCGACATCGCTGCTCCGATCGACACGGTCGAGTACGACCTGAGCACTCCCGACGACCTCGACGAGACCGTCCGCCTGGTCAAGGACGCCGGAGGCGAAGCTCGGTCGTTCGTGGCCGACGTGCGCGATCAAGCGGCGCTCGACGGCATCGTGTCGACGGTGCTGGCCGAGCTCGGACCGATCGACGTCGTGGTGGCGAATGCCGGTATTTCGACCTACGGGCCGAGCCAGGACCTGAGCGAGCAGCAGTGGCAGACCATGCTCGACATCAATCTGACCGGTGTCTGGCACACCGTCAAGGCGGCACTCCCGGCGATGATCGAGGCCGGGCGCGGCGGGTCGATCATCCTGACCAGCTCGATCAACGGCCTGAAGGGTATCGCCAACTCGACGCACTACACCGCGGCCAAGCACGGGGTCGTCGGCTTGATGCGGGGGCTGGTCCAAGAGGTGTCAGGTCACAGCATCAGGGTCAACACGGTGCACCCGACCTGCGTCGAGACCGGCATGATCATCAACGACGCCACCTACCGGCTCTTCCGGCCGGACCTGGAGAACCCGACCCTCGAGGACACACTCGAGGGATTCCAGAGCCTGCAGATGCTGCCGACTCCGTTCGTTCAGCCGGTGGACATCGCCAACGCCGTGCTGTGGCTCGCCTCGGATGAGGCTCGCTACGTCACCGGCGTGACCCTGCCGATCGACGCCGGCTGTCTGCAGAAGTAGCCGGCACCGGCGTCCACCAGCTCGACGGTGCGGCCTGGCCGGGGCCAGGCCGCACCGTCATATCGGCGACACCTTCTCGCGGGTGCGCACAAGGACCTCACCATGACACACTTCACCAAGCCGACCCCCAACGAGATCATCAACGCGCACCTGGGCGGCAAGCTGAGCACCGGGCTCACGGTCGACCTCGAGTCCTCCCGTGACCTCTCGATCTCCTACACGCCCGGCGTCGCCGACATCTGCCGCCTGATCGCGACGGCTCCCGATCGAGCAGCCTCCCTCACCTGGGCACACCGGATGGTCGCGGTGGTCAGCGACGGCAGCGCGGTGCTCGGCCTCGGTGATATCGGGCCGCGCGCGAGCCTGCCCGTCATGGAGGGCAAGTCGGCGCTCTTCAAACGATTCGGCGGGCTCGACTCGGTCCCACTGGTGCTCGACACTCAGGATGTCGACGCGATCGTGGAGACCCTGGTCCGCCTGCGTCCGTCTTTCGGCGCCGTCAACTTGGAGGACATCTCCGCCCCCCGCTGCTTCGAGCTGGAGCAGCGGCTCATCGATGCGCTCGACTGTCCAGTCATGCACGACGACCAGCACGGTACGGCGATCGTCCTCCTGGCTGCGTTGAAGGGTGGGTGCGCGGTCCTGGGACGTGCACTGGACGGTCTGCGAGTGGTGATCTCCGGCGCGGGCGCGGCGGGGGTCGCGTGTGCGCGGATCCTCCTCCGTGCGGGGGTGTCCGACCTCGTCGTCGTGGATTCCCAGGGCATCATCGGCTCGGACCGGGGCGGCATCAAGGGTTCACTCGCCGCGGTGAGCAACCCCCGGGGAGTGAGGGGCGGGATCGGCGCCGCCATTCACGATGCCGACGTCTTCGTTGGCTTGTCGGGCGCCACGCTGCCGGACGGTCTCGTCGCGATGATGGCGCCCGAAGCCATGGTCTTCGCCCTGTCGAACCCTGATCCCGAGGTCACGCCCGAGGTCGCTGCCCGGTCGGCCTCGATCGTCGCCACCGGCCGCAGCGACTACCCCAATCAGATCAACAACGTGCTCGCCTTCCCCGGTGTCTTCAGGGGCGCGCTCGACGCCGGTGCCCGGACGATCAGTGAGTCCATGAAGCTGGCCGCGGCGGACGCGATCTTCCGGGTCGCCGAGGAGAACCTCAGCCCCACCCGAATCGTGCCCGACCCCTTCGATCCTCGAGTGGCACCCGCGGTCGCCGCCGCAGTCGCGGCAGCGGCGACCGCGACGGCTTCCAACCCGCAGCGACTCGTCGGCTGACGTCCTAGTCCTCGCGCGGACCGCCGAACGAGTTCCTCGCCCGCTCCCAGCGCTCCTCGTCGTTGCCGGACCTCCAGGTGTCGAGCGCGGCGGCGGAGACCGGGTCGCAGCCGCGGCGGACCGGACCCGTGCCGTCGAGGAGGTCGTCGACGATCCTCGACGCCGCCTCGGCCGGTTCGGTCCGCGTAGCCTTGGCTCCCCGACCCGCGGGGAACGCGCGCTCGGCCAACGAGGCATATCGCGGATCAGCCGCGGCGTCCGGCGGGCGGAACATCGTCGAGTCCCGCAGCATGTCGGTCTCGATCGGACCGGGCACGAGCTCCAACACCCGGATCCCGAACCCCATGACCTCCAGCCGCAGGATATCGGTGATCGCGCTGACTGCGGCTTTGCTGCCGCAGTAGGTGCCGAAGAACGGGCGCGGCGCCAGGATCGCCGCGCTGGTCACGTTGCCGATCACTCCGCCTCCCGCGGTTCTGAGCACCGGTATCGCCTGACGTGTGACTTCGAGAGTGCCGAACACGTTCGTCTCGAACACGGTCCGCCACTCCTCGCGGTCGGTGCTCTCCACGGGGAGGTACGCGCGCCGCACTCCCCCGTTGTTCACCAGGATTCTCAGGTCCGACGGGAAGGCGATCTCGCCCGGGTCGCGCAGATCCAGCCGCAGGAGCTCGACCGAGCCCACGCGTCCTTCGCGTCGACGCTCGAGGGATCGCGCGGCATCCGGATCACGGACCCCCGCGACGACGTCGAACCCGCGATCTGCCAGGGCGAGCGCCACGGCCCGCCCGAGCCCCCGGCTTGCCCCCGTCACCAGTGCGCTTCCTTCGATCTCCATCTCGGGGAGTCTGGCCGCCGCAGGTCGGTTGCCGCCAGTGGCGGCTTCCGCCGTGCGGATATCCGCCCATCGGAAGCCGCTGCTTCGTCAAGTCGGGGGACGCGCCCCAGAATTGGGGACGACCACGACAGTCGGAGAGGTGCTGCCCGTTCATGGACGAACTCGAGGGTCTGATCGACCGGGACCGACTCGAATCCTGGGCCGGTTCCACGCTTCCTGGCGATGACGGCCCACTGGCCGTCCGCCGGATCACGACGGGCGGCGCGAACGAGCTGTTCGAATTGCGCCGACGTGACCAGGTCTGGGTGCTGCGCAGGCCGCTACGCGTGCCGCAGGACGCCGCGGCGAGCAACCGCATCATGGCGCGCGAGTTCCGGGTGCTCGGCGCTCTGGCCGGCACCACGGTGCCTCACCCGAAGCCCGTTGCTCTGTGTGAGGATCCCGGTGTCATCGGGGCCGCCTTCTACATCATGGAGCGGGTCGAGGGAATCACCACTGACGGCGCCCTCCCCGACGTCTTCGCCCACGACCCGCAGGCGCAGCGCAACATCGGGCTCGAGGCCATCGACGCGCTGGCCGCGCTCCACCGTGTCGACTGGCAGGCCGCCGGGCTCGCCGACTTCGGCCGCCCGGACGGCTTCCTCAACCGTCAGGTCGACCGTTGGCTCAGCCATCTCGACAGACATCGTGTCCGGGAGATCGAGGGAATCGACGAGGTCGGTTCCTGGCTCCGGGAGCACCAACCGGTGTCCGGCCCGCCGACGATCATGCACGGTGACTACACCCCGCACAACTGGATGTTCGCCGCGGCCCCGCCCACCCGGCTCGTCGCCGTCGTGGACTGGGAGCAGTCGACCATCGGCGACCCCCTGATGGACCTCGGACATCTGCTGGCGGGATGGGCCGATCCGGGTGAGCCCCCGCGCTTCGCCTCCTACCTCGAGCCGCGCGACCATCTTCCGAGCCGCGCCGAGCTGCTGGAGAGGTATGCCACCGCCACGGGCCGGGACGTCTCCATGAGCAGCTACTACGAAGTCATGGCGCTCTACAAGCTGGCCTGCGTCATGGAGGGGAACTACACGCTCTTCGCCACCGGCCGGAGTACCACCGAGAAGCATCGGCGTGCGGGCGAGCTGGTACCTCGGCTCGTGCAGGCGGCCCTCGCGACCTCAGCGGGTTGATCGAACACTACAACCACAACGACAGGAGCATTCCGGCATGGCCTGGGACTTCGAGACACCGCCCGAACTCGCAGCGCAGCTGAGCTGGGTGCGGGAGTTCGTCGCCGACGAGGTCGAGCTGTTGGACCATGTCATCGGAAATCCGCACGACACGACGGACCCGGTTCGCAACGAGCTCGTTCGGCCGCTCCAAGAGGAAGTACGGCGTCGTGGCCTCTGGGCCGCCCACCTGACCCGCGTCCACGGAGGCGCCGAGTTCGACCAGGTGGCCTTCGTCCTGCTCAACGAGCAGCTCGGCCGGAGCCGGGCTGCTCCGGTCGTGTTCGGCTGCCAGGCGCCGGACGCCGGGAACCAGGAGATCCTGAGCCAGTTCGGATCTCCGGGCCAACGGGAACGGTTCCTCGTCCCTTCCGTCGCCGGAGACATCGCCACCTGCTTCGCGGTGACCGAACCGACCGGAGGGGCGGACCCGACGCGCTACCGAACGCGCGCCGACAAGGTCTCCGGAGGCTGGGAGCTGCACGGCCGCAAGTGGTTCGCCAGCGGGTTCGGCTATGCCGGCTGGGCGCTCGTCATGGCGACGACCGACGACACCGCGCCCCGCCACGACCGCGCCACGATGTTCATCCTCCCGACGGACCTGCCGGGGATCCGGATCGAGCGCCGGGTCGCGAGCGGGATGGCACCCGAGGGCCCCATCCATGCCTTCGTCACCTTCGACGGCGTGCACGTGCCCGACGACCTCGTCCTCGGTTCACCGGGCGAGGGCTTCCGGCTGATGCAGCAGCGGCTGGGACGGGCGCGGTTGGCACTCGCCGCGCGGATGTGCGGCCTCATGCGGTGGGCCTTCGAGCTCATGCAGGAGCGGGCGGTCTCCCGCGAGGTCGGACCCGGTCTGCTCGGGAGCCAGCAGCTCGCCCAGAAGGCGATCGCCGACACCTGGACGGACATCGAGACCTTCCGGCTGCTCCTCCTGCGGACCGCGTGGCGGCTCGACCGGGACGATGACCTGCGGCGGGCTCGGGCCGACATCAGCGCGGTGAAGTCGCTGCTGCCGGAGGTACTGAACAAGGTCGCGCGCCGGGCCGCGCAGCTCCACGGGTCGCTCGGCGCGTCGCAGGAGATGCCGTTCGTCGCCATGGCCGCTCAGGCGTTGTCCGTCGGGGTCGCCGACGGCCCGAGCGAGGTACACACCCAGGCTCTCGCCCGGGCGCTGCTCCGCGGGATCGAGCCGAGTCCGGACCTGTTCCCCAGCTACCACCTGCCGAGGCGACGAGCCGAGGCGTACCGACGCCATCGAGCGGTGATCGAGCGTTTCGGAAGAGTCATCCCTGAGGACGTGTCCTCGGCCTCTGGGGAATCGGGCGAGAGACTCGCCACCTCGTCCGGCTGATCACGGGGGGCCGGGTCGCGGACGCGGTCGGGCCCCTCGACCGGAGACCGACGAGATCACTCGGCCGGTACCGCCGCTTCCGTGCCCCTCGCTGCAGCCAGCATCGCGTCGATGTGCGCGATCTTGACCCGTTCGGCCCCACCGCGCGTGCGGCCCAGTCCGACCTCCGCGTCGTCGAGACGCTGCCAGTCCGTCCACACCACCGGAACGATGCCGAGCTCGGCCAGCCGACGGTCGATCGCTTCCGGATCGGGCTCGACCGCAGCGGGGAGCGCCCCGAGATCACTCAGTACTGCACCGGCGGTCTCCTCGCCGCATGCCTTGTTCGTTCCGATGACACCCGTCGGCCCCCGCTTCAGCCAGCCGGTGACGTAGCAACCGGTGAGGGTTCGGTCCCCGTCGACGACCCGCCCACCGACATTGGGCACGATCCCGCGGATCGGGTCGTGGGGCAGCCCGTCGATCGGCTCGCTGCGGTAACCGATGGCACGGACGACGAGCCCGGCATGGATGAGTTCCTCCTCCCCGGTTCCGACCAGCCGGCCGTCGCGCACCTCGGTGCGTTCCACGACCAGGCCCACCACTCGTCCGCCCTGCCCGACCAGCCGACGAGGGGTGCGGAGGAAGTGGAGGTGAACGCGGCGGCGCCCCGGGTCCCTCGCGGGCACGGTCGAGTCGGCCCAGCTGCCGAGGATCGCCAGGTTCTGGGCCTGCCGGCGCTCGAGAGCCCCGGCGTCCACCGAGGCGATGACATGGCGGTCCTCGACGATCACGTCGACGCCTTCCAGTGCACCCAGCTGACGGAGCTCAGGCGAAGTGAACTTCACGTGCTCCGGACCGCGCCGGACGACGATGTGCACATCGGACACCTCGCTGCGCCGCAACAGCTCCAGGACGTCGTCGGGCACGTCGGTGCTCGCCAACTCGCCGGGCGACCGGACCAGGATGCGGGCGATGTCGAGCGCCACGTTGCCGGCCCCCACCACGACTGCACCGCTGTGCGCGAGGTCGGGACGGACCGCAATGTGGTCGGGGTGGCCGGAGTACCAGCTCACGAATTCTCCCGAGCCGTGGCTGCCCTCCAATGTCTCCCCGTCGATACCGAGGCCACGGTCGGAGATGCTGCCCGAGGCCCAGACAACGGCATGGTAGTGCTCACGGAGGACTTCGGCGGACAGGCCTGCAGGCCCGACGGGCACGTGGCCGAGGAACCGAACGCCCGAGCTTTCCATGAAGGGCCGCTGCAACGCCCGGGTCACCGACTTCGTACGGAGGTGATCGGGAGCGACGCCGTAGCGCACCAACCCGAAGGGTGCGGGAAGCCGGTCGAACACGTCGACGGCCACGGGTGTTCCGGTCGATACGAGCGCCGCCGCCGTGTAGAGACCGGACGGTCCGGCCCCGATGACGGCGACGCGGAAGGGGGTCTGCATCCGGAGCTTCTTCCTCTGGGGCTCAGGCGCCGACGTGATCGGCGCTGATGGGGAGCGAGCGGCCACCGGCAGTGGCGCGAGCTCGCCACTTCGCCGGCGTGCCGAACAGACGGACGCCCGCGGAGGCCCGGCGGATATGGAGATGCGCGGAGCCGGTCCACAGAAATCCACTTCCGCCCTGGACCTGTGCAGCCCTTGCGGCACAGCGGCTGTACGCCTCGGCGCAGCAGGCCGCGGCCAGGGCGACCGCCGTCGGGCCGTTGTCCGCGTCCCCGGTGGTGTGGTCTCTTCCGTCCTGCATGCATCGCACGGCGTGGTCGAGTGCCACCCGGGCGACCTCGAGATCGATCAGGGTGTCGACGCAGAGCGTCTGCACCGCCTGGAAGGTTCCGACCGGGCGTCCGAACTGTTCGCGCTCACACGCATGACCCACGGCTGTCTCCAGGACAGCCAGCATGCCGCCCACGTGTTCCGCAGCCAGAGCGAGGGCCGCCAGGTCGAGGGCGGCGTCCAGGATGTGGCGTCCCTGTCCCGGGACTCCGACCGGCTGCGCCGCCACGGACCGGAACTCCAAGTCCGCCAGCCTGCGGGTGCGATCGGCGACGTGCAGCGGCGATCGACGGATCTGCCGGGCACCGTCGCCTTCGACGATGTAAAGCGACGGACCCTGTTGGCTGTCGGCAACGACAAGCACGACGTTGGCGTTCATCCCGTCGAGCACGAAGTGCGCCCGGCCCTCCAGCGCCCACCGGTCCCCGTCCTGCGTCGCGGCCACAGGCGCAGGCGCCCAGTCACCCTCCGACGTCAGGACCTCCCCCGCGAATGCGAGGGTGGCGGTCGTCCGACCAGCCGCGAGCAGCGGCAGGAGGCGGCTACTCACCCGCACGTCGTCTGCCTTCAGAAGCGCCTCTGACGCGAGCACAGCTGTCGCCATGAAGGGAACAGGCACCAAGGTGCGTCCGAGCTCGACCTGAACAGCTGCCAGCGAATGCAGGTCCCGACCCGGACCCCCGAGCTCACCGGGGACCACCAGACCGAGCAGTCCGCGGTCCGACAACGCTGCCCACAGGGTCGGGTCGACACCGCCTTCCGACTCCACGATGCCGCGGGCCCGCTCGGGCGGGCACATCGCCGCCACGAGATCCGCTACACCGTCACCCAGCGATGACGGGCCCGACGCTCGTCCTACCTCGGATCGCACAGCACTCCCCCGGTCGCGGTCAGCGAGGTGATCCTCCCTGTCCCGACGGGCAGCAGGAAGACGGAATTACCGCTGCGCGGAAGCCGTGGATTGGCCCTTGTCGCCTCTGCCCTCATCCTCGACACGGCGTGGCCATGCGAAGGCGCGATCCGGGTCTTGACAGGGACGCGGGCGCCCATCAAGCGGGGGCCTGAGACACGCTTCCTCTACCGGACCCAGAGCGGAGATCACCGATGACTTCCGAGCACGTCGACACATCACCCACACCCGCGGAACCCGCGGCGCCACCAGCCTCGACGACGAGGCGCGTGGCAGCGGCCGGCTTCGTCGGTACCTTCATCGAGTACTACGACTTCGCGCTCTACGGCCTCCTGACCGTCTACTTCTCGCAGCAGTTCTTCCCGGCCGACAGCCCCTCCACCTCGTTCCTCATCAGCCTTGCCGTGTTCGGGGCGGGCTTCGTGGCGAGGCCGATCGGCGGAATCCTCTTCGGCCTCCTCGGTGACCGCCGGGGCCGCCGGACGGCGTTGGTCGCGTCCCTCGTCCTGATGGGCGCCAGCTCCGGCCTGATCGGGCTGCTGCCGACGACGGCGTCGATCGGCGTCTGGGCCACCGTCCTCCTGGTCGCCCTCCGCCTGCTGCAGGGCGTCTCAGCAGGCTCTGAGCTCCCCGGTTCCATCACGTTCATCATGGAGTCGACGCCGGCAGAGAAGCGGACCTTCCTGATGTCCATGACCCCGTTCGGCTCCTCGCTGGGTGTCGCCACCGCGACAGCCATGGCCTGGGTGCTCGGCGCCACCGCCGACAAGGCCTGGATGATGTCGACGGGCTGGCGGATCCCATTCCTGGTCAGTATCCCGTTGACGCTCGTCGCCCTGTGGATCCGGACCCGCGTCCCGGACTCCCCGGAGTTCCAGAAGCTCGTCGCGGAGCGCAAGGTCGCCGAGGCCCCTCTGGCCGAGCTGTTCCGGCGGCACTGGCGCATCATCCTGGTCGCCAGTTTCGTCGCCATCGGGGTCAACGGCAGCCCGGCTCTCATCGCGTACTTCTCGACGTTCCTGGTCGGCGGTCGGCAGATCGCGGCGAGCACCGTCTTCGGTGCGCTCACCATCGCGAGCCTCGTCGGCACCCTCGGCATCCCGATCGTCGGCCGTCTCGCGACCCGACACGGTCGAGCCCGTGTCGCTCGCTACTGTCTCCTGCTCGTCGCCGTCGCGACCGTGCCGATCTTCCTCATCCTCGCCAGCGCCACCTCGTTCGGCGCAATCGTGGTCGCGATGTCGTTGTACACCCTCGTGGCTTTCAGCCTCATGCCGGCCGTGTTCCCGCTGGTGGCGAGCACCTACCCGACAGAGGTCCGCTACACCGGGAACAACTTGTCCCAGACCATCGGCACCATTCTCGGAGCGGGCCTGGCGCCGTTCGCCGTCGCGCAGCTCTCGCTGGGCGCGGGCTTCGTCGCGGGACCGATCATCTGGATGGGCCTCATGGTCGTCATCGGCTACGTCGGGCTCGCGCTACTCATGCGGGTGCGGCGGCAGAGACGACTCGACCCCGCTGCCTGAGACCGGAGGATCGACACGTGTCCGATCTCTTGCCACTTCGGAACAAGCGGATCGTCGTCACCGGCGCGACCGGGCTGCTCGGCAGGCCCCTTTGCTCTGCCCTCGCCAAGGAGAACGAGGTCGTGGCGGCCGCTCGCTTCGGGGACCCGGCGACCGCCGACGCACTCCGCGCTGAGCGCGTCGAGCCGGTCGGTTTCGACCTCCAGAACGACGATCTCTCCGTACTGCCGGCCAGCGCGGACGTCGTCTTCCACCTCGGGGCGTCGACGATGGTCGCGGGGTCGGCGACGCCGGAGCAGAACCATTTGATGGAGGTCAACGTCCGGGCGACGGGTCGGCTGCTCAGTCGCTACCGGTCGGCATCGGCGTTCGTCTACGCGAGCTCAGGCGCGGTCTACGCCTACCAGGGTGGTCGCCCCGTGCACGAGGAGGACCCTCTCGCGCTGCTGCCAGGGCTCGAGGACTACAGCATGAGCAAGATCGCCGCGGAGCAGGTCGTGCAGTCTCTCGCCCGGGAGTGGCGCACGCCGACGGTCATCCTGCGGATCGTCGGCCTCTACAGCGAGCGCGGCGGACTGCTGGCCAACCGTGTCGACAAGGTCGCGAGAGGTGAGCCTGTGGCGATCCGCCGGGGCGCGGCCAACGAGACGACAGCGATGTACGAGACGGACTTCGTCGAGAAGATCATCCGGGCACCGTCGGTCGCCGATGTCCCTCCCCGTGTCCTGAACTTCACGGGCACCCAGACGGTGACGGTGCCCGAATGCTGCCGGCTGGCCGGCGAGCTGCTGAGGACGATCCCACGGCTCGCTCAGTCGGAGGAAGCGGCGCATTCGGTCCTCCTCGATACCACCCGCATGCAGGATGCCCTCGGCGCGACGTCGGTCGGCGTTGCCGAAGGCATCGCCCGGGTCGTCGAAGCCGGACCGGCGGCACGGCTAAGCAGTTGGTCGAGCTGGGGAGCCGGGACTCGACCGGCTCCCGCCGGTCGATCGTCCTGACCTTGCCGAGTCCGGTCTCACCGGCGACGGGCCCGATCCGCCCGAAGCCCCCGGGAAGAGAGCGCGAAGAGAGATCCCATGACCTACGTGATCACGGCAGCCTGTGTCGACGTCAAGGACCGGACCTGCCTGACCCAGTGTCCCGTCGACTGCATCTACGAGGGCGAGAGGTCGCTCTACATCCAGGCCGACGAATGCATCGAGTGCGGGGCCTGCGAACCGGTCTGCCCCCAGGAGGCGATCTACCACGACGCCGAGCTGCCGGTCGACCAGCTCTTCGCGCTCGACAGCTCGGCCCAGTTCTTCAGCATGGTCCACCCCGGGCGCGACGCACCCCTCGGCAAGCCGGGCGGGTCGAAGCCGATCGGCGTGGTCGAGGGCGACTCCGATGCCGTTGCCGCTCTTCCGCCCGGCGAGTAGTTGTGACCTCCGTCAGACCACCGATCGCCTTCCCGATGAACGGAAGCACTGCCTTGCCCGCTGCCTGCGCAGGTCCGGATCATCGGCTTGGTGAGGCCGAGCGGTGGACGACCGCCGGAGTCGCTCGGCGAGCCCGGCGGCACTGTCGCCCGCCGCACGCAGGACGACGGAGGGTTCGTGATGGCGGAGCAGAAGGAAGCGGGCGGGGAGAGTGCAGGCCACGGGTCCGTCGGGAGCGTTCGACTGTCCATGCCCCGCAGCAACGACGTGGCAGAGAGTCTGACCGTCTCGACCGTGCGGTGGTCCGACGACGACGGCTCGACCGCCACGGCGGTCGAGATCGCCCTCTCCATCGGGGCGACGCAGGTCCTCACCGCACTCAGTCCCGCAGAGGCGACAGCTCTCGCCCGCATGCTCGACGATGCAATCGGCCAGATCGCTGCCTGAGCGGGAGTACCACGGCGCTCCGACCTGTTCTTGCCTGGCAGGTTGGAGCGTGAACGGCGCCGGCCTCGCCTGCGCCGGCCGAACCACGGAAATACGATCACCACGAGGAGAGACCATGTCGGCCACACTCAACTGCAGGCCCATCGCCGGGCACATCGGCGCCGTGGTCGAGGACTTCGACCTGACCCAGCCGCTCGGCCCGGACACCGGTCAGGCGATCCGCGAGGCGGTCGCCACGCACGGCGTCATCTTCTTCCGCGAGCAGAACCTCGACGTCGAGCAGCACGTCGCGGTGGCCGAGGCGCTCGGGCCGCTCCGCGACAAGACCCTCGCCGCCGAGAAAGCCGCCGGCCGCGCGCAGGTCGGTGTCATCTCGACCGGCAACGGCCTGGCCTACGAAGCCGCCACGTGGCACACCGACAGTACCAGCGAGGAGCTGCCGCCGTCCTTCTGCGTCCTCCACATGCAGCAGCCTGCGGCGGTCGGTGGTGACACGATGTGGGCCAGCCAGGCCGCGGCGTACGAGGCACTGTCACCGTCGATCAAGGACCTCCTCGACGGGAAGACCGCCCATCACGGCTACAGCGCCAAGCACCTGGTGTTCAACCCGCATCTGTCGCTGACCGGTATCGACCACCCCGTGGTCGTGGAGCAGCCGATCACCGGGCGCAAGGCCCTCTTCGTCAACAAGGTCTTCACCCAGCAGATCAACGGCCTGTCCTTCGTCGAGAGCGACAACCTGCTGCGGCTCCTCTTCGAGCACTCCGTGCAGCCACAGTTCACCTGCCGGTGGAGCTGGACCAAGAACGACGTGGCGATCTGGAACAACCCGTACGTGCAGCACTTCGCCATCCACGACTATGGCACGTCCTCGCGCAAGATCCACCGCGTCGAGGTCGAGGGCACGCCGATGGTGATGGCGAAGACCTCCCAGCAGGGCGCGTGACGACCGGTCGTTGCGGGCGACCGGTAGGGGGACCGACCTGATGGGTGTCGAGCTCCTGCTGGAGATGGCGGTGTCCGCCCATCCCGACCGGGTCGCCGTGCGCGACGGGCGCCGCGAGCTGACCTACGACGAGTTGAGACGTGCCGCCGGTGACCTGGCGGCACGCCTCCACGCCCAGGGCGCCCGGTCTCTCGCCTTCGTCGGTGTCAACTCGGCGGTGGTACCGATCGCCCTCTTCGGTGCCGCTCTGGCAGGCGTCCCGTTCACGCCGTTGAACTACCGGCTCTCCGCCGACGCGCTCGACGTGCTGGTCGGGCGCCTCGACGCCCCCCTAGTGCTCGGGGATTCCGACAAGCTCACCGCCCTGTCCCTCTCGGACTCGGTGGTCGAGGTCGTCGACACGGACACGATCGGAGGGCCCTCGGCCGGGTCGAACTGGTCCCCGCCGGAGACCGACGACGGCGCGCCGGTGGTCATGCTCTTCACGAGCGGCACGACCGCGGCGCCCAAGGGCGTGCTGCTGCGTCACCACCAGCTGATGGCCTACATCCTGCAGACGGTCGAGTTCGACGCCGGCGCAGGGGAGACGTCGTTGGTGAGCCTGCCCCCTTATCACGTCGCCGGCGTCGGGGCGGTGCTCTCAAACATCTACTCGGGCCGTTGCCTGAGCTACCTGGCCGACTTCTCCGCCCAGGTGTGGCTCGACCGGGTGCGGTCCGAGCGGGTGACCTCGGCAATGGTCGTTCCGACGATGCTGGCCCGAGTCGTCGACTCGCTCGACGGCGAGCCCGCGGACGTCCCCTCGCTGCGTTTTCTCGCCTACGGCGGTGCCCGGATGCCCCTCCCGGTCCTCGAGGCCGCTGTCGCGGCCTTCCCGGACACGGGCTTCACCAATGCGTACGGCCTGACCGAGACCAGCTCGACGATCGCCGTGCTGAGCCCCGACGACCACCGGGACGCGATGTCCTCGGACGACCCCCTCGTGCGGCAGCGGCTGGGCTCGGCCGGGCGATTCGTTCCGGGCGTCGAGGGCCAGATCCGAGGTCCGGACCGGTCGCTGCTCGGTCCCGGCGAGATCGGCGCGCTCTGGGTCCGCGGGCCGCAGGTCTCCGGTGACTACGCGGAGACGGGCTCGGTCCTCGACGAGGACGGATGGTTCGCCACCCGCGACGACGCATGGCTGGATGCCGGCGGATACCTGTTCATCGCGGGCCGCACGGACGACACCATCATCCGGGGCGGCGAGAACATCGCGCCTGACGAGGTGGAGCAGACGGTGATCACCCATCCCGATGTCGCCGACGTCGCGGTCTTCGGCACGCCCGACACCCAGTGGGGCGAGCGCACGGTCGCGTGCATCGTTCTGCGGTCGGACGCGGTCTGCACCGAGGCCGACATCCGGGAGTGGGCTCGGACCCGAGCGCGGTCGTCACGCACTCCGGACGTGGTCCGTTTCGTCGATAACCTGCCGTACTCCCCCACCGGGAAGCTGCTGCGGCGTGAGTTGAAGGGAACGATCGGTGGAGCTGAAGATCGGACAGCGGCTTCGTAGCCAGGTCTGTGACACCGAGGTCATCGTCGTGCGGTCGGGCTCGGTCGAGCTCACCTGCGGCGGTGCCCCGGTCATCCTGCACGGCCAGGATCCCGAAGCCGGGCTCGCGCTCGTCCCGGGCCTTGACGGTGGCACCCAGATCGGGAAGCGCTATACGGACGAGCGCGGCGTCCTCGAGATCCTCGTGACCAAGCCCGGCAAGGGCACGCTGGCCGACGGCCAGAACCCGCTGCCGCTGCGCGAGAGCCGGGAGCTCCCTGCGAGCGATTGACGGCCACGCGTCCAACAGATTCAGCAGGACAGGAGCAGGAATGCAGGAAGGCGAGTCCCGAGCCGCGAGTGCGATGCGGTTCGACGGGCGCGTTGCCGTGGTCACCGGCGCAGGCCGGGGCCTGGGACGGGCGTACGCACGACTGCTGGCCGCTCGCGGCGCCCGGGTGGTGGTGAACGATCTGGGCGGCCCGTCCGATGGCGGCCTACAGGACGCCAGTCCCGCGCGCAGCCAACAGGTGGTCGCAGAGATCGAAGCCGCAGGCGGTTCCGCAGTGGCGAGCGGCCACGACATCTCGACCCTCGACGGCGCCCGGGGCGTGATCGACATGGCGCTCGAGGCCTGGGGGCGGATCGATGTCGTCGTCAACAACGCGGGGACGCTGAAGACCGCGTCCTTCGCGGACACCGAACGCTCGGCCCTCGAGCGCACCATGGCGGTCCACGTGCTCGGGACGTGGGGAGTCACGCAGGAGGCCTGGCGGCACATGGCCGAGCAGGGCTACGGACGCGTCGTCATCACGACGTCTGCGGCGGGCCTGTACGGCAACCATACTCCACCGATGGCCGCCTACTCCGCGGCGAAGGGCGCCGTCTACGGGCTGACCCGCGCGCTGGCGGCCGAGGGCGTGGATCTCGGCATCCGCGTCAACGGCCTCGCGCCACGCGCCTTCACCCCGATGCAGGCCGAGCACATGACGGACGAGGCCCAGGCCCGTCGGTTGGCGCACGAGCAGCCGCCGGAGGCCGTCGCCCCGATCGTGGCGTTGCTGGCACACGAGGACTGCCCCGTCAACGGAGAGATCTTCTTCGCGGGCGGTGGTCGGGTCGCGCGCCCCTTCATGGCGGAGACGCCGGGCGCCGCGATTGCCCTCGACGCACCTCCGGAGAAGCTGATCGAACTGCTTCCCGAGATCCTCGCGGAGGACGGGTACACGGTCCCGCAGCCCTATGTCGCACCACGCGGGATGCGCTGACTGGAGCTGGACGCGAACGAAGGCCTCCGAGCTGATCGGAGGCCTTCGTCGTGTCCAGGGCGGGTCCCCCTGCGCAGAACGAGAGGCGCGGCCGACCTGGCCGGCCGGCCGCGCCGTGTGGTGGGCGGTCGGCTCAGTCCCGGACGAGCCGGATCGGCAGCTCGACCGGCCGGTGCAGGTTGATCTGGGGGTGGAAGCGGATGTCCTCGAACGGAACCGGGAGCTCCAGCAGCCGGTAGCGCCGGAGCAGCCGGTCCAGAGCCACCCTGACCTGGACGCGGGCGAGCTCGGCGCCGGCGCAGTAGTGCGCGCCGGAGCCGAACATGAGCTGGGGCGGCTGCGTGCGGTTCACGTCCACCTCGTGCGGCACGGGGCAGCTCTCGGCGTCGCGGCCCGCGGCGCCGAGGTGCACCCCGACCCGGGTACCCGCCGGGATCATGACCCCGCCGAGATCGACGTCCCGGGTCGCCCGCCGGAACAGCAGGTGGATGGGTCCGTTGAGTCGCAACGTCTCCTCGACGAAACCGGCCAGCTTCGAGGGCTCGGCCCGGAGCTCGTCGGCGAGCTCCGGATGCTGGGTCAGATGCAGCACGGCCTTCGACGTCGTCGTCGACGACGTCTCCGTGCCGCCGACGAGGAGCGTCTGGGCCACCATCAGCAGCTCGGCCACGGTCAGGCGCTCGCCCTCGATCTCCGCGGCGACGAGCTTGCCCAGCAGGTCGTCGGAACCGTTCGCCTGGATGTCCGCGATCCGCTCGAGGAAGTACTCGTCGAAGTCGACCCGGGCCTGCGCGATCTCGTCGAGCTCGTCGTCGGTCAGCTTGCTGCCCTGCATCCGGATGAAGGCCCCCACCCAGCCCAGCAACATCTCCGCGTGCTCCGGCACGCTGTGCAGCTCGGTCAGGATGTAACCGACCATGAGCGGGTCCGAGTACTCGGACCGGATCTCGATCTGGTCCCGGTCGCCCAGGCCGTCGAGGATCCGGTCTGCCATCTCGACGATCATGTCCTCGGCCGCGCGGGCCCGTCGGGGCGCGAAGGCCGGCTGGATGAGCCGCCGCTGGCGGGTGTGCAGCGGCGGGTCCGAGTGCGGCGGCACGGGAGGGTAGGTCTGGCCGGAGGCGTCGAGCAGGTCAGTGTGCCCACCACGCTGCCGGGCGATGGCGGAAGCCCTGCGCAGGACCTCCGTCATGTTGTGCGAGCTCTCCTCGTTGGCGTGCTGGTTGCTCGAGAAGGTCGCGGTGTCACGCAAGACCTGCGACACCTCAGCCCGTCCGGTCACGACCACCATCCGGTGCGAGGGGTACTCGACGACCGGGGCGATGTCGCGCAGCTCGTCGAAGGCGTCGACAGGACACGACATGACCCCCGGGTCGAGGGACAGGAAACGCCCCACCTCCTCAGGGAGTGCTCGGTCTGCCACTGAACCGGTCATGGGCGGGACACTCCTTCGTGTTCGGTTCTGATCGGCCTGCCGGTCAGCGTGTTCATCGCGCGGCCGGTGCGTCCAACGGCGAGGTCACCGGGTCGCCGTAGGTCGGCATGTGCCCCGTCAGCCCGCCGTCGACGACCAGGGCCTGACCCGTGATGAAGCCCGCGGCGTCCGACGCCAGGAAGGCGACCGCCTCCGCGATGTCCTCCGGCCGGCCCGAGCGCCCGACCGGCTGACGCCGCAGGATCCTCTCGAGCATGTCGGGCTCGGTACGCACGCCGGGGATCAGACCCGGACAGACCGCGTTGCACCGGATGCCCTGGCGTCCGTACTGGGTGGCGATCGACCGGGTGAGCGAGAGCAGGCCGGCCTTCGCCGCGCTGTAGGCCGGCACCCAGGTGTCCCCGATCAAGGCCTGGATGGACGACGTGTTCACGATGGCGCCGCCACCGCGAGCGATCATCAGTGGGATCACGGTGCGGCAGCACAGGAACGCGCCACGCAGGCCGATGTCCATCGTCCCGTCCCACACCTCGTCGGTGAGGTCGGCGACGGGACCGTCGGATCGGGCGAGGTGCACGGCGGCGGCGTTGTTGTGGAAGATGTCGACCCCGCCGAACGCCTCGGTCGCCGTCGAGAAGATCCGCTCGACCGCATCGTCGTCGGCGACGTCGCCCCCGACGGCGACGGCGGTGCCGCCCGCTGCGACGATCGCCTTCGCCCTGGTCTCCGCGCTCTCGAGGTTCCAGTCGGCGACCACAACAGAGGCTCCACGCGCTGCAAGGAGGGTCGCCGTCGCACCACCGAGCGCACCGCCACCACCGGTGACGACTGCGACCTTGCCGATCATTCCGCCGGCCGGTCCGTTGTCGGTCATCGGCTCAGTCCTTCGAGAAGGCGCGGTCGTACTCGGCCGGGTCGTGGTATTCCTTCCACAGCCTGATCTGCCCGTCCCGGAACTCGAAGATGGCACAGTAGGTGTTGCGGTAGGGCTTCCCGGTCGATGCTGCGATGCCGTCGCTGCGGTACTCGACCACGGCGCGATCGCCGCCCTCGACCAGGTGTACGAGGTCGATGTCGAAGGTCAGCCTGCTGAAGATGTCCGCGCTGCGCGTGTAGAGCGCCACGATGGCGGCGCGCCCGACCAGCGGGTTGTCGTACTCGACCGTGGTGTGGGCGTTGACGGACTCCTGGTCCCAGTGCACAAGCAGCATCTCGGCGTCGTCGGTGAGCAGATCCGGCAGCCGGTCGAACTCGCGGGCTCCCAGGGCCCCGAACCACTCACGGATGAGCTTCTCTCGAATGTCCACTACATCTCCTGTAGGAATAGTCAGTTCAGTCTCGTGAGCGTCATGCAGCCGGCGATGAAACCGGCGCCGTTACTGACCAGCGCCACCTCGGGGCTGTTCGCCACCTGCCGGTCCCCGCCGTCACCGCGTAGCTGCAGCACGGCCTCGTGGACGAGACCGAAGCCGCTGAGCCGGCCCGCCGAGAGCTGGCCTCCTCCGGTGTTCAGCGGCAGCTCCCCGTCGAGGGCAATGCGCTTACCGCCCTCGAGGAACGTCCCGCCCTCACCCGTACCGCAGAATCCGAGGGCTTCCAGCCAGATCAGGGCGGACCAGCTGAACCCGTCGTAGAGTTGGGCGACGTCGACGTCGGCGGGACTCAGGTCGGTCCGGTTCCACAGCGAGCGGGCGGCCCCGAACGACGCGTGGTCCTCATGTCCCCCCCACTGGTCCCACGAGGCGCGTCCGGTCAGCGCGCTGCCGAAGGCGTCGAACCCGACCGCCGGGCGACGGCTGTCGCGCGCGGTGTCCCTGTGCGACACGACGACCGCCGTCGAGCCATCGACGGGCACGTCGCAGTCGAGCAGGCACAGGGGCGTACTGATCATCCGGGCGTCCAGATAGTCCGCCACCGTGAGCGGATCACGGTAGACCGCCCGGTCGTTGAGCCCGGCGTTGTACCGCTGGGTGACGGCCAGCATGCCGAGCTGCTCGCGGGTCGTTCCGAAGTCGTGGAAATGCCGACTCGCCTGCAGGGCGACCCGGTTGGCGCCGCTGTGCCCGCCGAACGGCTGCGACCACTGGGCCCATCCCCCGGTCTCCCGCTGCGGCTCCTTCGGAACTCGCCGGCCGGAGGCCTCGGTCGTGGTCCGGTAGACCAGGACATGCCTGGCCAGGCCCGCAGAGACCGCCAGGCAGGCACTGAGCAGGGCGCCGAGCTGGCCAGGACCCTCCATGCCGCTGCCAGTGTGCCAGTTCAAGGCCAGCCGCATCGCGTCCTGGACCTCCCAGGTACCCGGACCGGAGAACGGGGTCGCCCCACCACCCGGCACCCCCGTGCCCGGCCAGGTCGCGAGGCCGTCGACCTCGGCCGGGGTCAGACCGGCGTCGCGCAGGGCCGCGTGGGCGGCCTCGAGGGTGAGATCCAGGCCGCCGCGCCCGAGGTGTCGTCCCACCTGGGACATCCCGATCCCCGTGATCGCGCAGGAGTCCTCGAACCGAGCCATGTCACGTCCTCGCCGGGACAAAGAGCGGGAGGAAGACCGGATCGTGGTCCTCGAACGCCACGGTCACGTCCATCCCGATGCGGACGTCGTCGGCCGGGCAGCCGACGACCGCCGTCGTCAGCCTGAGCCCCGGCTGCTCCGGCAGCTCCACGACAGCCATCGCGTAGGGCTCCCGGAACCCCGGTGTCCAGGCCTGATGGTTGACGGTCACCGCGAACACCGTCGCTCTGCCGCTCACGGCCTCGGGCTCGACGGCCGTCGCGCTGCACCGTGGACAGACCGGCGCCGGCGGATGGATGTAGTAGCGGCACTCGGTACAGCGGGCGATACGCAGCACCCCGTCACGCCCTGACGTCCAGAAGAACCGGGTGTCGGGATCGAGGACGGGCAGCACGCGGGGGACGTCGGTCACCGGCGCCCCTTCGCCCGGAAGACGGCACCCTCGGCAAGCAGACCGTCCACCTCGGACTGGGAGTAGTCCAGGTCGGCCAGCACCGAGTCGGTGTGCTGCCCCGGCACGAACGGGGGCCCGGCGATCGTCCCCGGAGTCTCGGAGAGCTCGAACAGCAGCCCCGCGGCCTCGAGCTTCCCTACCGCCGGGTGTGGGTAGGAGGTGACAACCTGCCGCTCGACGAGATCGGCGTCGTCGAACATCCCCAGCACGAAGTCCGGGGTCGAGATCTCGCACGGCACACCCGCTCCGTCGAGCGCGTCGAACCAATCCTGCGCGGTCCGCCCCGCGAAGGCCTCCCGGAGCGCGGCCGTGAGTTCCTCGTCGTGGACCGCCCGCGAGGCGGATCCGTCGAAGCGGGGGTCCGCCAGCAGTTCGGCGCGGCCCAGGGTCCGACACAGGGCTTCCCAATGGACCTGCGACCGCACTGCGATGCAGATCCAGGCGTCGTCGGCGCTGCGGTACAGACGGTAGAGGGCGTCCCACCCGGTCTGGTCACGGTCGAGCCGCGGTCGCATTCCGGACTCCGTGCCGTCGGCCGTCATCCACGCCTGGGAGTTGTTCAGCAGATGCGCGTTGACGATCGCGGTGTCCACGAACTGACCCTTGCCGGTGCGCTCCCGCTCGTAGAGCGCTTGGACGATGCCGATGGCAGCGAGCAGGCCGTTGCCGGGGTCGCCGAGCGAGGTGCACGGCCACAGGGGCTGCCCGCCGGCGTCCGTCGCCCCCTCGGCCCACTGCGTCCCGGCGATGGCCCCGGCGGTCTGGTCGTTGCCCGGCAGCCCGGCCCGCGGCCCGGTATCGTGGCCGCGCGTGTGGCAGTACACGAGGTTCGGGTTGATCTCCCGCAGCGACGCCTCGTCCAGGCCGATCCGGGTCGCGGCGTCCATCCGCATGTTGTGCATGACGACATCGGCACTCGCGACGAGCTTGCGGAGCACCGTGCGGGCGCCGGCCTCCTTGAGGTTCAGCCCGATCGACCGCTTGCCCCGGTTGGCCCCCATCGCCCAGGCGTTGCTCATCCAGAACTCCTCGCCCGGACGGTTCACCTTGATGACCTCGGCGCCGAGGTCGGCGAGCATCTGACCGCCGTAGGGGCCCGCCACGGCGAGCCCGAGATCGAGAACCCGGATACCGGAGAGAGCGTGGGCGAGCGGCGCACCACCGACAGCTTGCGCAGCGTCCCGGCCGCTCCGGGTCGCGGCCTCCCGCAGGACGGCCTCGGTGTCCGCGCCGGCGTCGACCGGAGCCACCAGCGGCCCCGGGGTGTGACCCGACAGACCGATGACGCGGCCAACCTGCCGCACCGGGCCACGCTTCGGGTCGTCCACCTCGACGACGATGCCGTCGGCGATCAGCTCCGGGTCCCCGAGGGCCTCCTCCGGGGACCGGACGACCTGAAGCGGGACCCCGACCTTCGCGGCGAGTTCGGACCAGTCCGCCGAGTCGAAACGACGGACCGCCTCCGCCATCAGCGGCTGGTAGTGGTGCAGGACGATCATCTCGGCCGCCTGCGGCCCGATCCTGTCGGTCGCCCCACGGGGCCCGGTCAGGGTGGACGCGTCCGCCATCTCCTCGCCCGCCGCGGCACCGAGCAGGAAGCTCGGCAGCGACATCCACTGCTGGATCCAGCGGTCGTCGGCACAGCGGAAGACACCGTGCGGGGCGCGCGGGTCGTTGACCCACGACTGGAAGTCCGGTGCGTCCGGGCGTTCGACGCGTTGCCACACCGAACCGGTCGTCGCCAGCACGCCCTGCAGGAGCGAGGTCTGCACCCACTGACCGCGGCCGGTGACCTCGCGGGCGCGCAGGGCGGCGCTCAGGACGAGGGTGGCCAGCGACGCCGCCGCGAGGCTCGGCCACGGAAGGGCGGAGAACAGCGGCCCGTCCCGCTCGGCTCCACGCCAGCAGCCTTCCGGCGCCTCGATGCCCTCGAGGATCGGCTCCGAGCCGGCCAATCTAGCGATCGTCCCTCCGACCACGCCCCGCGACTCCCACTGATGACCGGTACGAGCCGCGACCAGCGCGTCGTAGGCGGGCCGGTGGGCGTGCGGGCCCGTCTGGCCGTAGCCGGTGATCGAGCAGGTGATCAGGCGCGGGTTGAGCACCGAGAGCCGATCGTGGTCGAGCCCCAGCCGCTGCATCGTCCCCGGGGAGAAGCTCTCCAGGACGACGTCGGCCGACGCGGCAAGGTTCCGGAAGGCCTCGGCCCCATGTGGTTCCTTGAGGTCGAGGAATGCGCTGCGCTTGCCGCGGCCCCACACCTGGTAGCCCGACAGGTCGCGGAACGGGTCCCCGGTTGGCGGTTCGATCTTGGTGACCGCGGCGCCCTGGTCGGCCAGCATCATGCCTGTGATCGGGCCCGCCACACCCCACGACAGGTCAAGGACGGTGAGGCCCTCCAGCACGCCGCTCACGAGAGGTCCCCGAACTTCTTCGCCACCCACTCGGCGATGAGGTCGGCGCCTTCGTCGCGAGTGTCGGGTGCGTCGTTGAGGTAGTGGTTCGCGCTGATCTCCGCGTACTCCTTGTCGGCCGAGGCGATCGCGGCGAAGATCCTGTCCGCGTCGCTGCGGTACACGCCCGGGTCACCGGTGGCATGCAGAACATACGACGGGACCGTTACCCGTGCCAGGTGCGGTTCCGCCCGGCACTGGGAGGTCCGCATGCTCCACATGGACAGCCAGGTGCGCAACGTGCTGGCGACGCCCAGCCCCCACACCGACGAGTTCGCCCGCTGGGGGTCGCCACCGATGGACCAGTTGGGCCTCCTGTCCGAGGGCTCAATGGAAGGGTCGATCATGCGGGGGTCCGCCCAGCTGCGGCTGACGGCGAACACGCGGTCGCTGACGCCGGCCTTGCGCAGCCGGGACAGCTCGGCCTCGGCCCAGTCGGTGATGCGGCCGTTCCGGGCGAGCTGAGCCTCCCGGTAACGGGCAAGGAACTCCTCTGTATAGGGAGGCCCGTTCTCCGGGTTCCACAGGTCGAGGTCGGGATCGGTCACCGTCGGATCGAATTCGTCGAGCAGCGAGGCGTCGAGCCGGGAGGTGAGGCAGTCCGGTCGACCCGGGTGCGCCGCCAGCGAGATGTAGCCGTCCGCCGGCTGGAGATCGTCGAGCCCTCGGGCCGGGCGCATCCCGGCGACCGGCTCGATGTTCGGTTCGACCGCCTGGGACTGGTAGCAGGACATCAACGATGCCCCACCCGAGTTGCCGAGCAGGATGACCTTCTCGACACCGAGCTGCTCTCGCAGGTACCGCACCCCTACCCCGATCTCGACCACGGCGTGATCGAGCAGGAAATGGATCTCGTCGCCCCGGTAGCGGGTGTTCCAACCCAGGAACGCGATCCCGCGCTCGGCCAGGAGCGGAGCCAGGTAGTGCTCCGAGAAGTCGACGTTGTAGTGCGTCGCGATAATCGCGACCTTCGGTGCACTCCCTCGCCGCCGGTGCAGGAGCCCCTGGCAAGGGTGGCCCCCCGCCCCTGCCGGGCCGCTGATCGGCGAGGGCAGACCGACGAACATCCGCTCAACGCCGTCGCTGGTGTCCATGACATTCGTCCTCTCGTGGCGCGGACGGGTCGCGCCATGACCGTTCACAGGCGGCGGACATGAGGCATCGTCAGGACGACGCCCACGTCGCCAGCGGTGGTGTGGATGTGAAATGCAGGCCCTACGGCCGCCGGCGCGTCGGCCTGTCGGCGGTGGTGTCCTTCCGGGTCAGGGCATCGCGCGCGCTCACCACCGCGAGCTCGAGGTGGGCGTGGACGGCCTTCTCGGCGGCTCGCGGGTCCCTCGCACGGAGGGCGTCGACGATGGCGACGTGCTCCTCGTACGCCTCACGAGCGCGCGTCCTGTTGTGTCCCGAAGCGAGGCGGGCCAGTCGCATCCTGGTGTTGACGGACGACGCCAGCTCCTCGATGACCGAGTTACCGCTGGCCCGCAGGATGAGGTCATGGAGATCGAACTCGGCGGGCCAGCGGCTGTCGTCCGCGCGGAGGGTTCGCTCCGCATCCGCGAGCACCCGTTCCATGGCCTCGATGTCGGCGTCTGTCGCGCGCACCGCGGCCAGCGCGGCCGCAGCGCACTCCAGGGACAGACGTGCCTCGCCGAGCTCATGGAGCATCATCGGCGTGATCGTCGGTACGAATGCACCCTTGCCGGGGTTCAGGACGACAAGTTTCTCGCTGGCCAGCAGGTTGAGCGCTTCCCGAATCGGCGAGCGGCTGATCCCCAGCATCTGCGAGAGGGCGACCTCGTTCAACCGGTCGCCGCCCTTGATCTCGCCGGAGACGATGATTTCACGGATCATCTCGGCTGCCTGGTCGGCAAAGGTGCGTGGTTGTGCGAGCTGCCGCTTCCGCCGCGATGACACGTAGGTGGCGCCATCACGAGTGGTCACCTGCGCCAGGCTACCTGTCACCATGTCGAATCCCATCATTCCTCCGGACCCGGCCGCCGGAGAACCGCGAGCCCCGACGGCCGGAGACGAGCTAGCTCAGGCGCGGGCGCCGGCCGCTGCGATGTCGGCTCCGACAAGAGTCTCCGGCCGGAAGTTGACATCGCTGTCGGTCAGGGTCGACGGGTCCCGCATCCAGCAGGCGAACTCCAGCAGGATGCCGTCCGGGTCGAAGAAGTAGAGGGACTTCAGGAACACCTTGTCGTTGTCCGTCCGTGACCAGCCCTCCTTGCTGTTGTCGTGCTTGGTCACCTTGCTGCACTCGATGCCGCGCTCGCGGAGAACCTTCGCGTAGGCGTGGATGTCATCCGGCGACACGTTGATCGCGATGTGATTCATCGTGCCCGGAGGGGTCAGGAACTCACCCTGAGCCGGCAACGTGGTCGGCATCGCCGCGGGAACGGCCGCCGGGCCGTCTTTGAACCAGAAGAAGGCGAGCGTGTCGCCGTTCCCGATGTCGAAGAAGAAGTGCTTGCCCATGTCGTTGGGGAGGTCGACGGTCATCATGACCGGCAGACCGAGCACGTTCTCGTAGAAGTCGATCGTGCGGTCCATGTCGGCGCACACCAGCGCGAGGTGGTTGACTCCGCGGAGCTTGAAGGGGCCCTGTTCAGCCATGTCGCCTCTCCTCTTGAGTCCGTTCGTTCCAACAGTTCCAGGATCGGCGCCCGCTCCGGGAGCGGCAACGATCGCCTTCCGGCGAGCGGAAGTGAGTGCGCCCACTGCAGCTAGGCATCGGTCGCCGGCTGCAGGACCGCTGCGGCACGGGGAAACACCTCCGGGGCGAGGGGCTCCCAGTAGGCCTCGGTGAAGGTCCGGGGTGCCATCGGCTCCCCGATGAGCCGCGCGAACCGCTGGCCCTCGAAGGTCGCGTCGGGCAGGCCGCGCGGGGCCAACGCGTCCCCGACCACGAAGACCTGCTCCACCTGTGTCTCCAGTGCAGCGCTGAGGGTGTCACGCTGGCGGCGCATCGTCACGAGGATGACCCCGTCGACCTCGTCGACAAGGCTCAGCTGCTCCTCGACATGAACGTCGAACAGCGTCACCTGCCGGTCGCCGATCTCTCCGACGTAACTCAGCGTGTGGAAGGTGACCCCGAGGCGCTTGAGCCGCGGCACGATGAACTCCCGCTCGAACGTGCCGGCGAGGCTGTGCGCGGGCTCCCCGTGCCGGGTGACGAAGTGGACGTCGACGCCGGACTGCGCGAGGAGCTCCGCGATCCCCGCAGCGGCGTTCATACCCTCGTCGTCCAGGATCACGACGCGGCCGGAGGTCGGCCGGTAGCTCCCGTCGAAGAACGCCTCGGGCGTCACGACGAAGGGCCGGTCGGCGCCGGGGATCGGCTGCGGCAGGAATCCGCCTTCCCCCGTCGCGACGTAGTCCGCGCCGGTCGCGACGACCACGGCGGTCGGCGACTCGCCGAGTACCGACTCCGGGGTGGCCGAGACACCCAGCCGGACCTCTACCCCGAGGTCTGCCAGCCGCTCTGCGTACCAGTCCGCGGTCAGTCCGACGAGCTCTCGATCCGGCAGTGTCGCCCACGAGCGCAGATGACCGCCGAGGACGTCCCCGCGCTCCATGAGGACTACCTGGTGCCCCCGCTGTGCGGCCACCCGCGCGGTCTCGAGGCCCGCGGGACCACCGCCGACCACGACGACCCTGCCCGGCCGTGTCGCGCGATCACCGGGCGACTCCCTCCAGCGCCGCTCTCGGCCCGTGGCCGGGTTGATGCCGCAGCCCACGGCGCCGTTGCGGCGGCGGTCCTGGCACATGTTCGCGCCGATGCACGCACGGCTGCGCTCGGGATGCCCCTCGAGGGCGTTGCGGAGCAGGGCCGGCTCCGCGATCAGGCCGCGGACCATGCCGACCACGTCGACCACGCCGTCGGCCAGTGCCTGCTCCGCCGTCGCGATGTCGGTGATCCGCCCCAGCGTGCTCAGGACCGGGGTCTGCCCCGCAGCAGACCGCACCTTCTCGACGTAGGGCCGGTAGACCTGCCGGGGATGGAAGTAGGGCGGGATGGCGTCCAGCGACCCCTTCGGCTCGACGGAGATGTCCAGGTCGACGAAGTCGATCAGACCGTCGCCGGCGATCCGGCCCAGCACCTCGTGCGCCATGTCCGTGTCGATGCCGCCCGGCAGGCGCTCGTCGCACTGGAAACGCATCCCGACGGCAAGCTCCGGACCCGCACCGTCGCGGATCGCGGACAGGGCCTCCCACAGGAAGCGCGTCCGCCCTTCCACGCTTCCGCCGTACCGGTCGGTGCGCTTGTTGAAATACGGTGAGAGGAACATCTCGGGCAGCATCCCGTGCGTGCTGTGGAGCTCGATGCCGTCGTAGCCGGCAAGCCGGAGGTTGGCTGCTGCCCGGGCGTAGCAGGCGAGCATTGCGTCGATGTCGGCGGTCGTCATCTCCCGCGTCGTCGAGAATGTCATGTAGCTGGCCGTACCCGACGGCGTCAGCATCGGCGCGAACGGCGTCTGCGGTTCCCACTGGACGGGGAAGTCGTAGAAGTAGTTGACCTGCGCGAACAGCTTCGCTCCGTGGGAGTGGACCCGCTCGGCAACGGCGGCGAAGGCAGGGACCGACTCGTCGACGCTCGGGCAGGCACGACCGATACCGGCGCGTGGGAAGAGCGGCAGGCTGTGGATCAGCATCCCTACGCCGTTCGCTGCGCGCTCACCGTAGTAGGCGGCGAAGTCCTCGGCCGGGCCACGGCCGACCTCGAGCGGGTTGCCGTGCGGTCCGAAGTAGAGGCGGTTGGGCAGCTCGACCGGTCCCAACCGGATGGGCTCGACGATGTTCGGGTAGTGCTCGCTCATGGTGCTGAACTTCTTCCTGGCTAGTCGGTTCGGGGAAGGTGGGCGGTCCCGGTGAGGAGCCTGCGGGCTGTGCGAACCACGCCGACCGACTCGATCGCTATGTGGGGCGGGGTGCCGCTCGTCCGGACCGTGACCGTGGTGGTGCCCTTCGGGTGCCGGATGTCGAGCATCCCGTCGGGGCACGACGCGAACTCGCTCGGCAGGGTTTCCGCCCCGCACGCCACCGCCGCTCCGAGACAGAGGGCACCGGTCATCGGGAGGGCGTGGTGGATCCGTCCCATCGAGACCGCGACCGTCCGGATGCCGGTGGCCCCACCCCGACCATCGTCGGGACCGACCAGGATCAGTCTCGGGAGCGCCGGGACCCTCGCGGCCGCATCGGTCGGGTCGGCGACGAGTCCGAGGGCGACGGCGGAGGCCCCACGAATCCGCTCGAGCCGGTCGCGCAGGTGTGTGTCTCCGTCCAGCTCGGCCACCGGGGTGGCCATGTCGACGCCGACATCGGCGGCGCGCACGAAGGCGTAGGGGTGTGTCACGTCGAGTAGGGACACCTCCACCGCGCCGGCGCCGTCCCCGACCGGCTCCCGCGTCGAACCCGTCGGGAACATCGACCCGAGGGTTCCACCAACAGGATCTAGGTATCTCGTGGTGACCGGTGCGCCGCTGCCAGGGACGCCGGCCACGACGCAGTCGCCAGCTGTCTCCGCCCGGCCGGCTCGAACGCCGAAGGTGGAGTCGACGACCACACCGGTGTTGCGATTGCGCATCCGCACCGTCACGGTCGGCCCCACCGCCTTGGCCAGACCCTCGTCCAGGGCGAAGGGGCCGACCGCGGTGGTGAGGTTGCCGCAGTTGCCGCTCCACGATACCGCGGGTGAGTCCACCGAGACCTGGGCGAACCAGTAGTCGACGTCCACGCCGGGCTCTGCGGACGGGGCCACGACGATGACCTTGCTCGTACTCGAGCGGGCGCCCCCGAGCCCGTCGATCTGGACGGGATCGGGACTGCCCATGAGCCGCAGCAGGAGGTCATCGAGCGCGGGTCCCGGCTCCGCGGGCAGGTCACGAGCGTGCACGAACACTCCCTTGCTTGTGCCGCCGCGCATCAGGACGACAGGGAGCCCGGTAGGGAACCGCCTCCCAACATCACGTGCGGACACCTGTGAGCCCCTCCCCGTCGGTCGCCCGAGCATGCCGGGCGCGCCCCCCGTCGCCAACTTCGTACTTCCGGTCGTAGGAAACGCGCAGCCTCGCTCGCGGACCACGTCCTCGCGTTCCCGCACAGCGGAAGTCAGTGGTTCCGCTCTCCGTGTGCGCTTCGCAATGCTCGTGCGATACCCCGGCCACATGGCCAGAGACCGCCTCGACGTCCATCCGACCCGCCCGCCGCCCACCACCTGGGGAACGGACTGAACATGACAACGCAGTCAGAGACCAACGACGAGACGAGCCAGGGCAAGTGCCCGGTGCTGCACTACACCGACCAGCTGCAGGCGTCCGATGCCCTCGAGCACTACTCCCGCTTCGACGAGATGCGGGAACGGGCCCCGTTCTACTCGGGCGACATCGCGGACTTCGTCGCGATCACCCGGGCTGACCACCAGAAGGAGGCGTTCCTCAACACGAGCCTGTTCTCGAGCTCGTCCATCATCCACGTCAACCCCGAGCCCGACTTCCGCTGGGTTCCGGTCAATGTGGACCCGCCGCAGCACGGGCAGTGGCGGAAGCTTCTCGGCCCCCTCTTCTCCCCCAGCTCGGTCCGCGACCGGCAGGCGAACATCCAGAAGTGGTGCACCACCTACCTGGACCAGCTCGGGGAGGAGGGATGCGAGTTCATCGAAGAGTTCGCGTTCCGATACCCGACCAGTGTGTTCATGGACCTGGTCGGGTTCCCCGCGTCGGACACCGCCCAGTTCCTCGCTTGGGAAGACGCCACCGTCCGGGCGCCGAACTGGGCCGACCAGGCGGAGGTGTCCCGGGTCGTCGGAGAGATCCTGGCCTACTTCCAGGAGTACATCGCGCACCGGCGCGCCCATCCGGGTGACGACATCATCTCTCAGGCCACGCAGTGGGAGATCGACGGGAAGGCGGTCACCGACGAGGAGATCCAGAGCCTGTGCCTTCTTCTGTTCATGGCCGGCCTCGACACGGTAGCGATGCAGACGTCATTTTCCTTCCTGCATCTCGCGACCCATCCGGAGGACCAGCAGAAGCTGCGGGAGAACCCCGATCTCGCGCCGTCGACGATCGAGGAGATGATGCGGCTCTACTCACTAGTGGCTACCTCCCGCAAGGTGACCGAAGACGTCGACTTCCATGGCGTGCAGCTACACAAGGACCAGATGGTCTGGTTGCCGCTCTGGATGTCCAACCGGGACCCGCGCCTACTCGAGAACCCCAACGAGGCGAAGATCGACCGGAAGAACAATCCGAACTGGGGCTTCGGCGTCGGCATCCACCGCTGCCTCGGCGCACACCTCGCCCGCGAGGAGATGCGCATCGCGCTGGTGGACTGGCACAAGCGCTTTCCTAAGTACTCGCTCGATCCGGCCTTCCCGGCCCCCAAGCAGCGACTGGCGTCGAACATGTCACTCGACGCCATCCACCTGAAGTTCGGCTGACGAGGGTTGAGACAAGAGCGGGCCGCCTGGCAGCTGAAGCCAGGCGGCCCGCTGAGCTCGGCACGTACAGGACTAGCGACCCGTGAACCGCGGTGCTCGCTTCTCCAGGAAGGCCTTCGGCCCTTCCGCCGCGTCGGCGCTCGCGAGGATGACCTCCGAGCTCCGAGATTCGATCGCGAAGGCTTCCTCCCACGGCCGGTTGTACGCCGCCAGCACCGTCTGCTTGATCCGCCGCACCGCCAGTGGGCCGTTCTCACAGATCCGCTCGGCCAGAACGTAGGCCGTGGTCAGGAGCTCCTCGTGCGGGACGACGCGGTTGACCAGACCGATCGCCTGCGCTTCCGCCGCCGACATCCGGTCACCCACCAACAGGATCTCCATGGCCCTCGCCCACGGGATCTGCTGCGGCAGGCGCACATGGGACCCTCCGAAGGGCGCGAGGCCCCAACGCGGTTCCGGGAGTCCGAAGGTCGCATGCTCGCTGGCGATGCGGATGTCGGTCCCCAGCACCAGCTCCATACCGCCGGCGAGGGCGTGGCCGTTGATCGCCGCAATGACGGGCTTGGTGATGCCCAGGAACGGTCTGCGCGCGGTGCCGTCCGCCGCCGTGTCGTCGGGCCTGCCGGCGGCGGCGACGGCGGGAATCAGCTTGCCCAGGTCCGCGCCCGCACAGAAAGCGCGATCACCAGCTCCCGTCACGACCGCCACGCGGAGCCGGGGACTCGCCTCGAACTCCGTGAGCCTGCCGTAGAGCGCCTCCCGCATCTCGGCCGAGATCGCGTTGTGCACCTCCGGCCGGTTCAGCGTGAGGGTCGCGACCGACCCGTCCTCGCGGTAGAGCAGATGATCCGTGGCCACCCGAGCCCTTTCGTCGGTTGCGGTCGGAGTTGGTCGTGCGGGGCTCGGGTCAGGCAAGCGCGCCGCCTTCGGCGTAGGCGGGTGTGTGCGCTGTGGTGCCGCCGTCGACCGGGATGACCTGCCCGGTCACGAAGGAGCCTTCATCGGATGCCAGGAAGGCGACCATGTTGCCGATGTCCTGCGGCATCCCGTCGCGGGCGAGCAGCTGCTGGCGAACCAGCCGGGCCTTCTTCTCCGGCGAGACACGTGGTGAGGGGATGTGCCCGGGACACACCGCGTTGCAACGGATCCCGTGCCGCCCGTACTGGGTCGCGATGGACTTCGTCAAGGAAAGGAGCCCTGTCTTGGACGTTGCGTACGCGGACACCCCGGTGTCCCCGTAGAGCGCCTGGATCGACGAGGTGAAGACGATCGACCCGCCACCCCGCTCGATCAGCAGAGGGATGGCGTACCGGCTGCAGAGGAACGGGCCGGTGAGACCGGCATCCATGATCCCCTTCCAGACCTCGACCGGGGTCTCGGCCACCGGGCCGTCCTCGTGTGCCAGGTGCTGCGGGAACGCGTTGTTGTGCAACACGTCCAACCCGCCGAACGTCGACGCCACCGTGCCGAACATCTCGGCGACGGAGTTCTCGTCGGAGATGTCGACGCCGACGCCCAGCGCGGATCCCCCGGACTCCGCGACCGTGGCGGCCAGCTTCGCCGCCCGGTCGCCGTCGATGTCCGCGATCACCACGGATGCGTTCTGGCGGACGAAGACCTCGACGGTCGCGGCGCCGATCCCACCGGCTCCCCCGGTCACGACCACGACCTTGCCGTCGAGCCCACTCACCTTCATGCGATGTCCTCCACTGTGCTCGTGGGTCGATGTCGACCGATGGAGGCGGGCCACGGCACGGAGTACCCAGTCCGGGACCCGCCCCTCACCGTGATCTCGATTCTCCCGCCACCCCCATGGGTCACCAAGATCGGCGATCCGGTCAGCGGAAGGTGGGGCCGGACACGAAGCCCGAGCTCAGTGCGGCCTGCCCGCCGTCTACCGGGAGGGTCACACCGGTCACGTGGTCCGCGTCGTCGGAGGCCAGGAAGGCGATGGCCCGTGCCTGGTCCTCCGGGGTGGCCGGGTGGGCCATCGGAATGCGGGCGAGGCGCGCGGCGAACCGCTCCGGGTCGCCGACCCGCCATCCGTCGACCATTCCGGTCAGTGTGAGGCCCGGGGCGATCGCGTTGACCCGGACGCCTCGCCCCGCCCACTCGGCGGCGAGGGTGCGGGTCAGGCCGACGACGGCATGCTTGGAGGTCGTGTAGGCCACGTCACCCGGGACCGCGGCAAGACTTGCGAGCGATCCGACGTTCACCACGGCCCCGCGGCCCTGTCGCAGCATGCAGGCCGTGGCGACCGCACGGGACCAGTAGTAGGTGCCGAGCACGTTGACGGCGAGGACGTCGGCGAAGTCCGAGCTGGCCTCGGCAGGTCCCCGACCCGTCCTGCCAGCGCTGTTGACCAGCACGTCGATGCGCCCGAACCGGTCCATCACCACTGAGCATGCCTGCTCCACGGCCCGGACGTCCGCGACGTCGCAGGCAAGCGCGAGGGTGGTCGACCCGGCCGCGGTGAGCTCCCCCGCGGCCGTCTCGGCCTTCGCCAGGTCCCGGTCGACGACCGCCACCGCGGCTCCCTCCGCCGCGAACAGCCGAGCCGTGGCCCGACCGATCCCGGCGGCGCCACCGGTGACGACGGCGACCCGGCCGTCGAAGCGTTCACCCCTGCCGGCACCACTCACGAGGCCGCCCGGCTCGTGCTCGACGCGCTCGTCCTGCCCCTGCCGAAGGCGAGTACACGATCGGCCGCGATCGCGACGGTCACCAGGTCGCCCGCCGCCGCGGACGCGAGTCCGTCACCCGGCGCGAGATGTGCCCGCAGCACGCCACCGTCAACGACGTCCAGCGTGAGCTCGACCGAGCGGCCGAGGAATGAGCGGTCGAGCACCGTCGCATAGCCCAGCCCGACGAGACCGTCCGGGTCCGTTCCCCGAGGGAGAACCCGGACGTCGTCGTTGCGGAAACGCAGGGTGGCGCCCTTGTCCGGCTCGCCGGAACAGACCGTTGTGAGGCCGACCAGGGGTCGCCCGGCAGCTTCCCAGCCACCTGTGGTCCGGGTGACGTCCAGTCGCTCGGTGAACCCGACGAAATCGGCGACATACTCCGTCGCGGGACTCGAGAAGACGTCTTCGGGGGTGCCGAGCTGTTCGATGCGGCCCGCCCGCATCACCGCGACCCGGTCTCCCAGCGCGAGGGCCTCGACCTGGTCGTGGGTCACATAGACACCGGTGAAGCCCAGTCTTCGGTGGAGCTCGTGCAGCTGGGTGCGCACCTGGTCGCGCAGCCGGGCATCCAGATTGGACAAAGGCTCGTCGAGCAGGACCAGGTCCGGGCGGGCGACGATGCCACGGGCCAGCCCCACCCGTTGTTGCTGTCCTCCCGAGAGCTGCGCCGGATAGCGGTCGAGCAGTTCGGAGCAGTCGACCAGGGCAGCGGCCTCCTCGACCCAGCCCGGCTTGCGCAGCTTGCGCGCCGTGAGGGGATATCCGATGTTGGCGCGCACCGTCTTGTGGGGCCACAGCGCGTAGGACTGGAAGACCATCCCGATGTTCCGTCGCTCGGGCGGGACGTCCAGCCGTTGGGCGGAGTCGAACACGACCCGGTCGCCCTGGACGATCCGGCCCGAATCGGGGGTTTCCAGCCCGGCCAGGGACCGCAGTGTCGTGCTCTTGCCGCATCCGCTCGGCCCGAGCAGGACCAGGAGCTCGCCCGGTGCGATGTCCAGGTCGAGCCCGTCCATCGCGGCCACCGGGGGGCGACCGCGGCGACCCGGGTAGATCTTGCTGACGGCGTCCAGGCGCACACCCGTCATGGTCGGCGCTCCTCCTTCGCGAGATTTCACAGCCGTTCGAGGGGGTTCGAGCCGCCACTAGCCGCCATGGCGACCACCACGCCTGCCGCGGTGATGCCGGTCATCACCAGGGCCATGGCCGCGACCTGGGGATAGGAACCGTTGGACCACAGGTCGAACAGTTTGGTGCCCATGACCTGGGTAGTTCCGGAGCGCACCAGCAGGGAGGCGGTGAACTCGTGGGTGAGCAGCACGAACATCAGTGCTACCGCGCCGCCGATGGCCGCCCGCATCAGGGGAACGACGATCTGCAGGTGCGTCCGCAGTGGACCCGCACCGGCGACGCGGGACGCCGCCAGGTAGTCGTCGCCCAGGGCGATACGCGCACCGAGCAGCGACCGAGTCGCGTACGGGAGCATCAGGGTCAGGTAGACGACCACGATCACGGCGTCCGTGCCGTAGAGCACCACCGGTGGCCGCGAGTAAGCGTAGAGGAAGCCCGCGCCGTAGACCACCGCGGGGACGCCGAGGGGCAGGTTGACCAGGACGTCCAACATCCGGGCGGTACGGGGCCACCGGCGCTCGTGGATCACCGTCGCGGCGAGGTAGCCGAGCACTAGAGCCAGTAGCGCTCCGGCGATCGAGGCCATCAGGCTCGTCATCACCGCATCCAGGACGAACGGAGTACGGAAGAGCCTGGTGAAGTTGGCGAGGGTGAACATGGACGGCTGGATCCGCGCGGAGTAGAAGGGGGACAACGCGACGACGACGAGCGCGGCCAACGGCAGCACCACCGCCACGAGCGCGAAGACCAGCAGCGGAACGGGCGCCCAGCGCACCGGGCGACTCGTCCGCCAGGCCCCCTTGCCGGAGTGGGCCACGAACCGGGTCTGGTCCCCCAGCGCCAGGCGCTGCAGCAGCACCAGGGCGATGCCGAGCACCAGCAGAGGCGAGCCGACCAGGGCAGCGGCCGCGTAGTCGGCCGGCGTGTCGGCGGTGAACCGATAGATCCTGGTGGCCAGCACCTCGACTCCGGACGCGGTACCGAGCAGCAACGGCACCGTGAACTGCCCGAGTCCTAGCAGCAGAGATATCCCCGCCGCGTAGACGAGTACCGGCCGCAGCAGGGGCAGCTGGATCCGCAGGAACGCCCTGCCCGGTGAGAGACCGGCGACCTGGGCGGCCTCGAGCAGCCCGCGGTCGAGATTCAGCATGCCGGTCCGCACGAACACGTACACGAACGAGCTCAAGGTGATGCCGGTGATGACGACGATCCACGGCGCCGTGTAGACGTCGACCGGACCGCTGTCGCCGCCGACGAACGGCACCATCCGGAGCAGCGCGTTGGCGTACCCCGAGCGTGGCGAGAAGAGGAACGCCCATCCCGTTACGCTCGCGACGGCCGGGGCGACGACGGGCAGGATCGGCAAGACGGCGGTCCATCGCCAGCCACGTGGCAACCGGACCGACAGAGCCGCCATTCCGACGCCGAGGACCATCGCGATCGCCAGGGAACCGAGGGTCAAGACGACCGTCGTGACGATCGCCGATCCCAGGCCGCGCCCGGCGACCGCATTACCGGCCGCCGCCGCCCCTCCCTCGGCGACGGCGACAAGCAGCTGGATCAGCGGCACCAACACGAGGTAGCCGAGGAGAGCGACCAGCACGACCAGGCCGAGGGTGGCGGACCGTGGCCTGCGGCGCTCCCGGATCGCGACGGGAGCGGGCGGCGCGGTGTCAACTGCGGTCATCGCGTCACTTCCGGAACAGCTCGCCCCATCGGGCGTCGAACTGCTTTATCGCGTCGGGCGTCGACGGGGCAACCGGGGAGATCCTCACCTTGTCGATGGGGACCAGACCGGAGGTTCCGGGGAGCGCCGAGACACCGTTGAGGGCGAGGGCGTTCTGGCCTTCCGGCGACATCATGAAGTCCAGCAGGACCCGAGCGGCATTGGGGTGCTTCGCCCAGGTCACCCCGAAAGCGACCTGAGGGGCTGCCCACGCCGGGTCGGGCAGCGCGAACCCCACCGGCGCCCCCGACCTCTCGTCCTCCCGGACATCGGGAACCACCATGCCGATCGCCGCCACCTCGCCGGCGACGGCCGCCTGCTGGAGCGGAACGGCGCTCGGGTAGAACCGTGGCTGCTGCCGAGCCAGAGCGGCGAGGTAGTCTGGGCCTTGGGTCTGCTCGAGGAACTGGTAGAAGTCGGCGACCGCGGGTCCCGTGGCGACGTCGAGCAGGCCGATCCGCCCCACCAGATCCGGACGGAGCAGATCCCGATAGGTGGTGACCGCCTGCTTCACCTGGTCGGTGTTCCAGGTGAGGCCCCAGACGTTGAACGTCGCCGGGAACGACTTCCCATCGAAGTGGGGGCTGCCCTTCCACTGCTCGGCGTGAGGACCCTCGATGGTCATCAGGTCGCCGGCGGGAGCGAGCTGGTCCGGAAGCTGCGCCTCGGTCGTCACCACGACATCCGCACCGGCAGCGCCGGTCTGCTTCTCGGCCTGAATCTTTCCGGCGACCCCTGCGACCACACGCGACATCTGCACGTCGATCGCCGGGTACTTGGCGTGGAACGCATCCAGGAGTGCGTCCTGCTGGTTCTGCCGGAACGAGGTGTAGACCACCGCGCTTCCCTCCCGGCTCGCATCGGACAACACCTGGGCCCACTCCGGGGTCGTCTCCGCGGCGTTTGCCGGAGCTGCCGGGGCGGAACCGCATGCCGCTACGAGCAGCGCTACCGCGGCCCCCACGATTGCGGTCGCGGCCCGCGCTCGCGGTGGCAGCCTGGTGAGCTTCATCGAACCTCCTCGTACCGGGGGCTGCATCGTTGGCGCCGACGCACACCAGGGTCAACGCGGCACCTCCGGTGGGCGGAAACGGCCGCCGACGCAAACATGGACGTCGCGGGCTTCCGTCGACCGGAAATGCGCTTTTGACCCCGGGCCGATGATGAGCAACGCTCATCATCGGCCGTAGAGCTGCCCGTCGCCGGTCCAACGCCGAGCCCCTTGCAGGACATTGCGGCTTCACCGTTCCGACCGAGTGAACGAAGGTCCCATGACTGCCAGGGGAAGACGGCTCAGACTCGAGCTGCAGAGCGACCTGCAGATCCCCGAGTTCGCCCGTGTCGACCGCCCGACCCAGTACCGATGCGCACTCGACCAGGCGCGGTGGGCCGACCAGGTCGGCTTCGACGCGATCAACCTGCCCGAGCACCACTGCGCGGAGGACGGCTACCTCCCAGCTCCGTTGATCCTCGCCGCGGCGGTCGCAGCGGTCACGAGCGCCGCCCGGATCCGGACCGCGCTGATCGCACCACTCTACGAGCCGGTCCGGCTGGCCGAGGAGATCGCCGTCGTCGACCACCTCTCCGACGGCCGGCTGGTGCCGGTTCTGATCCCGGGGTACCGACAGGCCGAGTTCGAGTCGCTCGGCAAGGTGCTGGAGGAGCGGTTCGCCGCCGTGGGGGACGTGCTGGCCGTGCTCAGATCGGCCGTGCACGGAGCCCCCTTCCAGTTCCGGGGTCGTACGGTCCACGTGACCCCGGCCCCGAGCGCCCGGCTACCGTTGCTCCTCGGCGGCGGAGGAACCCGCACAGCCGAACGGGCGGCGACGCTCGCCGACGGCTTCCGCCCGACGACCGCTGCCGCGTGGGAGGCCTACCGACGAGCCCGTCTCGCCGCGGGCCACGAGGACCCCGGCGGCTGGCTGGCCCGCGGCCCGGCCTTCCTGCACGTGGCCGAGGACCCCGGGGACGCGTGGGGGCGAGTCGGTCCTCACCTCCTGCACTACGCGACCCAGTACGACCGGTGGATCCGCGACGAGCTGGGCGTCACGAGCGGGGGGCCGGGGAGCACCTACGTGAACGGGCCGACATCGATCGGGGAGCTCAAGGCCTCTCCCGCCTACCGGGTGGTGACGCCCGCGCAGTGCGTCGAGCTAGTGCAGTCGCTGCCGGACGGGGCCGTGCTCTCCCTGCACCCGCAGATGGGCGGGATCCATCCGGACGACGCCTGGTCGAGCCTGCGGCTCTTCGAGGAGCGCGTCCTGCCGTCGATCGAGCCGATGCAGGGCGGCCCGTTCCGCCCGAACTGATCCCACCGAGAGGAACCCTACATGATCAAGACAATCGCGCTCGTGCGGCGGAGGGTCGACCTCACCCACGGGGAGTTCCGGGACTACTACGAGAACCACCACGCGAAGCTCATCTCGGAAGTGCCCCACGTCGCCCGCTACGTCCGTCGCTACATCGAGCCCTCCGGCCTCTGGAACGGTCCCGGAGCCTTCGACGCGATCACCGAGATCTGGTTTAGCTCGCAAGCCGACTATGACGCTGCGATGGCACGTCTTGTCGAGCTGCAGGAGCTGTTCGCGACCGACGCCGCGAACGTCTTCGACACCTCCGCCACCCAACGATTCGTGGTGCTCGACGAGTGCGACACGGACGTACCGGGCGCCTCGGAGGCTTGACCCTCGGGTACGCCAAGGGGGTGAGCCGGACGAGGCCCTTCGGTGGCAGGCGAGAGATCCACCACCGAAGGGCCTCGACTCTGTCTAAAGCGGGATCCGGCTATCGGTCCGGTCGGGCAGGTGCCTCGGCGACCCTGTCGGCGTCACCCGCCAGCACCGACCGCTCGTCGCTGCGGTCTGCCGCGTCGGCAGGCGTCCCACCGGTGCGCCCCAGTCTGACGACCAGGACGATCAGCGAGATCGCCGCGATGGCAGCGGGCACGGCGATCATCCGCAGGATGAGCTCGCCGGCGACCCCCTGGGTGATGAGCACGCCCCCGACGAGAGGCGCGATCAGAGATCCGATCCGCCCCGCCCCGAACGCCCAGCCGACCCCGGTCGCCCGCACCTCGACCGGGTACAGCGCGCTCGACAGTGCCGACAACGCCTGGCTGACACCCACTGCGAGGAAGCCGATGAGGCAGATCACCACCATCAACAACGCCGAGTTGGCGAAGGTGGACGGCACCACGAGGATGAGGACCACCGAGATCGGCAGCCCGACAGCGAGAGAGACGAAGTCCCGCCGGCGGTCGATGATCCAGCCCTGGACCAGACCGCCGACGGTGCTGGCCAGCAGGGCCAGCGACATCGTCATGATGGCGATGGACTGGGGGACACCAACCCGCGTCAGCAGGGTCGGCAGCCAGCTGTATAGGAAGTACAGGATCACGAAGCACGCGAACCAACTGGTCCACAGCAGCGCCGTGTTCAGTCGCCTGCCCCCGGCGAAGAGCCGCCCGATCGGAATACGCTTCGTCCTGGCCGCGGGCGCCGACGCGGCGAAGTCGATGTCGACCTCTGCGAAGCGGGGGTCGATACGACCGAGCGTGCGCCGCGCAGCGCCGGTTTTGCCACGGACGGCGAGGAAGTCCATCGATTCGGGCAACGTTCGCCAGGCGATGCCGACGAGGACGAGCGGCACGACGACCCCGACGAGGTAGACCGACTGCCAGCCGAATGCCGGCACCAGCCAGCCCGCGACGAGTCCTGCCAGGAAGCCACCCACCGTCGTGCTGCTCAGCACGACGAGGATCGCCCTGCCCTTCGCCCTGCCGGGCATGACCTCGCCGGCGACCGCGACCAGGTTGGGCAGGACCGCGCCGAGCCCGATGCCGGCGAAGAACCTCATGACCGCGAGCAGAGTCACCGACGAGACCAGCATGATGGCGGCGGTGAACACCGCGTACAGGAGCGTGGCGGCGAGGAGGAGGATCCGCCGCCCGAACCGGTCGGCTAGCGGCGCGATCATCGTAGTCCCGATGATCATCCCGACCAGGCCGACCGTGATCGCGGGCCCGAACTCGCCCGGCGAGACTCCCCACTCCTTCGCCATCGAAGGAAGCAGATAGCCGATGGCCAACGCGTCGAAACCGTCGGCCAGTCCCAACAACACGCACAACAACAGTACGCGGTGCTGGAACCACGACACCGGTACGGAGTCGATCAGCTCCCGCACCGACAATGCGCTCCCGCGGCCCGCGGGCTCACCGGAGTTCTCTGGATCGTGCACGGCCACCCCTTCGTGACGGACAAGTCCTACGGAACTTCTCTCTTACTTCAGCCGCACTGCCGTCGCCGGAGCGGCGGGCAGGCGCTCGCGGAGCACCCTCTTGAGGATCTTTCCGCCGAGTGTCCGGGGCAGGGGTTCCCGCGCCGATGCGATATATCGAGGCCGCTTGTAGTCGGCGAGGTGTTCGAGACAGAACGCGCGGAGATGCTCGGTGTCGACACCGGTGAGATCGTCGACGACGATCATGCCGACCTCACCCCACCGGTCGTCCGGCACCGGGATCACACAGAAGTCAGCAAGGCCCGGGAAGGCGCTCAGGACGTCTTCCACGTCGGCGATGTAGACGTTGAGCCCGCCGCTGATCAGCATGTCCTTGAGGCGACCGACGACGGTCAGGTGACCGTCGTCGTCGATGACACCGGTGTCCCCGGTCCGGAGCCACCCGTCGACGATCACCTCCGCGGTCAGGTCCGGTCGGCCGAGGTACCCCGACATGAGGTAGGGGCACCTGATCTGGATCTCGCCCTCGGTGCCGGCGGAGAGCGTTCGACCCGAGGCGTCGACGATCCGCACCTCGACGTGCGGGATCGGCTTTCCCGCGGTGCCGAGGCGGTCGAGCGCATCCTCCGGGTTCAGCGCGATCACCGCACCCGAGGTCTCGGTCTGCCCGTAGGCCTGGGTGAGCCGCACTCCCTTCTGCGCGAACGCGTTCAGGAGATGCCGGGACACCATCGAGCCGGCGACCATGGCCACCCGGAGCGACGAGAGGTCAGCTTCCTGGAAGGCGGGCGCGCGCATCATTGCCTCGTAGACCACGGGGAGGCACGGCCAGATCGAGACCCTCTCGGTCGCGATCCGCGTCATCAGGTAGTCCGGGTCAAGGCTCCCCGCGATGATCGTCGTCGCCCCGGTGACCATCCCCTCCCGGAGATAGTTGGTCACCCCGCCGGTGAACGCCAGCGGCTGCGCCAGCAGGAGGGTGTCCCTCCAGGTGATGCCGGCGGCGAGTGCCCGCGCCTCACCACCGAAGAGGATGCCGCCGTGGGACAGCAGAACTCCCTTCGCCTCCTGCGTCGTGCCCGAGGTGAAACAGAGCAGAGCCGTGTCGGACGGCGAGATCTCGACACGGGGCGGGCGCTCGCCCGGCCGGGCAAGGTCCTCGAAGCGCTCGTCCCCGAGCTGTCCGTCGTCGACGGAGAAGCAGCGCAGGCCGTGAGCACAGGTCAGCGCCAGATCGAGACGAGGCCGCAGCGCCGCCTCGGTGACGACGATCCGGGCCCCGGACGCCGCCAGCGGTCCGGTGAGCTCGCCGGCCGTCGCCCGGACGTTGAGCGGGACGACGATCGCCCCGATCTTGAACGCCGCGAGGACGACCTGGATGAACTCCGGCCTGTTGTCGAGGAGGACCGCCACGGGGTCGCCCTTCCCGACCCCGGCCGCCACCAGCCCGGCGGCGAGCGAGTCCGTCAGGACGTCCAGGTCCTGCCAGGTGAAGTCGACGTCGTCGAACCGCACGGCGTTCCGCGAGCTGCGGTGGTGGTGCGCCCAGAACCGGAACGCGTCCGCGAGGTTCTGACCCGAACGTCCCGGCAGCGTGGGTTCCTCCGTCGTGCTGTCGCCGAGGCCCGACGGACGGTCCGTCGCCGACATCGTCACGGCGTGGATCCGGCCTGATCCGTCCCCGCCGCCGAGGGCGAGGTGCGCAGGCTCCGGAGGTGGTCGGCATTGAATCCGAAGAAGCGAGCGGCGTTGAGCCCGAGGGCGTTCTCGCGCTGCGCCTCGGTCATGCCCTGCAGCTGCCGCTGGATGGCCGCGCTCGAATGGGGCCAGGTCCCCTCGTGGTGCGGGTAGTCGTTGGACCACATGATCCTGTCGGTCAGCTTGTACTGGTCGGCGAGCCGGACGCCGACGTTGTCCTCCATGAAGGACGCCCAGCAGTTCGTGTACCAGTAGTGGCTCGGCGGCTCGGTCGTCCACGGCCGAACCCACATGTGGTGCTTGAGGTAGGTGCGGTCGAGCTCCTCGAGCATCCACGGGAGCCATCCGAAGTCGGCCTCGATCGTCGCCAGCTGGAGACCGGGGTGCTTCTCGAAGACGCCGGAGGCGAGGAATGTGGCCAGCGGCTCCATGGTCCCCCGCAGGAATCCCACCGCCTTGTTGATGATCGCCCCACCCGAGCCGGACGCGGCCCGCGGGTCGCGGCCGGTGGCGGCGTGCATGCACACAGGGAGCCCGGTCTCCTCGATCGCCGCCCACAGCCGGTCGAACGACGGGTGGTTGTAGGACAGCTCGTTCGCACCGCGGTGGCCGTGGAGAGGCTTGCACGGGATGTTGATGGCACGGAACCCCGTCGACGCGATCCAGTCCAGCTCCTTCAACGCCGCATCGACATCGGCGGTCGTCAGCTGCGCCGCAGCGATGAAGCGGTCCGAGTGCGCCCCGTAGGTCTCCCAGGCCCAGACGTTGTAGGCGTGGCTCATGGCCAGGGCGAACTCGTCGTCGTAGGTCGCCCAGCTCAGGATCGCCCGGTTGGCGAAGGCAACGGCACCATCGACGCCGTCCCGCTCCATGTCCTGCCGGAAGCGGGTCAGGGTCGGCTCGTCGAACATGCGGGTACTCGAGGCGTTCTGCCGTTCGAGGTCGTCGGGCTCCATCCGGTCGCTCCACATCTGGAACTCCGCGGTGGGATCCTCGAGGTCGGCCAGCTCCTCGCCGTCCTTCGGTTTTCCCTTGACCAGGTTGGGCTTGTCCCAGCCCTCCACCATGAGGAACTCTCGCCCCTCGCTGTCCCTGACGACATGCGGGACGCGATCGCGGTACTTCGGGTCGAGCCCGCCCAACTCGTAGACATTGACGGGCTCGCTGACATGGCTGTCGACGCTGATCGTCAGGTAACGGTCCGCGCTCTGCGGGTCGACCGACCTCTGCCATCCGGCCTCACCCGGGGTCTCGAGACGACGCGAGTTGATCTCACCGATCATGGTTTCCGTCATGACACCTCCACGACTCTGCACAATGTGACAAGGAAAGTCCGGTCAGTCGGCCAGCGGGAACCGGGCCGTCGCGCCTCCGTCGACGACGAGGGTCTGGCCGGAGACGTAGGCCGCCGCGTCGGAGACCAGGAAGGCGACCGCGTTCCCGATGTCGGCGGCGGTCGCGGGTCGCCCGAGCGGGATGCGGTTACGCATTCCGCCGGCCGTGTCGGAGCTCAGCACCTCACCCGCCGCAGGGGTGGCGACGAGCCCGGGGGCCACGATGTTCATTCGGACGCCGGACGGCCCGTACTCGATGGTCGTGGTGCGGGCGAGATGGGCAAGGCCGGCTTTCGCGGCGCCGTACACGCTGTGGTTCGGCGCACTCACCTGTCCGCTCAGGGAGCCGATGCTCACGATGCTGCCTCCACCGCCGGCCATCATGGGTGGTAGCACCGCACGGACCGCCGAGAAGACGTAACGCAGGTTGAGCGCCAACACTCGGTCGATCTGCTCGTCGGTCATGAGGTGGAGGGGGCCCATCGGCGCGAACCTTCCCATCCCCCCGACCACCGTAACCAGCCCGTCGATGCCGCCCAGCACCCGGACCGTGTGCCTCACGGCCGCGTCGATGGACGCCGTACTCGTGACATCGCACCCCGTGCCCGACGCGACGGCGCCGGCACGGGCCAGCTCCTCTGCCGTGTTGACGACCGCGCGCTCGTCAACGTCCGCGAGGACCAGTCCTGCGGACCGACAGGACAGCGCGGCGACGACCGCGGCGCTGATGCTGCCCTGCCCCCCTCCCGCGCCCAGGACCAGGATCCGCCGTCCGGCGAGGCCTCTGGATACATCCTCTCGCGACGCCGCCCGTGCCGACGACACGCTCATGCGATCGTCCTGAACCGCACGGGAAGCTGCTCGAACCCGTGGAGCACGATGCTCGGGATCTTGCGGAGCTCGCTCTCGTCGACGGCGAGCTCGATGTCGGTTGCCCGGGCCAGGAGCCGTTCGAGGGCGATCCGAATCTGCGCCTTGCCGAGCGCGGCACCCAGGCAGAAGTGCGGGCCACCGCCGAAGACCAACGATCGTTGTGGCGGCCGGGAGTAGTCGAGCTCGCCCGGGTGGTCGTAGACACGGGGATCGCGGGACGCCGCCGCCTTGTGGACCATCACCACCGAGCCTGTGGGGATCAGGGTCCCGGCGACCTCGGTGTCGTTGACAGCTGTGCGGTGCAGCATCTGGTCAGGCTGGTCCCAGCGCATGTACTCATCGATGAACGCCGGGATCGCGCCCGGATCGGCACGCAACCGATCTGCCTCCGACGGGTGGCCGGCAAGAAAGTGGACAATGTTGGTCGTGGTGTTTCCGGAGGTCTCGGTTCCGCCCTGGAGCAACAGTTCGCAGATCATCAGCAGTTCACCGCGCGTCAGGGGCTCCTCGTCCTCCGCCACCCGCTCGTTCACGATCGCACCCAGCATGTCCTCGACCGGCTGTCCCCGGACCTCGTCGATCCGGTGGTCGAAGTACTCGTCGAACTCGAACCGGGCGCGGGCCATCTCGTCGAGCTCAGCGTCGGTGAGGTCCCGGCCGACTGCACGCATGAAGATGCGCGCCCAGCGCTGCAGGGTGGGGGCGTCGCTGACAGGGCAGTGCAGCTCGGTGGTCACGATCTGGCTCATGAGCGCATCGCTGTACTCGGCCCTGACGTCCATACGACCTCGTTCGACGACCTTGTCGAGGAGCCCGTCGGCCAGCTCGGCGATGCGGGACTCCGCCCTCCTGACCCGGGCGGCCGAGAAGGACGGCCGGACCAGGGCGCGTTGGCGCGTGTGGACCGGCGGGTCGGCGTGGGCGAGCACCAAGGGGTGGGCGTCACCCAAGGGCGCGGTCCCGCCGGTGCGACCGGCGTCGCGAGCGAGTGCGGCGGCACGGGAGAGCATCTCGGCGTAGTTCCGGGTCGCTTGCTCCCCTGCCATGTTGGCACTGCTGAAATTGACGGCATCGTCCAGGACGGTCTGGGCCTCGTGATAGCCCGTCACCGCGAAGACCTTCTGGGATTCAAGCCAGACGACCGGTCCGGCAGCACGGAGTCCGTCGAACGCCGTCACCGGACACCGGAGCTTTTCCTGCTCGAGCCGATACACCGCATCGACTTCGTGAAAGACGTCGGTCACCCCGTACTCCCTACAGTATCCGTAATCCGACAAAAAGAGCAGAACACTCGTACTGTCGACGATCAAGATCGCGTTTCCGCTGGCCGGGATCGTCAGGCAGGACGTGGGGGTTCCGAGCGCCGGCCTCCTCGCGTCCGCGGCTCGACGAACACACCGGATCCGCTCGCCACGTCGGCCCCGTCCCCGTCCGAGATCCGGGAATCCACCCACCACTCCCGGCCCGATACCCCGACGACACCCGCTTCCACCTGCAGTCGAACACCCACCGGCATCGGGCGCCGAAACCGGATCTCGAGGGACTTCGTGACCGCGAGCCGCCCGAAGGTCATCGCCACAAGGCCGCTGACCTCGTCCAGCACGGCAGCGATGAAGCCCCCGTGCGCGGCTCCTCCGCCCCCTCCTTGGTACCGGCGGGGAAGACGCACGGTTCCCCGAACTCCACCAGGCGCGATGTCGACGTCGATCCCCAGCTGACACGCCCCCCGCTCGGAACATCCGACGCAGAGCCTGGTCGCACTCCAGCGCTCGCGATCGCGCGGTTCGGCCACCAATTCGCGAGGCAGGCAGGACGAGGCGCCGTCAGCCGGTGCTCCACCCGCCGTCGACGTTGATAATCTGTCCTGTGACATAACTGCTTCCATTTCCCACGAGAAGGAGGATGACCCCGTCGATGTCCTCCGGCTCACCACTTCGCTGCAGGATCGTCCGGCGCCGTATCCAGCGCTGAACCGACTCGGTGTCGATCGAATCGCCGGTCAGTTCGCTCCGGAAGAGGCCTGCTGCGATGGCATTGACCCGGATGCCCCGCGCCCCCCATTGAGCGGCCCAGTGGCGAGTGAGCGCATTGACGCTCGCCTTGGACGCGGCGTAGGCCGCTTGGGCCGGCGAGCTGGTGCCCCGTGCCGCCGCGACCGAGGTCATGTTCACGATGCTGCCGGAACCTCGATCGAGCATCGGCTGCACGAGCCGCTGGGTCAGCCGGACGAGCCCGAACACGTTGACCGCGAACATCTGCGCAATGTCGTCCGCCGTCTCGGTCTCCGCCGGTCCGACCCGCACGCAAGCGGCGTTGTTGACGAGGATGTCAACGGACCCCAGTTGCACCAGCGCCTCGGCCGCGATGGCGTCGACGTCGTCGGGATGGCCGAGGTCACCAGCGAGCACCACTGCCCCAGGCAGGTCATCGGCGAGGCGGGTCAGTCGCTCACGGCGCCGGGCGACCAGCCCGACCCGGGCACCCGCTCCGGCGAGGGCCCGTGCGATATGGGCGCCGAGGCCTGCGCTGGCGCCGGTGACGATCGCCGTTCGTCCGGACAGCGACGGCGTCATCGGTCCTCACCGGCGACGAACACCGGCAGGGCCGGGCCTGCCGGTTGTGGGCGGAAACGGACCTCCACTCGCGCTCCGATCTCCCAATCCACCGGTCCGTCCCGCTCCAGGTTCGAGAACATCGAGAAGCCCTCGTCGACGTCGACGATCGCGAGAACGGTGGGCACGGGGAAACGTGGTACCGGTTCGCGGTGGATGACGGTGAACGTGTAGACCGAGCCGGTCCCGCTGCTCTCCGTCCACCGGAGATCAGGAGAAAGACAGGATCGACAGATCTCGTGGGCCGGGAACGTCGCTGTACCGCATGAAGCGCACTGCTGGTAGAGCAGGACACCGCGATCACATCCGTCCCAGAAGGGCTGAGAAAGCGCGGTGGGGCGGGGAACCGGCCGGAAGGAGTCATGCGTCGTCATGTGCTCACCCCGCACCCAGGATCATGCACTCGAGGTGCTGGCCGGCAGGCATCGAGTTCGTGACGACGGCCGTCCGGGCACCCGCTACCTGGCGCTCGCCCGCGCGCCCTGACAACTGGCGCACGGCCTCAATGATCTTCAGAATCATCGAGGCGGGCCCACCGTAGCCGTGAGACAACATTCCTCCGTCGGTGTTCGTCGGGAACCTCCCACCGCGCAGCCCTAACGCCCCGCCCTCGACGAAAGGCCCGCCCTCTCCCTGCTCGCACAGACCCAGCATCTCGACGTAACGGATCACTTCGAACGCAGTGACATCGTGAAGGGAGAGGACGTCCAGCTCGGCCGGCTTGATCCCGGCCTGCGCGAACGCCACCGCCATACGCTCGGCCCCCAGCATCGCGACATCACGATTCAGCGCAGGGTTGGCGTGGGCACCGTCGACGATCTCCATCGCCCCGGCGAGCACATAAACGGGGTTGCGAACCAGTCGCCGCGCCCGGTCCCCGGACGTGATGACAATTGCCGCCCCCGCCTGCCCTGCCATGCCGCACTCCAGCAGATGAAGCGGCTCGGCGATCCATCGAGAATTCATGATCTGGTCGATGTCGTATGGGCCGCGACCGAACATGACTGCTTCAGGATTCTCGTGCCCATGGTTCCGGATCGTCGCGGCGACCTCGGCCAGGTGCTCAGGCCGAGTTCCGAAGTCGTACATGTGCCGCCGGGCGTTCAGCGCGCTTCGATGGGGGATTCCTCCCGCACCGAACGGATGACTGAACTCCAGCAACGCCGGAGGGAATTCCTCGTCGGAGGCGGAGACGATCCGAGACATCCGGTGAGCACCGTGCACAGCGGGACCGCCCGCGAGTGCCGCGCCGATGACGACGGTCTCGCACAGGCCCGCCTTGATGGCGGCGGCGGCGTTGAGGACCCCACGGATGCCCAGGGCGTCGAGGTCGTTCTCCGCCACCCAGTTCAAGGTGGACCCGAGCAGTCGGGCCCAATTGCTGCTGCCGCTCATGGGCGAGCCCGCCTGGCTCTCCCAGGTCAGACAAGCACCGTTGACCTCGTCCCGGCTCAGTCCGGCATCGTCGATGGCACCGAGAACCGCCTTCAAGCACAGTGAAAAGCTGTTCTCATCGGGAATGTGGTTTGCCAGACGTGGAATGTCGAGTCCCACGATGGCAACGGGATCATCGTTCAGCAAGCCGCCTCCATGACGTCAGCGGACACCGGTGACGCGCACGTCGCGAGGAATGTCCATCCGAGTCGATTAACTATGACAAATGGTGTTCAACGGACGACACCACGTCGCGATGACTGCGGCAAGATGTGGATTCCGCTGTGCGGAAGATGGATGGCCCGCCGCCCGCGCGGGCGGAGACGGATCACCCGATCCGACCCGCGAGCTCGGTCCACTCGCGGATCGGGACGCTGCCGTCGGCGTCGCCGATCACCTGGACACACACATGATCGGCACCGGCGTCGAAATGCTCGGAGACCCGACGGCCGACGTGAGCCGCGCTCCCCCACGGCACCAGAGCGTCGACGAGGCGGTCGCTCCCTCCGCCGCAGAGGTCGTCGTCGCCGAAACCCTGACGACGCCAGCTCCGTACGTAGTTGGGCAGGCCGAAGTACACCGCGAGATGCTGCCGTGCGAGCCCACGCGCCCGTGCCGGGTGCTTCTCGAGGACAACTGCCTGTTCCGGCGCGAGGAGCGGATCGCGTCCGAGGATCTCCCGGGCGAAGCGGGTGTGTTCCGGGGTGACGTGGTAGGGATGAGCCCCGGCAGCGCGGACTGCGGCCAGTGCCAGCATCTTCGGTCCGAGTGCCGCAAGGACGCGCTCCGACGCGGGCACGGCGCCACCGGCGTCGAGACCGTCGAGGAACGACGCCAGGACCCGGAGCGGGCTCGCGTACCGACCCGGCTCGGCACGGTCGACGACGGGAGCGTGGCTGACACCCATCCCGAGGAGGAAGCGGTCGCCGTGGCGCGCCCGGAGGGAACGGTGGGCTGTCGCCAGCCCTGTGGCCGTGTGGTTCCAGATGTTGAGGACACCGGTCGCGGCGACGAGCCTGGTGGTGGCAGCCAGGATCTCCGCCACCACGGCGAAAGGCGCTGATGTCGACCCACCGGGCAGCCACACGGCTCCGTAACCCGCCTGTTCGGCCAGCGCAGCCGCGCTGGCCGCCTCGTGCGGTTCGGCCCGGGCGATCTCACCGCTCCACACCCCGACCCTCCCGATCGCCGTCATCGTGCGGGGCCGGCGTACTGGGCCGGGTCAATCTCCTGCCAGAAGGCCTCGGTGAAGCCGGAGGGCGCCGTCGGTTCACCGAGCAGCCTGGCGAAACGATGACCCTCGTAGGTCGCCTCAGGTAGGCCTCTCGGGGCGAGCACGTCCCCGATCGGGAACACCCGCATGCCCTCCCTTTCCAGTTCGGGCGCGAGCCGACCTGCCGGGCGCCGGCAGGTCACCAGGACCACGGCGTCGACATCGGCAACCACTTCGTCACAGCCCGAGTGGATGTCGTAGACGGTCACGTCGCGAACCCCGATCGACCGGACATAGCTCATCGTCCGGAACCTGACGGCGAGAGCCTTCAGCCGGCGCAGCATCTGGTCGGACTCCAGGGTGAGCTGCAGATGCTCGGCGGGCTGGGGCCAGCGCGTCACCAGCTCCACCTCCGCCCCGGCCGCCGCCAGCAGCTCGGCGAGCCCCACTCCGGTGTGCAGGCCCTCGTCGTCGAGCAGCAGGACATGGCCAGCGGGGCGGGCGCCTCCGTCAAGGATGTTCTCGGGGGTGAGGACGTGGGCCCGGTCGGCACCGGGAATATCAGAGGGGCGGTAGCCGCTCGCGCCGGTGGCGTCGTACCGGGCTCCGGTCGCCACGATGACTGCATCGGGGCTCTCGGCGAGCACCGCGGCCGCGTCCGCGGGGCGTCCGAGCCTCACCTCGACGCCCAGGTCACGGAGTTGCCGTTCGTACCAGGGGACGATGTCGGCCACCGGTCCACACACGGGCAGCCTCGACCACAGCCTGAGCTGCCCGCCGATCCGGTCACGCTGTTCGAAGACGACCACCCGGTGCCCCCGCAGCGCGGCGACCCGCGCCGCCTCGGCTCCGGCCGGTCCGGCACCGACGACGACCACCGAGCCGCGGGCGGGAGCCGGGCGCAGCTCCGACAGCCCCCACAATCGTTCGCGGCCGGTCGCAGGGTTGACGCCGCATCCGAACCCGCCGTATTGCATGCGACGTTCGCAGCAGTGGTTCGCCGCGATGCATCGCCTGCTGTCCTCGGGCCGACCCGCTCGGGCGTTGGCGACCAGGCGTGGCTCGGCGAGCAGCCCGCGGACGATCCCCGCGAAGTCCAAGACGCCCTCGGCGAGCAGCGATTCAGCGTCCGCCATATCGGTGAGCCTGCCAGGGGCGCTGAGGACCGGCACTTCTCCGGCGGACCGCCGGACCTTCCGGACGTGAGGCAGGAACTCTAGAGGGGAGAACATCAGTCCCGGATGGCTCAGGTCGGACTGCTCGGGCTCTACCGAAACGTCGAGGTCGAAGAAGTCCACGCGTCCGCTCTCGGCAAGGTCGGCTACTACGGCTGCGCATTCCGCGGTGCCCAATCCGCCCGGCAACAGCTCGTCGCACTGCAGACGGACACCCAGGGCCATCTTGTCGCCCACTGCGTCTCTGACTGTCTCGAGGAGCTCCGTCAGGAAGCGCATCCGGGCCCGGTCGGAGCCGCCGTAGCCGTCCTCACGGTGGTTCCAGAAGGGCGAGAGGAACGTCTCGGGCAGCATGCCGTGGGTCGAGTGGATCTCGATCCCGTCGTAGCCGCTGTTGCGGAGGTTCCGTGCGGCCTTGGCGTACGCATTGATGACGGCCTCGATGTCCGTCACGCTCATCGCCCGCGTCACGCCGTAGCTGTTGAAACGTTGGGTCCCGGCGACGCTCATCGACGGCGCGAGCGGGGACCGCGGTTCCCATTGGAAGTTGAGGTGAGAGAAGAAGTGCAGTTGCCCGAACAGCTTGGTGCCGTGGCCGTGGACCCGGTCCGCGACCGCGCGGAAGGCGGGCAGAGCGGACTCATTCGACGGACAGGCCCGGCCGATCCCGCCGCGCGGGGCGACGGGGAGGCTCTGGATGATTAGACCGACCCCTCCGGCGGCCCGCTCCTCGAAGAAAGCCGCGAGATCCGCCGAAGGGGCACCGCCGGCATCAAGAGGATTGGCGGTGGGGCCGAAGTAGATCCTGTTCGCGATCTCGACCGGGCCGATCGTACCGGTGGCAAATACATGAGGATAGGTAGTGCTCACTATTCCTTTACTCCCTGACCAGGCCGCGAATGTAGGCGTCGATGGTCCCGGAACACAGGAGCCGGTCATCGTCGCCTTGGCCGAGCTCGCTATACCGGACGACGCTGTCCTCGATCGTGGGCCCCGGGCGACCGCACTCGCACCGGCCGAAGTCCGCGGTGGCGCGATCTCCCGTCACAAGGCCGCCCCAGCGGCTGTCGAGCGCCGGATCGAAGAAGCCCACCCGGCCGGTCACGGGACCGGCATGGCGAGGCAGGAGAGTCTCTCCGTCATCGGACAACATGAGTAGCACCAGAGTCGGTGGGACGTGATAGCGGCCGGCCTCGCAGATCGGCGAGCTGGAGGCGAGCTCCGAACAGCCGTAGACCTTCACGAAGCGCGCCGGCGCGAAGAAGGCCCGGGTCTGGGCCTCGTAGTCCTCGGGCAGAACGGCTCCCTTCAGCCCGCCGGCTCCTCCGACTACAGAGTCGGGATGGAAGGTCCCGTCCGGGATGCCGCGCTCTCGCGCGATCTCCACCAGGTCCCACAGCTGACGCCACAGCCCGGTCAGGAGCATCGGCTCGCCCCGATTCTCCAGGATGACGTCGACGAGATCGTGCAATGCCTTATCCATCCGGATCCTGCGAACCGCCGCCTCCGACTCGAAGTCCGCGAGTTCTCCTGGCGTGGCCTCCCCCGCTGCGACCCGCTTCCGCAGCTTGGCCACGGCCATGATCTCCGAGAGCCTCAGCGGCTCGTCCTCGAAGGCGTGCGAAGCACCGGGCCGGGACCAGGCGTCGGACTTCGCCCGGTGTGCGTAGACGAGGCGTGCAGGCCCGCGGGCCGGGCCGAGCTGAACCACCCGATGCTCGCGGGAGCGCGGTATCCGTGGCGGAGAACCCCAGAGGGCGGTCAGGATCTGGGCACCGCGTTCGACGTCCAGATCAGACTGTTGAAGGAACGACGGCTTGCCGCTCGTGCCGCTCGAGGTCAGCAGATGCGAACCGGCGGCGTCGAGCCGTTCGACGAACCCGTCGACGTCGGTCACCCCGCTCACGTCTATGTGGCCGACGGGGACCGCGGACAGCGTCTGTAGCCAGGCAAGCAGCCGGTCCCACCGTCCGGCGGTGACGAACGACTCGGGATAGCTCTTGTAGGCCGTGTGGGAGAACAGCAATGGGACGACGTCGGCGAGGCTCTCGACGGAGTCGATCCCCGTGTCCGTGGCACGCTTGTCGACCAGCACGATCCGCGCCCTGTGGTCGGCGAACCGCTCACGGACGGCATCGAGCTGCGCAGCCTCCAGGTCGAAGTCGACGTCGGCCAGGGGGTCCGGGCGCTCCAGCAGCTGGAGCAGCCGGTCGAGAGCCGGGGTCGGGGTGTCGGTCATCCGCACATCAGTCCTCGTCGGTCACCCACCGCACGAAGCGGTGGAGCGGGTAGAAGCCGTCATGGGTCAGGCCGGGTCGCATCCCCATCGCTCCGCCGAGCGTCACCACCCGTTGGGCTCCGGCGTTCGCCAGCGCGTCCCGGATCTCGACCTTGCGGCCGGGCGGAAACACCCCGACCGTCTGCGTGGCCACGGAGGCGTGCGCCGTCGCGTCGGTGAGCCTGTGCACAGGCACGACGTTCACCGTCTTACCGGTCGGGTGGAAGTCCACAGGATCGGCGGACCGGACAACAAGACCGTGCCCCTCGAAGTCGCCCCAGGTCCCGAAGTCCTCCCCCATCAGCGACAGAACCTCGATCTCCTCGCGCAGCTCCGCCGGAAGGGCAGCGGCCTTCGCGGATGCCGTGGGCCGGTCCTGGGCGAGCGCCCGGGCGAGCTCAGCACAGAACGCATCGATCTGACCGGGCTCACCCTCGACGTAGGCGAACCGGCTGGAGGTACAGGCCTCCTGGTTGAAGATCGTCGCGTCGTCGGCCAGCAGCGAGGCGACTCGGGTCATCGACTCCTCGGTGTCCCAGGCCTCCCGCCCGATCAGCGAGATCGAGCTCTTGGGGTCGAAAGCCACCAGCTCGAAGCCCGGCCCGATGTAGCCGGCGGCGGAGCGGATAGCCGCCTCGCCGCCCCAGGCCACCAGCTTGTCGAAGTACTGCGGACGCATCAGGACGCTCTCGACCGCGGTGTCGCCGCCGCGCCAGTACACGGCGGAGAAGGACCTGGTCACAGGATGGTCGGGGGCCACCTCGGCCATCGTCTCCAGGATGGCCGGCGCCGTGAAAAGGTCGTTGGACGGCAGCTTCAGGAGGTGTACGCCTTTGGTGAGGGCACCTCGTGCGATCGACATCGCCGCGACGCCCGGTGCGTTCCCCGCGAGGACGTGAATCAGCCGGGGAGGATGGGCGCGCACCGCCGCAGTCCGCCCGTCGTGCCCCACGAACGGCCGCCAGCCGTCGAGGACGTCCGATCCCCCCAGCTCGTGCTCTACCTGGCACCGGAGCGCCTCGGGGTCGAAGACTCTCCAGAGGCCGGCGTAGCTGTTGTCGGCGATCCGCCGATCCAGCCCTGTCGACGAGGCCATCGCCGCGGCCGCCGCCGCGAGGCGACCACTGGGGTCCTCCCGCATTCGGGCACCGGTCTCGGCAAGCACCTCGATGATCTCCGCGACCGGAGTGGCTCCTGCAGGGCAGGGCTCATTCCGCGGCCACACCAGTGCGTCGAGGTCCAGCCCTCGATCGGCCGACGCTGATACCCCGCCCTTCACGATTCGGACCGGGGCTTCGATGCGGCTCATGGATTCCTCGGCTCTCTCCACGAGCGTGGCTGCGGCGGTCTAGCGTGCGGACCCGGCATCGAACAGCTCCTTCTTCGTGATCGCGTCCCATTCGGCGTAGTTCATCTGCTGAGCCGCGGTGTAGCTCTCGAGGATCGCCTTCGCGTCCTTGGAAGGCTCCGGCGTGCCCAGTGCCTTCGTGGCGGTGCCACTCCACTCCTCGATCAACGACCGGTAGCCATCGACGAACGCTGCCGGATCGGTCTTGGGTGGCCCCGAGGCGGAGACCGTCGAGACGACACCGGCCTGATGCTTCCGGAGCACCTCGTCGAACGGAGCCGGATCGTGAAAGACCACGCCGTGCCGTGACGGCCCCTCCGTCGCGAACTTCGCGTAAGTCGCCAACGCACCCACCCGCTCGGTCTTCCACCAGGTGTGCGCGGCTTCCGTCACGATCGCCTGGGCGTCCCTCGGCAGCGATTCCCAGACCTCGGTGTTAATGACCTGGGTGGAGTTGTTGGACGGACTCATGCTGACCGGGATGTAGTGCTTGGCCACGTCCCAGTAGCCGAAGCTGATCATCGACGACGTCGTCGCGGTGACGCAGTCGACGACACCGCGCTGCAGCCCCTCGTACGTCTCCAGGGCCGGCAGCTGTACAGGGACCATGCCCATCGCCTCGAGCTCCCTCACCCATGCGCCACCGCCCACCCTGACGCGGAGCCCGCGGGCATCCTGGAGCGAGTCGACCGACTTCGTGCACAGGAGGTTGAATCCGACCTCGGACTGGTAGGCGATCAGGATCCGGACGTTGTTGCTGCCCAGCTCCTGCTTCAGTGCCTCGTTCCGGGTCTGGAACTGCATCACCGCCGCGGACGAGGCGATCATCCCGTGCGGGTACGTGCTGTGAGGCAGCGAGCCAAGGTTCAGCAGCGCGTTGCTCACCGGGAGCTGCTGCGGATAGTAGGACGGCACCAGCAGCGCCGCCCCCACGACCCCGGACTTCAGCCCGCTCAACGTCGCGTCCCCTGGCGCGAGAGAACCCGAGAAGAAGGGCTGGAAAGTAACCTTGCCGCCAGTCCGCGTCGATACTTCCTCCGCGAACGCCCGAAATGCGGCACCCTGAGGAGAGTCCGCGGTCTGGATCGTGCTGTACGGAATGGTGATCGGCTTCATGGAGGCCATGGACTCCGCACCCGCCGACGATCGGCTGGTCGATCCGCAGGCACCGACGAGCAGGGCACACGCCAAGGCCACCCCGATTGCCCGGCACAGACGACCTATCCTCTTCACCACGACTGCCTCATTTCATTCAGCCCATGCTCGCTTGTGGCAGCCACAGGGCGATCTGCGGGACAGCGATCAAGACGACGACGAAGACGATTGCGACGAACACGAACCACATGACGCCTCGGAAGACGTCGCCCAGCGAGATCCGGACACCCAGGTTGACCTCACGGTCCTGTGCGATTCCGTGGACGATGAAGGACAGGAGTCCGACCGGCGGCGCCACCATGCCGATCTCGCACATCAGGCCCATGAAGACCCCGAACCACAAGAGGTCGATGTCCAGCTGATTCAGTACGGGGATCAGGATGGGGACGGTCAACAGCATCATCGCAAGCTCGTCCATGAACATGCCGAGCACCACGAAGACAACGACAAGGCAGAGCAGCAGGCCAACACGGCTCAGCCCGAGGTCGGACACGAATCCGGTGAGCTCCTGCGCCAAACCGCTCAGCGCCGCGACCCGCGTCATGATGTGCACGCCGACCAGCAGAAGCATGATCGCAGCCACAGCGGCCACGGTGTGACCGAGAGCTGTACCAAGCCGCAGCAGCAGCTGCCGAGGGCCATCGCGTCGTATCGACCAGGCTCCCAGCACGATCGCTGTGAATGCGGCGAGAGCCCCCGCCTCCGTCGCCGTAGCGACACCTGAGTACATCCCGCCGATGATGATGACTGCGAGCAGCACCAGCGGCCAGGTACGAACGGCGGCCCGCAGCCGCGAGCGCGTGGTATATCCACTCATGTCGACCGCGGGTGCATCCACCGGCCTGACCTTCGCCCAGATCATGATCACAACAGTAAAGAGGACGGCCAGGATGACGCCCGGAACGACTCCCGCCAAGAGCTGCGGACCCACCGGGGTCTGAGCGATGCCGGCGTAAATGACCATCGTGATACTCGGCGGGATGAGTAGCTTCAGAGTGCCGGCCATGGCGACCGATCCGGTGGCGAGCCGCGGCGAGTAGCGCGCCTTGATCATCTCCGGGATGCCGATCCGGCCGAGGGCGAACGTCACCCCCAGCGTGCTGCCGCTCCCCGCGGACATTCCGGCGCCCGAGACCACCGTCGCGACGGCCAGCCCACCCGGCACCCTCCCTATCCACTGGCGGGCTGCGTCGAAGAGAACCGCGGTGATCCCAGTCTGCTGGAGCACCAACCCCATGAGGATGAACATGGGGATCACGGACAGGCTCCAGCTCGCGACACTGCTGTGCGGGATCTCTTCGAGAAGACTGGCCACCCCCTTCGGGCCGGCCAGGTTCCAGATGCCCAGCAGGCCGGGGAGAGCCAATGCAGGAGCAACGTGCACCCCGCACATCAGGAGCGACACCGTCAGAGCGATAACGAGCAGGCCCACCGTTTGGCGATCGAGATCCCCGAACGCAACCACCGCAGCCGCTGCGGTCGAGAGCGCCACCAGAACAACGAAGATCGCTCCGGACGGCGCGATCCGACTCCTACCGGGTAACCGCCTCCGGCGGCCGGGCGAGGCGAGGTCCGGCTCCCGCGAAGCCTGCAGCAGTGCGGGAGCCGTCCGCTCCGGCGAGCCCCTCCCGTCGGTGGCTCTCTGTTCGGCCATCATCGCGACGACCCCGGGACGGAGAAGACGCCGATGATCTGCGAGAAGCACTGCAGGACCAGACAGCCCGCGCCAAGAGGGATCGCGAACATGGCGGGCCACACCGGCACCGGAACCGCCGAGAGAACCGTCTGCCCGATCCAGGCCCCCTCCACCGCCGCGAACAGGCCGAACACCGCGACACCCGCCGCGAAAAGGCCGAGGAGCGCCAGAGCAAGGACGTCCGCCCATCGCCTCCACGACGCCGACAACGCGTCGGTGACAACGGTGGCTCGCACATGGTCCCCGCGGAGTAGGGCGTAGCCCAGACCCGCGAAGACCGCGACAACCATCCACCAGTACGACACGATCTCGAGCGTCGACGGGAGGGGCTGGCCGAGGATGCTGCGGCCGGCGACGTCCACGATGACATGCAGCATCATGAGGACGGTCACTGCGCCGGCAGGTACGGCAAGAGCGAGAGAAACGCGATCGATCCACTTCACCGAACGACGCGCGGACTCGCCAGCCGAGGTCAGGGTGCCGCCGACGCTCATGCGCCGGTCGACCGTCTCGACGAGACGCGGCGCTCCGGGCCATCCTGCACGCCGAGGACCACGTACCGCCGCTGAAAGCCGCCCACCGTACCCGGGCCGCATCGTGACACCGTTTGTCGTCCGGTGATGTCATGGCTCGTAGGGAGACGCACTGGTTCCACACCTCGCGATCGTCATTGATCCCGTGGGAGACGGTCGGCCTCCCTGCTCGTACCGTGCCGTGAGTGCCCACTGCGTGCCCCGACACCGCACCAATGAAGTAGATCGACCGTGCAGCGGCGGGCCAAATCGTAAGCGTCTCGCATCGCAGGGTGACGAGGAACAGCGTAAGAACGGTCACAGGACACCGTCAATTGGCCGTTTCCGCTGAACGGAATTCGATGCTTCGGCAATACTGCGGCGACCGATGTGGGACGAGCACAGATCCGCTGGACGGAAACGAAGCCTTGCCACGATGGCACGAAGGGGCTATTCACAGCAGTTGCCCGAGGCTTTTCCACCGACTCGAGTCATCATGCTCGACTGTCGGATCGTGGTTGCGAGGAGTGGACATGCACGCAACGAACGTCCCGTCCTGGAGACGGGCTCTGATCACCGGCGGCACAGGAGGAATCGGCTCCGCGATCGCCGCGAGGCTGTCCGCGTCGGGCACCGAGGTCGTCCTCGTTGGTCAGCGGCCAGACCGACTGGCGGAGTCGGCTGCGACTCTGGGGGGTGCCGAGACCATTATCTGCGACCTCTCCGGCGACGGGGTGTCGGTCCTCGAGCAGCGACTGGCAAGCGAAGAATCTCCAGTTGACCTCCTGGTCAACTGCGCCGGCTACACGGTCGTCGGACCGTTTCACGGCACTGATCTACCGCGAACCCTGGACATGCTCTCGGTCAACACGATGGCCCTGGTCCGGCTGACTCACGCGGCCGCGACGGCGATGGCAGGGCGCGGCGACGGAACCATACTGAACATCTCCTCCCGGGCCGGCTTCGGACCGCGCGCGGGGGCAGCCTGCTATGGGGCATCAAAAGCGTTCGTCAACATCTTCAGCCTGGCGCTGGCCGAGGAACTTGCCCAGACCGGGGTAAGAGTCGTCTGTGTCGCGCCCGGTGCCACATCTACGGACTTCTTCCAGCGGGCAGGCCTTGACATGGCCGCGTTCAACCACACAGTCTTCCAGACGCCTGAAGAAGTTGCCGAGGTCTGCTTGAAAGCTATTGGCGCGAGCGACCGACTCACGCTGACCAGCCAGGAGAATGCCGACGCGATCAGTAGATGGATCGCCGATATCAGCGAGTCTTTCACCATTCGACCACCCGGCTAGGACGCGGACTTCCGGCTACCGGAACGCAGCCATTGGCGACGAGAGCCTAGTTCGACAAGGCTTCGCCCGATGCTGAACGATCATCACCGCGAGCTCGGTGGTCCACGGCGCTTGCCGAGCGGCACTGCACCGATGCGATCCGGCTCATCGTTCGGCCGAGTATCCGTATGATCAGCCAGGAGGACACCCATGGGTCTTTTCCACATTCTCCGCCCGCGGCTGGAGGCCACCGCGCACTGCGACCTCCCCTGCGGCGTGTACGACCCGGCCCAGGCGCGTATCGAGGCCGAGTCCGTCAAGGCCATCCAGGAGAAGTACCAGGGCAACGAGGACGTGGACTTCCGCGCCCGCGCGATCGAGATCAAGGAGCAGCGCTCGGACCTCGTGAAGCACCACCTCTGGGTGCTGTGGACGGACTACTTCAAGCCGCCGCACTTCGAGAAGTACCCGGAGCTGCACGAGCTCTTCAACAAGGCCACCAAGGCCGCCGGTGCCGGTGGCACCAAGGGCTCCAACGACCCGAAGACGGGCCAGGAGCTGCTGGACTACATCGCCCAGATCGACAAGATCTTCTGGGAGACCAAGCAAGCCGCCTGACCCGGACGACGGCGCCGGCGGCGAGGGTTCTCTTTTCCGGCCGGCGCCGTTCCCGGTGCAAGAAGGGCGCTTGTCACGACGGGTAACGCGACCGGTGCCCCGGGAGTCCAGGAATGTCGGACCGAGCTCGGAAGACTGCACCCTCCTGGTCCGGCCGAACGGTGTTGTCGGACGTGACCACGAAGAGGTCCTGCCCGTCCGCGCCGCCGAACTCAAGGCTCATCACGCCCCGTGCCGGCACGTCGATCACCTCGTCGATGACGGCATCGGGCCCGAACCGGATGATGCTGCCACCTCCCACGGCGGCGACCCAGACACCGCCCTCCACGTCCACGGCGAGCCCGTTATTACCGCCCTCGGGCACCTTGCCGAAGAACTGTCGGTTCGCCAACCGACGGTCGGCCGTGATGTCGAAGGCGTAGACCCCGGTCAGAGTGTCGCACTGATACAGCCTCTGGCCGTCCGGGCTGAAGGCGAGCCCGTTGGCGATCGTCCCCTCCTCCCATAGCTTCTCCACCGTTCCGTCCGGGTCTGCACGGAACACGATGCTCGGGGCGGGCCCGACCGCGTGCGGAGCGGCGACCAGACCGGCCACGATCGCTCTGGCCGCCTCGGTCGTGGACGGGAGGGCCAGGTTGACGGTCCCGCCCCAGACGCTTCCCCGCGCATCGGCTTCGATGTCGTTCACATACCCGACGGGCGTACCGTCGAACTCCTCGAGGAGCACCCTCGTCTCGCTGCTCGATCCGTCCCAGAAGGCCAGGGGCTGTGTGCTCCCCGACACCACGAGGCCTCCCCCCTCGTTCAGTACGATGCCGCCGATGTGCTGGCGGCCACGCAGAACCACGTCCAGGTGCCCGTCCGGCGACCACCGGTGCACGCCTCCCTCGTAGAGATCGGAGAAGTGCAGCACGCCGCGGCGGTCAACGCGGGGTGCCTCGAGCATCCCGTAACCGCAGGTGATCATCTCGAAGTTCACGGCCGGTTCCTCAGGCCGGTCCGGCGTTGAAGGCCTCCGGAAACCGGGTGGGATCGTGGTACTCGCGCCAGAGCGCGATGCGGCCGTCCTCGAAACTGAAGACGGCGATGTACCGCCCGTTGAACTCCTTCTTGGTCGGTGTCGCGACCCCCTTGCTCGTGTACTCGACGATCGCGCTGAGCCCGCCCTCGACCATGTGGAACTCCCTCATGGTGAAGGCCAGCTCGTCGAAGATGTGGGCGCTCTGTCGGTAGAGCTCGACGATCGTGTGCCGCCCCCGCAGCGGGTCCTCGTACCGGATGGTGGTGTGCGCGTTGATCTCGTCCTCGTGAAACGGGACGAGCTCCATGACCGCGTCGTCGGTGAGCTGCTCGCCCAGGTCGTCGTACCGGCGCTCGGTCAGTGCGGCGAACCACTCCCGGATGGCCTTCTCCCTGCGATCCATCTGAGGAACCCCTTCGCTGTACATCGGCTTCTGCTACTGCATCCCACGTGGAGCCACGTACGGCTCCGGCACGGTGAACTCGCTGGTATCGACGATCTCGCCGATGCGATCCACGACTTCCTCCGGTGTGAGGACCGAGCCTGTCGTGATGCCCGCCGTCAGACCCGTGAACGCCCGCTGGACCTGGCCCCCGCAGGCGAACAGGACCTGGCCGTTCACCGGGCAGGACCGGTGCGCGAGTGCCGCGACGACCGGGGAGACTGCGTCCGCGGGCTGGGCGACCGCCAGCCTCTCGGCCTGGCCCGCGTCGGTCATGTGCTGTGCCTGCAACGGGGTGAACGCCCGTGGAGCGAGCGCGTTGACCTTCACGTCGTGTGCCTCCGCCTCGGCGGCGAGACTCAGGGTGAGCCCGACGAGCGCGCTCTTCGCCGCCGAGTACGCGGCCTGCGGCGGATGCTTCATACCGAACAGACCGGCCGCGGAGGTCGTGACCACGATGCGTCCGTAGCGCTGCTCCCGGAACACCCGCCACGCAGCCTGGGTCAGGGCCCAGGTGCCGAGGACGTGCACTCCCATCATCCGGTCGAGGTGGGCCCGCGTCTGCTGCTCGAACGGGGCGATGTGGATGACTCCGGCGTTGTTGACGAGCGCGTCCAGCCTGCCGAATGTGTCCACGGCATGATCGATCAGCCTGTGCGCCTGTCCTTCGTCCGCGATGTCGTGTGTGGAGGCTGCTGCCCGTCCTCCCGCGCGGATGATCTCCCGTACTACGGGCTCGGGGTCCTGGACGTCGTTCACCACAACCGCGGCCCCGCGCTCCGCCAGCAGCAGGGCGTGTGCGCGCCCGAGCCCTCGCCCGGCACCGGTGACCACTGCGACCTGATCATCGAACGTCAGTTCCTCGGGCACTCTGTTTCCTTTCGTTCTGGGGACGTGGGGCGTGCTCAGGATCCGCTCCGCCTGAGCGCGCGCCTCTCACCTCGTCGGCGTGGGTTCTCCGGGTCAGCCGGTGAACTGCCCGCCGTCGACGTAGAGCACCTCGCCCGTGATGAACTGCGACTGCTCGCCCGCGAGGAACAGCACCGCATCGGCGATGTCGTCGGCCGTACCGGGCCGGCCGGCCGGGATGTGGGCCAGGGCAGAGGGCCCGGTGGTCGGCGCCGCGTACCCCCGGGACATGTTCGTGTCGATCAGACCGGGGCCGACGGCGTTGACCCGGATCCCGCGGTCCGCCACTAGCTGGGAGACATGTTTGACCACGGCCTGCGCACCGGCCTTCGACGCCGTGTAGGCCACGCTGCCGGAGGTGATCGGGGATGCCGCCGACACCGAGGTGATGACCACTACGCTCCCTCGGCGCTCGTGCTCGAGCATGCTCGCGACTCCTCTCTGCACCACGAGCATCACGCCACGGAGATTGACCCCCAGCACCTCGTCCCAGTCCGGCGGCGTCGTCCGGAGGAAGCGCTCCAGCCCGGACGCGGGCCGCGTGACGGGCGGGCCGCCGCTGCGGTATCCGGGAGCGGGGATCCCCGCAGCCGCGATGATGATGTCCGGACCTCCGAACCCGGACTCGGCGACATCGATCGCCCGCGCGATGACGGCCTCATCCCCGACGTCGCCGACCACCTGCTCCGCCACCCCACCCGACCGGTGGATTTCCTCGACGGCCGCCTTAGCCGCCTCCTCGATCACGTCCACGACCACAACGGCAACGCCCTCGCCGGCCAGACGCTGGGCGCACGCCCGGCCCATCCCGTTCCCGCCACCGGTGACGACAGCAACGCGACCCGAGAACGTCATACCGTCCCCTCGGGCGCGACGTACGGCTCCGGCACGGTGTAGCCACGCTGGTCCTGCACGACGTCGAAGAGCCCCGCGACATCCTCGGGTGTGAGACACGAGCCCTGCGGCGTGCCGACGGTCTCCGCCATGAACACCCGCTGGACCTGGCCCGCCCGGGCCGCGAACACCTGCCCGTTCACCGGGCAGGACTCGTGGGCGAGGAACGCGACGACGGGCGAGACCGCCTCGGGTGGCCGTTCGGCGAGCAGCTGCCGCCGCTGTTCGGGATCCGGTACGTGCTCGGCCTCCAGCGGCGTGAACGCGACGGGCGCCAAGGCGTTGACCGTGATACCGGTCCCCTCGCTCTCGGCGGCGAGCGCCCGGGTGAGCCCGTACAGTCCGCCTTTGGCGGCAGCGTACGAGGCCATCGGCGGGTTCCCGATGCCGTACAGCCCCGCCGCCGACGACGTGATCACGACGCGTCCGTAGTCCTGCTGTCGGAACCGCCGCCAGGCCGCCTGTGTGAGGGCCCAGGTGCCGAAGAGGTGCACCCCGATCGTGTGGTCGAATTGCTCCTTCGCCAGCTCGGCGAACGGCGCGACGTGCAGGACACCCGCGTTGTTGACCACGATGTCGAGCCGGCCGAACTCCTCGGACGCGAGATCCACAAGGGCGTCGGCCGCTGAGATATCGGAGACGTCGTGCTCGCCGGCCACCGCCGTTCCTCCTGCGTCCACGATCTCCTCGACGACGTCGTCGGCCGATCTGAGGTCGTTGACGACGACCGCGGCTCCGCGGGACGCCAGGAGCAGTGCGTGGGCCCGTCCGAGTCCCCGACCCGCTCCGGTGACGATCGCTACCCGACCGTCGAACCGGAGCTGCGGATTGCTTCTTGTCACGATGCGGGTCTCCCGGAAGCTCGGCCCGATGGTCGTATGGCACCGGGCATCGACGAGTTCGCCGGACCGCCGGTCCCGCGGCGAGGCCCACCGGCGCGGTGGTCCGTGGAACCACCCTCTCCCAGCAGCGGGTGTGGTCCAACGACCTGCTTCCGGCAACCGGAAGCGGACAGGGGACACCGGACGCCGGGCGCCGGATCATCGGGCTCCTACGCGTACCGAGCCTGGACGAAGGAGACGCCAATGGACGCCGTCGACGCATCCGCCGAGGTGGCCGGGAAGCTGCCGGCTCAGCGTGACGGCGAACCGCTGCTGCGGCTGCGCGGACTCAGCAAGACGTTCGGTGCCACCCGAGCGCTCGTCGGTGTGGATCTCGAGGTCGAAGCCGGTGAGGTCCATGCCCTGATGGGACAGAACGGGTGCGGGAAGTCGACCTTGATCAAGATCCTCTCGGGATTCCATCGCCCGGACGAGGGATCGCAGATCTGGACCCGAGGCGCGCTGTCCACCGGCAGCGGCCCCGAGCACGCCCAGGCGGCCGGGATCCGCTTCGTCCACCAGGACCTGGGGCTGGTGCCGACCTTGACCGCCGTCGACAACATCGCCCTGGGGGTCGGGTACCAGACCTCGGCGTACGGGCGAATCAGCTGGCGCCGACAGCGGGACGTGGCCCGCAAGGCGCTCCGGGACCTCGGACACGACATCGACCTGACGACGCCGGTCGCTGCCCTCACCCCCATCGAGCGGACCACGATCGCCGTGGCCCGCGCCCTCCTCGGCAACGGGCAGGACGTCCACATGCTGGTGCTCGACGAGCCCACCACGACGATGACGCAGAGCGAGGCCGAGACGCTCATGGCCATCGTCCGCCGGCTGCGGGATCGGGGCGTCGGCATTCTGTACGTCTCGCACAACCTCGACGAGGTCCTCGCGCTCGCCGATCGTGTCACCGTGCTCCGGGACGGCCGTCATGTCGCGACCACACGCGCCGCCACACTCACGAAGGCGGAGCTCGTCGAGCTCATGACCGGGTCGACCACCGACCTCGCGCCCGAGCACGACCCCGAGAGTTTCGGACCCGAGGTCCTGCGCCTGGAGGGGCTGGCCGGACGGGATCTGCGGGGCCTGACGACGTCCGTCCGCGAGGGCGAGATAGTCGGGATCTGCGGCATCGCGGGTTCCGGTCGTGAAGAGACCTGCTCGTTGATCTTCGGGGCGGCGCCCCGTACCGGAACCGTCTCGGTGGCCGGGTTCGTCGTCCCGTCGATGAAACCGACGGAGTCCGTCGCCCACGGAGTCGGTCTGGTGCCCGCGAACCGGCTGCGGGACGGCCTGGTCGCGCCGATGTCGGTCCTGGAGAACATCACCCTGACCGCGCTCATGCAGTTCTGGGGACGGCTCCGGCTCGAGCACGGCGCCGAGCGCCGAGCCGCTCAGCGCACGTCGACCGACCTCGGTGTCAAGGCGCACTCGGTCGACGTTCCCGCGGCATCGCTGTCCGGCGGTAACCAGCAGAAGATCGTCCTGGGCAAGTGGCTCCGGACGCGCCCACGGGTCCTGCTGCTCGACGAACCCACCCAGGGCATCGACATCGCCGCGAAGGCGGACGTCCACCGCCTCATCGACGACGCCGCCGAGGCGGGCACCGCGGTCCTGATCGCCTCGACCGACGAGGAGGAGCTCGTCCGGCTCTGCGACCGGGTGTTGGTGCTCCGGGCCGGGGTCGTTCGCGCAGAGCTGTCCCGGAACGAGCTGACCGCGAGGCGCCTGCTGCACGAGAGCGTCATCGACGACGTCCGGGCGGATGCCTGAGCTGTCCAGCCTGTCGACGCCTCGGCGGTGCCCCCGCCGGACGCTCGGCGGGGCCCCTGCCGAGCGTTGGCTCCGGTCCGGGTCCGGAGCCGTCGTCAGGGCTTCGGCTCGACGAGCGGCTGCTCCGCCACGGCAGAAGCACCGTCGTCGCCCGACGCCGCCCGACGACGGCTCCGTCGGCCCGCTGCCGGGTTCGCCCGACGCAGCGCCGCGCGAGCGCCGATCGCCACTGCGACGATCAACGCCGCACCGACGAAGAGGTCCTTGATCCACGGCAGTGAGGGATACTGCAGTTCGAGCCCCTTCACACCGATGGCGAGAAGGTAGAGGGCCACGATGGTGCCACCGACGTTGAAACGGCCCGGCCGTACCTGCGTCGACCCCAGGAACGCAACCGCGAACGCGGTCAATAGATACGGTGCCCCGGCCCCGTAGGACGCGGCGCCGAGTTGCATGGTCAGCACGACACCGGCGAAGGCACCGAGCACACCTGACGAGATCAGGGCGATCCACTGCAAACGGCGCACCTTGAGACCGCTCAGCCGGGCGGCCTCCGCGTTCGATCCGATGGCGTACATGTAGCGACCTGCAGGCGTGTGCTCCAGCACGTACCAGAGAATCAGGGCGATGCCCAGGAAATAGAACACCGGCGCCGGGATGGTGAGGATGCGGTAGCGACCGAACTCGGCGAAGGTTGGGGAGATCCCGTCGACGATGGTGTTTCCCTGCGCGATCCAATAGGTCAGCGCAGCCAGGATCGACGACGTGCCCAGGGTGGCGATGACCGGATCGACCTTCAGAAACAGGATGATCGCCGCGTTGGTGGCGCCGACGGCCGCACCGACGCACAGCGTGATTAGGACAGCCAGGCCCGCGTTCAGCCCGCTCGCCTGCAGCCACCCCACGAAGCTGATGGCCAATGTCATGTTCGCGGCTATCGAGATGTCGAAGACGCCGGAGAGCAACGATATGATCAGCCCCAGGACCAGGATGCCCGTAATGGCCTGGCTCGCGGCGATGATCCGGAAGTTGTTCAGGGTGCCGAACCGCACGGGGTCAAGCAGGGAGAACACGACAATCAGGAGGATCGCGACGTACAGACCCGAGAAACGATCGACGCCGAAGCCGCGGGCGAGCCGCCATGACGAGCGGCGCCCCCTCGACGGACCCGTGGGGCTCCCCGGAGGTGCGGACGGGTCCGGATCGACCGACTGTCGGGCACCGATGGCGGCATTGCTCACAGACACTCCTCCTGAAGACCGGCGTGACCTGGCCGTGTGCTGAGGATGTGCGCTCCTCAGGAGCGTTCATGATGGCCGTCGGACCATCCGTTGTCGTGCACTCGTTTCCGCGCAGCGGGAGAGGACGACCCGTCGGTGAGCTCGTTCCGAGCGATTCCCGGCAGGCGGAAGTCCGTCGACGACATCCCGGCCGGCGAAAGACATCATCTCTGCGACTTGCCGAGTCCCGGTGCAGTCCACCAATCATGATCGATCGAGGAGAGACGATGACACAAAGATCATCGACGACCTTTCGCCGTCCATCCGTATGGCTCGCCGTGGTGGCCTCGGTGACGCTGGGGATTGCCGGGTGTGGGTCGGGGGGCGCAAGTAGCAACGCCTCCGATCCGGATCCTGCTGCGACAGCGGAGTGCACGAAGGCCGTCGACACCTACTTCACGTCGCACCCCGACGAGCCCACTGCCCTGCCCACTTCCTTCACCCCGCTGTCGAAGCCACCGACACCAGGAGGAAGGATCATCACAGTGGCGAGTGGATCCGTACCGTCCATGATGGTCAGCGCGAACGAGCAGGCGAAGGCGGCCGCGGCCATCGGTTGGACCCACCAGACCATCGCCTACGACGGCACGGTCACCGATGCCAATGCCAAATTGGAACAGGCTATCGCCGAGCGTCCGACCGTGGTCGCGATCGCGGGCGTCCCCCCGGCAGCGATGCAGCAGCCCATTGCGTCCGCACAGGCGGCAGGTGTCGTTCTCTCTCTCAGCGGCGTCACCGAGGCCCCGTCCACCTTCCCCGGCTATGCGGCAGCCAGCCAGGGTCCCGACACCCAGGAGGCGGCCGGCGAACGGAACGCCTACCTCGCTCTGAAGGCCTCTGGCTGTAACGCGAACGTCCTGGTCCTGAGCGCGCCGGTGCAGACCCTCAAGCCCACCACCGACAAGTTCCAGTCGGTCCTGAAGCAACTCTGCCCGCAGTGCAAGTCGAGCTACAGCGAGATTCAGTTCGCCGACATCGGATCTCCCGCGGCGACGAGCAAGGCGGTGTCGGCTCTCCAGGTCGACCCGTCGATCAAGTACGTGTATGCCGCATTCGCCAACCTGGTGAACGGCCTGCAGTCGGCACTCGACCAGGCCGGCATCGACGGCGTGACCGTCTTCGGGACCACCCCGGACGTCCAGGCGATGGCCGCGCTGAAGTCGAGCAAGAACCCGGGCTGGTGGGTCACGGTGTCCGCGGAGCTCGACGGCTGGTTCACCGTCGACGCCGCGCTGAGAGCACTGGACAAGAAGGGGCCCGTCTTCACCGGCGCCTACCCGGTCGGGGTCCTGACCAAGGCGAACGCCCCAGCCTCCTCGGACGACATCCCCTCGTTCCCCACGAACTTCCGGGAGCTCCTCACCACGCTCTGGACCCCTGCCGTCTGAGCACGCCGGGCCGGGCCGAATGACGCGGAGTTGCTCGGCCCGGCCCACATGTGCCTCAGACGCCCAGCGAACGCCCGATGACCTCTTTCATGATCTCGGTGGTACCGCCGTAGATCCGGGTGACGCGAGCGTCGCAGAAGGCGCGGGCGATCGGATACTCGCTCACGTATCCGTATCCGCCGAAGAGCTGCAGACACCGATCGACGGCCCGTCCCTGCAGCTCCGTTGCCCAGTACTTCGCCTTCGCTGCGTCGACCGCCGTCAGCTCGTCGACGTTCAGCGCGCGGACACAGTCGTCGACGTAGTGCTCGACGATGTCGATCTCGGTCTCCAGCTCCGCGAGGGCGAACCGACTGTTCTGGAACGAGCCGATCGGCGTACCGAACGCGGTGCGCTCTCGCACGTACTCCAGCGTCCAGGACAAGGCAGCCCGCGCCGCGGCCACCCCCGCCACAGCGATGGAGAGCCGCTCCCGGGGCAGGTTCGTGACCAGCTGTGCGAAGCCCTCTCCCTCGTTCGGCCCGAGCAGATTGTCCGCGGGCACCCGCACTCCCGAGAATGACAGCTCGGCGGTGTCCTGCGCGTGCTGGCCGATCTTGTCGAGCTTGCGGCCTCGCTCGAAGCCGTCCATCCCCCGCTCCAGCATCAGCAGCGAGATGCCCTTGTGCCGTTGCGTCGGGTCCGTCTTGACGACGGTGATCACCAGGTCTGCGTTGAGCCCGTTGGTGATGAACGTTTTCGCCCCGTCGACGACGTAGTGGTCGGCTTCGCGACGCGCAGTGGTCGTGATCGAGGCCAGATCCGAGCCCGTGCCCGGCTCGGTCATGGCGATGGCGGCGATCTTCTCCCCGGAGGTGATCCCGGGCAGCCAGCGCTTCTTCTGCTCGTCGGTGCAGTACGCGAGGAGGTAGGGCACGCAGATGTCGTTGTGGAGGGTCATGCCCAGCCCGGCGGCCGAGACGCCTTGAGCCATGACCTCCTCGGACACGACTGCCTGGAACCGGAAGTCCGGTACTCCGCCCCCGCCGAACTCCTCGGGGACGTCCATCCCCAGGAAACCCGACGCCCCGGCCTTCGTGAATACCTCCCGCGGCACCCGGCCGGCTCGCTCCCACTCCTCCCGGTACGGGACGACCTCCTTCACCAGGAAGGCCCGGAAAGCCACGCGGAAGTCGTCGTGGTCTGCCTCGTACAAGGATCTGCGCATACCGATCTCCTATCGCGGTGCCATACGAAGGCGCCGTCGAGCCGGACGACCTCACCGTCAAGCACGAGCTTGGCCACGAGGTGCGCCCCACTACCGGCTGCCCAGAGGCCACCCGAGGACAGGGTTTCATCAAACTCGGGCGGCCCACTTGCTCGGATTCCGCCCATCGGAAGATTCCGGCGAGTGAGATGCAGGCAACACGAAGCCGTGTCGTGCGGATCGGCCTCGGATTCGGAGTGGTTTGCACGGACGGCCCTGTGACCACAATCGGTCCGCACATCGGTCGACCGGGCACGAAAGGGTCACGCCGCAGGCGCGGCGAGCGCTTTCGAGATCAGTTCGGGGATGTCCCCGAGCGAGCGGAGTGTGTCCGAAAGATGAGTACACGTTCCGACGCCGGTGAACGCTGATCGGATATGTGCGCGAAGTCCCTCGAGCGGCACGCCAAGCAGTCGACCTGCGCTGGCGGCCGCGGCAGGGCACTCGATCCATGGCAGAACCCGTGGCGTAGCGGCGATCGAGGTGACCTCGCCGTCCTCGACGTCCATGGAGACCTCGTATTCGTGTACAACTGTCTCGATGCCTTCGTGTGTGACCGACGAGTCGCGAAAGTAGACGTCAACGGTGGTGCTACAGGAATCGACAGGAACCACGTCGATCCGACGCGCCCGCCTCATCGCGTGACGTGGCAGTTCCGGCAGTTCGTGCCATGCCCACATGTCGTCGGTCGCCAGGCGGCCGGCCACCGGCACGTCGACGAGCGGCGAGGCCCCGTACAGGTCGATTCCGGTCATCACCGTGCCACCATCGATGTAACCAGCGCACATGTCACGACCGAACGATGCGCGACCCGAGCGGAAACGCCTACTCCCGAACTTCGCATCGACACCATCGGTCACAACGAGACCGGCCATGTACGCCTGGCCGCTGACCAATGTGGCCACCGGCACGTCGTCGAGGAGTTGGTGGAGCAGGCTCACCTCATCCAGGAGGCCGGGATCGACATCGATCATCCTGCGCCGGAAACCAGAGCCCGCTGCCGTCCCGACAAGCTGCTTCAGCGCGTCGCGAGAGGGCTCGGACGTCAGGGATCGAATGCCCCAGCCGTCCATGTAGTCCACCTCGAGCCGGGTGGCCGCGGTAGCGACGACCTCAGGAGTTCCGCCGACGGTCCTGGTCAGCAGGTCCCGTGCGTTGCCGGACAGGACGAGCTTCCCACCAAGGCCGTCGGGCCTAACCATATCCGTGGTCACGGTGCGGCGAACTGAACCAGGCCGTCTGTGCGGCATGCCGTCGACCGGATTCTGCACTCCATGTCCGCTACGGCCCAGCTGAACCAGAGGATGGCTAGCAGTTCTTGAGACATCTATGACGACCATCTCCCTTGCAGCCTCGTGCTCTGACTGGGACATGCATCCAAGCGTTCCGTGCGGTCGCAACTCTGCACAGCCCGCCAGCGGGTCGGGCCGCGCATATGACCTCCTGCTAAATACCTGGCCCGCGCGCGGCGCCCGATCAGATAGTCGGTCGGGCAAGTCCAGCACAGCAATTCGGCCGCGGCCTCGGATCACGCGCGATACGGCTGACTCGCATAGAGTATGGGCGGCGGACGTTCGACGGCCTATCGAGGCGTTCCGCTCACCGGAAGCGTAGGTCCCACCGAATCGAGACGGGCACGTCGGGCTTCCGCAGTTGCCGACCGTGCTGCTCTGCTCGACCCTCAGCCCGGAGCAGATCCTCAGAGACCCGACGTGATCGAGGTCAAGTACGTCTCGACCTCCATGAGAGAGTCGGAGAGGCGATCCAGAGAGGCCGGCAGCCGCTCGGCGGCGTAGCGTACGGCGGAACCGCCTATGTCCAGGTCGTTGTTCACCCCGAGGTCAGGGTCAGGTGTACCGATCTTGAGCGGCACGCCTTGCCGGGGTTCCGCGACGACGCGGGCTGTCAGCGCGCGTCGTTGCCGAGGAGGGGTGCCGCACAAGCCGCGGAAGCCGCACAAGGTCCCCAGGGCCCCAGGGCCAGCCGGCTCAGCCTGCCGGCTCAGCCAGTCGGCTCAGGGCTACTCGGGGCCGGTTCTCAGGGCGGGACTTCTGCGGTTTGTGCGGCTTCTGCGGCACGGGGATGGACCTCCCAGGCGGGCGATGCCGGGCGGCCCCCGGTCGGTGCCGCCGGGATGCCAAGGCGGATGAAGGCATGGTCGTGGAGAAGTTGCAGTGCGGGGTCGAGGTCGGCCACCTTGCGGAAGCGGGCTCGCGATAGACCGGAGAACGCGTCGCGTCGGGTGAACAGCGTGCGCTCGCCGCGGCTGATCCAGTCGAGGACGGCGCGCGCGTCGTCGACGACGGGGTCGGCGCCCATCTGGTCGAAGACAGCCAGGGCCTGACCGAGGAAGTAGTGCCCCAACCGGGCTGCAGCCTCAACGTGACGAGCCGGGACCGGCTCGCCCCAGCCGGTCGGCAGGATATCGGCGAGGAACAGCAGGCCGGCCAGCCGAGCTATCGCGCCGTTGAGCTTCGACGCCCAGTCCGTCATGTGCGCCAGATCAGCGTGCGGCGCCAAGCGCGGCTCGAGATGGCGCTCCAGGTCGAGCACCTGACGATCGGCGTCGTGGGATAGCCGGAGCCGTTGAGGTTGTTCATGATCAGCCAGAAGAAGAACCAGCCGGGACAGCCGACTGGCGTAGGTGCGGTCGGTCGGCGCCGGCACCGCGGGTGCGCCGACCTGGCGGCGGCCGACGGTGTTCTCCGGCAGCGAGTACAAGATCCTGGCGAGCAGGCCGCGGCCGCGGAAGCCCGGCATGCGAGCGATATCAGTCAGTACCTCTGGCTGAAGCGCCAAACCGAGTGTGAGGGCAGGGGAAGAGACGTGCTCGGCGGGGCGACCCTTGCGGTCCACTCGCAATAGATCCCCGGCGTGACCTTTGAGGAAGACCTCGAGGGACGGGACACCGCCGGAGTAGCGGCCGGCGAGGGTGGAGAAGATCCCGCCCTCGGCCGAGAGGATCGCCAGCCTCCCATGCTGCTCGGCCAGCAACGACGCGGCGGCCTCGGTGGTCACGTCGTCGGCGACCAACCTCGGCAGCGCTCGGACCGGCTTCTCCGCCTCCATCGTGGCATCGGCCGCGGCAGCCAGCGCCTCTGCACGGGCGGCAGGATCGCGCATGTTCGCGGCATCGATTGTGCGGCGCTCGGCCTCCTTGCCGGCGATCTTCCGCGCCAGGTCCGCTTCCACCATCCGCGGACGGGCCTGCTCCACCAACTGGCGCTCGGCCTCCAGCAGCGGAGCGGTCATCGCGGCGAACACGGCACTCTTGCGCGAACCCGGCGGCATCGCGACCACCGTGTAAAGGTTGCACGGCTCCCGCCAGCCCGGCCGAATCTCGACCTCTGCCTTCCCGCCCGCCGCCGTAGACAGGGCCGCGAGGGCGAGGCAGCCGGCGAGGTCGAGCGGGGTCTGGGTGAACTCCGCGACCGCGAGCACCATGTCCCCCACCCACGATGGCAATGCATCCACCGGGAACGGCGGCACCAGCCGGCGCGGGGTCAGCGGGGTCGGGTCGGACTCCCAGCCCGCTGCCGGAGCCGGCAGGTGATCGCCGTGGAGGACCGCGAGATGGCGTTCGGCGTCGAGGCCGCTGAGGATATCGCGGCTGGTCCGGCGGGTCACGCCCGGTCCTCCAGGCTCGTGCAGCGCGGGATCCGGGCGCCCGCGGTAAGCCCGGAGCGGATCGTCGCGTGCGCCTCATGCGCCGGCAGACCGATCGCGGCGGAAGCCTCGGCCAGGGCAGCAGTAGCCAGACCCTCCGGCAGGAGACTGGCGCCGACGAGCTGGCCGAGGGCGAAGGCGGCACGGTTGAGGGTGTCGTTGCGGTGACCACTGCCCGGTCGGGCGGCCAGGACGTTGTCCAGCTCACCGCGCAGCGCGGCGGCGACGTAGGCGGAGCGGCGGCCGACCACGTCGAGCAGCGGAGTGAAGTCCGCTCGCGGGGCGGATGTGGTCTCGGTGAGCAGGTCACCGATCCACTGGGGGAGGTCCGCGACCGGGGCGTCCGCGGCTCGGTAGCGACGGCTACGGACGACCGAGCCCGCGGCGACGACGTAACCCCCAGCGGCGCGGACGTCGATCAGCCAGCCGAGCCTGCCGGCCGAGTTCCGGATCTGAGCTCCGTCGGGGGCGGTGAAGTAGAGGTGCTCTCCCCCGCTCGCGGTCTGCACCGAGTACGTCTCCAGCGGAACCTCGGCGCAGTGCTGTTCGGCCAGCGCCGCAAGGACATCGGCTCCGTCACGGATCCCGGGTTGGTCCCACGCGGCGGGACGCGCGGCGTCGGGCTTCGGGGTGTCCAGATCGATCACCACCAGCCCCGACGGGCCGCAGGCGACTCCGATCCCGAACGGACCACGCGCCCACGCACGACGGATCCGGGCAGGGTCGGTGCTCGCGCGGGTCTCCCAGTCCCGGATTGCCGGACGCTTGTCGTTCGTACGCAAAGGGAACACCCGCCAACCGCGGGCCGCGTGGGACAGCGCGATGCGCATCAGCTCAGTGGACGTCATGCCCGCTCCCCTGCACGGGAAAGGCCGCGGCGCCGGTCGGCCGTGCGATTCTGCTGGAATGCGCGTCACCGAGCGCGATATCGAGCGTGTCCCACCGAGGAACCTGCGGGTGCCACGGCGGGAGTTCGGTGTGCTCTGGGCAGCGGCCGAGCAGCGGTCCGAGGATCAGGGGGCTCGCGGTGTCAGCGACTTCGAGGCGGGCGGTGTGGCGATCACCTGCCGCTGGCTGGCCCGGGCAGTGATCGACGCGCCCGGTGGGCGCCGTCGGCTGGCTCACGCGCCGATCACGAGAACGTCCCGTCTGGCGCAGGAAGAGCTGATCGAGGCCGAGTACCTCGCGGCGGAGACTCTGGCCGCGCGGGGCGCGCCGCCGGAGTGGCTGGTGGCGCGACCGGGCTACCTGCCGGCGGTGTGCGCGACGCTTCGTTGGGCCTGGCGAGGAAGGGGATCCGCGCCGTCGCTCGGTTCGTCGTGAGGTGTTCATGAGCGCTCCAAGGCGTCGTCGTCGCTGAGGTCGAGCTCGTCCGCGGGCTGCTGCATCCAGGCGTCGTGCGCGACCCGGTAGTCGTCGTCGACCTGGCGCGCTTCCATCTCGACAAGGGCCTGATGCGCGCGGGCGACGGCATCCGCCGTCTCGTCCGCAGTCGGAACGCGAACTGCGTCCTCGGACCGGTCGGTTGACCGTTCCTGCTCGCGGAGGTCGAGCTCGGGCTCGGTCCGCTGCCTCGCCGGTGGCTCGAGCTCGTACTCCTCGGTGATCTCGCGATACCTGTCCTCCACTGCCTGGTCGGCCCGGTGTGCCGCCAGCCATTCCTCAGCGGTGACCGCGCGCTCGGGCTCGGTGTCGGCATGTCGCAGAGCGAGTTCGGCTTCGGCTCGCTCGCCAGCGCCCCGGGTGGCGGCGGTGTGGGCGAACCAGTGGGCTCGGGCGTCGTCGACCTCCTGGAGCTGAGCCGCCCGATGGTCGAGGGTTTCGGCGAGCGCGGACGAGTCGCTGCTCTCCTGGCGGAGCCGGTGGCGGTCGTCCTCGACATCGGTGGCGTCGGCTTCGGCGGCGCGGAGGGCGGCCGTCCTGCGGTAGGAGTCGGCGGCCTGATGTGTTCCGGCGAGCTCGTTGGCGACGTACCTTGGCGCCCAGACCTCCTCACGCTGTGCCGCACGGACCCGCATGCGCAGCTGTCCGTCGGACATCTCGATCTCTTCGCGGTCGATCTTCGGGCGTCCGAGGGCGCGCCAGGCCGAGCGGTAGGCGGCGAACGCCTCGACCTGCCCAGGAGTCGGTGCTGGCCCCAGGGCATCGGTGTCGCCGGTGTGGCCGCGGAGCTCGCGGTAGGCGGCGACGGACCCGACCTCGGCGACCCAGGCGTCCCGCCCGGTCATCTCGGCCGGAGGCGCACCGAACGCGTCGACCGCCCATCTCGGCGGCTCGGCGGCCGCGGCCTCACCCAGCTCCGCGGCCCGGTCGTCGGCCGCCTGGGCGAGGTGGTCGAGGTAGGCCTGCCACCCGGGATCGTCGACCTTCGGCGTCCAGTCGGACCAGGTGTCGCCGAGCGGGTCGAAGCGATGGCGATCGGTGATCCGGCTGTAGATGACGTTGGTGGCATTGCGGGCGGTGTCGAGCGAACGATCGGCGACCGCGCCGGCGAGGACCTGGCGGGCGTCCAGGCCGGCGAGCTCGGCGCTCCGCAGGGCCCGGGTCAGGGACGCTGCACCGTCCTCCGCGGCGATCCGGGTGCGGTGGCGCACGCTCAGCGTGCCGTCGAGGGTGAGCTCGTCGAGCCAGGTCGCGGTGCGCTGGGTCGCGGCGAGCTGCGCCGCGTCGGCGAGGAGCTCGGCTGGAGTGCGGACGTTCTCGGCCTCGTTGGTCGACCGGGTGGCGATCGCGAGCGCGGAGTGGGTACCGGTCCGGTCGTCCGGGTCCAGCACGAGAGCCACGGCGGCCACAGGGTCGCGGCGGACCGTGTGGTCCTGACGGCCGTCGGCGGGGTCGGCAACGACGGCCTCGGTGGCGACATGTGCGAGGTTCGAGTCGCGCCCGCGGGACATCCCGACGTACAGCGCAGCGGGCGCCGTACGAGGTGTGACGACCGTGTGGCTGGTGTCCACCGTCCGCCCCTGGGCCGAGTGAACGGTCGACGCGTAGGCCAGGGCCAGGTGTTCAGCGACGTACACCGGGGGTAGCACGATGCGCTCGTCACCTGCGGCGATCTCGAGCCCACCGTCGGCGCTGACGGCCGTGACGGTGTACGTCTCACGGTTGATCGGACCTCGCCGATTGCCCTCGATGCCGGCCAGATCCCAGCCGTTCTTCCGGGCTTCGACGACGTCGCCGACACCCGCGTACGTCCCCTGCAGAGCGAGTGGCACGCCCTGTTCAGCGACACGGCCGAGCCGGACGAGCTCGGTGCGAAGCGAGGCCGACAGCCGGGCGGCCTGGTCGTTGGTGTCGACGAGCAGCAGCGAGCGTTTCCCCGCGAGGGTGTCGGCCAGCCAGGCCTGCGACGCGGCAAGCTCGGCCTCGTCGACGGTTCCGGCGTCGAGCAGCCGGCCGTTGCGGTGGTAGTCGCGCAGGACGGCCTCATCCCCGCTGCGCAGCCGGAGGGACGCGGCACGTTCCCAGGGCTGGGTGAATCGCCGGGCGTCGGCGAGCTCGTAGCGGGCACCGCTGCCGGAGATCAGGTCCATGCCGCCGCCGGCCCCGACCGCGGCGAGCTGCTTGTGATCGCCGACGAGCAGCAGCTTCGCGCCGGCGGCCTCGACGTGACCGTGGATCGCCGCCAGGGCGGGGGTGTCGGTCATCGCGGACTCGTCCACGACCACCAGATCGCCGGTGCGCAGCCGCCAGCTCCGATCCGCGTCGGCGGCGGCGGTGTCGAGGCGCTCCTGCGTGGCGAGCCAGCGAGCGACGTTGCGTGTGGTCAGCCCTTCGCCCGCGAGAACGTCGGTGGCCACCTGGGACGTGGCCAGCCCGAACACCCGCCGCTCCCCCGGGTCACCGTGCAGCTCGGGATCGCTCCAGGCTCGCGCCACCGCGCCGACCACGAACGACTTGCCTGTGCCGGCCGGTCCGACGAGCGTCTCCACGCGGGCACCGGACGTCAGGACTCCCTTGACCGCGGCGGTCTGGTCGACGCCCAGCTCGATCCCGGACGCACGGAGACCGTCCAGGAAGCGCTGCGCAGCGGCCCCCGTCATCGCGACTCCGTCGCGGTCGGCTGTCGCCGCGACGAGAATCCGCTCGGTCTTCAGCTGGTCCGGTGTCGCGTACAGGCGGCCACCGGGTGCCTGGTAGGCCGACTCACCGTTCTCGAGGCGGAGCTCGGCGGGGAGTGCCTCCGCACCCGGGCGATCGGCGTCGAGCGGAACCGCGTAGCGCAAGGCCTCCCCGGCCAGGTCGTCGAGCAGGCGCGCGACATCGGATCCGACGGGTGTGCCGAGGTAGTCGGGCAGGGCGGCGTTGATCGCGCGGATCAGATCGGAGCGTGTCCAGCCGGCCTTGCGTGCCTGGACGTCCGCCAGCGCAGTCTCGATCACCGCCTGTGGAGACCAGACCTGGGCCGCTGCCGTCGACCGGTGTGCGTCGAGGGCCGACCGCGCGACGCCGGCCAGTCCGTCGGCGACCTCGGAGCGCACCTGCGCGTCGACGCGATCGAGCACCTGGGCCCGGGTCAGGCCCTCGTGGGACTTCAACCGTCGCGTCGCGAGGGTGGCCTGCCGGGACAGCCGGTCGCGCTCGAGTCCGTTGGGCGTCCGGCCGAACCGGGTCTCGAAGTCCGCGATCAGATCGGCCGCCTTCGCCGTCACCGCGCGGCGGCGGGAGGAGATCAGGTCCATCGCTTCGGGTGCGACTCCTCGGACCTCCCGCGACTTCCCGTCGGGCCGGGTCGCGATCTCGACCCCCAGGGCGTGACTGAGTCGTTCCTCCGTGGTCCGCTCCGCGACGGCCGCCGCGGCGGCACGCCACTTGTGCATGCCCCGCGAGTCGATCGTCCGCCACGCACCGTCCGGCGACTCGACGCGGTTGAGCACGGCGTTGTGGATGTGCAGCTGCGGGTCGTGATCCCGCGAGTCGTGTTGGAAGAAGGAGGCCACGACCCAGCCGTGCGCGTCGACGTAGCGACCTGCGGCACCGCCGTGGTGACCGATGCGGGAGTAGCCGGCCTTATCAGAGAGGTAGGCGAGCCCGGCGTTGTTGCCCGCCCAGATCGCATCCTCGACGGCCTGCCGGTAGCGGTCCCACGCCGCGGCGGACTCCGTGTCACCCGCCGTGCAGGCCTTGACCTGTTCAGCCTCGAACGCTGTATGGAGCAGGGAGACCGACTTCTGAACGCTGAACGTGACGTCGAGGAAGGCCACATTCCGCCGCGCGGACTTACCCGCCTCCACACGGAGTTCAGCGCGGCGTTCAGGCCCGGCGTTCGGCTCGCGCTGAAGCGCTGCGGCGTACAGCTCGTCCTCGGAGTGATAGCGCCGGCCAGTGTGGCCGAGGGTGAACACCTCGTCCCAGCGATCTTTGTCGCGGAAGTTCTCGTCGCGCGGATCGAGGAAGCGCTCGTAGAGACCGGTCATGTCCTGGGCGTCGACGAGGCCCCGCAGCCCGAGCTGCTCGGCGCCACGGCCCCACCAGCGGCCGGGAGGCTCGCCCTCCGCCACCGCGCCGGTGTAGTAGTTCTCGCGGCCCGTCGCGACCTCGCGGAGGAGGTACTCGGGGCTGTAGCCGACGGCGATGCTCAGCACTGCGCGCTCCCCCAGTTGATCACGATGCCTAGGTGTGAGTCATTTGATCTTGGTGGTTTTGTCTGGTTCTCGGTGCTCATGAGGTCGTTCCTGTCGTGCTCTTGTCGTTGCGTGGGGAGCGGACGAGGTGGAGTGGTGTCGACGGGTCGTCTGGCTGGTCGACGGGCTTGTCGCGGAGCTGCCTGAGGGCCTTCGCGGCGGTTCCGCGGGAGACCCCGGCGTGGTCCTGGAGCTCGGACACCGTCGGGAGCCGGCCGTGTGCGGACGCGTGGTCGCGAGCGACGTTGAGTGCCCGGTCGCGCTGCGGTGAGTCGGGCCCGCGGGCGGGCCGCTGTTCATCGGTCGACGTGTCGCTGCCTGTTGGCAGCTCGGGCTGTACGGCTTCGCTATGAACGGGCGCAGGCTGTACAGCTGGGTGTTCAGCCTGCTGCTGAACAGCCGAGGAGTCGGTCAGCAGGTACAGCAGGTGTGCCACCACCGCGGCGGCGAGGGCGGGCCACGCACCGATGCCGAAACGTACGGCGGGGCTGGCCTCGAGCGTCTCGTCCGACGCGAGATAGATCGCCTGGGCCAGGCCGGACAGCCCCGCGGCGGTCACGACCACCGCCCACGCGTAGCGCGCCGCCGAGCCCTCCAGCCTCGCCGTCGTCGCGTACGCGACGAGCGCGAGTCCGTCGGTGATCAGCGGGTAGAGCCAGGCGATGCCGGCGGGCACCCGCGATGCGACCGCGACCTCGTAGAGACCGTGTGCGGTGGCGGCCGCGGCCCCGATCGCGACGGCGAGGCCGGGCAGCCAGATCGCCCGTGCCTTCATCGGTACCGGGCCTCCCCGGACAGGAAGTCCTCCCCCTGCGCCGGCTCCGGGGCGGGCTCGGAACGGCGCGACGCCCACCAGTCCGTGATCGCCTCGAAGGCGTCCAGACTCGCGACGACCGGCGCGCTCCCGTCGAGGGATGTCCATCCCGGGCGGGTGCGGTGGTTGTCCCGCGAGCAGGTGCCGACCGACTGGCGGATCCGCCGGACCACACCCGGTCGCAGCCGGTCGTGCCAGTCCGCCGCGAGCGCGACCGAGGCTCCGTCGCCCTGGTAGGCCGCTGCCCAGGCGTGCATGAGCCAGAGCAGCTCCTCGACCGCGTCAGGATGCCAGGGCCAGCACTCCGGCATGCCCTGCACCGCGTCCGGGTAGCGCAGGTAGATCGCCCCGAGCCAGGACACGACCTCGTCCAGGAGCAGGCGGACGTCCCCCTGGTCCGTCGGCGCCATGAGCCAGGACGGCGCGGGAGCCCGCCGGCTCGGGGCGGCGACGGAGTCGGCGAGGCGGGCGACGAGCTGGGCGAGCTCATCCACCCGGCCGGGCAGCTCGCGGAGCGGGTCGACCGCGCGGCGGAGCCCGTCGACCTCCCGCGCGAGCCCCGTGAGCGGGGACGGATCGGGGGTCATGACGAGCCTCCCTCGGACGTCGTGAGCTCCGGGTTCTTCCGGATCTGCCGGAGCTCGCGGAACACGCGGTTGGAGTCGCCGGCCCGCTGAGCGAGCTCGCCGAACCGGTCGGGCCACCGCCGCGCGAGGCGTCTCAGCACCCGCTCGATCAGGTCATCGCGTCGCTCGGTCCACACGTCGAGCCGGTCCTGCCAGCGCGACGCGGCGTCGATGCGGCCCAGCGCGCGACGGTGGGCACGAACGTCTCGACGTCGCCAGGCCATCTGAACCCGGCCGATGACCGGCGGGATGCCGCGGCGGATCACCAGGACCCGGCCGGCGGGCAGGTTCGCGATCTGCGCCGGGGACAGCACCGGGACCTTGCGGACCGTCCGGCCGTGACCGTGTGGGCCGGCGGACTCGACCTCCTCGTCGCGCTCGCCGGTGAGCGTCGACCAGAACTGCAGGTCGTCCTTGTCGCGGGTCCCGCCGAACACCATGACGGCGCCGGTGTTGTTCAGGATGGTCGCCGCGTCGTACTCGCCCCATCGGGCCAGCAGCTGGGCCCGGGACTGGAAGGCCGCGAGGATCGTGACGCCACGACCCCCCATGTCGGCGGTCCACGACTGCAGCGGGACCGGGCTGATCAGTGCGGCCTCGTCGAGCGCCAGGGTCAGCGGCGGGTCGAGCCGGCCACCGGGTTCGCGAGCGGCCAGCCGTCGGGCCTCGCGGGCGATGTGCCCGGTGAGGGCGCAGACGAGGGGGGCGGCATGCGACTCCTCCGCCCCGAGCAGATAGAGCGTCGACCGGCTCTCCAGGAGCTCGCGGACGTCGAAGCGTCCGGGTTCCGCGGCCGCCGACGCCGCGGGCGAGGTGAGCCAGCCGAGCGCGGGCATGATCGTGGAGGTGATGGAGGTCCGGGTGCGGTCGTTCGTCGACAGGAACTGCGCGATGTCCTGCCCGAAGGCCGGATCGGCGCTGCGCCGCAGCAGCCCGGTGACCTCCCGCTGAGCACGCTCGGGGTCCGCCACCCACTCCAGGACGTCTCGCATCCGGCGCTCGCCCAACGCGGCGGCGTGCATCAGCGCCGCGAGGATGCGCCGACCCTGCGCGTCCCAGAACTCGCGGTCGCCGCCGGTGTTCCGGTGCGTCGCGCCGAGCATGTCCGTCGCACGCTCCGACGCGGCGACCGGATCGCTGCAGCCGGTCAGCGGGTCGAAGGTGATGGTGGAGGGGTGTTCACCGAGGCCGACCGCGTTGAACACGTACACCGGGCCGCGAGTGGCACGCATCGACACGGTGAGGTCGTGCAGGTCGGTCCGTGTACTCGTGACGACGAGCGCACCCGGGGCGTCGAGGATCCGGCCTGCGAGCCAACCGGACTTCCCCGTCCGCGGCCCGCCGAAGATGATGACGACGTCCTCGATGGACGACCACACCCGAACCAGGCCGGACCGGCACAGCTGAATGCCGACCTCCGCGGTCCGGATCAGCCAGGCCTTCTGCCCGGCGAGGGTCGGACGCACCGTTCCCGCCCGCCGGCGGATCACCGGGCCAGACGCGACGCGGGCGATGTCGAGCGTCGACGCGACCCCGACCTTCCGACGGGACCGCGCGCTCCACCGCGTCACGGTCGCCGCAGATCGGGTGCGCCGGTGAACGACGAAGCCGAGGACGAGCACACCGACCACGGCCAGCACCGGCCACGCGATCAGCTGGATCAGTCCCATGCCGGGCAGCGCCGCGAGCAGGACGAGGACACTCGCCGCTGCTCGTCGGCCGCGACGCCACATCAGCACGGCCGCGCCCAGGAGGCCGGCGAGCAGAATTCCGATCGTCGGGTTCATGCCTCAGCCCGCATCCGGTAGGCCGCGATCTCGGCGGCATGGCGGCGGCACGACGAGGCGTGGCCGGACTCCGTGTTCGCGGGATTGGCCTCGAACGGGCCTCGGTCGCGCACCCGTTCCCCGCACGATCCGCACCGCCACCACGCCGAGATCAGCTCGAACGGCGGGTGGAACGGCAGCGGCCTGTTCTCCACCACCAGACCGAACGCGAGCTCGCCTCGCTCTGCGCCGGCCTCCTCCAGCCCGATGGCCTCGCCGATCTCGTCCCACGATCGACCTCCGGCGCGGGCCTGCTCGGCGTAGCAGCGGATCTCGGCCGCGGCGATGCTGCGCGCCAGCACGGCCGCGCGGATGCCGGCCACCGGGTCGTCGAGCTCGGTCCTGGTGAGGACCTGGTAGCCGTCGACCGGGGTCTCGATGCGGTGTGCGCCATGGACGTCGCACGCGAAGCGCCGGATCTGGTCCTTGCCTGCCAGGACCGCCCGGGCCCGCGGAGTGAGTTCGTAGGTGCTCATGCCGACCTCGCCGCCTTCCACCGCTCAACCGTCCGATCCGCGACGCCGCAGCGCTTCGCGACCGCCCTCGTCGTCGCGCCCGCCTCGATCAGCTGGAGGCCGACGCTGCGGACGATGCGGCGCGGCGACGGCACCTTGCTCGGCCCCTGGCGTCCCGGCGCCCGGAGCTCGCGGCGTTCCTCCGAGGTGAGGCCGCCAGCGATGCCGTAGCTGAGCCGCTCCATCGAGTCGGCGAGGCAGATCTCCCTGACCGGGCACCGGTGGCAGACGGCCTTGGCAGCCGCCACCTGCTCCGCGCAGAGCGGACCCTCCTCGACGACGGGGAAGAACAGCTCGGGGTCCTCCGCAAGGCACGCGGCCGACGACCGCCACTCCTGGTCGCTCATCCCTTCGCCCCCGCGTCGGTGAGGACCGGAGTAGTCGTGTGGTTCAGCGTCGACAGGAACGAGCCGACGGCACCCGGCAAACCCTGACCGGCCGGCGTCGCGACGAAGAGGACGAGCGCCACCAGCGAGAAGGCGACCGCGCCGCCGGAGAAGCGCGCCTTGGCGCAGAGGAACGCGCCGACAATCGAGAAGAAGATGAGTACACCCACGGCCTCCATCGCGCTCAGGCCCCCTCGGCAGTCCAGGCGCCGGCGTCGACTACACCGTGCGCGGACACCGCTGCCTCGACCATCGCGTCGACGGCCTTCGCCGGGACGATCAGGCGCCCGCGGATCTTCACGGCCGGGAAGTCCCCGTCGGCGATCGCGCGGTAGACCGTGACCTTCGACATTCCGAACATCCGCGCCACTTCCGCGACGCTGTAGAAGCGGGGCTTGTCCCCGTTCGTCCTCAGACCTGACATGTCCAGCTCCCCTGTACCAGTTGGTGTTCAGCATCTAGACAGGTTGCGAGCGGGGCGCTGCGGTAATCAATGGCCACGCTCTGTGCCTGTGGATAAAGCGTCGCCCTGTGGATGGCGATGCGACAGATGACGCGGGGTGATGCAGGATGACGTGAGGTCGAGATCGGGGGTTGCTTTCCGCAGCTCAGAGCGTCAGGCTGAGATCATGGGACGCGGGAGGGCACGGTGAGCGACAGGCTCAGACAGGCTCGCCGCGACCTTGGCTGGACCCATTCCCGGCTGATTCTCGCCCTCCGGGAAGCCGCCCAACAGCGCGGCGAGACGCTTCCTCAGAACGCGAGCGTTTCGCGCCGAATCTCGGTGTGGGAGAACCAGGGCGGCGCGATGAGCGAGTTCTACGCAGAACTGCTCTGCGAGGTCTACGACAAGACGGTTCTCGAGCTCGGCCTCACGATCGCCGGTGAGGCTGCGGAGGGCAGCGCCGCCGCGGTGGCGCAGGAGCTCGGTGGGCTCCCGGCCTTCACCCGGCTCGACGCCGGCCTCATCGGTCTCCTCCGGGATCAGACCCAGAGCATCCGGCTCATGGACCGGCGCCTCGGTGGCGAGGCACTCTTCCGACAGACCGCGGCCCACGTCGAGACGATCGAGTCGCTCGTACGCCACGCATTGCCCGGCGCGCAGCGCGAGGCTGCCGCGGACGAGCTCGGGCAAGCCGCCGCACTCGCCGGCTGGCAGGCCCTGGACAACGGGCAGATCGGCGAGGCCTGGCGCCTCCACGAGGTCGCGACCGCCGCCGCACGCGAGAGCGGCGAGCTCGCCGGGTTGAGCTACGCGCGGGCGCAGCAGGCGTTCGTGCTGCTCGACGCCGGGGAGGTCGATGCTGCACAGTCACTCGTGGCAGCGACCCGGACAGACGCTGGCTCGGGTGTGCCCGCCACGCTGCAGGCCTGGCTCCTCGCCGCCGAGGGTGAGGCCCTGGCCAACGGCGGAGACCGCGACTCCGCACTCCGGGTCCTCGACCAGGCCGCGGATGTCATGCCCGACCAGCCGGAGTCCGAACTCCCCTACGTCATGCTCGACGCCGGCCACCTGGCGCGTTGGCGGGGCCACTGTCTGGCCCGGCTCGGCGAGACCAGCGCGATCGAGGAGCTCACCGGCGCGCTGGTCGCGATGGGCGAAGGGCAGTACGGGCGCGCCGAGGTCGGCCTCCGCGTCGACCTCGCACTCGCGTTCCATGCCCGGGGCGACGTCACCGAGGCCAGGCTGCACGCCCGCCGGGCCAACGAGCTCGCCGGCCGGACCGGCTCGCAGCGTCAACGCCGACGGATCACGGACTTACTTGCCTCGTGACTTCGGGCCGCTCAGGGCCAGGACGTGCAGCAGCCCGACGAGCGAGCCCGAGTTCACGATCTTGCCTTCGGCGATCAGGCCGGGGACGTCGGCGAGCGGGAGCCACTGGAACTTGCCCTCGTTGAGCTCGGTCGCCTCCCCTACCCGCTCCGCCCCACGGGCGAGGTAGACGTAGTGCGCGTTGCGCACCATACCGATCATGGGCTCGAAGGTCACGAGGTGCTCGATCTTCCGAACCCGGTAGCCAGTCTCCTCGAGCACCTCCCGCGCCGCGGTGTCAATGGGTTCCTCGCCCTCGTCGAGCAGACCGCCGGGGAGCTCGTAGTTCCAGACGTCGGGCACGAAGCGGTGGCGCCAGGACATGAGGACGTTCTCACCCGCATCGTCGAGGACGACGGTCATCGCCGCAGGTGGGAGAGTCAGGGTGTGGTGCTCGAAGCGCTCGCCGGAGGGCAACTCGATGTCGGCCAGGCTGAGGACCACCCACTTGCTGGAGTACAGGTCTCGTGATCCGTGGACCACCCATCGGGGCTCGCGGTGTGAGGTCACTCCACGACAATAGAAGCATGTCGACTCAAGTTCCAGTGGACGCGCTAACACTCAGTCCTTGCCAGGGACATTCCGAAGCACATTGACCGCGGCCAAGAGACTCCCACAATGGCGTCCTCGCAAGCGACTCTGGTCTCTAAATGAGCGCACCAGTCTCAAGATTGTCCAAACTGGCGAACAAGGCTTCGACCTATAAGTCGAGAAAAACGGTACGACTCATCGCCGGAATCACCGGACTCGGGTTCGACCGAGCAGGATGTCGCACTCGAAAATAAGACTGCACGATTGGCGATTTAACCGCTGCTTCGACGTCGTTTTCGGAGCCGTTGGCGGCAACGATCCAACGTCGCCAGCGAAGCGCGTGGAATTACAATGGCGAGGACGCTTGCTACGCAAGCCCGACGACGGAAAGAGTCAGATCTCCGAATCTTAGCGTGCTGCGCCAGCGCCAACCGCATCTGGGCCTGGATGTGCAATTGTGTACACAGTTGGATCATCGTAGGAGAAGTCCATCTGTTCGTACGTCCCGCGATACCCATCAGGGATCTCGTTGTCGCCAACAATCATCTGAAGCCGATCTCCGTCTGCGTCAACCTGTGTCACCAAACGCCGATAAAGTGGCGCCTCCAGCTTCGGGTTGTCGTTAAGCGACAGGCGAGGGCTATCAATCAATAGAAAAGCAGGATATGCGGTGTCCCTCCTTCGAAGGGCAACAGTAACTAGGGTTATCCAGTACGCCACCTGCGTGGCTGTCCTGATGCCGCCACCAGCTGGACTCAATTTGACGTACGAGGCACCGTTGAGTATCGGCAAGTAATTCTGCATGCTGATCGAAGCCGACGTGACCCCCGGAATGCCGATGGTCGCGACCGTCGCCGTAAACTCGTCACTCAATTCGGAAAGAATTTCTTCCTTGCGCGACGCCAACTGCGCTTCAGCCCCGTCAAGCCGTGCCCGGAGGGCCTCGACCTCTCCGGCAATCTCCCTGGCAGATCGACCAACATCATCAGCGCGGTCCCACTGACGGAGGACGGCCTCCATCGTTGCCTGAGCCGATCGCGCTTCCCCTAAGGAGTTCGCTGCGTCGTTAAACGCCTGGAGCTGAGGCGAAATGCGGTCACGTGTTCGCGCCTCGATCTTCTTGCTTAAGTCTTCGACTAGTCGTTCACGATGGCCGACCGCCTCTTCGAGGCGAACCTGCAATACAGCCGAGTCGGCAATTTGCTCGTCAATCTCGGAGAGCTGATCTTCCAGTTGCCGCTCTTCGTATGTATCGAGCGACGCGGAAGGGAAGTGTCCGTCGTCGACAGGATCGAGCTGAGCACAAAGGCGACAACAACCCTCCGCGACTACCCGATTGGAAAGACTCTGCATGCATCGCGGGCAGGAAACGAACTCGAAGTCAGCAAGGCGTTGCCCAGCATCACGAAGACGTCCAAGCCTATCGATCTCGCGACGGGCTCGCCGCCGTTCATTGATCAAGTCGACCTGACTTTGGGCATTTGCTGTAGTCAATTGCCTGGCCTCAGCCAGGTTCCGTTCCGCCTCGCCGAGTAGATCACGCAGCGTTTGAGTCTCACGATCAACGACTGGATCCACCGCATCGCGCAGCGTCCCTAGTTCACGAACCGCATAATGTTCCGCGTTCCGCGCGGCCGCCAGAGCCGCTTCGGCAGCCTCACGTCCTTGCGTCTCACTATCTCTGAGAAAGTCCAAGACGGTCGCATAGTCGCGCTTCGCCTGCGCCAGCTCTCCGTTCTTTTCCCCAAGCACAGAGCGCATGTCCAGAATACTTGGATCAGTCAGTCCGAATAAGAGTTCAAATACTGCCTTACGCTTAGGTTCCCTATAGGACTCATCGCTCGAAGCAATTGCCTGGTTGATGTCACCCTGCTGCACGTACATGTACGCAAATATGTCATTGAAGGTGATACGTCCACCGGGGCGCGCCGTCGTCTTGGTTCTCGCTGCCGCTCGCATATCGGGCGACATTCCCAACGCTCGCATCAGTAGTGAGCTGAGCGACGGTTCCTTCGCCGGATCAACGAAGTGATCGGCCAGCCGATCGCGAGATACGAGGTCTTCTACCCTAGCCAGCAGTCGCTTCTCGCTGTCAAGGCTGCGCCGAATTCTGTACTTTTCGTCTCCAGCCTCGACATCGAGCTCAACGTCAAGCACCGATTGAACCGCAATTTCTGCCAGCTGAGCATTGCCGCCGAGGCAGTATTTAATTAGATCAAATAGAGTGCTTTTGCCGACGCCAACTGGCCCAACCAGCACGGTGAGCGGCGAGTCGAACGCGTATTCGACCTGCCCCTCAAGAGTATTCAATGACAATCGCTTAATCTTGAAGGTGGTTGTCATTGGATTACCTCGCGGTACGGCCGGTCAAGAACATCCGGGAGTCGGGCATAGATTCGATCTTTCAGCGCGGAGCCGGTGAGCCCGGACGACGCCCGCGCCACAGTTTGACACTGACGAGCCGTGTCGGCCCACTCTTCCGAAGACGCCAGGGCCGTCGCCAGTCTTTTACCGGCAGGTGTCGGTTTCAGCGCGACACTTCCTCGACGCCCCTTTACGTACCTCAGAAGGCCCCGTCCGACAAGTGCCCCAATAATTGCGTAGTAGCGATCATCCCATGGCCCATACTTGTAACGAGTCATCGGCGCTTCAACATCTAGATAGGATGATCCTATAGCCGAGCGCGAATCACTCTCGTCGATATCATCTAAAACCTGCCTCGCGAGATCGGGATAGCGGACAAGGAAGTCCAGTTTCGCCAGCTTTGTAAGACCATCCAATTTTCCTGCATGACCGTCGCTAGACGCGACCGCTTCAACAAGCATGAGCACGCGCATCTGGTGATAGGCAAGGTCTTCACGTCCAGAAAGCAGCTGCTCTCGATCCGACTCACTCACATCGCACCTCGAAGCTGCGCACGACGCCGCGCCAGTTCGGCTTTCACATCGAATGCTGGACTGAACCACACCTTGCACTTGTGAACTAGATCACAAACTCCGCCCAACGCGAGATCGCCGTCCAACTGAATAGCGTCCGGGTCAGAATCATCGGCCGCATAGCCGTCAACCAGGCGATCCGATAGTGCCCGCCACAATTCAGGACCCCAAGCGTTCGAGCGATTCGGAATCGTGGCGGTCTCCTCGTCGGCGACCTTCAGAAGCCATCTGTTGACAGCTCGGCGCTTGGCCATCTCGCCCGGTGCCGTTTCATCACGATCGCGATAGTATCGGAGATACTCTGATCGCAGATCCTCGGCTCGCGCGATGCTTGTGTCATTGCACCGCCCGATATCCATCTTCACACTCAAAGGCGACTGGTAAACTACCTTGCTGACAGGTAGGTAGGCTTCCAGATTGTCAATGGCCAGCCGAATCGCTATCTCGATGTCGGCAATCGTGATTCTTCGGCGCGCAAGTTCGCGGTTCTGACTTTCAGCAGTAGTTCCGACGGCGCTCCCGCCCGCAGCCGCGTTGATCAAAGGCAGCATTCCGCCTGGGATTGGCCCGGCCGACCTCATGCGAGCGCGAAAGAGATCAAGAACCGCCTCCCAGGCCGCTCCTGCCGGAACCTCGCCTTTTCTCATCTGCTTCAGGACGGGCGCCATGTACATGCTCGGCGCAGCATGAGCAACGTGCTTCCGACTAGGCCGCTCTTTGTCGATATGAAGACGCGAGAGAAAGGCGCGTAGCGTTTCGATTCGGGCGTCGTCCTCGGCGAGATCAACCCACTTTGACTTCACAGGGCCGGTTAAATGCCCAGGAAGCTCGGCGCCATCCGCGCAAAGAAGTTCTTTTGCAACTTTCTGTAAGGTCTTCGCGATGAGCGCTAGTGACTCTTGGGATAGTTCAACACCTTGCGCTTGATCACGCAGAAGTCTGGCCACCTCGTCGACTTCCGCGCATTCTCCCGACTTAAGGCCCGCACACGTAACAAGCCGAAGGCCCGGCAGCTTATTTAGCGAAAGCCAGCGGTCGAAGAGATGGCGAAGACCACCCTTTGTAACCAGCTGATTAACAGTCGTCCATGCACCTGAATCTAGCTCGCGGTGCTTTGCAGAGACAAGTTCCGCGCTCGTGCCAACGATGACTGTCCAGTCTTCGTGATGCTCACAGATCACCTCTGCTGCAATGTCCGGCTGTAGACATCCGTCGTCGGCAACTGCGTCGTGTACGAGACGAAGGGCGTCAGCCGCCGCCATCGCGGCCTGCCAGTCGTAGAGATCAGCCGTGCGTGCACCAGCGTCATCGTCCCAGGGCACTCTAAGGACAGCCTGTGCGGCCGTCTCCATGGTCCCCCTAGTGCTCGAGCCGTACTGTTCATCGTCGCCAGACCCTACTGAGATCACACTCAGCGATCCGGTAACTCGCTGTGCGTGGCCGGGTCGTTACGTCGTGCTTAGCCTCTGCGCAGGTTTTGAGACCGGAGCGACCCAACGGCGCCCGTCTGAGGATCCCGACGCACCCACCGAGCTGGGCCAGACTACGGGGGTTCGCGTGGAGCTACTTCTGGAGCGAACCTGCGTGCAACAGAGTGATCTAGGTTGTCGCTCCGGAAGCTGAAGAAGGCGTAAGTGCTGGTAGAAGCACGAGAGGGGCACTGCCCAACGACTTCTAATCTCTAGGTCGCAGGTTCGAGTCCTGCCGGGGGCACCTACATGCTGGTCAGCGGGTTGACCTGCGAGAAAGTCCAAGATCCAGCTACCCGAAACCTACCCGCTACTGCCGAGGTCGAAGGCTTCCAGCGCAGCCCCCGCAGCGGCGCCGGCGATCCGACGGGACATGTAGACGTCCTGCGTCATCGATACCTTCTCGTGCCCCAGGTAGTCCGCGATGTCCCGTGCGGAGAGACCCGCCGCGTCGAGGCGGGTGGCGACGAGGTGCCGGAAGACGTGCGGATGCAGCCCTTCCCACTCGGTGCCGGCGAGAACCTGCCGGAGCTGCTTCCGCGTGTTGTCCGGATCGCGCAGGGTCCCGGCCGTCGACGGGAAGACCCACGGTCCGTGTGAGCCCGCGTGCCGCTTGCGGAGCACGTCCATCACCCAGGACGGCGGCGTGATCGTCCGCATGCTCGCCTTGGACTTGGTGTGCGACTGCACGATCAGCCCCTCCTTGGGCACTCGGATGACCGTGCCCTCGATCGCGAGCGTTCCCGCGTCGGCATCAACCCGCGGCCAGTCCAGGGCCAGCAGCTCACCGATGCGGCATCCGAGGCCCGTGAGCACGTCGACCATGTCGACGAGGTCGTGCTTCCGCGCGTCGTCCGAGCCGGCCAGGAACGTCCGCAGCCGGGCGAGCGCCTGCTCGTCGAGGATGACCTTCTCCCGAGTCGACTTCCGACGAGCCGGAGTCAGCTCACGCACGGGGTTGGTGTCGATCGCGTCGTGCCGAACGGCGAGGCTGAGGATGCCGGTCAGCACGACCTTGGCGTGATGGGCCGACGAGCTGCCCCGCCGCTGCCGGACCTCCCGGATCGTGCGGTCCACGGTGGAGACGCGGATGTCGCCGAGCCGCAGCTCCCCCACAGCCGGCTCCAGCATCCGGCGCCACGCATCGCGATACGTGATCTTCGTGCGGAGTGCGCGGTCCGAGTCATCGAGGTCCTGGAGCCAGATCTCGGCCGCTACGCGGAGACGGGTGTCGCCTGTGATCTCGCCATCGAGCACAACCCGGCTGCGATCGCGAAGGGCCTCCCGGAGCCGACGCTCCGCCGCGCTGCCGGACGGGCCGAACCGCTGCACCCGCCGCGTGACGCCGTCGTAGTCGCGGTACTTCGCCCACGAGCGATAGCGGCCGGCCGCGACCTTGCGAGTGAGGATCTTGCCGAAGGTGCCGATCGGGAGTGGTGGCCGCCCCATCAGGCCGCATCCTCGTCGAGCTGGGCGAACCACTGCCGGACGACGTCCTCCTCGAACCTGAGGTATCGACCGACCTTCTTGCCCCGTGGGCCGTAGCCCTTGCACCGCCAGTCGTAGACCGTCGCCACCGGCACCCCGAGGAAGTCCGCCACGTCCTGCACCGTCCAGAGCCGCTTACGGATCTCCATTCATGCCACCTCCCCTCGGGTCTCGGTTGCCGGAAGTTCTGCCCGTGCTCGTTCGTACTGCTCGCGCCATCGCCGTCGTTCGGAGATCGAGCGCAGGAGCAGCTCGACGCGGTCGGGTTGATCGGGGTCGGTGGGCCGGATCGGTGTCCACACGTACCGGTCGCCGGAGTCGTCCTCGGTGGCCTGCCGCGGGGTGATGCCGACGGCGCCGAGGGCGCGGAGGACGTGGTTGCGGCGGTCGGTGCGGTGCTCGGTGAGGTTCTTGCCGGACCACTTGCGGGAGACCAGGCAGCGGCGGCCGGCGTAGCCGAGGTGTTCGGGCTTGTGGGCCTTGCCCTTGCAGCGGCCGGGGATCAGCCCGGCCTTGGCGCCCTCGGGCTGCACGCCGTAGAGCAGCCAGTTCGCGCACTTCTCCGAACAGGGCTCGTAGCGCAGGGCCTGGACGAACCGCTCGACGTGAACGGCCTCGCGGTCGGTCTCGGCGGTGTGGCACTCGTCGATGGACTTGGTCAGGTACTTCACGAGGTAGCCCAGGCACTCGCCGGCCTTGTCGCTGCCGCCGAGAACGCCTTGGACATCGACCTGTGTTCCGAGCCGCACGACGTGCGCGGGTGGGAGGTCGGGGTCGTCGTCGATGTCGTCGAGGGCCTGGTCGAACGAGCGCAGCGGCCCACCCGTGGTGGGGTCGACGTAGCAGGGCTCGGGGCGGGTTTCGTCCCAGATCGGTAGCGCGTCGGCGGAGTAGACGGGCTGGTCGTGTTGGGGCCACCACACCTGGTGGTAGGTGGCGGCGGCGACCTGTCGCAGCAGAGCCCGCGGGATGGTGCCGCGGATGGCGGCGTGCAGGTGTGGTGCCCCGCGGCGCTGAGGTTCGACGGTGGCGAAGTACTGCACGTTCCACCCGCACGCCCGCCGCAGGTTCTGCCAGAACCGGTCGATGAGCAGCCCGAAGTGGATGGCGTCGCGGGCGGCGCGGCGGTAGTCGTAGCGGTTCGGGTCGACCGGGGTCCCGTCGCCGTGGACGCGGCCGTAGGAGGGCATCGTGAGCGTCAGGAACGTCGAGGGCTGGAAGGTTCGCCCGTCCTTGCCCTCGAACGTCCGGCCGGTGGTGCGGGCCGAGACCCGCCGCCGAGGGAGGTTCGGGACGTCCTGACGGCGACGGGTGGAGCGCACACGTCGGCGGGGCTTGTCGTCGTCGGGATGGCGGCGCGGGAGGCTGCCGCGGATGCCTTCGCCGCTGAGCAGGGTCTCGCAGTCGTCGATGGCGCGGTCCAGCTCGGTGACCTGGTGGCGGTCGTCGGCCTCGAGGGCGGCGGAGCGGGCGGCCTCGAGGTCGGCCCGATAGCCGATCAGCGCCATCTGTTCCTGCGTGGGCTCGGCGGTCTCGATCCGGGGTTCCTCGGTGAGGTGCCAGCCTTCGCGTGCCTGCCAGACCCGCAGCTTCCGCGCCCGGTCCGCGCACGAGGGGCACTTGGAGGCGCGGGTCGTGCCGCATGGGATGGGCACGACAGTGGTGGCGCCGGTGGTGGTGTCAGTGCGGCGCACGGCGAGGGGGCGCACGCAGGCGCCGACCTCGGTGGCCATGGTCTCGGCGAGCTGGCGGGCGAGAGGGGCGACGAGCTTGCCCACCGGCGCCGGGGTCTCGATCTCGTTCACGCTGCCTCCCGATTCCAGGACTTCGGCGCGGTGGCCGGTGGAGCTTCGGCGCGGATGGCGGCGAGGCGGCGACGGATGCGCAGCTCCCGCCGGACGAGCGCGACGACGATCCACAGCGCCCCGACGCCGAGCAGGACCAGTCCGACGGTGTTGGACCAGAACTCGACGGTCGGGACGACGGCGGCGACCCCGGCGGCGAGCGTGACCACGGTGACCACGACGTGGATCAGCGTCGCCTCGGTGGAGCGGTGCAGTCCCATCACTGCTCACCCCCGCGCAGCTCCGCCGCGTACGAGGCGATGGCGGTGATGGTGGGGTCGTCGAGGTAGGCGCAGCGGATCCGGCGCGGGAGACCGCCCTCGGCGAGCAGCCATCCGACGCCGCGGTCGGCCGGGTCGATGAGCGAGGCGTCCGCGCCGCGGGCGGCCCAGCCGTGGCCGAGGACGATGTCGGAGCTGGTCTCGGTGGTGCACCGGAACGCCAGCCTGTAGCCGAACAGGTCCCGCAGCGACGTGGGGATGATGTCGTGCGAGGGCCGCTGCGTGGCGGCGACGGTGATGATCCCGGCGGCGCGGCCGCGGGCGACGACGTCGCGCAGCAGCATCGCGAAGGCGTCGCGTTGTTTGCGGTCGCCGGTGGTGGCCGAGTAGTAGGCGACCTCGTCGACGACCAGGACGATCAGCGGCTCCCCGCCGGGTGCGATCTTCCGGGCGCCGGCGGCGTCGAGATCGTCGTAGCGGCGGTCCATCTCGACCTGCAGGGCGGCGAGGGTGTCGAGGGCCTCGGCGATGTCCGCGCCGACGAACCGGTCTGCACATGAGCGCCACAGGCCGAGCTCGACGCGCTTGCCGTCCATCAGCCACAGCCGACAGTCCAGCGACAGGGCGGCGTGGGCGACGATGTTGTTCAGCCCGCCGGACTTGCCCGAGCCGGGCTCCCCGGCCAGCAGGATGTTCCGGTAGGCGAGCCCGATCCGCACGGGCGTGGTGTTCTCGTCGATGCCCAGCGCGACCGGGTCGAACATCGACAGCCCGCCCGGAGTCGGCGCAGGGCGAGGGTTGAAGCGAGACAGGACGCTCATGGGTCAGGCCCCTTCCAAGACAGACACCGGCGCCGGGACCACGTACGGGATCGGCGACACCACGGTCGGGCCGGTGGACAGCGGGTCGCGGCGCACGACGTCGACGACCACCAGCGCCGTCATCGAGCGGCGAGCCTCCGCACGAGCAGCCCTGCCCCAGCAGCCGGAGGCGATGTAGTCGAGGTTGCGTTCGACGTCGCCCAGCTCGATCCCGGCGCGCAGGACGAGCCAGACCCGCTCGCCCACGGCGGTGGGACGTGCCCAGACGATGACCGGCAGGTTGCCGGTGTAGTTCATGACGCGGCGCTCGACGAAGACCGCGCGGAGCCGGTGCCGCGACATCACCGCCCACCCGCGACGGACCACGAACCGCCGGGACCGCGGTACCGCGAACACGATCCCGACGAGCAGGGCGAGCACGAGGGCGGACAGCAGTAGCCCGCCGGCGGTGGCCGGCCCGGTGTCGTCCGGGGTGTCGGGTGGGCCGGTGATCAGCTCCCCGAAGGCCGCGGTGCCCGGCCAGTCGTCGACGACGCCGGCGGGCCAGAGCCAGACGATCAGCAGGACGGCGGCGGTGGTGATCTCGGCGCGCAGCCGCAGCACGAGCCCGGCGATCCTGGCGGGCAGGGAGCGCTGGGGGCGGGTGAAGACCTCGAAGGGCTCGGCCCGGTTGTTCCGGGTGTCGCTCGGGCGGACGATCATGCGACGGGACATCAGAGGTACCTCCTCGCCGGGACGAGACCGGCGGTCAGTCGGGCACAGCAGTGGTGGCGGTGGGTGGCGGTGCGCCGGGCGATCTGCCGGTCACACAGGCCGCAGCGCTCCGGGGCTCGGCGGGGGCGGGTACGGCGCATCAGGCCTCCCGCATCCGCAGGTGCAGCCGCTGCCGCTCGACCGGGGACAGCCCGCCGACGACGCCGTAGCGGCGCGTGGGGCGCTCCCAGGCCATGACGTCGGCCAGGCAGGCGGTGCGGACCGGGCAGCCCCGGCAGACCCGCTTGGCCGCCTGGACCCGCAGGTTCGCGTCCGGGCCGGAGTCGACGAAGAACGCCTCCGAGCCGAGGTCGCGGCAGGCGGCGGCCTGGTGCCAGGCGGGGACACCTGCGCCGTCGAACAGCAGCGCGCGCAGCGTCGAGCGGGTACCGCCAGGACCGAGCCGTTCCAGCCCGGCGGTGCCGACGACCTTTCGGACGCGGGCGAGGACACGATCGGTGCTCATGCCGACCACCTCGCGTCCTGCGCCTCGTCGACCGTCGCGCCGTTGGCGCGGGCGGTCCAGAAGGCGGCGGTCTCGTTCCAGAAGATCGCATCTCCGCGGGCCTTGGCCGATGCCTCGATGACCGCCTGCCGGTAGGGCCAGGCGACCTCCGAGGAGCTGTGCCGCGTCAGCACCTCCCACCAGCGACGCTCGCGTCCGAAGAGGTCCGCGATCGTGCGGGCACGGGCCGCAGAGTGCGCCGGCGTGTCGTACGGCATCCGGAACGCCGCGGTCTTTGCCCGCCAGAGCCGGGTGAGGGCACGGTCGACGAGGACGGAAGCGGGGATCACGGTCGGGGCGCTCACGCCGCGTTCTCCTGGCTCGGCGCCGGGCGCTCGTTGGTCTTCGGCGCCCGGATGCCCGAGGCCCGCACCGAGTAGGCGACCTTGGCCCGGCAGCGGTGACGCCGCCCCGGCTCGGCCGGCGTGCACGCCTTGTCGTCCATGTACGGGACGACGACCAGCCCCTCCAGGTAGACCGGGCGGAACGGGGTGCCCGGCATGACCGGCGGCAGCTCCGGCTGGCGCTCGGCGACGACCTTCACCTTCAACCGGTGCAGCCACGCCGGGGCGTTCTCCAGGTCCCCGGACTGCACCGTGACCATCCACAGCGGCAGCCCGGACTCCTTGTCCCTGGCCTGCACGAACTCGTCCGGACCACGCCCGGACGCATCGAAATCCTTGATCGGCTCGACCCCGGAGACGAGCCACGCCCCGAAGGGCATCAGCTGCTCCATCGAGCTGGGGAACTTGTTGTAGCTGGCGTACGTGTTGCCCTGCATCACTGGTGACTCCGTGAGGTCCGCGGACCCGGCCGACCCGGTGTCCGTCGGCTACTCACTCTCCGCAGATTCCGCGGACGGCTTCACCGCACGGCTGGACAACTCAGGACGTCTGAGGGACGATTAAGTCGTCCCTAAAGTCGTCCCCTCGGGAGTGGCAGTGGCGAACGAACGGCTCCGCGACGCACTGCTCAGCGCCGGCCTCAGCACCGCCGACGCGGCCGAGAAGATCGGTGTCGACCCCAAGACGGTCGAGCGGTGGATGACCCAGGATCGCACGCCATACCCCAAGCACCGCAACGCCTTAGCCGCAGTGCTCGCGCAGCCGGAGTCGTACCTGTGGCCCGCCGCGCTCCCACCCGAGCGTCAGGCCAGCATCGCCGCGTCCGAGATCGTCGGGGCCTACCCGCACCGCAACGCCGTCCCGCTCGACCTGTGGGACCACCTGTTCGCCGAGGCGAGCGACCGCATAGACGTCCTCGTGCACGCCGGTCAGTTCCTCGTCGAGCGCCCCAACTTCATCCGCACCCTGTCCGAGAAGGCCGCCGCCGGAGTCACGATCCGGATCAACTTCGGCGACCCCGCCAGCCGCGCGGTGACCCTGCGCAGCGAGGAGGAGCAGCTCGGCAAGGGCGTCCTCGCCGCCCGAATCCGCTACGGCCTCGCCGCCTACAAGCCCCTGCTCGACACCCCCGGCATCGAGTTCCGCTTCCACAAGACCACGCTCTACAACTCGATCTTCCGGTTCGACGAGCAGATGATCGTCAACGCCCACGTCTACGGCGTCCCCGGAGCCCACGCCCCCGCCCTGCACCTGCGCAAACTCGGCGCCGGGGACCTGTTCGACACCTACGCCACCAGCTTCGTCGACGTCTGGAAGCTGTCGAAGCCCGCCACATGGTGAACCATTGAGTCCGTGACCCGGACCGACTACCTCGACGACCCCGACGCACCCAAACCCAACAGCATCGTCATCGCCCTGTCCGCGTTCGTCCTCGACGACGCCGGGCGCCTGCTCATGATCCGCCGCACCGACAACGACAAGCACGCCATCCCCGGCGGCCGCCACGAGCTCGGCGAGACCATGACCGAAGCCGTCATCCGCGAGACCATCGAGGAAACCGGCATCACCGTCGAAGTCACCGGCCTGATCGGCATCTACTCCAACCCCCACCACGTCATGGCCTACGACGACGGCGAGGTCCGCCAGGAGTTCTCCATCTGCTTCCGCGCCCGCCCCCTCAGCGGCGAACCGCGCACGAGCGACGAGTCCTCCGAAGTCCGATGGGTCGACACCACCCAGCTCGACGAGCTAGACATCCACCCCTCCATCAGGCTCCGCATCGACCACGGACTCCAAGACAGGACCGAGCCCTTCTACACCTGACCGGCCAACCCCACCGACGCGATCCACGCCTCAGCCCGCTCGACCGCACCCACCCGCTCAGCCATGCCCCGATCCAGAGCCTGGGTGACGTAGTGGTCCGGGCCGTAGCGAGCCCGCACGTCGCCCATCCGCTCCGCGAAGGTCATGCACTGGCCGTCGGGGCCGATGGTCATGTCGCACCACCACAGCAGATCCCGCGTCAACGTCCGCTCGTCGGAGAACTCCGCCAGCTGATCCGCCACCCCGAACAGCTCCGCCTCCGCAGCGGCCGACGAGTGCATGGCGACCAGGCCGACGAGCCGTTCGGTGACGTCCGCGCCGACGAGGTAGCGAGCGCCATCGAGCGGATGGAACCCGGTCGTTGCCAGCTCCGGGGCATAGCCAACATCGTGCAGCCACGCAGCAGCGCGCAGCAGCTCGCCATCCTCGCCCAGCGCCTCCGAGAGCTGCCCGGCGCGACGAGCCACCGCCTGCACATGCGACCACCGACGCGGCAATGCCTCCGCCAAGCGATCACGAGCCGTCTCCTCGGCCCACTCCACGAGCTGCACCAGTCGACCCTACGAGGCCGGCGCCGAGCAGTGCGGGTCGCGCTGCCGGAATGACCTCTCTTGGATCAAGGCGCCGCCTCCGGCGGCGCGGGCCGGCCACGCCGGCCCCGCTCGACTCGCTCGCTCCTGCCTCCGGCCCGCTCGCGGCCGGCGGCACCGGCTACCCGGCCCTGCCGCTCAGGTGTCGCCACATCTCAGATGCATTCGGTAGACCACTAGCCCGTCCTCGTCGTGGCCGTCCTCGGTGAACCCAGCCGCTCGGGCGACTGCATGGCTGGCGCGGTTGTCGGGCTCTACAGTCGCGACCAACGCGCGGGCGCTCCGCACTGGCTCCTTGGCCGCCACCAACTCGATGATCGTCCGCGAGTGCCCGCGGCCCCGCCAGGGCTTGAACACCGCCATTGCCACCGAGACCGTGCCGGCTTCCCGTTCCGCGTCCACATAGCCGATCACCTCCTCACCGGAGATCACGAGCCAGCCGAACCGGTCCGCGTCTGTTGAGACGAGACGCCACCACGTGGAGTGCGGCATCCCCAGACGACGTTTCCACTCCTGATCACGTGCGGAGAGGCGCTCCAGCGTGGGCACGTCATCAGCTCTGAGGGGCCGAGCGTCAGCACCACCCCATCATCGGCTCAGAGCAGCAACCAGACCAGAACGGGCTCCGCCCGAACCCGGCACCGCTCAGAGATCGGAAACGGTGCCGAGGGCGGTGATCTCCACACGGCGCGCCGAGATGGCAACCAGGTTGAGGGACGGGGCACAAGGCGGGACAGCGTGCCTTGCACCCCGTCCCTCAACCTGGCAGGGATGAACCCGCGCCGCGAGGAGATCACCTTTGGTACGCCGCGGACAGAAGGCCAGTCGCCATAGACAACCGGCCCACGCACCGAAGTTCAGACGAAGATCGCCAGGGGAATGAGCTGGGTGACCGGCCCCGAGAGCTTTCCGCTCGGTAGAGCAAGATCAATCCCACTTCCAGGCTTGTTCATCGCCTCGATCATCGGCAAGACCGCCGCTTCCGCGATAAGGCCCATAGCGCCTCGCCGCACGACAAGCGTTTCCGCGGACTCACTTGTGTCGACGGCCGAGACCTTGCCGATTATACGGAAAGTGCCGCCCATCAGTGCAGCCGTAACCTCTTCCGTCAGCAGTTCGCGACTCGCCGTCACGATTCCCGAGAACTTGGGCGCCGTAAGAAGCAAGTCGACTACCGGCGAGTTTGAGAGGTCCGCCTCGACCAGTTGAGCCATTCGAAGCGTCTGCTTGTTGCCCTCGATCTGCTGATCGACCAGCAGCCGTGCCGCCTCAGCCAGCTCGCGCTGCTCCGGAGGAACACCGCCCTTACCGTTCCGCTTAGGTACCGGGATCGACTTGCGCGCCTTCTCGGTCTCTTCTTCCACGAAGGGCCAGATGCTGTTGATCACATCGACGATCTTGCGCAATGGACTCTCGTCGAATTCCCCCGCCACCTCGATCAGCATGCCGGTCTCGACGCCGCTCAGGTCCCCCGAGGGGTCGATGGAGTGCAGGTAGCCATCCTCCTGCATCCGTGTGCGCAAGCGGTTGAAGAGCGACGCGGCCGTGTGCTGGCGGACGAACTTGCTCTCGACTGACTCGTCACGCGTCTTATCCCTGCTGTACTTGCCGGTGGCCGACAACGAAATGCCGAGCATGCTCAGGACGGAAGGGAGCTTGGCCTCCCCACCAGCTTCGCCAGCAGACTTCGCGGTCTCACCGGAGCGCTCTGAGACCTCACTGCTCATGGAGGCTCCGCCCTCCAACGTCGCCAGGAAGCTGATCAACATCTCTGGATCCAGATAGACCGGGTGCACCAGCTCGGGCCTGGCGCTCGACTGCTTCTTAGCAGGCATGCGGATCTCCTACGTCGCACTGAAGTCGCCGCAGGTGGAGGGTCGTTTTCCCTCCCCGGTCTAGCCGACCCGATTGCCGGCCACTAGCGTGTGAATGCCACTTCGCACGAAGCCCCGGTTGCAGCGCGCCCCTGGCGGTGCGCTGCGCCGGGGTTGCCAACCACGGTAGGACCGTCAGGAGGAGCCCGGTGACCAACCGGGCAGGTGGGGCGAGGAGTGGCCTGGCACACGCGCCGATTTGCAGGCTATGACGCCGTATGGTCCACAAGGTTGAGCCGAACAGGTCACGCATTTCGCCCGCGTAAGTACAGCGGTGTAGCTAAAGCCTCGCTTCGAACCGCTCACCGCGACCGGCAGGCCGCTGATCCGATCCCGGGCTCTCGCAGTTCGTTGCCATGCCGGCCCCACATGCAACTTGGCCATCACGGGCTCGAATGATCCGTGGTCGCTCGTCTACGCATGTAGGCATCCGAGCCCAAGATCACCGTCCACCTTTACCTACCCGGAACGACGCGAGGACGTCCGCACCAGCCACAACCGATGACAGACGCCCTCGCAGCTCAGCACCAGCATCCGGGGTCAACCCGGGCCGTCCCGCACGACGATCTTGCAATCTCTAGGTCGCAGGTTCGAGTCCTGCCGGGGGCACCCAGGTCAGCGCGTTGCAGCCTCGGACCGGCACCGACGCGATAGCCCTCCGAGGCTCAGGAGGTGCGGCCCCTGGGGGACGTCGGTGGCCGCTGGAGCTGGTATCCGAGGAGCGCGACGTGGATTCCCGTCCGGACCTCCGGATCGGCCAGGTCGATGTCGAGCAGGGTCTCCAGCCGCTTCAGCCGCGCATAGGCGGCGGCCCGGCTGAGGTGCACCCGGCGGGCGAAGTCGGCCATGACCGTCCCCGACCGGAGGTAGCTCTCGAGGGTCGCCAGCTCGGCCGTGCGCCGCTCCTCCGGAAGGGCGAGCAGCGGTCCGAGGCAGGTCTCGATGAAGGTGTGCAGAGCCGGATCCTCGGAGATCCGGCCCAGGAGCCCGCGGACTCCGAGGTCACGCACGCGCACGACGTGGGCCGGCGCTCCGGGGTCGGTGCCCGGCGCGAGCCTGGCGACGTACTCCGCCTCCGTCAGGGCAGCCGGTAGCTCTGCCCAGCTCGGGACGGCCGGCTTCAGGGCGAGGACCGTCACGATCCCGGGCCCGAGCGCTCCGCTCAGCGCGGTGGCGGCGTCCTCGGTGGACGACAGGGCGCCCTCGTCGAGGAGTACGCCGACCAGCTGAGGCCCGATCCTCCCGACGAGGCAGGTCCCGCCGACCGCCTTGGCCGCTCGGGTGACGGCCCCCAGCAGGTCGCCCTCGCCGTCACCGGTCCGGCCGAACCCGCGCGCGACGACGACGGCGATCGGCCCCTCCGTGCTGAAGCTCAGTGCGAGTGCTCGCGCGCGGATGGTGACGTCGTCGGTGATCCGCGCCTCGAGCACGTCCTGCAGCAGCCGGGAGGCGGCCATCCCGTCGAGGCCTGCGCCCGTGCCCGTGATCAGATGGGCGACGGTCACCGCCTCCGCGGCCTGCGCCAGAACGATCTGGACGTCGTCCAGCGCCGCGCTGTCGATCCTCGTGGGGACGACGAGCCTGCCCCACCGACGACGGCGCGGGCCGACGGCCGCGCTCACCCAGCGCTCCGGGCCGCCCCACGATCCGTCCGACCCGGACGGCACCTGTCGCGACCGGGACCCCCAGTCCCGCAACACGTCCTCCACCGGCGCATCCCCGGCGAAGGCGATCACCCGGTGGGCCAGGTCCTCGAGGACGACCGGGCGTCCGAGCAGGTCCCCGGCGCGCCGGAGGATCTCCTCGACCGGTGCCCCCTCGATCCCCAACGGGCCGAGGACGCGGTGGGCCTTGTGCGACAGGGCCACCTGCTCGTAGCGGTCGTGCAGGACGCGGCTGTGGACCGACTCCGTGATCTCGACGAAGCGCACCGGCTCCCGCAGCTCGACCACGGGGAAGCGGGTGCGGCGCGCCGCCTGGACGAGCGCCTCGGGCAGCCGCTCGACGTTGCGCCCCAGCTCGATCATCAACGCGGCGGCGCCGCAGCGGCGGAGCGACTCGATGTAGTCACCGAGGTCGACGGCCGGGTCGGAGAGGACGACGCCGACGGAGAGCACCAGCTCGCCACCGCTGAGCGTGCCCGCCAGGTCGGCCAGCTCGCTGACGTGGGCCCACCGGATGTCGGTGTCGAGGCGCGTCGCACCCGACCTGACCATCGGTCGCCCGCGGGCCACGGACGGCAGCTCCAGCACTTCACGCAGAGTCAGGCGCACTGGACGAGACTACGGCCGAGCCGTCACTGTGTTCATGAAATCCATGTTTCCGGTACACATCGCAGCTCCCCCGACAAGGGTGAGGGGCTCGACGATCGCTCGGAACAGCCCCATCTCGAGGACGACCCGAGGAGCGGACATGACCACCACCGACCACACCCGGACCGAGACCACGACGGGTGCGGCCGAGGTCGCGGCCCGTCACCTCTGGATGCACTTCGCCCGGATGGGCGACCACCCCGCCCGCCCGGTGCCGGTGATCACCCGGGGCGAGGGCGCCTACCTCTACGACGACCGCGGCCGCCGGATCCTCGACGGCCTCTCCGGCCTGTTCGTGGTGCAGGCGGGCCACGGCCGTCGCGAGCTCGCCGAGGTCGCGGCCGCGCAGGCCGAGACGCTGGCGTTCTTCCCCGTCTGGGGATACACGACGCCGCCCGCGGCCGAGCTCGCCGAGCGGCTCGCCGCGCTCGCCCCGGCCGACCTGAACCGCGTCTTCTTCACGACCGGCGGGGGCGAGGCCGTCGAGTCGGCGTGGAAGGCCGCCAAGCAGTACTTCAAGCTGCGCGGCAAGCCCACCAAGCACAAGGTGATCAGCCGCGCCGTCGCCTACCACGGCACCCCCCAGGGCGCCCTCGCGATCACCGGCGTCCCGAAGATGAAAAAGGACTTCGAGCCGCTGACCCCGGGCGCCTTCCGCGCGCCGAACACCAACGCCTACCGCAACCCGCAGTTCGACGGCGATCCCGAGGCCTTCGGCCGCTGGGCCGCGGACCGCATCGAGGAGGCCATCCTCTTCGAGGGGGCGGACACCGTCGCCGCCGTCTTCCTCGAGCCGGTGCAGAACTCCGGGGGCTGCTTCACGCCACCGCCGGGCTACTTCGCGCGGGTCCGCGAGATCTGCGACCGCCACGACGTCCTGCTCGTCTCCGACGAGGTCATCTGCGCCTTCGGCCGGCACGGCACGACCTTCGCGTGCGACAAGTTCGGCTACGTCCCGGACATCATCACCTGCGCCAAGGGCATGACGTCGGGTTACGGCCCGATCGGCGCCATGATCGCCAGCGAGCGCGTGATGGAGCCCTTCCTGGCCCCCGGGGTGAGCTTCCCGCACGGCTACACCTTCGGCGGGCACCCCGTCTCCGCCGCGGTCGCGCTGGCCAACCTCGACCTCATGGAGCGCGAGGGCCTCAACCAGCGGGTCCTGCAGCACGAGGCGGCCTTCGGCGACACGCTCCGCCGGCTGCTCGACCTGCCCATCGTCGGCGACGTCCGCGGCGACGGCTACTTCTGGGCGATCGAGCTCGTCAAGGACAAGGCCACCCGGGAGACCTTCGACGCCGACGAGCGCGAACGCCTCGTCCGGGGCTTCCTGCCCGGGGCCCTGTTCGACAACGGCCTGTACTGCCGGCCCGACGACCGCGGCGACGTCGTGGTGCAGGTCGCCCCTCCCCTGATCTGCGGCCAGGCCGAGTTCGACGAGATGGAGCAGATCCTGCGCCACACGCTCACCGACGCCGCAACCCTCATCTGACCGAGCGAACGAGGACGAATGACGAGCACCCAGAGTTCCGTGACCACCCTGCACCACTGGGCGAACGGGCAGAAGGTCGACGGCAAGTCGGGCCGGTTCTCCGACGTCACCAACCCGGCGACGGGCGAGGTGACGGCGTCGCTGCCGCTGGCGTCGGCGGAGGAGGCGGCCGAGGTGATCGCGGCGGCCACGGCGGCGTTCCCGGCCTGGCGGGACACCTCGCTGGCCAAGCGGACCCGGATCCTCTTCACGTTCCGGGAGCTGCTCGACGCCCGGGCCCCGGAGCTGGCCGCGATCATCACGGCCGAGCACGGCAAGGTCCTCTCGGACGCCGCGGGTGAGGTGGCGCGCGGGCAGGAGGTCGTGGAGTTCGCCTGCGGCGCCCCCCACCTGCTCAAGGGCTCCGCCACGGAGAACGCCTCCACCGGCGTCGACGTCTCGAGCATCCGGCAGCCGCTCGGCGTCGTCGGGATCATCTCGCCGTTCAACTTCCCGGCCATGGTGCCGATGTGGTTCTTCCCGGTCGCCATCGCCGCGGGCAACACCGTGGTGCTCAAGCCCTCGGAAAAGGTCCCCACAGCGGCGTTGTGGATCGCGGAACTGTGGCGCGAGGCGGGGCTGCCCGACGGCGTGTTCAACGTCCTCAACGGCGACAAGACGGCCGTCGATGCCCTCCTGACCAGCCCGGACGTGAAGAGCATCAGCTTCGTGGGCTCGACGCCGATCGCCCGCTACGTCTACGAGACGGGCACGGCGCACGGCAAGCGGGTGCAGGCGTTGGGTGGGGCGAAGAACCACATGGTGGTGCTGCCGGACGCGGACCTGGACCTGGCTGCGGACCAGGCGATCAACGCCGGCTTCGGGTCGGCGGGTGAGCGGTGCATGGCGATCTCGGCGCTGGTGGCCGTGGGTGACATCGCCGACGAGCTGGTGTCCAGGATCAAGGACCGTGCCGTGGCCCTGCGCACCGGCGACGGGACCCGGGGCTGCGACATGGGCCCGCTGGTGACGGCGGCGGCGCGGGACCGGGTGTCGGGCTACATCGACGCCGGTGAGGCCGCGGGCGCGACGCTGGTGGTGGACGGCCGGCAGGGTACCTACGACGCCGACGGGTCCGGGTTCTTCGTGGGCCCCACGCTGTTCGACAACGTGGGCACGGACATGAGCATCTACACCGACGAGATCTTCGGCCCGGTGCTGGCGGTGGTCCGGGTGGACACCTTCGAGCAGGCCGTGGGGCTGGTCAACGCGAACCCGTACGGGAACGGCACGGCGATCTTCACCAACGACGGTGGGGCGGCGCGGCGTTTCCAGAACGAGGTGGAGGTCGGGATGATCGGCATCAACGTGCCGGTCCCGGTGCCGATGGCCTACTACTCGTTCGGGGGCTGGAAGAACTCGCTGTTCGGCGACACCCACGCCCACGGCACGGAGGGCGTGCACTTCTTCACCCGCGGCAAGGTCGTCACCACCCGCTGGCTCGACCCGAGCCACGGCGGCATCAACCTGGGCTTCCCGCAGAACAACTGACTGTGAGGCTGGCGTAGCCGGTCCGTTGTTGGTGGGCTGGTGATCGACGGTGGTGGGTGT
>NZ_BAAAQK010000016.1:90460-95428 GCF_039531635.1 Pseudonocardia ailaonensis | reverse complement strand
CCGTCGTCGTCGGCGTGTCGTTGGGTGGGCAGGTCGCGCTGGAGCTCTACCGGCGGCGGCCCGACCTGGTGGCGGCGCTGGCGCTCTCCGGGACCGTCGCGGCGGGGGAGACCGCGCAGGGGCGGCGGGCGCGGCGGGAGAACGCGGAGCGGCTCGCGGCGGCCGGGATGGCCGGGCACACCCACCGGGCCCTGCCCACGATGGTGGCCGCGGGCGCGGACCCCGCGGCCGTCGCGCTCGTCGGGACGATGATGCTCGAGACGCCGCCCGACGGGGCCGCCGCCACGCAGCGGGGGCGGGCGGACCGGGCGGACCTGCGGTCGCTGCTGCCGCGGATCGCGGTGCCCACGCTGGTGCTGGTCGGGGACGACGATCCGTACGTGCCGGTCGCGCAGGCCCGGCTGATGCGGGCGTGCATCCCCGGTGCGCGGCTGCGGGTGGTCGCCGGGGCCGGGCACCTGCCGTCCGTCGAGAAGCCCGCGGAGACCACGGCGGTGCTGCAGGAGCACCTGGATCAGGCGTTCTTGCTCTCCCGGTAGAAGCGCTCGGCGCCTGGGTGCAGGGGGACCGGCTGGGTGCCGATGGCGGCCCGGGCGTCGATGGTGAGGGCGGCGGGGCTGGCGGCGGCGAGCCGGGGCTGGTCGGCGAACATCGATCGGACCAGCGCGTCGGCGAGGTCGTCGTCGGTCGAGGCGGGGACCAGCAGGAAGTTGCGCACCAGGAGGGTCGCCACCGGCTCGGGGAGGGTGTAGGTGCCCGCCGGCACGGTCCCCGAGGAGTACACGGGATAGCGCGCCCGGAAGGACTCGAGCGTGTCCTTGAGGTCGAGGAGCCGGATCGGCAGCGCGGCGGCGAGGTCGGTGATGCCGGAGGTGGGCAGGCCGCCGGACCAGAAGAAGGCGTCGATGGTGCCGTCGCGCAGCGCCTGCGTGGAGTCGGGCAGGCCGAGCTGCTGGGCGGCGACGTCGCGGCGGAAGTCCAGGCCGGCGGACTCGAGCAGGCGGGCGGCGATCGCGTAGTAGCCCGACGTCGGTGTCCCGATCGAGACGCGGGCGCCGCGCAGGTCCGCGAGCTGGCGGTACGGGGAGTCCCGGCGGACCACGATGTGCACGGCGTCGTCGTAGATCCGGGCCAGGGCGCGCGGGGCGCGGGGATCGTCCGGCGCGATCGTCGCGAGCCGGTCCGCGGCGGAGTCGACCTGGGAGAACGCGACGTCCGCCGAGCCGTCGCCGAGGCGGTCGAGGTTGTCGACCGAGCCCGCCGTCGTCAGCACCGCGGGCGCGGTCGCGAGGCCGAGCCGCTCGTGCCAGATGTCCGCCAGCGTGCCGCCGAGGCGGTAGTAGACGCCCGAACCGACCCCTGCCGCGATGGTCAGGTGCCGGCCGGTGAAGGTCGCGGCGCAGGCCGCCAGCGCCAGGGGAGCGAGCGCCAGGGCGCCCAGGACGGCCCGGCGGGGCAGCAGCGCGCGTGCGCTCGGGTGCGGCCGGGGCTCCATCGCGGCATCCTCCCGTGTCCGGGGGCCGGTGTGCAGCCCCCACCCCGCCCCGCCGCCCGTCCGCAGGCCTACCCTCGTGACGTGAGCCGCACCTACCACGTCCGTACCTACGGGTGCCAGATGAACGTGCACGACTCCGAGCGGATGGCCGGTCTGCTGGAGTCGGCGGGGTACACGCGCGCCGAGGACCCGGCCGGCGCGGACGTCGTCGTGTTCAACACCTGCGCGGTGCGGGAGAACGCGGACAACAAGCTGTACGGCAACCTCGGGCACCTGCGCCCGGCCAAGGACGCGAACCCGGACATGCAGATCGCCGTCGGCGGCTGCCTCGCGCAGAAGGACCGGGAGACGATCACGAAGCGCGCCCCGTGGGTGGACGTGGTGTTCGGGACGCACAACGTCGGGTCGCTGCCCGCGCTGCTGGAGCGCGCCCGGCACAACGCCGCCGCCGAGGTGGAGATCCTGGAGTCCCTGGAGGTCTTCCCCTCCACGCTGCCCGCGCGCCGCGAGTCCGCCTACGCGGGCTGGGTGTCGATCTCGGTGGGCTGCAACAACACCTGCACGTTCTGCATCGTGCCGGCCTTGCGCGGCAAGGAGCGCGACCGCCGTCCCGGGGACATCCTGGCCGAGGTCGAGGCCCTCGCCGCGGACGGGGTGCTCGAGGTGACCCTGTTGGGGCAGAACGTGAACGCCTACGGCAGCGAGTTCGGGGACCGCGGCGCGTTCGCCTCGCTGCTGCGCGCCTGCGGGACCGTCGAGGGGCTGGAGCGCATCCGCTTCACCTCGCCGCACCCGCGGGACTTCACCTCGGACGTCATCGCCGCCATGGCCGAGACGCCGGCGGTGTGCCCGCAGCTGCACATGCCGCTGCAGTCCGGATCGGACCGGGTGCTGCGCGCGATGCGCCGCTCCTACCGCTCCGCGCGGTACCTGGACATCCTCGACGAGGTGCGGGCCTCGATCCCCGACGCCGCGGTGACCACGGACATCATCGTCGGGTTCCCGGGGGAGACCGAGGAGGACTTCACCGAGACCCTCGACGTCGTCCGCCGGGCGCGCTTCGCCAGCGCCTTCACCTTCCAGTACTCGAAACGGCCGGGCACGCCCGCCGCGGAGCTGCCGGACCAGCTGCCCAAGCAGGTCGTGCAGGAGCGCTACGACCGGCTGATCGCGCTGCAGGAGCAGATCTCCTGGGAGGAGAACCGGCGGATCGAGGGGCGGACCGTGGAGGTCCTCGTCTCCGCGGGCGAGGGTCGCAAGGACGGGGCGACGCGGCGGCTCTCCGGCCGGGCGCGCGACGGCCGGCTGGTGCACTTCGCCACCGGGGACGCGACGGGCGTCCGGCCGGGGGATCTCGTCACCGTGACGATCGACTACGGCGCACCCCACCACCTGGTGTCCGACGGCGGGGTGCACACCCACCGCCGCACGCGGGCCGGGGACGCGCACGAAGCGGGAGGGCGGCCGGGCGGTGCCCCGACGGGGCTCGGGCTGCCCGGGTTCGGGAAGCCGGCGGAGCCGGTGGCAGCCGTCTCGGGATGCGGGGCGGCACAGTGACGGAGCGGGACGAAGGCGGAGCGGTGAACCAGCCGGACGAGCGCAAGGCGCCCTGGGAGCGCGAGGACGATCCCTCGCTCGCGGCGCTGCAGACCGAGATCGAAGGGGTCGCACGGCGCGTCGAACGCCGGATCGACCCGGGCGTGGCCGCGCTGGTCGCCGCGATCGGCACGCTCGCCGTCGTGGCGTCCCTGCTGCTGCCGTGGGTGGGCGGGGCGACCGGCTGGCAGCTGCTGGTCGGCGCGCAGGCAGCCGGGCCGCTGCCGCGGCTGTTCACCTTCACCCTCACCGCGTTCGGGCTCGTCGTGTCCGCGCTCGCGCTCACCACCCGGGTGTGGGCACTGGCCTGGCTCGCCGCCGTCGGCAGCGGGATCTCGCTGGTCAACGGCGTGTGGGCGATCTGGAGCCGGCAGATCGGGGTACCCGAGGGCGTCGCCGGCCCCGGCCCCGGGCTCGTGATCGGGGTGCTGGGCGCCGCACTGCTGACCTTCACCTGGGCCCGGATCGCGCTGCAGCGGCGCTGAACCGGCGCTGACCCGGGCCCCGGTGCTCAGCGCTCCTGGATCGCCTGCTCGGCGGTCTTGAGCCACTCCCGCCACTGGTCGGCCTGGGTCTCGGCCTGCTTCGCGCGCTTGGCGTCGCCCGCGGCCCGGGCCTTCTCGGCCTGCGCCTCGAACTGCGCCACCCGGTCGCGGAACTGCGCCACGCGGGCCTCGGCCTCCGGGTCCGTGCGCCGCCACTCCCGCTCCGAGGCCTGCTTCACGGTGTCCTCGACGGCGCGCAGCCGCTGCTCGAGCGGGCGCATGTCGTCGCGGGGGACCTTGCCGATCTCCTCCCAGCGCTCCTGGATCCCACGCAGCGCGGCGCGGGCGGCATCGGCGTCCCGGGCGTCGATCTTCTCGGCCTCGTCGAGCAGCGCGCGCTTGGCCTTCGCGTTGGCCTCGAACTCGGAGTCCCGCTCGGCGAACACCGACGACCGGCGCTGGAAGAAGGCGTCCTGGGCGCTGCGGAAGCGGTGCCAGAGCGCGTCGTCGGCGTCCTTCTGGGCGCGGCCGGCCTCCTTCCACTCCGTCATCAGATCCCGGTAGCGGGCGGCGGTCGGGCCCCAGTCGTCCGAACCCGCGAGGGACTCGGCCTCGGCGACCAGCTCCTCCTTGCGCGCCTTCGCGGTCGAGCGCTGGCGGTCGAGGTCCGCGAAATGGGACCCGCGGCGGCGGTTGAAGCCCTCGCGGGCGCGGGAGAACCGCTTCCACAGGGCCTCGTCGGTCTTGCGGTCGATGCCCTTGATGGTCCGCCACTCGTCGAGGATCGCCTTGAACCGGTCCCCGGCCTGCTTCCACTGGCTGGAGTCGGCGGCGAGCCCCTCGGCCTCGGTGGCCAGGTCCTCCTTGCGCGCCACGGCGGCCTGCCGCTGCGCGTCGCGGGCGCTGCGGGCGGCGCCCACGGCCTCGTCCGCGCGGGAGATCAGCTCGTCGAGCCGGGCGCGCAGGGCCTCGACGTCGCCGACCACCGACGCCTCGTCGAGCCCCTCGCGCAGTGCTTTCGCGCTGGTCAGCGAGTGCTTCGGGTCGCCGCCGCCGGTGGCGAGACGGGTGACCACGAGCTCGGTCTCGGCGAGCAGGTCGTCGAAGCGGCGGGCGAAGTGGGCCAGGCCCTCCTCGGGCTCGCCGGCCTGCCAGGACCCGACCTGCCGCTCGCCGTCCGGGGTGCGGAGGAAGACCGCGCCCTCGGCGTCGACGCGGCCCCAGCGGGAGGGGTCGTCGGACGCGGCGGGGACGGGGGACTGCTCCACGGGTGCCGCCACCGGGACCGGTGCCGCCGCGGGGGCGGGGGTGGCCGCGGGTGGGCGGTGGCCGCCGGGGGGCGGGCCAGGCCGGGGTCCGGGGCGGGGGCCGGGCTTCGGGGGGCCGGGGCGG
>NZ_BAAAQK010000016.1:76410-90415 GCF_039531635.1 Pseudonocardia ailaonensis | reverse complement strand
GTGGGGGGTGTCGTGGGGTTTCCTGCCGTCCCGGTGGGTGCTGTCCCGGTGGGTGCGGTCCCGGTGGGTGCGGTCCCTGTGGGTGCGGTCTCGGTGGGTGCGGTCTCGGCAGGGCTCGCGGTGTCGGTCGCCGGGTCGGCCGCTGCCGGGGCACCCGGCTGGTCGGTGGGCGCGGTCTCGGGCGCGGTCGCCTCGGGAGCGGTCGCCTCGGTGGCTGCTGTCCCTGGGGCCTCGGTTTCCGTCCCTGGGGCCTCTGCTTCGGGAGCGGTCACCTCGGACGCGGCTGCCCCGGTGGGCGCCGCTTCGGGAGCCGCGGTCTCGGGAGCCGCGGTCTCGGGGACCGCGGTCTCGGGAGCCGCTGCCTCGGTGGTCGCGGTCGGCGCGGGGGCCGCGTCCCCGTCCTGCCCCGGCACCGCGTCGGGCCGGGCGTCCACGGTGTGCACCGCGCCCCGCCCGCCGTCCGCGATCCGGTCCTGCTCCTGCGGCCCCGTCTGCTCGTCCGACACCGTCGTCCTCCCTCGTTCGGGCCCGTCCGGTCGCCTGCTGCGCGCCGGGCGGGCGCCCCGCCGGGGCGGGGCCGTGCACGAACCGGTCCGTCGCCCACGCGACCACCGGTCGGCGAATTCAAACAGGTCGGCGTGTCGCACGGAACCGTCGTTGCCCGGACGAGACCACGGACGGCCGCCTGAACGCGACGAGCCGCCGAATCACGGACGCTCCGGGCCCGCCCGGCCACGGAGTGTGACCACACCCGATCGCCCGGCCTGTGGACAACTCGGGTCCGGGAGGGCCGACGGTGATCGCCCCGCCCCGGCCCGGCGCTACTGTCGACCGCGTGCCCGTCCTGATCGCCGTCGTCCCGCAGCCCCCGCTGCTCGTGCCCGAGCTCGCCGCCGGCGCCGCGGGGGAGACCGCGGACCTGCGCGCCGCCGTCGTCGCCGCCGGGAGCCGGCTCGCCGCGGCGGCGGACGAGTGGATCGCGGTCGGGGCGGACCCGGGCGGGCGGCGGAGCGTGCCGTCGTCGACGGCGGGGACGTTCGTGGGGTTCGGCCGGGACGTCCGCGTCGTGCTGGGCCCGGAGCCCGGTGCTCCGGATCCGGAGCTGCCGCTGCCGTTGCTCGTCGCGGGCTGGGTCGCGGGGCAGGTCGAGCGGCCGGTGCGCGTGCGCGGCGAGCTGCTGGCGCCGGACGCGTCGACCGAGGAGTGCCGTGCTCTCGGCCGCGCGCTCGCCGGGGAGCGGGTGGGGCTGCTCGTCGTCGGGGACGGGTCGGCGATGCACACCGACAAGGCCCCCGGTCACCTCGACGAGCGGGCCGCGGGATTCGACGAGACCGTCGCCAAGGCGCTCGAGCACGGGGACCCCGCCGCGCTCGCCGCCCTGGACCCCGGCCTCGCCGCGCAGCTGTGGGCGGTCGGCCGTGCGCCCTGGCAGGCCCTGGCCGGGGCCGCGGAGGGCCGGGAGTGGCGTGGTGAGCTGCTGTACTCGGAGGCGCCGTACGGCGTGGCCTACCACGTCGCGGTGTGGGAGCCGGCGTGAGCGGGGCCGTGCTGAGCGTGGCTGTGTCGACCGAAGGCGTGTCGAGCGGAGTCGCGTCGTGAGCGGAGCCGGGTCGTGAGTGGGGCCGGGTCGTGAACCGGCTGGTCTGCGTGGTCGGCCCGACCGCCACCGGCAAGTCGGACCTCGGGCTGGACCTCGCGGAGGCGCTCGGCGGTGAGGTCGTCAACGCCGACGCCATGCAGCTCTACCGCGGCATGGACATCGGCACGGCCAAGCTGCCGGTCGCCGGGCGCCGCGGGATCCCGCACCACCAGCTCGACGTCCTGGAGGTCACCGAGGCGGCCTCGGTCGCGGCCTACCAGCGGGCCGCCCGCGCGGTCGTCGAGCAGCTGCTGGCCACCGGGCGCACGCCGGTGCTGGTCGGCGGGTCGGGGCTGTACGTGCAGGCCGTCGTCGACGAGCTGGAGTTCCCGGGGACCGATCCGGCGATCCGTGGGCGCTGGGAGGCCGAGCTGGCCACGGTCGGGGCGCCCGCCCTGCACCAGCGGCTCGCCGAGGTCGATCCGGCCGCCGCGCAGCACGTGCTGCCCAGCAACGGGCGGCGGATCGTGCGGGCCCTGGAGGTCGTGGAGCTCACCGGGCGGCCCTTCCGCGCCACGCTGCCCGGGCAGCGGACCCCGCGGTACGACGCCGTGCTGGTCGGCGTGGACCGCGACACCGCCGAGCTGGACCGCCGCGTGGAGCGGCGGGTGGAGCTGATGATGGCGGCCGGGCTCGTCGAGGAGACCCGCGTGCTGCTGGACCGGGGCCTGCGCGAGGGGCGGACGGCCTCGCGGGCACTCGGCTACCAGCAGGTCGTGGCCGCGCTCGACGGCTCCGGTGAGCTCGCGGCCGCCGCCGAGGAGACGGTCCGTGCCACCCGCCGGTTCGTCCGGCGGCAGCGCTCGTGGTTCCGCCGTGATCCGCGGATCCACTGGCTCGACGGCGCGGATCCGGAACTGTCGGTGCGGGCTCGTAGGCTGGTCGCGTGACCGACGGGATCCCCTTCGTCAAGGGCCACGGGACGCAGAACGACTTCGTCGTGCTGCCCGATCCCGATGCCGCCCTCGACCTGAGCGCGGCGCGCGTCGCCGCGCTGTGCGACCGCCGGCGCGGCCTCGGCGCGGACGGTGTGCTGCGCGTCGCGCGATCGGCGGCGCTGGGCCTCGAGGGGCCCGAGTGGTTCATGGACTACCGGAACGCGGACGGGTCGATCGCCGAGATGTGCGGCAACGGCGTGCGCGTCTTCGCGCGGTTCCTGCAGCGGTCCGGCTGGTCGGGCGGGCCGGTGGGCACCCGCGCCGGCGACAAGATCGTGACGTTCGACGGCGAGTGGGTCGACGTCGAGATGGGGCGGGCGCGGATCGTCGGCGAGTCGGTCGCGCGGGTGGCCGGGCGGGAGTTCGCGGGGATCGCGGTCGACGTCGGGAACCCGCACCTGGCCTGCGTCACCACCGCGGACATCGCCGCGCTGGACCTGACCGTGCCCCCGGGTCGGGACGAGGCGCTGTTCCCGAACGGGGCGAACGTCGAGTTCATCGCGCCGGCAGACGGTGCCGGGCCGGTCGCGATGCGGGTCCACGAGCGCGGGGTGGGGGAGACCCGGTCCTGCGGCACCGGGACGGTCGCGGCCGCGATGGCCTCGCTGCGGGCCGCCGGGCGGGACTCCGGCCGGCTGCCGGTCGACACGCCGGGCGGGCGGCTGGAGGTCACCGTCCGTGAGGGTGGGGCGTCGACCGTCCTGCACGGTCCGGCGGTGCTGGTCGCGGAGGGTGAGCTGGATCGGGTGTGGTGGGAGGCCGCCGGCGCGGAAAGCGGCGGCACGAGCGCGGGGAACGTGGGACACTCGGTCGCACGATGACTGAATTCTCCCTGCGCACCACCCCTGCCGACGATCCCTCCACGGGCGAGATGGAGCTGGAGGAGCGGTCCTCGCTCCGCCGTGTGGCGGGTCTCTCCACCGAGCTGACGGATGTCACCGAGGTCGAATACCGGCAGCTGCGGCTCGAGCGCGTGGTGCTCGTGGGGGTCTGGACGGAGGGCACGTCCGAGCAGGCGTCGGCGTCGCTCACCGAGCTCGCGCGGCTCGCGGAGACCGCCGGCTCCGAGGTGATGGACGGCCTGGTGCAGCGTCGCCAGAAGCCGGACCCGGCCACGTTCATCGGCGCGGGCAAGGTCGACGAGCTGCATCTCGCGGTCGAGGCCGCGGGCGCGGACACCGTGATCTGCGACGGCGAGCTCTCGCCCGGCCAGCTCCGTCAGCTCGAGGAGAAGCTCAAGGTCAAGGTCATTGACCGGACCGCGCTGATCCTCGACATCTTCGCCCAGCACGCCCGCTCGCGGGACGGCAAGGCGCAGGTCGAGCTGGCCCAGCTGTCCTACCTGCTCCCGCGCCTGCGCGGCTGGGGCGAGGCGCTGTCCCGGCAGGTCGGTGGCCGCGCCGCCGGCGGTGTCGGCATCGGTGGCCGCGGCCCGGGTGAGACGAAGATCGAGCTGGACCGCCGGCGCATCCGCCACCGCATGTCCAAGCTCCGCCGCGAGATCGCGGCGATGAGCCAGGTGCGGGACACCCAGCGGGGCAACCGGCGCCGTCACGAGGTGCCGTCGGTGGCGATCGTCGGGTACACGAACGCGGGTAAGTCCTCCCTACTCAACGCCCTGACCGGGGCGGGCGTGATGGTGCACGACGCGCTGTTCGCCACCCTGGACCCGACCACGCGCCGGGCCGAGACGCCCGACGGGCGCACCTACACGCTCACGGACACCGTCGGGTTCGTGCGGCACCTGCCGCACCAGCTCGTCGAGGCGTTCCGGTCGACGCTCGAGGAGGCGGGCCAGGCGGACCTGCTGGTCCACGTCGTCGACGCGTCGGACCCGCTGCCCGAGGACCAGATGGCCGCGGTGCGCAAGGTGCTCGTGGAGATCGGCGAGGGCCAGGGCGGCACCATGCCCGAGGAGCTCCTCGTGGTGAACAAGACGGACGTGGCGGGCGATCTCGCGCTCGCCCGGCTGCGCCACCTGCTGCCCGACGCGGTGTTCGTGTCCGCGCACCGGGGGGACGGGATCCCGCAGCTCAAGGCCCGGATCGCCGAGCGCCTCCCGCGCCCGGAGGTCGACCTCGAGCTGCTGGTGCCCTACACGGAGGGCGGGCTCGTCGCGCGGCTGCACTCCGAGGGCGAGGTGCTCGACTCGGAGCACACCCCCGAGGGCACGAGGCTGCACGTGCGGGTGGGCCCGGAGCTCGCGGTCGTCGCGGTGCCGTTCGTGACCGGGGGGAGCGACGGGGCCTCGGCCCCGACCGGCGTCCTCCCGAACGGGAACGGTGCCACTCCCAACGGGAACGCCGCCCCTGCGAGCGGGAACGGTGCAGTGCCCTCGAACGGGAACGGGAACGCGGTGCACCCGACGGTCGCGGGTGCCGCGCGGGGCTGAGCGCCGGGAGACCCGCACACCCGGTGCGCCGGCAGCGGACCCGTGCGCCGGTTCTCCGGGACCGAGCGCGCCTGCCGCCGCGGACCGGCGGGCCGCGCCCGTCTGCGCCGGTCGGCGGGCCGCGCGGCTCCTGGGCCTCGGGCTGCTCGCCGCGCTCCTCGTCGCACCGGCTTTCGCCGGGTTGGCCGCTGCCGCCCCGGCCGCGCCCGAGACGCTCTGCACGGTCCGCGATCCGCGGCTCCTCGAGCTGTCCGGGCTGGCGGTGGACGGCAGCGGCGGGATCTGGGCGATGAGCGACGGCGGCAGCCGCGTCGCCCTGTACCGGATGGACCCCGCCACCTGCGCGGTCACGGACACCCGCACCGCGCCGATCGACCCGTTCGACGCCGAGGACCTCGCCCTCGGCCCGGACGGCACCTTCTGGGTCGCGGACACCGGCGACAACAACCGCGCCCGGGAGACGGTCGCCCTGATCGCCGTCCCGCCGCGCGGGGAGGCGCGCCTGTACCGGCTGACCTATCCCGACGGGCCGCACGACGCCGAGGCCGTGGTCGTCGGGGCGGACGGGGTGCCGATCGTCGTCACCAAGGAGATCAGTGGGGTCGCGGGCGCGTACCGGCCCGTGGGCCCGCTGACCGGCCCCGGGCCGACCCCGCTGATGAGGGCCGGCTCGGTCGGGTTCGCGCGCTCGGACACCACCGGCGGGCCGATCGGGGCGCTCGGCGCGTTCACCGTGACCGGCGGGGCGACCACGGCGGACCGGTCGGTCATGGCCGTGCGCACCTACACCGACGCCTGGCTGTACCGCGTGCCCGCCTCCGGCGACCTGGTCGCGGCTCTGCAGGGCACCCCGGTGCGCGTGCCGCTGCCGGAGGAGCCGCAGGGCGAGGCGATCGCGTTCACCGCGGACGGCACGCTGCTGTCCGGCTCGGAGACCCGCGGCCTGGGAAAGGGGCAGCTCCGCGCCGTCGAGGGCGCGGCGGCGCTGCTCCCGGCCGTCGCGCCGGCCACCCCGGAACCACCGCCGCCCGCCGCCGCGCCACCGGAGCCCCGACCGGAGTGGCTCCCCGCCGCGATCGGCGGGGGCGTCGCGGTCGTGGTGCTCGGGCTGGCCGCGGGGGCGATGGCGCTGCACTCGCGCCGGCGCCGGGTGTGACAAGCCCGTTAAGGGTCGCCCCGGCGGGCCGGGGAAGGCCGGGTGCCGACCTAGGCTGAGCGCGGCAGAAAGGGGCCGCGGTGCCGATCGTGACCGCCTACGAGGACACGCCGGGCGGGCACGACGCCCTGGTCCTCGGCGCGCAGCTGGCCAGGCTGACCGGGCTGACCCCCGTCGTCGCCACCGTGTACCCCACCGACGGGTTGGGCTACTCCGCGCTCGCCCGCGACCCGCGCTGGCGGGAGCGGCTCGAGACCGTCGCCCGCGAGCGGTTCGGCCGGGCCCGCGCGCTCGTCGCCGGGGACGCGTGGGGTTCCGAACCGGAGTTCGCTCCGCTCGGGCCCGGCCCCGCCGCGGTCGCGCTCGCCGAGCACGCGGACGAGATCGGCGCGGCCGTGCTGGTCGTGGGGTCGACGGGCGGCGGGCTGCTCGGCCGACTGGCGCCCGGCAACACCGTGCAGCGCCTGCTGCCCGCCGCGCGCTGCCCGGTGGCGATCGCGCCGCGGGGCTACCGGCACACCGCGGCGGGGGAGATCACCGCCGTCGGGGTGGCCTACGACGGCACCCCGGAGGCGGACCACGCCGCCGCCCTCGCGGTGCACCTGGCCGGCCGGACCGGGGCCGCGATCCGGGTCGTGACGGTCGCCGACCACGAGTCCACCGTCCCCGCCGCCGGCGAGATCGCGGCCAAGGCACTGGCCCGGCTGCCCGTGGAGATCGACGCGCTCGCGGACGTCGTCGTCGGGCGCTCGGTCGGCGCCACCCTCGCCGAGCTGCCCGAACGCCCCGACCTGCTGGTGGTCGGGGCGCGCGGCTACCCGCTCATGCGCCGGGTGCTGCTCGGCGGGATCGCCGGCGTGCTGGTCCGGCAGGCCCGCTACCCGGTCGTCGTGGTGCCGCCGCCGGAGTAGCGCCGGTCAGAGCCGGCGCAGCACCGCGACGACGCGGCCGAGGATGGTCGCCTCGTTGCCGTCGATCGGCTCGTAGGCCGGGTTGGCCGGCATCAGCCAGACCTGACCGTCCGTGCGCCTGAACGTCTTCACCGTGGCCTCGCCGTCGATCATCGCGGCCACGATCTCACCCTGCTCCGCCACCGGCTGCTGCCGCACGACGACCCAGTCCCCGTCGGTGATGGCGGCCTCGATCATCGAGTCGCCCTTGACGTTGAGCAGGAACAGCGTGCCCTCGCCGACGATCTCGCGCGGCAGCGGGAAGACACTCTCCACGGCCTGCTCGGCGAGGATCGGGCCACCGGCCGCGATGTTGCCCAGCAGCGGCACGAACGCCGGCGCCGGGTGCTCCGCGCGGGTCTCCTCGGTGTCGGTGTCCGTGTCGTCCTCGGGGCTGCGCACGTCGACCGCACGGGTGCGGTTGGGGTCCCGGCGCAGGTAGCCCTTGCGCTCGAGGGTGCGCAGCTGGTGGTGCACCGACGAGGTCGACGTCAGCCCCACGGCGTCGCCGATCTCGCGGACGCTCGGCGGGTAGCCGAAGCGGTCCACCCAGTCCCGGATCACCTCGAGGACCTTGCGCTGCCGGGGGGTGAGGCTCGCCGGATCCGCGGGGGGATCCGGGAAGGCACGCACCTGCCCGGGCTCCCGGCCGGTCCCGGGGGCCCCGCCGGACTCGTCCCGTGCCATCTGCCTGCCGCCTCCTCAGTGTTCGTGTCTCGTCGGCGTCCTGCTCCGTACCCGGACGCCGACGCGTGCGCCCCGACCTGCGAGCGCCCACCCGTCCGGCGTACGGCCGGTCCGTCGACTCCGGACCGTAGCCCGGAACCCACGGTTCGCCAAACACATGTTCGAACGACACGCCGATCGTGTCGGCCCGATTTCGTGACGGCCGGTGGCGCGGGGTGGTACAACCTCGCACAGACGTTCGATCGAACATGTGTGCGACATCCGCCGGGTGACCGGCGGGAACGAGCGGAAGGGGCCCCGATGGCCGGCACGGTGCAGGACCTGACGATCCAGAACCCTGGTGCGGAGGGCGCTGTCCCGCGGGATCCCGCCGTGCGGAACTCGGGCGTGCGGAACTCGGGCTCGCGCGGCTCGGCCGTGCAGGGGTCGGCTGTCGGGAGCCCGGCTGTCGGGCACCAGGTTGTCGGTGATCCGGCCGTCGGGCGCCCGGCTCGGCCGGTCGGTCTTCTGCCGACGACGGCTCCGCGCGGCGAGGCGTCGAGGCGCTCGCTCCCCCGGGAGCGGCCCCTGATGGGGCGCGCGGCACCTCTGTCGCGCCGGCCGCGGCCGGTCCGGCCCGGTGTCGTCGTCGAGCCGGAGGTCGTGGAGCGTCGCCGCCGCAGGGCCGGGGTGGCCCGCCGCCCCGCCGAGCGGTCGCTGCGCCTGCTGCAGGGTGGTGAGCTCGCGGGCGGCGACGTCGCCCGGAGTGGTCCGGCGTGCGGGGGTCGTCCGGTCGGTGGCCCGGTGCGCGGGGTCGGGACCGCGGTGCTCGTCGCCGACCACGCGGTTGCCCCCGCGGGGCGGAGCGCTCGCCGGTCCGACGGTGCCGCGCTCGAGCCGCGCCGCGCTGAGGCGCCGGTGCGCCGCACCGTCCGTCCGGTGTCTCCCGGTCGCTACCGCCTCCGCCGGGCCGTCGCGGCCGCGGTCGTCGCGCTGGCGGCAGCCGGGCTGGTGGTGGGCCTCGGCACCCTGGCCGGCGTCGCCGGCGCCGCCCAGGCCCGTTCCACCGTCCCGGCCGGCACGGTCGCGATCACCGTCCGGCCCGGCGACACCGTCTGGGACATCGCCCGCCGAGACGTCCCGACGGGAGACCCGGCCGCCGTGGTGGAGCGGATCGTGCAGGTCAACGGCCTCCCGAACGCCGACGTCACGGTCCTTCCCGCAGGCCGGACCCTCCAGGTCCCCGCCTGACGCGGTCGCACGCCCTCGTCGCCCGGAGGATCGGTCCGAGCGCCACCTGATCGCCGCGCCGCGGTGTGGCCGCGGGAGCGATCTCCGGTCGGACGGGGTTCGTGGGTGCCGGAGACCCGATGCAGTGGCACGGCGCCGCCGAGCCCCCGGGCAGTGGAGTCGGTCCGCGCCCGGCGCCGGGGCGCACCCGCAGGGGCTCAGCAGATGTGGCGCAGATCACTGTGTCCGGAGAGTGCCGACCGGAGGATCCGGGCACCGGTTTCTGTCGGTGGCTGTTGGTACACCTTCGCACGAACGTTCGACGGACGGCCGCGCACCAGGTGCGACCGGGTCGGGCGCCGGTGGCGGGGAGGTCGTCATGGAGTCGAGGACCGACAAGAGGGCCGACGCGGTGCGGGCGGAGCGGCGCGAGGCGCCTGCCGAGGCCGGCCCGCACCGGGCGGGTGCCAGGGCCGCGGGCCGCGGTGCGGGTCGGGTGGTGCGTCCGGCGCACCCCGCCCGGGTCCGGAACGCCTTCGTCTCGGGCTCCCGGGCCGGGATCGACGTCGCGGCTCCCGGGAGCGCGGGTCACGCACCCGTCCGGCGTGCCCGTGTCCTCCGCCCCGTCGACGGCCCGACCGTCGTCCCGGCCTGTCGCCCGCGCCCCCGGCCCCGTCCGGCCACCGCGGACTCGCTCTGCGTGCCGCCGCACCGCTCGCGGCTCGGGCGGTCGGAGCGCCGGGGCGGGGCCCGGCGGCTCGCGGGGGAGACCCGGCTCGGTGTGGCGGACCGGCTGCTCGTGGGGATCGCCGCCGTGCTCGCCTCGGCCGCCGCGGTCGTGGTCCTCGGCCTGCTCGCCGATCTCGCCGGCGCGCGGTGAGCGCGGGCGCTCGGATCGCGTGGTCGGTGGGGGCACCGTGAGGGGGCCGGACAGGGGATCGGGTGGGCCGATCCCTCCGGCGGCGGCTCCCGACCACCACCTCGGGGTCACGGCACCTGTGAGGGCTGTGACGCCCGTGCGGCATGTGGGTGGTGCGCACCACCTCCCGCGCACGGTCCGTACCGCCCCCGGCGACACGCCTTCCACCACGACACGCCGTCTGCGCGACACCGTCTCGTTCCCCGCAGCTCCCCGGCGTGTCGCCGATGCGCCGAGCGGTCCGGGCGCTCCGTCCGCTCCGGAGGGCCGTGTGGGTGGTCGCGGGGCACGGGCCGTGACCTGCGGGCCGTCACGGGGTGTCGCCGGGCGGCCACCGGGGCACCCGGGCACGGGCCGGCCGCGCTCTCGTGACAGGTTCGTTCTCGATCGGGGGAAGTCCTCCCGGTTCGCCGCCCCGGTGATGGCGGACCCCTAGATGTTGTGGTTACATCCGTGTTGTTCGCCTACAGGTTGGGTTCGGCCGGAGTAAGATCGAGGCCGGGCCGGAGGCGCGGGAGATCGGGAGGGATCCGCATGCGGTGTCCGTTCTGCCGTCACTCGGACTGCAAGGTGATCGACTCCCGTGAGGTCGAGGAGGGCACGGCGACGCGTCGCCGCCGGGCCTGCGCGGCCTGCGGGAAGCGGTTCACGACCGTCGAGGAGGCCGTCCTCGCCGTCGTGAAGCGCAGCGGGGTCACGGAGCCGTTCAGCCGCGACAAGGTCGTGAGCGGTGTGCGCCGGGCCTGCCAGGGACGTTCCGTCGACGAGGACGCGCTGCAGCAGCTGGCGCACCGGGTCGAGGAGGCCGTCCGGGCGGGCGGGACCGCGGAGATCCCCAGCAACGAGGTGGGGCTGGCGATCCTGGGTCCGTTGAAGGAGCTCGACGAGGTGGCGTACCTCCGCTTCGCGAGCGTGTACCGCTCGTTCACGTCCATCGAGGACTTCGAGAGAGAGATCGCGGACCTTCGCGTGGCGGCTGCCGGGGAAGCAGCCGACCCGCGGGACCGGGCCGACCGGCGGGAGACCTCGCCGAGCGGATGAGGGCGCGAGGTGCGCCCGGGGGCCGACCCGTAGTCGAGCCGACCCCGAACATGGTCGGGATACCGTCCGTCGGCCCAGCCGGCGGCCGGTGCTGTGCGAATGAGGGAGAGCATGACCGAGACCGTCGGGGCGGCGTCCGCCGAGACGACCACCAGCTCGTCGAAGGGCTCTGCGGGGGGCACCGCGGCACGAGGCCGTACCAAGGGATCCGCGGGATCCGCGGGATCCGCCGGATCCGCGAAGCAGGGGCGGCAGGGCCTCAGCGTCGAGCGGCTCCACACCACCCCCGGGGTGCACCCGTACGACGAGGTGACCTGGGAGCGCCGCGACGTCGTCATGACGAACTGGCGGGACGGCACGATCAACTTCGAGCAGCGCGGGGTCGAGTTCCCCGACTTCTGGTCGCTGAACGCCACGAACATCGTGACCAGCAAGTACTTCCGCGGCGCCGTCGGCTCCGCGACGCGCGAGTCGAGCCTGCGCGCCCTGATCGACCGGGTCGTCGGCACCTACCACCGCGCGGGCGTCGAGCACGGCTACTTCGCCACTGACGCGGACGCGGACATCTTCGCCCAGGAGCTCACCTGGATGCTCCTGCACCAGGTGTTCAGCTTCAACTCGCCGGTCTGGTTCAACGTCGGCACCGCCTCGCCGCAGCAGGTCAGCGCCTGCTTCATCCTCTCGGTCGACGACACCATGGAGTCGATCCTGAACTGGTACCGCGAGGAGGGCCTGATCTTCAAGGGCGGCTCCGGTGCCGGCCTCAACCTCTCCCGCATCCGCTCCTCCAAGGAGCTGCTCTCCTCCGGCGGCACCGCGTCCGGCCCGGTCTCCTTCATGCGCGGCGCGGACGCGTCCGCGGGCACCATCAAGTCCGGTGGCGCGACCCGCCGCGCGGCCAAGATGGTCGTCCTCGACGTCGACCACCCGGACATCGAGGAGTTCGTCGCGACCAAGGCCAAGGAGGAGGCCAAGGTCCGCGTGCTGCGCGACGCCGGGTTCGACATGGACCTCGGCGGCTCGGACATCACGTCCGTGCAGTACCAGAACGCCAACAACTCCGTCCGCGTCACGGACGAGTTCATGAACGCCGTCGAGAACGGCACCGACTTCGGCCTCCGTTCCCGTACCGACGGGGAGATCATCGAGCGCACGGACGCGCGGAGCCTCTTCCGCGGCATCGCCCAGGCCGCCTGGGAGTGCGCCGACCCGGGCATCCAGTACGACGGCACGATCAACGACTGGCACACCTGCCCCGAGTCGGGCCGGATCAGCGCCTCGAACCCGTGCTCGGAGTACATGCACCTCGACAACTCGAGCTGCAACCTCGCGAGCCTGAACCTGCTCAAGTTCCTGGGCAAGGACGGCCGGTTCGACGCCCCGCGCTTCGCGAAGGCCGTCGAGCTGATCATCACCGCGATGGACATCTCCATCTGCTTCGCGGACTTCCCGACCGAGCCGATCGGCGACACCACGCGGAAGTTCCGCCAGCTCGGCATCGGCTACGCCAACCTCGGCGCGCTGCTGATGGCCACCGGCCACGCGTACGACTCCGAGGGCGGCCGGGCGCTGGCCGCCTCCATCACCTCGCTGATGACCGGTGCCGCGTACAAGCGCTCCGCCGAGCTCGCCGGCGTCGTCGGCCCCTACGAGGGCTACGCCCGCAACGCCGAGTCCCACCAGCGGGTCATGCGCAAGCACTCCGCGGCGAACGACGGCTACCGCACCTTCCCGGCCAGCACCGCGATCCAGAAGCTGGCCACCATCACCTGGAAGGACGCCCTCGAGGCGGGCGAGCGCAACGGCTACCGCAACGCGCAGGCCTCGGTGCTGGCCCCGACCGGCACCATCGGCCTGATGATGGACTGCGACACGACCGGCATCGAGCCGGACCTGGCGCTGGTCAAGTTCAAGAAGCTCGTCGGCGGCGGCTCGATGCAGATCGTCAACCAGACGGTCCGCCGCGCCCTGGACCAGCTCGGCTACCAGCCGGAGCAGGCCGAGGCCATCGTCGAGTTCGTGGCCGAGCACGGGCACGTGGTCGACGCGCCCGGCATGAAGCCCGAGCACTACGAGGTCTTCGACTGCGCCATGGGCGAGCGGGTCATCGCCGCCATGGGGCACGTCCGGATGATGGCCGCGGTGCAGCCGTTCCTCTCCGGCGCCATCTCGAAGACGGTCAACATGCCCGAGGCGGCGTCCGTGGACGACGTCGAGAAGATCTACCTCGAGGGCTGGCGGCTCGGGCTCAAGGCCCTGGCGATCTACCGCGACAACTGCAAGGTCGGACAGCCCCTCTCCGCCGGCAAGAAGGCGAAGGAGTCCGGCGGCACGGCGAAGGACGAGGCCGAGCCGACCACGGTCGTCGTCGAGCAGCGGCCCGTCCGCAAGCGCCTGCCGAAGAAGCGCCCCAGCGAGACGACCTCGTTCTCCGTCGCCGGTGCCGAGGGCTACCTCACCGCGGGCTCCTACCCGGACGACGGCCTGGGTGAGATCTTCGTCAAGCTCGGCAAGCAGGGTTCCACGCTGGCCGGCGTGATGGACGCCTTCTCCATGTCGATCTCGGTCGGCCTGCAGTACGGCATCCCGCTGGAGTTCTACGTCTCGAAGTTCTCCAACCTGCGCTTCGAGCCCGCCGGCATGACGGACGACCCGGACGTCCGGATCGCGACCAGCGTGCTGGACTACCTGTTCCGCCGGCTCGCGCTCGACCACCTGCCCTACGAGAAGCGCGCCCAGCTGGGCATCTTCTCGGCGACCGAGCGGTCGACGCAGGTCGAGCAGGACTACGGCTCGGGCTACGACGCAGAGCTCGACCTCGAGGCGCAGCGGTCCACGGTGGACGTCACGCCGGTGCCGGAGAAGGCGGACGAGATCCCGGCCCCGGTCGAGGTCGGCAGCTCCACCGAGCTCCTGGAGCTGCGGCTGGGCAAGGCGGCCGACGCGCCGCTCTGCCTGACCTGCGGCACCAAGATGCGCCCCGCCGGTTCCTGCTACCTCTGCGAGGGCTGCGGCTCCACCAGCGGCTGCAGCTGACCGCGTTCCCCGGCGCACGGCCCGCCCGCCCCTGGTCA
>NZ_BAAAQK010000016.1:0-76376 GCF_039531635.1 Pseudonocardia ailaonensis | reverse complement strand
CATGGCGCACGTCCGGGCGCCCTCAGCTCGCGTTGTGGAGCCATCACGCGAGCGAGGACGGCGTGCCGGGCCGCTCAGGTGGCGGAGCGCAGGTCCGTCGGCGGTCCGGTGTCCGGGGTGGCGCGCAGCAGCTGGCGCCACTGCTCCGGGCTCCACCGCGCGGGCTCCGTGCTGCGCAGGAACTCCGTGAGCAGCGCCGTGAAGCGCTCCGGATCGGTGTGGAAGGGGAAGTGCCCCGCCTCGGGGAAGATCTCCAGCCGGCTGCCCGGCATCGCGTCGTGGGCCCGGTGGGCGTGGGCGACCGGCACGATCGCGTCCCGCCCGCCCCAGACCAGCATGGTCGGCATGCCGCGGGTGAGGTAGCAGCGGTCCAGCAGCGTGACGACCTGTCCGCGCCAGTCCACCACCGCGCGCAGGGTGCGGATGAACGCGGCGCGGGAGGTGGCGTCGGGCAGGGCGTCGACCACCCGGAGCATGTCGGCGGCGTCCGCGCCGAGCCCGGTGCCGAGCAGCCGCAGCGCCTCGACGGCGGCGCCGACCTGCCAGCGCATCGTCGGCAGGCGCAGGGCGTGCAGGGCGAGGCCGGCGCCCGGCAGCGTCATCGCCCGGAGCACCGGGTTGACCTCGGGCCCGGCGCCGCCGCTGCCCACCAGGACGAGCCGCTCGGTGCGGTCCGGGAACTGGTACGCGAACTGCATCGCCACGCCGCCGCCGAGGGAGTGCCCGACCAGGGTCGCGCGGGTGACCCCGAGGACGCCGAGCAGGTCGCGGACCCCGTTGGCGTAGGCGGCGACCGAGTAGTCGGCGCGCGGCTTGTCCGAGCGCCCGTGGCCCAGCAGGTCCGGCGCGATCACCAGGTGGTTCCGGGCGAGCCCGGCGATCACGGGCTCCCAGGTCACCGAGCTGTCGCCGATGCCGTGGACCAGCACGACCGCCGGCCCGGCCCCGGCCACCCGGAAGGCCCGCCGGTAGCCGTGCACGGTGCGGTAGCGCAGCGCGGCCTCGCGCGGTGGGACCGCACCGAGCCGCCCGCCGACGGAGCCGATCGCGCGAGCCATGCCGCGACGCTAGGGGCGCCGAATTACCGCCCGGTTGCCTCTCTGTGTCGCCCGCGGCGTCTCGTCCCGGGCAGCTCGCACCCACGTCCGTGCTCCCGCACACCTGTCCGGACGGTGGTGCGGCGCCCCGAACCGGTGTGCGCGCACGCCGCGGGGCGCACGGTTACGGTGGGGCAGTGAGGTTCCAGGTCGTCCCCGCCGCCTACGTCGTGCTCCGCCGGGAGAACGAGATCCTGCTGCAGCTGCGGCAGAACACCGGCTTCATGGACGGGTTCTGGGCCACCGCGGCGGCCGGTCACGTCGAGAAGGGCGAGTCGGTGGTCGAGGCGGCGCACCGCGAGGCCCGCGAGGAGCTCGGCATCGAGGTCGAGGACCTCCGCCCGCTGACCGCGATGCACCGCACCCAGGCGACCGGCCTGCCCGTCGACGAGCGCGTCGACTTCTTCTTCACCTGCCACCGCTGGTCCGGCACCCCGCGGCTCGTCGAGACCGCCAAGGCGGCCGACCTCGGCTGGTTCGCCCTCGACGCGCTGCCCGATCCCGTCGTCCCGCACGAGCGATGGGTCTTCGAGTCCCTCCGCGCCGGGGGCCCGCCGGCGATCTCGACCTTCGGCTTCTAGCCGAGCTCCACCACCGCGGCGGGGTCGTCGGTCGGCAGCTCGTCGACCACCGCCACCACCTGCATGGACACCAGTTCGACCCCGCCGTGGTGGCTGCTGAGGAAGGCGGTGTCCGCGGCGTCGCGGCCCGTGCAGATCCGCAGCATCGAGGCCCGCGGGGCGAGGCCGGTCGCGTCGACCAGCTGCCAGCGCTCGCCGTCCCAGGCCTCGACGACGGCGTGGAAGTCCATCGGTGACAGCCCGGGCGCGTAGACGGCGACCAGCCGGGCCGGCACGTCGAGCGCCCGCAGTAGCGCCACGACCAGGTGTGCGTAGTCCCGGCAGACGCCCTCGCCCTGCAGCAGTGTGTCCACGGCGTCGTCCGTCGGGCCGCTGGAGCCCGGGACGTAGAGGAGCCGGCCGCGCACGGAGGCGATCACGGCGGCGATCCGCGCCGCGGCCCCCTCGATGTCGCCGAACTCCCGGGTGGCGGTGATGTACAGCCGGTCCGACGGGCAGTAGCGGCTGGGCCGCAGCGCGTGCAACCGGTCGAGCTCGTCCCCGGCCGGCTCCGGGCGTCGCCCGCTGACCTGCGCGGAGTAGGCGACGGCCAGCGCGCCCGCCTCGCTCTCGATCACATGGCTGCGCGCCCCGTCCGGGCCGGTGAGCACCCGTGACCGCAGCGGGCGGCCGTCGAGCGTGATCGAGAGGTTCTCCGAGTCCGGGGTGGGTACCGCGATCTGCAGGGCGAGCAGGGCGGGAGAGGTGACGGTGAGGTCCAGGTGGGCGGTGACATCGCGGCGCATCGCCGCACAGTCTGGCACCCGGGCCAACAGGTTGCGCGCACAACTTCTCGCGTACGCTGGGTGGCGGGGGGAACCACATGAGTGACGCGACATGAGCGATACGACGACGGATCCGCGGGTCACGGTCTGCGCGGCGGAGTCCGCGGGCCGGCCGGTGAGCGAACTGCACGAGCCCCGGTGGGTGGGGCTGGGGGAGGGCACCGAGGTGCGGCGGCTGCTGCCGAGCCTCGGCCGGAGGATGGTCGGGGCCTGGTGCTTCGTGGACCACTACGGCCCGGACGACGTGGCCGCCGCCGCCGGGATGCAGGTCGCCCCGCATCCGCACATCGGCCTGCAGACGGTCAGCTGGCTGCTGGCCGGCGAGGTCCACCACCGCGACTCGCTCGGCAGCGACCAGCTGGTCCGCCCCGGTGAGCTGGCGCTGATGACCGCGGGCCGCGGCATCGCCCACTCCGAGACGTCCCCGGCGGCCCACTCGCCGGTGCTGCACGGCGCGCAGCTCTGGGTCGCGCTGCCGGATGCCGCGCGGGGCGTCGCGCCGGCCTTCGAGCACCACGCCGACCTGCCCGTCGTCACCGGACCGGGCCTGCGGGCCACCGTGCTGCTCGGCGAGGTCGCGGGCGCGCGCTCGCCCGGGCGGGTGCACAGCCCGCTGGTCGGGGTGGACGTGGTGGCCGTGGCCGGGGCGGCCGGCTCGCTGCCGCTGGAGCCGGACTTCGAGCACGCCGTGCTCACGGTCTCCGGCGCCCCCGAGATCGACGGCCGGGTGGTCGGCCCCGGCACCCTGCTCTACCTCGGCAGCGGTCGCCGCACGCTGCCGGTCCGCGCCGAACCGGAGAGCCGGTTCCTGGTGCTGGGCGGGGAGCCGTTCGCCGAGAAGCTCGTGATGTGGTGGAACTTCGTGGCCCGCACGGGCGCGGAGATCACCGAGGCCCGGGAGCGCTGGCAGCGGGAGGTCGCCGGGGGACCGGCCGACACCTTCGGCCCGGTCCGCGGCTACGAGGGCGACCCCCTCGCGGCCCCGGCCCTGCCCCCGACGCCGCTGAAGCCCCGGGGGCGGGAGAGATGACTCAGTAGCCCCGGGGGCGGGAGAGATGACTCAGCAGCCCCGGGGGGCGGGAGCGCTGACTCAGCCGGCCTCGTAGCGGGCGGCCTGGATGAGTTCCTCGACGGCATGCCGCTGGACCCGGAACGACCGTCCGAACCGGACGGCCGGCAGCTCGCCGCTGTGCACGAGCCGGTAGACCGTCATCTTCGACACCCGCATCCGCTCCGCGACCTCGGCCACGGTCAGGAAGGGTGCGCCGATCACGTCCGGGAGTTCCCGGTCCCCTGTAGCCATTCTCGCGCCCCTCCGACTCGCGCCGCGACACAGCTGCGGCGGTTGTTCACCTGTGGTGTTCCTGTGAAGGGAGAGTAGAGGACCGAGCGTCACCATCAGGGGGCTCGTTGCGTCCCGAACGAGTGGAAACCGCCCTCTCGACCACGGATCGTCACGGTCTCGACCACGCACAGTGGCGTCGCGGTCCGCGAGCTAGAGTCCGACGGGTGGTAGCCCCGACCGTCACCCAGGAAGATCCTTCGCTCTCCGGCGGGGACTGGACCGCGCCCGGTGTGTACCGGTGCGCCCCGGACGTCTACCGGATCCCGTTGCCCCTGCCCAGCGACGGCCTGCGCGCGGTGAACGTCTACGCGATCGCGGACGGCTCGGCGGACGACCCGGGCTGGACCCTCGTCGACGCCGGCTGGGCGCTGCAGGAGTCCCGCGAGCTTCTCGCGGACGCGATGGCCGCCCTCGGCGTCGGCCTCGCCGGGATCCGCCGGTTCCTCGTCACCCACTCCCACCGGGACCACTACACGCAGGCCGTCACGGTGCGGCGCGAGTTCGGCGCCGAGATCCTGATCGGCGCCGGTGAGGAGCCGAACCTCGCGCTGGTGTCGGATCCCGAGTACGTCTCGCACAGCTACGACCTCAGCCGCCTGCAGCGGGCCGGTGCCGCGCACATCGCGAGCACGGTGGCCGACTGGAGCGTCGACCACGACAGCGGCCAGTGGGAGATGCCCGACGGCTGGCTCGCCGACGGCACCCGGCTCGGCGTCGGGTCCGGGCGCACCCTGGAGGTCGTCGAGACGCCCGGGCACACCCGCGGGCACGTCGTCTACGCCGACGACGGCAACGGCCTGCTCTTCGCAGGCGACCACGTCCTCCCCACGATCACCCCGTCGATCGGCTTCGAGCCGCTGCCGCTCGAGAGCCCGCTCGCCGCGTTCCTCACCTCGCTGCGGCTCCTCCTGGAGCGCCCGGACGCCGAGCTGCTCCCGGCCCACGGCGTCGTCGGGAGGCGCGTCCACGAGCGGGTGGACGAGCTGCTGGCCCACCACGGCGAGCGGCTCGACGCCTCCCTGGCCGCGGTCCGCGAGGGCCGGCACACGGCCTTCGAGGTCGCCGGCGCGCTCGGCTGGACCCGGCGGCTGCGCCGGCTCGACGAGCTGGACCTGCAGAACACGATGCTCGCGGTGAACGAGACCCTCGCCCATCTCGACGTCCTGGTCGAGCGCGGCGCCCTGACGCGCACGGACGTGGACGGCATCACGCGGTACGACCTGTCCTAGGACAGTGCTGACCGAATCGTGACCCCGACACGCCGAACGCATTAGGCCACTCGGAGTATTTGCGTTCGTACTCTCCGTGCATGGTCCCGGTGCGCCCGCTCCTCGCGGCCCTGGTGGCGGCCTCGGCCGTCGGCGGGATCGTCGTGGGCGCCGCCGGCCGGTCGGAGCCGGCGCCCCCGGCCGTCCCGACCTGTGCGGAGACCGGCCCGTACGCCGCGCCGCCGCCCCGGAGCGTCGGGACGCCGGCGGGGTTGCGGCTGTGCCCCGTGCGCGGCGTCGTCGAGGTCCGGACGCCCGGTGCGGTGCTCGACGGCCTGGACCTCGCCGGTGCAGTGGTCGTCGCGGCCCCGGACGTGGTCGTCCGCCGCAGCCGCATCGCCGGCGACGGCAGCCAGCCGGCCGGGGTGCGCACCCTGCCCGGCGGCTCGGTGCGCATCGAGGACACCACGCTGACCGGCGACTTCACCGACGCGGCCCTCGAAGGCGCGACCTGGACCGCGGAAAGGGTGGAGCTGACCGGGCTGAGCGCCGACGGCGCCCACCTGGGCCCCGGCACGACCCTGCGCAACAGCCTGCTGCACGGTTTCGACCCGGCCCCCGGCCGTGAGGTCGACGCGGTGACCGTCACGGCCGCGGACGCGCTCGTGGAGGGCAACCAGGTGCAGCTGGGCAGCGGTCCCGGCCGCGGCAGCGCGGTGCTGATCTCGGGCCCCGGCAGCGCGGGCGCCGTGCACCAGAGCATGGAGCTCGACGATCCGGCCGATCCGGCCGTCGTCCGGGGCAACGAGCTCGCGGGAGGTCGCTTCACCCTCCTCGCGACCGGTCCGGGCGATCTCCCGCTGCAGATCACCGGCAACCGCTTCCGGCGCGACCCGGCGACCGTGCCGATGCGGCTGCGCGGCGCGGCGGACCTGCGCGACAACGTGTTCACCGACGGCGGGGCGGTCCGGCGATGATCGAGGCGGCGCTCTTAGCGGATCGACACTCCCGGGCGCGGCCGACACGCCGCAACGACCGCGTGGTGCTGGCAGACCGCGACGGATTCGGGCACAGTGATCACACACAGTTCCGTCACGAACCTGAGCGGGCAAGGGAACCCGCAGCCGGCCGTCGCCGCAGAGCAGAGGACGTAGGGGAAGACGATCCTCGTCTCGAAAGCGGAGGTCTGCAGTGAGCACACGCGGCGTGGTCCACGTCCACTCGTCGCCGACTGCGGTCTGCCCGCACGTCGAGTGGGCGATCTCCGGCGTCCTCGGGACGCGGGTGACCTTGCAGTGGTCCGCCCAGCCGGCCGTCACCGGTCAGTTGCGCGCGGAATGCAGCTGGGTCGGGCCGGCAGGTAAGGGCGGTGCGTTGGCCGGTGCGTTGCGCGCCTGGCCGATGCTCCGGTTCGAGGTGACCGAGGAGCCGAGCTCCGGGGTCGACGGTCAGCGGTTCTGCCACGTCCCGGGCCTGGGCCTGTGGACGGGCCGGACCAGCGCCAACGGCGATGTCGTCCTGGGCGAGGACCAGCTGCGCACGATCGTCGCGGCCGGGCCCGCCGACCGCGTCGGCGCCCGGATCTCCGACGCCCTGGGCGAGCGCTGGGACTCCGAGCTGGAGGCCTGCCGCTTCGCCGGCGACGGCGCCCCCGTCACCTGGCTTCACCAGGTCGGCTGAGCCTCGACCGCACGTCGGTACCCGGTTCGGCCGAGCCGCTTCGGCAGAATGGCCGAGTGCGGACGAACGGGGCGGTGAAGGCCGGCGCGGCAGCGCTCGCCCTGGTCGTGGTGGCGGCCCTCGTCGCCGCCTGGCTCGTGGGGGGCAGGGCCTTCGAGGCCGGCGCCCCGCTCGACGCACCCCCTGCCGTCCCCGCCACGGGTGTGGGCTCCCCGGTCGTCACCCTGAGCGCCGACGCGCTCGCCCACCCGCTGCACCAGGCGGTTCTCGACCGCCTGCAGGCCTACTTCGACGCGATCAACGCGCGGGACCGCGCGGCCTGGGCTGCCGTCGTCACCCCGGAGCGGGCCGCCCAGCAGCCCGAGGCCGCCTGGCAGGCCGGTGTCCGCTCGACCCGGGACGGCAGCGTCCGCGTGGACCGGATCGACGCCGCGGGCCCGGGCACCGTCGAGGCCCTGGTCCGGTTCGTCAGCACCCAGGACGTCGCCGACGCCCCCGCGGACCTGCGGGTGGGCCGCATCTGCTGGCGCCAGACCCTCCACCTTGCGGGAACCCCACCCCGCATAGAACCAGGCGCCACCCTTGCCCAACCCTGCTGAAGTCCGCGTTATGGAACCATAATGCGAATTCAACCCGCCGAATTTCGCATTATGGTTCCATACTGCGCTACTTGGTGAACAGCAGGCTGGCGTTGTGGCCGCCGAAGCCGAAGGAGTTGTTCACCGCGGCGGTGAGCTCCATCTTGCGCGGCTCCCCGGCGACGACCTCGAGTTCGACGCCCGGATCCTGCTCCTCGAGGTTCAGCGTGGCGGGGATGATCCCGTCCCGCACCGAGAGCAGCGTGATCAGGCCCTCGACCGCGCCGGCCCCGCCGACGAGGTGCCCCAGCGCGCCCTTGGGCGCGGTGAGCACCGGATGGTCGCCGAGCGCCTTCTTGATCGCCCGCGCCTCGCCCACGTCGCCGACGACCGTCGACGTGGCGTGACAGTTGACGTGCCCGACGTCGGAGGGCTCCAGGCCCGCCGTCCGGACCGCCGCGAGCATCGCCCGCGCCTGTCCCGTGCCCTCGGGGTCCGGCCCGGTGATGTGGTACGCGTCCGAGGTCAGCCCGATGCCGGCGAGCCGGCCGTGCACGGTGGCGCCACGCGCCTCCGCGAACTCCGAACGCTCCAGGATCAGGATCCCGGCGCCCTCGCCGAGCACGAACCCGTCCCGCCCGGTGTCGAACGGCCGGGAGGCCAGCTCCGGGGCGTCGTTGCGCTGGGAGAGCGTGCGGGCCTGGACGAACCCGGCCACGGTGATCGGCGCGATGCACGCCTCGGCCCCGCCGGCCAGCACGACGTCCACCTCGCCGGCCTTGAGCAGCCGGTACGCCCAGGCCATCGCCTCGGCGCCGGTCGCGCAGGCCGACGCGGGGGAGTGGACCCCGCCCTGCGCGCCGATCTCCAGGGAGATCAGCGCCGCGGGCCCGTTCGGCATGAGCATCGGCACGACCAGCGGCGAGACCTTGCGCAGGCCCTCGGTCTCCAGCAGGTCGTCCTGGTCGAGCAGCGTGGTGACGCCACCGATGCCGGTGCCGACGACCACCGCCACCCGGACCGGGTCGACCTTGGGCTCCTCACCCTTCTCCACGGCGAGGCCCGCGTGCGCCCACGCCTCGCGCGCCGCGATCACCGCGACCTGCTCGGCGCGGTCCATCCGGCGGGCCTGCACGCGGGGCAGGACCTCGGTGGGATCGACGGCGAGCTGCGAGGCGATCTTCACCGGCAGTCCGCGCTTCTCCACCCACTCGGCGGTGATCTCCCGGACGCCGGACTTGCCGGCGAGCAGGTTCTCCCAGGTGGTGGCTGCGTCCCCGCCGAGCGGGGTCGTCGCGCCGTAGCCGGTGACGACGACGTCGGTCATGAAGGGCCTTCCCGGTGGAGGGGGGTAGGGGTGATTACTGGTTCTTCTCGATGTACGAGACGGCGTCGCCGACGGTCTTCAGCTCGGCGAGCTGCTCGTCCGGGATCTTGACGCCGAACTTGTCCTCGGCCTGCACGGCGATCTCGACCATCGACAGGGAGTCGATGTCCAGGTCGTCGACGAAGGACTTCTCGACGGTCACCTCGGCGGTGTCGATGCCGGCGACCTCCTCGACGATCTCGGCGAGGCCCTTGGTGATCTCGGCGGTGTCAGCCACGGGTGGTGCTCCTTCTGGTCGGAAAAGCTCGGGAAACTCGGGAAAAACGGGTCAGGGGACGACGACGACCTGGCCGGCGTACGACAACCCCGCGCCGAAGCCTACGAGGAGGGCGATCTCGCCGGAACGGATCCTCCCCGCGGCGCGCATGTGGTCGAGTGCCATGGGGATCGACGCGGACGAGGTGTTGCCGGAGTGGACGATGTCGTCGGCCACCCGCAGGTCCTCGCGGGCGCCCTCCTTGCGGAGCCGCTTGGCGATGGCCTCGACGATGCGCAGGTTCGCCTGGTGCGGCACGAGGACGTCGATGTCGGCGGGGGTGAGACCGGCCTTCGCGACGGCGTCGAGCGCCACCGGGGCGATCCTCGTGGTGGCCCAGCGGAACACGGACTGGCCCTCCTGGAAGAGCTTGCCCGTGGAGTCCTCGAGGATGTGGATGGTCTGGGCGAGGTCGCCCGCGCTGCCCCACGAGACGGGGCCCACGCCGACGTCCTCGGGCGTGTCGGCGGCGGTGACCAGCGCCGCGCCGGCGCCGTCGGCGAAGATGATGCAGGTCGAGCGGTCGTCCCAGTCGAGCCAGTCCGACAGCTTCTCCGCGCCGATGACCAGCACGTTCCTCGCGGTCCCGGCCCGGACGAGATCGGCGGCGGTGCCCAGGCCGTAGCAGAACCCGGCGCAGGCGGCGTTGAGGTCGTACGCGGCGGCGCCGCTGATCCCGATCCGGTCCGCGGTCTGCGCGGCGGCGTTGGGGATCGGCGCGGTCATCGTGCAGGTGGCCACGATGACGGCGTCGACGTCTGCGGCCTCGCGCCCGGAGTCCTTCAGCGCGCGGCCACCGGCCTCGACGGCCATGTCGACCAGCGAGGTCCGCTCGTCGGCGATCCGGCGCTCGACGATGCCGACCCGGTCCCGGATCCACTGGTCGTTCGTCTCGACCCGCTTCGCGAGGTCGTCGTTGGTGACGACGTGCTCGGGCTGGGTGCTGCCCAGACCGATGATCTTCGCGCCCGGCACGGTGGCCGGGAGGCGGAGAGCTCTCATGCGAACTCCTCCAGGAGGGCTGCGGCCTTGTCCAGGTCGTCGGGGGTCTTCAGGGCCAGGGTCTTGACGCCCTTGAGGTCGCGCCGGACCAGGCCCACCAGGGTGCCGGCCGGCGGCAGCTCGATGACGGCGGTGACGCCCAGCTCGCCGAGCGTGGCCATGCACGAGTCCCAGCGGACCGGGCGGGTCACCTGCGCCACCAGCAGGTCCAGCGCCTGCGATCCGGACTTCACCACCGAGCCGTCCGAGTTCGTGAGCAGCGGCCGCGTGGGATCGGCCGGGCCCAGCTCCGCGGCGGCGGCCCGCACCGCGTCCTCCGCGGGGGCCATGAAGCGGGTGTGGAAGGCGCCGGCGACGGGCAGCACGGCGGCCCGGCGGGCCCCTTCCGGCGGCCCGGCCTCCAGCTCGGCGACGGCGGCGACCGGGCCCGCGGCGACGATCTGACCTGCTCCGTTGCGGTTGGCCGCGTCGAGCCCGAGCTCCGCGAGCCGGGCCAGGACGACCGACTCCTCGCCGCCGAGCACCGCGGCCATGCCGGTGGGCTCCAGCGCGCAGGCGGCGGCCATCTCGCGGCCGCGGATCGCGGCGAGGCGCACGGCGTCGTCGGGTGAGATCACCCCCGCGATCGCGGCGGCGGCGAGCTCGCCGACGGAGTGCCCGGCCGTCACCGCCGTGGCCGGCAGGCCGATCCGGGCGGCGGCCAGCAGCGCGTTGGCCACCACGAGTGGCTGGGTCACCGCGGTGTCCTTGATCTCGTCCGCGTCGGCGGTGGTGCCGAGACGGGCGAGGTCGAGGCCGGTGGCCTCGGACCAGGCGGCGACCTTCTCCGCAGCCGCGGGGTCCTCGAGCCAAGGGGTGAGCATCCCGGGGGTCTGCGATCCCTGACCGGGCGCGAGCAAGGCGATCACAGCACGACAGCCAACACTGCCCGCGCGGGGAACGGAACACCGCCACGTACGACGTTCGCCACCGGGTTTTGTGGGTTCCCTCCAACTCGGGGCCTGACCGGCATCCGGTCACCTCCCCGTTCTCGATCGCCGTTGTAGGGTTCCGCCCTGGTCAGGCGCCGTGTGCGGGGGGTGGGACGGCGGCCAGTCGGCCCGCGAGCAGGGCGGTGCGGAGCACCAGCGCGTCCCGTGGATCCGCCGCCGAGCGACCCGTGAGTTCACTCACGCGACGCAGCCGATAGCGCACGGTGTTGGGGTGCACGAACAGCGTGCGGGCGCACGCCTCGAGCGCCCCGCCGCCCTCCAGATACGCCGCCAGCGTGCGCAGCAGCTCGCCCCCGGCCGCGGTCAGCGGCGCGACGACGGCCTCGACGAGCAGGGGCAGCGCCGCCGGGTCGCCGCTCACGGCCCGCTCCGGCAGCAGATCGGCCGCGGCGACCGGCCGCGGGGCGTCCGGCCACGCCGGTGCCGCCCGCAGCCCGGCGAGCGCGTCCCGTGCCGAGACGTGGGCGGCGGCGAGGTCCGCCGCCGGCGGCCCGACGACGACCGGCCCGGGCCCGAAGTCCGCGACGATCGGGGCGAGCGAGTGCGGGTCGGTGGGGTCGCCGGGCATCCGGTCGTCCGCCGCGATCGAGCCCCTCGGCTCGGTGACCAGCACGACGAGCCGGCTGCCCTGCACGCCCGTCAGCACGGACCGGCCCAGCCGGGTCGCGTGCCGGCGCATGCCGGACAGCACCTCGGCCGGTTCCGCCCGCCGCCCGCCGTCGGGCGGGGTCCCGACGATCACGCGCACGGCCGCCGCCGGGTCCCAGCCGAGCGCGGCGGCCCGGGAGACCAGCGCGTCGTCCACCCCGCCCCCGTCCCCGCGCACCACCCCGTCGACGACCAGGGCCTCCTGCCGGGCGTCCCACGCGCCGCGGGTCTCGGCGGCGTTGGCGTACACGGTGGCGGCGGCGAACGCGATCTCCCGGCCGAAGCGCAGGACGGCCTCGACGAGGATCCGGTACTCGGCGTCGTCCGCGGCCAGCGGCGGCAGCCGCTCCTCGAACACCTCGGTCGCGATCCGCACGAGGTCCACGGTCTGGCGCAGCGACAGCCGCCGCGCGAGCTCCCGCGGCGCGATCCGGAAGGCCTCGGCGGTGAGCCGCAGCGTCTCGTCCGGCTCGGCCAGCCAGGCGACGAAGTTCGAGAGGCCGGTGCGCGTCACGAGCAGCACCCCGGCGCGCTGGTCGGCGGGCAGTGCGGCGAACCAGGGCTGGCGCTCCTCCATGGCCGAGAGGCTGGCCCCGGCGAGGTCCCCGGCGGCCCGTTCCAGGCGGCGCAGCGTCGCCGCCGACACCGCCCGCACGTCCGCCAGGGTCATGACGAAAGGATGGCACGGTCGGCCCGTCCCGACCCGTCGAGAGGAGCACGACCATGACCGTCGAGCTGCGCCGTGTCGACCTGCGCAGGGGCGCCGACCGCGCCCGTACCGACGTCGACGGCTGCGACGCCCGGCACGGCTTCTCGTTCGGCGCGCACTACGACCCCGCCAACACGTTCTTCGGCGCTCTGCTGGCGCACAACGACGAGCGCCTCGCCCCCGGCTGCGGCTACCCGACGCACACCCACCGCGAGGCGGACCTCGTGACGTGGGTCGTCGCGGGCACCCTGCGGCACACGGACTCCCTCGGCACGGACCACGAGCTGCGTCCCGGCACGGTCCAGGTGCTGGCGTCGGGCACCGGCGTCGAGCACGCCGAGTTCTGCGCGGGGGAGGAGCCGGTCCGGTTCGTCCAGGCCTGGCTCGTCCCCGACGCCGTCACGGCCCCGGCCCTGCACACCCGGGACGTGTCCGCGGCGCTGTCCGGCGGCCGGCCGTTCGCGGTCCCGCTGCCGCTGCGCCGGGCGGACGCGGCGCTGTGGGCCGCGCGCCTGCCGCCGGGCGCGACCTGGACCCTGCCCGAGGCGCCCTACCGGCACGTCTTCGTCGCCGCGGGCAGCACGGACACCCCCGCCGGAGAGGTGGGCGAGGGCGACGAGCTGCGACTGACGACGGAGGACGGCGCGGCACCGGACACGGCACGGGCCACAATGGACACGACGGTGCTCACCGCCGGCGCGCGCGGCGCCGAGGTGCTGGTCTGGCTGATGGGCAGCGACCTGCGCCCACCGGGGGCCTGATCAGGACCGACCGGGCCCGGACGCCGTCAACCGGGGTGACCTGAGCCGGTCACCCCGGTCGACGACGACGTACGGATCGTTCGCTCTTCCGGGCCGTGCGCAGTACTGGAGGAAAGCGGAACGGATAGTGCGCCGGTGGGTGGTGGATGGTCGGGAGCCGCTCAGGCGAGCGGAGCCACCTGGGTGGCCTGCGGCCCCTTCTGGCCCTGCTCGATGTCGAAGGACACGCGCTGCCCTTCCTCGAGGCTCTTGTAGCCGTTGACCTGGATCGCGGAGTAGTGCACGAACACATCCGCGCCACCACCGTCGGGAGCGAGGAAGCCGTAGCCCTTCTCGCTGTTGAACCACTTGACGGTGCCCTCTGCCATTCTTGCTCTCCTCGTACGTGCTCACGGGGCACTCGCCCCGGGAAACGCCGCCCGGCCACTACTGTCCGCGCCCGGTCGGAACGCCTTCCCACCTGCGGCGGGTCGGCATCGGGCGGAGCCTAGCGTGATTCGCGTCGCTTGCCGAGGGGTCGTGAGCTGTGTATTCGAGGTGGAACCGGGACGAAACACGGGCGACGGACCACTGACCCGAAGGTGAGGCCCGTCACCCGGTTGAGCGACGCCCGGGAGAACCCCTACGCGACGCCGGAGTCGGGTCTCAGGCGACGCCCGCGTCGGACCTCATGCGACGCCCGCGTCGGTCGTCTGCGGGCCCGCCGCCTGCGGGTCGTCGATGCGGTACTTCGCGGCCGCCTCGGCCGCCAGTCCCTTGTCGACCTCGCCCCGCGCGGCGAGCGCACCCAGGGCGGCGACGACCATCGACTCGGCGTCCACCGCGAAGTGCCGGCGGACGGCCGGGCGGGTGTCGGAGAGCCCGAACCCGTCCGTACCGAGGGAGACGAACGGCGCCGGCACCCACTGCCGGATCTGGTCCGGCACGGCCCGCATCCAGTCCGAGGACGCGACGACCGGCGCGTCCGACCCGCCGAACACCGAGGTCACGTACGGCACCTTCGGTTCGGCGTCCGGGTGGACCAGGTTGTGGTGCTCGGCCTCGACGCCGTCGCGGCGCAGCTCGCCCCACGACGTCACCGACCAGACCTCGGCGCCCACGCCCCACTCCTCGGCGAGGATCTCGCGCGCCCGGATCGCCCACGGCACCCCGACGCCCGAGGACAGCAGCCGGACCTGGGGCCCGTCGGTCCTCCCGGAGTCCAGGTAGCGGTAGACGCCCTTCAGCAGGCCGTCCACGTCCAGGTCGGACGGCTCGGCCGGCTGCGCGTACGGCTCGTTGTAGACCGTCAGGTAGTAGATGACGTTCTCGGCGTCCTCGCCCACCATCCGGCGCAGGCCGTCCCGCACGATGTGCGCGATCTCGAAGCCGAACGCCGGGTCGTACGCCGCGACGGCCGGGTTGGTGGCCGCCAGGAGCAACGAGTGCCCGTCGTTGTGCTGCAGGCCCTCGCCGGTCAGCGTGGTCCGCCCGGCCGTGGCGCCGACCAGGAAGCCGCGGGCCATCTGGTCCGCGGCGGCCCAGATCGAGTCGCCGGTGCGCTGGAAGCCGAACATCGAGTAGAAGACGTAGACAGGGATCATCGGCTCGTCGTGCGTGGCGTACGAGGTGCCGGCCGCGGTGAACGACCCCACCGAGCCCGCCTCGTTGATGCCCTCGTGCAGCAGCTGGCCCTGCTCGGACTCCTTGTAGGCCAGCATGAGCGACGCGTCGACGGACGTGTAGCGCTGCCCGTGCGGGTTGTAGATCTTCTGCGTCGGGAACATCGAGTCCATGCCGAACGTGCGCGCCTCGTCCGGGATGATCGGCACGATGCGGCTGCCGAGCTCGGGGTCCTTGATCAGGTCCCGCAGCAGCCGGACGAACGCCATCGTGGTGGCGACCTCCTGCTTGCCCGAGCCCTTGCGGACGGCCTCGTAGACCTTGTCCCCGGGCAGCACGAGCGCCTTCGAGGTGGTGCGGCGCGCGGGCACCGGCCCACCGAGCTGGCGGCGGCGCTCCTTGAGGTACTGGATCTCCGGGGCGTCGTCGCCGGGGTGGTAGTACGGCGGCAGGTACGGGTCCGCCTCGAGCTGGGCGTCGCTGATCGGGATGCGCTGCTCGTCCCTGAAGTTCTTCAGGTCCTCGAGCGTCATCTTCTTCATCTGGTGGGTCGCGTTGCGCCCGGCGAAGTGGGAGCCGAGCGAGTAGCCCTTGATCGTCTTCGCGAGGATGACGGTCGGCTGGCCGTTGTGCTCGGTCGCCGCCTTGTAGGCCGCGTGCACCTTGCGGTAGTCGTGGCCGCCGCGCTTGAGGTTCCAGATCTCGGCGTCGGACAGCGGCTCGACCAGGGCCTTGGTCCGCGGGTCGCGGCCGAAGAAGTGATCCCGGACGTACGCGCCGTCGTTGGCCTTGTAGGTCTGGTAGTCACCGTCGGGCGTGGTGTTCATCAGGTTGATCAGCGCGCCGTCGCGGTCCGCGTGCAGCAGCGCGTCCCACTCGCGGCCCCAGATGACCTTGATGACGTTCCAGCCCGCGCCGCGGAAGAACGCCTCCAGCTCCTGGATGATCTTGCCGTTGCCGCGCACCGGCCCGTCGAGCCGCTGCAGGTTGCAGTTGACCACGAAGGTCAGGTTGTCCAGGCCCTCGCCGGCCGCGATCTGCAACAGCCCGCGCGACTCCGGCTCGTCCATCTCGCCGTCGCCGAGGAAGGCCCAGACGCGCTGGTCCGAGGTGTCGGAGATGCCCCGGTCGCGCAGGTAGCGGTTGAACCGCGCCTGCATGATCGCGTTCATCGGGCCGAGGCCCATGGAGACGGTGGGGAACTCCCAGAAGTCCGGCATCAGCCGCGGGTGCGGGTAGCTCGGCAGCCCGTGCCCCGGCCCGCCGTGGCTGACCTCCTGGCGGAAGCCGTCGAGCCGGTCCTCGGAGAGGCGGCCCTCGAGGTAGGCGCGGGCGTAGATGCCGGGGGAGGCGTGGCCCTGGATGTAGACCTGGTCGCCGCCGCCCGGGTGCTCCTTGCCGCGGAAGAAGTGGTTGAAGCCGACCTCGTAGAGCGTCGCCGAGGACGCGTAGGACGAGATGTGCCCGCCGACGCCGATCCCGGGGCGCTGCGCGCGGTGCACCGTCATCGCGGCGTTCCAGCGGATCCAGCGGCGGTAGGCGCGCTCGGAGTCCTCGTCGCCGGGGAACCACGGCTCCCGGTCCGTCGGGATCGTGTTCACGTAGTCCGTGCTGGTCAGCGACGGGACGCCGACGTGGCGCTCCCGGGCGCGCTGCAGCAGGCGGAGCATGAGGTAGCGGGCGCGCTGCTGGCCGGCGTTGTCCAGGGCGGCGTCGAACGAGTCGAGCCACTCCGCCGTCTCCTCCGGATCGATGTCCGGGAGGTGCGCCGCGAGTCCGTCGCGGATGACGTGGACGCGCTGGGGGTCGCGCTGCGGGCTCGTGCCTCCTGGGGCAGCGCTGTCCGGGGCGTTGGCGCCGGTGGTGCTCTGGCCGGTCAAGGGGTCTCCCTGCGTGGCTCGTGCAATGTGCGTGCAGTGTTCCGCGTCGCCCGGGCCCACGCGCGCCGGGGCGCGCGGCCCCTGGTCGGCGTGCCCCTATCGTGCCCCTCGCCGCATGATCACGGTACGGCGGTTGCGCAGGGCAGCATGGTCGTGTTCGGATTCCGCATCCGAACGAAGACCGGTGGCGCATTCCCGTGCCGCCGGAACCGAGGAAAGAGGTGCACGCGTGGTCGCCGCGGAAGATGCCGGACGGACGTCCGACATCGCGGGCAAGCTCGGCGTAGAGCCGGGCATGGTCGTCCAGGAACTGGGTTATGACTCCGACGTCGACGACGCGGTGCGCGAGGCCGTCGAGGACGTCACCGGCGAGGATCTCCTCGACGAGGACGCCCAGGAGGTCATCGACGTCGTCCTGCTCTGGTTCCGCGAGGGGGACGGCGATCTCGTCGACACCCTCGTGGACGCCCGGAGCATGATCGCCGACAACGGCATGATCTGGGTGCTCACCCCCAAGACGGGCCGGGACGGCCATCTGGAGCCGAGCGAGATCGCCGAGGCCGCGCCCACCGCGGGCCTCACCCAGACCTCGAACGTCAGCGTGGGCGACGACTGGGCAGGTGCCCGGCTCGTCTCGCCGAAGGCGGACAAGAAGCGGATCTAGCCCTCGCCGGACAGGCGCGCCTCGTCACGGGTCGGCGCGAACAGCTCCACGGGGTTCCCCGAGGGATCCTCGACGAGGAGCTGGTCGCCGCCGACCCCGTGCACGAGGTCGCCCCGCACGGGCACGCCGGCGGCGCGGAGCTCCGCTGCCACCGCCGGGAGGTCCGAGACCTCGATCGCGAAGCGGTTCCACCCGCCCGGCTCCGGCACCCGCCCGTCCGCGGTCGCCGCCCCGCCTCCCGGCCCGCCGCCGGGCGCGCTGAGCACGAGCCGCAGGTCGCCGCGGTCGAGCATGGCGAAGGTCGGGGCGGGATGCATCCGCTCGGTGAAGCCGAGCCGGCCGGTGTAGAACGCGATCGCCGCATCGACGTCGTGCACGATGTACCGGACGCTGACGGTGGCCATGGGCCCTCCCCGTGGGTCTGTCCCGATCTGTCCCGATCCGTGTGGGCCGATGCCCCGTCGCCCCGGCCGGCCCACCGTAGGCCTAGTAGGCTCGGCGGTGACGCCGCTCGCCGAGTGCGGGCATCCGCATGCCTTCGAGGAGTACGACGCATGGCACCCGAGATGGGATCCCAGGCCCCCGACTTCACCCTGAAGAACCAGGACCGCGAGGACGTGAGCCTGTCCTCGTTCCGCGGGGACAAGGCCGTTCTGGTGGTCTTCTACCCGTTCGCGTTCTCGGGGATCTGCACGGGCGAGCTCTGCTCGGTCCGCGACGACCTCCCGACCTTCCAGAACGACGACGTGCAGATCCTCGCGGTCTCCACGGACCCGGCCTTCTCCCTCAAGGCCTGGTCTATCCAGGAGAACTACCAGTTCCCCCTGCTCTCCGACTTCTGGCCGCACGGCGAGACCGCCAAGGCCTACGGCGTCTTCAACGACGGCGCGGGCATGGCCGTCCGCGGCACCTTCCTGGTCGACAAGGAGGGCGTGGTCCGCTTCGCCGAGGTCAACCAGCCCGGCGAGGCCCGCGACCAGGAGGCCTGGAAGAAGGCCCTCGCGGCCCTCTAGGCTGCCGCCCCCGCAAGGGGGCACCCGGGCGCGTAGCTCAGCGGAAGAGCACTCGGTTTACACCCGAGCGGTCGCAGGTTCGAACCCTGCCGCGCCCACCCCTGTCGACCTGCAGGTCTCCGCGGTCGATGCGCTCAGCGGTCGCGTGTCGTGACACGCTTCATGACACGAATGTTCCCTACCGTCGTGCCATGCCGCGCACAGAGCCCCCGCAAGCGCAGCCGCGGCAGCGTCGATCTGCTGCCGAGTGGTGCGTATCGAGTCCGCGTCTACGCCGGAGTCGATGCCGTCTCGGGAGGCCGAAACGACCTCATCGAGATCGTTCCGCCCGGCCCCCGGGCGCAGAAGCAGGCCGAGGAAGCTCGGACCCGGATGCTCAATGAGGTGGACGAGCGTCGTAACCCTCGGACCGCCGCGACCCTCGACCAGCTGCTCGACCGCTACCTGATGATGATCGAGGTCGGCGCCAGCACGAAGGTGATGTACGAGCGCTACCTCCAGAAGCACGTCCGCCCGTTTCTCGGCCGCATGAAGGCGGGCGCGATCGGGCCGGACGAGCTCGACTCGCTCTACGGCGAGATGCGCCGCTGCCGTATCCATTGCAAGTCCGGTCAGAAGCTGGTCGACCACCGGACCCCTCGAGCTCACGAGTGCGACGGGCGGTGCCGGCCGCACGTGTGCAGACCACTGTCGAACACCACGATCCTGCATGTCCACCACGTCCTCAGCGGTGCCTACCGCAAGGCGGTGCGGTGGCGCTGGGTCTCGGTCAGCCCCGTCGCCCAGGCCGACGCACCGGCCCCGAACCCGCCCGATCCTCAGCCGCCGACGCCGGCCGAGGCAGCGAGGCTGATCGAGGAGGCGTCGCATGACCCGGACTGGGGCGCGCTGGTGTGGTTCGCGATCACGACCGGCGCCCGGCGGGGCGAGATCTGCGCGCTCCGCTGGGAGCGCGTCGATTTCGACGGGCGCGTCGTGACGATCAGCCGGGCGATCGCCACGGACGGCCACCGCAATCTGATAGAGAAGTCCACCAAGACCCACCAGCAACGACGTCTGGCTTTCGACGACGAGACGCTTGCCGTGCTTATCGACCACCGAGCCCGCGCGGAGGAGGCGGCTGCACAGGTCGGAGAGGAGCTCTCGCCCCGGGCCTTCGTGTTCTCCCAGGCGCCGGACAGCATGCAGCCGCCAGTTCCGTCTTCTGTTGGGCAGCGCTACACGCGTATGGCGAAGCGTCTCGGTCTAGACACCACGCTCCAGGGCTTGCGTCACTACTCGGCCACCGAGCTGATCGCGGCGGGGATGGACATCCGCACCGTCGCCGGCCGGCTCGGGCACAGCGGCGGTGGGATCACGACCCTGCGGGTCTACGCGGCCTGGCTCGCGGAGGCCGATCAGCGTGCGGCAAAGGGGATCGAGGCCCGGATGCCTGAGCGGCCGCGCAGCGAGTCGGCTGCCGAACGGGCCCGCCGGGCCCCGCGCCTCCCATCGGAAAGGGTCGCTGCGGGCCTCGTGCAGCGGATCGAGTCCGGCGAGTTTGCGGTGGGAGAGAAGCTCCCGTCCGTGAACCAACTCGCGGCGGAGTACTCGGTCGGCATCGGCACCGTCTACAAGGCTTTCGAGCTGCTGCGTATTTGGGGTGCTGTCCAGACGCAGGCCGGCAACCGACCGGTTGTGCTCGCCCCGGAGTCGCGCCTCGAGCCGGAGCCAGTTCCCGAGCCCACGTCGGCTGGCCCCGCCGAGGACGTCGCTGGATCGCCCAACCGGATGCTGGACTTTGTCGTGCGCCGCCGCGGCTACGTGATCGCGGACTTCTCCGCCGAGGCAGATACGGACGACGCTGCCGCCCTGCGTGAGCTACTCGTCGGCGCGGTGAGGCGGGACGGGCGCGACCCCTCCGATCTGGCCGACTTCACCATGGAGATCGCCGACCCGGTCAGGAAAGAGCGGATTCGCACCTTCGTGGCGGTGTGAGCGTCCGCGATAGGCAGTCGCTCTGAGTGCTTGAGTACACCCTGAGCCACGTCTCAGAGTGCCGCCTCGATGAGCTTCATCGCTGCTCGGGCGGAACGGTAGGCAAGGAGCGCCTCGTCCGGAGTCGCGTCAATTCGCGAACCGTGAATGAGTGCGTTTCTGATGTCGCAAACATTCCTGGTCCATTCCGTGAACTCCGTAGTCGCCTCGAAGTCCAGGCCGCACGCCTCCTTCACGACCTTCTTTGCGACATGAGTGATGCTGCGCGGGAACCCGTCTGGCTTGCGGAACTGTGAGTCGATGTCGGGGTCTTGAATTCCATTAACCGCAAGTCGTGTCTTCAGGGCCGGAATTAGCCATGCCTCGAACATGACCGCTGATTCGATCGCGGCCATCCGCCAATCTCGAAGATCTAGGTTGTTGCGGACGTTGACGTCAAGGGCTAGGGACATTTCGGGCGGACCAACGGAGGCTGCCGCAATGCGAAGGGCGTGATCGCGATTGGCATCGAGGGCGCTGCCAAATCCTTCGAGTGGTCCAGCACTCGCGCCGTAGGCGAAGCACTCGGCGGATCTGTCCGAGTAGATGGTCTCGACCTGGAACTCGCCTAGCATCTCGGAAGTGACCGGGTTGATCCATGGTGCGTCGGCGATGACCCTATAGTGGCTGATCAAGTGATTTATGGCATCCACTGCAAGGTTGCTGAAATATGCTGGATCGTGAAACCGGGATCGATCAACCTGGTCCAGATCGAACATTGCTTTGACAGTTTTGAAGGAGAAGCGGCCTAGTCTGTCGCCGGGGGTTGCGCCCATCATATGGAATCCAGGCCGACCGCGATTGTTCGCCCGCCGCAGCAGTCGGAGGCCGCACTCGATCTCGCCTCCCAAAAGGTTGACCTGGTAGTAGTCAGCGAGTTCTTGAGGCGGAAGGTATACCGGGCACGGACCGCCGATGACGATCTCGTGATCGACGGTCGCTGGCGCATAGGGTGAGACGGGCAAGTTCTCGCGATCGCCAGCAGACCACGCCTTCGCCCATTCGCGAAGGATCGGATCATCCATGCTGTCGCGAAGCCAGAGGACGAAGGGCAAGTCGAAGTAGATGCATTTAAGCTCCGGTTCCGGCACCGATTCGTCCATTTCTGCACGCCCTCGAGGTGGGTATTGTGCGTTGGTGAACGATACTCGAGCCAGCGTGGCAACTTGGAAGTGGCGGTGCCGTGCCCACTCGGAGTGCCGAAGTTCGCAGTACTGGTCGTTCGAGCTGTCGATGAGTGTTATGGCGCGAAGTGTGACGTTATCTGTCCGGCCTGAGGCCGGGCTGTGACTACAGGGTGGGGCCGCTTACTCCGCCCGGTCTCACGAGAAAGGGTGCCTTCGGCATCAGCTGGCGCTGACGGCCCTGCGGGCCGCCCTTGCTCGTGAGCCTCGCCGGGCGGAGTCGGGCGCGGGGGAAAGGGCGGGCGCTTCGCACCGCGCCCCGCAGCCAGCCCCACCGATCACAAGCCCAGCCCGGGCTGGCTGCCTACCCGCCGGGAGGCTGCCGATGTCCACGACCCACAACCATCACAACGAGATCCGCCAGGACGAGACCGATCAGGAGTTGCGCCACCTGCTTGGGCTGCAGCCGGTCCGGACCGTCATCTACGACGGGGGCGGGTTCATCGAGGTCTGCACGCACTGCGGGCACCTGCCGCCGGTGAAGGTCCCGCCAAGTCTGCCGCCGGGGGAGCCGACCCGGGATGTGGTGGCGGACCCGGCGGCGCTGGCCGCGGCGACGCGGACGGTGGGCGGGCTGGTGGACGTGCTGGACCAGCGCCGCCCGCCCAAGCAGCTCGCCGAGCTCGCGGCGCCGCAGGTGCTGCGGTACCTGCGGGCTGTCCCGACCAGGCGTTCCGGTGGGCGGGGCGGCGTCCGGTTGCTGTCCCTGCGCTGCTCCCAGCCGCACGAGGAGGCGGTGGAGGTCGCGGGATCGGTCAGGGTCGCCGGTCGGCCGCGGGCGTTGGCCGCGTCGTTCATCCCGGCGGGTCCGGGGCCGTTTGTGCGGCGGCCCACGCGGTGGGTGTGCTCGACCATCCGCATCCTCTGACCGCGCCGGGCCGGGTGAGGCGGCATGTCTCGCTCGGCCCGGCCTGTCGGGGAAGCGGGCCTCGCGGGCGGTGTCGTGTCGTGCGGAGCACCGGCCGGCGAACGGCGCGCCGGCCCGCACTCCGCACGGGAAGGGCTCCCGGCCGCCTGGGCCGGGAGGGGAGGGCGGACCGCACTGCGGGCGGGCTGGTGGGGCTTGGTCGGGAGCTCGGTCGCGGCCCCCGCCGGGCGAGGCTGGGCTCAGCGGAGGTCCTTCGGGGCCGCTGGGCCGGCGTGACTCGGCCGCTACTGGCCAGGCCGGCCAGGTCCTTTCGGTGTCAGGCCGTGGCGGCCTGGTGCTCGGTGATCGCCGGCGGGCAGATCACGAACGGGGCCGTCGTCCGGAAGTCGGGGTCGGTGACCGGCTCGCCGCCGACTCTCACGAAGCGGCCGCGTAGATGAACCTGCGCGCGGTCCTCGCCGATCGACATCGCGATCATTCGCTCCAGCAGGGTCGAGGGGCCTGCGACCGGATCGTCATTCACGACCCGCACGCTAGGCCCGATGGCCGAGGAGATCCCGCTGAGCGTTGTGCGCGTCAGGGTGGACTCGCGCCGCTTTGCCGTATCCGACCATTGAGGGTGCTGCCCTACAGGCGCCATTGAGGCCTACTGGCCGCTGCGCTTCTCGTGCTCGCGAAGTTGTTCCTGGACCTCGTCGGCGTCGTAGCGCCCGTGGCGCCCGGCGGTTCGGTACTTCGGGGTGATGACCCCATCCGCGAACCAACGCTGGATCGTCCTGAAGCTGACTCCGAGCTCCTTCGCGAGCTCTCCGCTCGTCAGCAACCTCCCCACGACACGCAGGCTAAGCAGCTGTCAGCTCCCCGCCGACCAAATGTCGTATCTTGTCGTAGATTGACGTATCTACGGAGGCTGTCGTGTCGGAGATCGTGTTCTCGGTCCACGCAACCAAGCCGGACGACGTGGGGGCGGTGGAGGTCATCTTCCGGACCGAGCGGGAGGCCCGTGCCTACGCGCGGTCGCGGTCGACGGACGAGCGGGTGCTGTCGACGTCGGTGACAAGCTTCCTCGTCGGGCAGCTCGGCACGCGCAGCTCGGTCGCCTGGTTCATGAACGGCGACGAGCAACAGCGCTGCTTCACACGGCGCCTGTACCCGACGGACTGACAGCCGTGCCTCCCGCCGTAGGCTCGGCGCACGGCGACGGAGGTCCCTGCAACGGAATGAGGTGCACGATCAACGACGCCCAGGATCCCGAGCGGCAGTCTGCCGACGATCCACTCCCGGCACTGCGCTCGGCGGCCGCGACAGCAGAGCTACGAGCGGAGCCGGCGACGCTCGTTCGATACGGCTCCAACGCGGTATTCCGGCTCCCCGACGACGTCATCGCTCGGGTCTCGCGCCCCGGCGCATCCTTGAGCGACGCGCGGCGGCAGGTCGACGTCGCCCGCTGGCTGGCCGACATGAACCTGCCGGCAGTCGAGGTCGTCGATATACCGCAGCCCGTCGCCGCCGCCAACCGAGTTGTCACCTTCTGGCGGTCGGCGTCGGACGACGAGACGTACGCGGACATCGCGGACGTAGCCGACCTGCTCCGGAGGCTGCATCAGCTCCAGGAACCCGATCGCCTCGAACTTCCTGTGTCGCAACCGTTCCGCTCTAAGCTCCCGCCGCTGGACGGACTGGCCGAACCGGACAAGTCGTTCCTCCGCGAGCGGTACGACTGGGCGCGGGAGTCCTTCTCTCAGCTTCCCTATGCCCTGCCGCGGGGAGTGATCCACGGCGACGCGAACGTGGGCAACGTGATCATCGGTCGGGACGGCCGGCCCCTCCTGATCGACCTCGACAGCGTCTCGGTCGGCCCGCGGGAATGGGACCTCGTCCAGACGGCGTTGTTCGCCGACCGGCTCGGCTGGCACACCGCGGAGGAGTACGCGCGCTTCGTCGACGTCTACGGGTACGACCTGCGCGAATGGGAGGGTTACGAGCAGCTCGCCGACATGCGGGAGATCGCGATGACGGCGTGGCTCAGTACCCAGGCCGCGACCTCGGAACGCTCCGCACGCGAGGCGGCCAAGCGGATTGCGGCCATCCGGACGGGGGCTTGCCGGCGCGACTGGTCCCCGTACTGATCTCCTGCCAGAGCCGGCCATGCCGCGCCTGATCGGCGAAGCCGGCGAGAGCACGGGAGCCGCGGAAGCGGGGAAGTCGTTCGCGCAGTTCTCTGACGTACTGCGCGCCGCGCGCGGAGTGCAGTGTCTCGCCGAACTCCAACGCGCGCAGGGCGGTCTCGGCGCCGGCCTCCGGATGGCCGGCGTCGAGTTGGGCGTGCGCCAGCACCATCGTCACGAAGAAGTCGCTCCGCGCGTAGTCCCCGCTCGCCGCGTCGACCGCGGCCGTCGCCCACTCGATCGCCTCCGCCGGCCGGCCCAGATCGCGATGGCAGTGCGCGAGCTCGGCGGCGAACTCGGCCTCGTCGAAGTACTGGATCCACTCCGGACCGTCGCCCACCGCGTGGCGGTCGAAGGCGCTTACTGCCGCACTCATGGCGGCATCGCACGCCGCCGCGTCCCCGGCGCGCGCGAGCGCCCGTGCCTCCATGAGGTGGAAGTGCGCACTCAGGATCGGCGACGCGAGCTCGTCGGTGCCTAGTCGGGCGGCTCGCGCGAGGTTCGTCGCCTCGTGGAGGCGTCCGAGGTAGGTAGCCTGGTGGCTCATGGCGTCGAGGACGCCGGCCGCGAGTGCGCGATCTCCGGAGACGTCGGCGAGGCCGAGTGCCTGGATGAAGTATCGCTGCGCGAGTCCGTGGCGGCCGGAGTCGTACGACGACCACGCGGCGAGCTGGGTGATCTCGGCGGCCGCCGCAAAGAGCTGTGTCCGGACGGCATCGGAGGCATTGGCGCGCAACAGCTTCGGGAGATCGTGCCGAAGGTAGGTGACCAGAGCCTGCCGGGCGTGGCCGCCCCCGAACGCGTTGTCGAGCGAGCCGAAGCGGACGTGCGTCTGTCTCAACCGGGCGACATCGGCGATGTCGACGGAGCGGCGAACCTCGTCGTGCGGTCGCCGTGCACCGACGAGCCAGGTCAGCGACGCGTCCGTCCAGGCAGTCGGGCTGACCGCTGAGTCGACCAGCACGGACGAGTCGTCAGCATCGGCCTGGAGGAGCGTAGCGACGGCCGCCGTGGCCTCGTCGGAAGACCTGGGTAGTGCCAGACCGACGTCGGGGGACAGTCCGCCGCCGAGGGCGAACCCCACCTCGTCCGGGTGCACCGCCCGTCCCAGCTGTCGGCCCAGGGCCTGGAGGACGCATGCCCGCGTCTCCTCGTCGCGCGGCACGGTCCCGGCGAGCCACCGGCTCACGTAGGTGTGCGTGAAGACCCGCTCGAGCCCGCGGCTCGCGGCGGCCTCGGTGACCGCCCGGGCGAAGCGCTTCCGGCCCACCGTGCCGTCGCGGTCGAGGAAGCCGGCGTCGAGCAGCACGCCTCTGAGCTGCTCGTTCACCCGCCATCGACCCCTTCTGTGCCCACCGGCGTCCGAGTGTGCCCCCTTCTGTGCCCTGCCGTGGCGTTTTGACGAAAGCCAGAGTGGATCAGGTGAACGAGGAGCGGCGGCAGGCGGCGGAGGGGGAGGACGGGATGACCGGCGACGAGGTGGACGTGATCCGTTCCCGGCTCGACGATCTCGGCGCGCAGGTCCGCGCGTGGGCGGATGGCGTCGTAAGTCAGATCGAGGAGCTCTCGGGCCGGATCAGCGACGGACGGACTTCTCCAGCTCGGCGACCCGAGCGTCGAGAGCCTGCATCGCCGAGGCGAGAGCCGCCCGGAGGTCGTCGACCCTGCGGCTGATCTCCAGGAACTCGGCGGACGGCTCCGCAGCGCGGGGCTCGCGGGAGACGTAGACGCCCTTTCCGGGCTGTCCCTCCGCGATGCCGTCGTTCTGCAGCTGCTTGATCGCGGCCCTGGCGACGGTGACGGAGACGTCGTAGGTCGACATCAGCGCGGACGTGGAGGGCAGGAGGTCCCCGACCGCATAGGTCCCGTCTCGGATCTTGCGGCGTAGGTCGTCGGCGACCTGCTGGTACTTCGGGCTCCTGGCCACCCGCCCTCCTTGCCTCGGTCTCGGCATTCTGCCGGTCCGGACCCGGGGAGGCGCGGTCGATCCATCCACAGGCGTGTCGTGACCTACTGCATCATGAGCACTATGTGCATATAGTTGATTAAGGCGAATGGAGGAGTTCGGATGAGCCTTCAGACGAATGGTGGGGAGCAGACCGCGCCGGCGTTCTACAGCGTGGCCGCGACCGCACGGATGCTCGGGGCGTCGGAGATGACCATCTACCGGGCAGTCCAGGACGGCGAGTTCCCGGCGCTGCGGATCCGTGGGCGGATCGTCATCCCGGCCCGGGCCCCCGAGGCGCTGACGGAGGAGGCGGTCTCGAGCCGGCGCGTCGTCGACGTCGCCGAGTGGACCGCCGCGGCCGCGGATGGTTCCGATGGACACGGGTGACCTCCACGCGGCCCTCTTCGAGGGCGAGCCGGACCCGGACTGGCGCGCAGTGGCGAGCTGCCGCGAGATCCCGGCGGACCTCTATTTCCCGGACGAGGGTGACTCCGCGAAGAGCGTCAAGGCGATCTGCAACTCCTGCGAGGTGCGGCTCGACTGCCTCGCCCACGCGCTCGTCCAGCGCGAGGCGTACGGCATCTGGGGCGGTCTGACCGGCCGCGAGCGCAACCGCCTCGCGCGCGACTTCCGGCGAGCCGGCCTCCCGGTTCCGGCTCGAGGCGGACGAGCCGCATGACCACACGAACCGACGGAAAGGACGGACATGGAGACCGGGTTCGGGATCGCGATATTCCTCGCGTTGGTCGGGGCCGCCATCTGTGCGAGGGCACGGGCGGCGGGCGGTGCGGTGGTGTTCTCGCTGATCGCCTTGACACTTTTCGTGGCGACGCCGGTGGGTCGAGGGGTTCCCGCGGCGATCGGAGAGTTCTTCTCGACGATCGACCACGCCGCGACGCCCGTGCTGAACGGCGGGGGTTCCGATGCGTCGGGATGAGCGCCACCGCCCGTCGCCGGCACGACCGGCGGGGGGAGCGATGAGCCCCGATGCCCGATCGTGGGCTCGACGGCGCCTCGCCGAGCTCATCTGCTCGATCGCGGGCGACGTCTTCGGGGCCACCGTGGTCGACAGGCCGCTTGTTCCCGGATCGATCGTGTCGGTAGCCCGCCTGGAGGACGGGCTCGCGGGCGTCCGGGCGTCGGCTCTCGCTGCGTCGGTCGCCCGGGCCGAGCTATACGACTACGCGACCGGTGCTCGAGCGACGGGCTCGACCTGGGCGGACATCGCTGAGGCGCTCGGTGTCGACGACGAGCACGGTGTACCGGCCGAGCTCGCCTACGAGTTGATCGTCGAGGGTCGGGCCGTCCCGCGCCGTCGGTCGCTGTGGCAGCCCACAGCTCGCTGGACCTGCGGATCGTGCGGCGAGTCGGTCGTCGATCACGGCCCCTACGACGGCTGCGCGGTCAACAACGAGTCGGGCCACGAGGACCACTGCCCTCGAATCGAGGGCTCGTCGTGAGCCCACAGCGCTGGCTGCTCGCGATGCTGGCCGTGGTCGCGGCGGCCGCTGCCGTCCTCTCGTTCGCTGCCCTGCGGGATCTCGCGCGCCTGTGCGGCTTCGACCCGCGGCTCGCGTGGCTGCTGCCGGTGGTGGTCGACGCCGGTGCCGCCGCCGGGTCAATGGTCTGGCTCGGAGACGACGCGGTGGACGAGGCGCGGCGGTTCGCCCGGAGCCTCGCGCTCGGGCTCCTCGTCCTGTCCGTGGCGGCCAACGCGCTCGGGCATGCGCTCGAGGCTTACCGGCTCGAGCCGGTCTGGTGGGTAGTGGTCGTCGTGTCGGGCGTGGCTCCCGCGGTTCTCGGCGCCGTCGTGCACCTGGCGGTGCTCGTCGGTCGGGGTGGTCGGCGGCCGATCGTCGACCTTCCCGAGCCGGAGACCGACCTCCACGACCAGGGCCTGTCGTGGTGGGAGACGGCGCCCCCGGCCGCCGACGTTCTTGACCGCGCATCGCAGCTGATCGCCGACGGAGTCGGTCGGCGGCGGCTCGCGAAGGAGCTCGGCGTGACCGAGCACGAGGCCCGACAGCTGCTCGCGGCGTCCCGGGCGACGAACGGCGCCGGCCTGCACCAGACCGAAGGGGACCCGAAATGACTCTGATCCTGTTGGTGTGCACGGTGATCGCCTGCGTCCTGGCGTGGCGGAAGGGCGCCCGGGTGATTGCCGTGGCGGCCGCAGGTTTCGCGGTGCTCGTTCTCTGGCGCCTCGCCGGAGAGGTGGGGTGGGGCTACGTCGCCGTCGGCCTCGTGTTCATCGGCGCACTCGGATGGCATCGCTGGAGCCGCACCTCGTCGCGAGTCGTGCGCTGGGGTGCGCGCTCCCGCCGGAAGTCCGGCGTCGCCTCCTCCGTCGACATCGCCCGGGTCGCGTCCGGTGCAGCGATGCGCAGGAAGGCGGCAGCGGTGCGCCCCGAGCTGACCGCCCTCCCGCTCGCGGAGCGCGGGCCGATCCGGGCCGGCGACGTCGGCATGCTGCTCTGCCGCGTCGGCTTCCAGCCGGTCTACTCCTCAGTCGAGGACGTCGCGATCACGTTCGGCGGCCCGCGGACCGGCAAGACGGGCTGGCTGGCCGGGCGGGTCATCGACGCTCCCGGCGCAGTGCTCGTCACCTCGACCCGAACCGACCTGCTCGAGCTGACCGGACCGCTTCGGGCTCGGCGCGGACCCGTCTACGTCTTCAACGCGGTGGGACTTGGTGGTCGCCCGTCGACCATCACGTTCGACCCGCTGACGGGCTGCGCGGACCCGGTCACTGCGGCCGAACGGGCCGGGGACCTCCTCGGTGCCAGCACGCACGGCGGGGGCGACCGCGAGTTCTGGAACGCCCAGGCCCGCCGGGTGCTCGCCGCGTTGATGCACGCTGCCGCGCTCGGCGACCTGTCGATGCGCGAGGTGCTGCAGTGGGTCACCGATCCGGACAAGGCGCAGCGCGAGGTTACCTCGCTGCTCCGCTCCTCTCCCGCCCCCGAGTACGCGAAGGACGCGACCCAGTTCGTCACCACCAACGACCGGACGAGGACGTCGATCACCTCGACGATCATGCCCGCGCTCGGTTGGCTGACATCGCCCGCGGCGTCGGCTGCGGCGACGGGCCGGCACCCGTTCGTCGTCGAGGACCTGCTCGACTCCGGGGCGACCGTCTACCTGCTCGGCGCCGAGGAGACCCAGGCAGCGCCGCTGGTCTGCGCGCTCACCGGCTACGTCGCTCGCGAGGCCCGGCGGCTGGCCGCATTGCGACCGTCCGGGCGGCTGGACCCGCCGCTCACCCTCGCTCTCGACGAGGCCGCGCTGATCTCGCCGGTGCCGCTCGAGTCCTGGACGGCGGACATGGGAGGTCGCGGGGTCACGATCATCGCGGCCTTCCAGTCCCGTGCCCAGGTCGCGACGCGGTGGGGGGAGAACGGCGCGGCGATCATCCTCAACAACGCCGCGGCGGTCATGGTGTTCGGCGGGACGAGGGACAAGGACGACCTCGCGTTCTGGTCGACCCTCGCAGGAGAGCGGGACGAGCCCGTCACCACGACCGACCTGCACGGCCGGGCGTTCTCCCGCACGGTGCGGCGTGTACCGGTCCTGGCGCCGGCGCAGGTTGCGAATCTCCCGGCAGGGCAGGCGGTCGTCTACCGGCGCGGTATTCCGCCGGTCGTCGGTCGGGTGCAGATGGCCTGGCGTCGTCGCGACGTCCGGGCACACGCGCGGGCGGAGCGCGCAGCCCGGCGCCGAATCCGGCTACGAGTTCGACGGGATGTGGTGCTGGGGACGATCGTCGACGGCCTCGCGTCGCGCTGGCCCGACCGGTTCGGCGAGCTTGCCCGCCGTGTCCGCGAGGCGAACGACGCCCGTCGTGATCCGGCGCCGCCCGCGGCGGTCGAGTCTCCGGCCAACGTCATCCCGCTGCCCGGGTCGCGCGGGTGAGCGGCGCCGACCCGACCGTCGTCGGCCTCGCCCGCTCGCTCGAACGGACGCTGCGGCGGGTGGGTGAGCTGGAGGAGCTCGTCCGGCGTCTCGCCACCGACGTCGCCACGCTCGCCCGGGCCAACCCGCCGGCGGGAGCGCCTGTCGGCGAGGCGGGAGACGGCGGCCGCCACCCGGGCGGCTGGCTCGGCGTGGCCGATCACGAGGTGAGCGCCGCCGGGATCGCGGACCTGATCGAGTGGGTGGAAGGCGTCTATCTCCGCTTCCCGGACGCCGAACTCCCGTCCTGCTGGCTCTGGCATCCGGCAGTGGTCGAGGAGCTGTGGTGGCTCCGTGGTGCGCATGGCGCCGCTTTCGACGACTCGGCCGGCTCGTGGCAGCGCATCGGGGACTGGCACGACCGCTTCCGGCCCGGAGTCGTCAAGCGGCTGCGCGCCGCCGTCGGGGACTGCGAGCTCGCCCTCCACCGCGCCGGAACGGACCTGCACGACGGACCGATCGCCCCTCTCGCCGACGCCGCGTCCGAGATCGCACGGAGCTGGACCACCAGCCGCGCGCTACCCGATCCGACCGAGCCCCAGCTGAACGACGCCGAGCAGTACGACCGAGCACAGCACCGCAGGAGCCACCGATGACCAACTCCAAGCAAGATCAACAAAGCAAGATCACAAAGCCGTTCACACCAAGGCATCACGATCCGATGGAGCGTCGCGAGGCGACGGGAGAGTGCTCGTGCTGAGCCTCGCGATCGGCTACGACACCGGCTATCTCACCGGCGCGGTCGCCGGCGGCCGGGAGGGCTACTACACGGGTGCGGTGACGACCGGCGAGCCCGCCGGGCTCTGGTATGGCGCCGGCGCGGAGCGGCTCGGGCTGGCCGGCGAGGTCGACGCCGATCTGATGGAGGCCGTCTACACACATCTCCTCGACCCTAGGGACCAGGCGACGCACAGCCGCTCGACGTGGGGTGAAGCCCCGTTGCTCGCGTCGAGGCACAAGGCGTTCCGTTCTGCGGACCAGGTCTACGCCGACCTGCTCGCGGCCGAGGAGGGGACGGGCCCGGAGCGCCGGGCCGAGCTGCGGTTGCAGGCGGAGCGCTCCGCGCGGCAGGCGGTGTCCTTCATCGATGCGACCTTCTCCGCTCCGAAGAGCGTGACGGTGCTGGGGGTGGCCTTCGAACGTGCGGCCAACGACGCCCGGGCGGCGGGCGACGAGCGGGCGGCCGAGGCGTGGTCCGCGCATCAGCGGGCGGTCGAGGACGCCGTGCTGTCCGGTGCGCGGGCGGGACTCGACTATCTGCAGGATGCCGCCGGCTACTCCCGCGCAGGTCACCACGGTGGCGGCGGCGGGCGCTGGGTCGACGCCCACGAGTTCGTCGTCGCCCAGTTCCTGCAGCACGATTCCCGGGACCGGGATCCTCAGCTCCACGTCCACAACGCGATCCTCAACCGCGTCCAGAGCGTCGACGGCGCCTGGCGGGCGCTGGACTCCCGCACGATCCACGCCCACCGGGGAGCGGCGGGCGCGATCGCCGAGCGCGTCATGGAGGCCCACCTCGCGCGCACCCTCGGGGTCGAGGTCGCCACCCGCCCGGACGGGCGAGCCCGAGAGGTGGTGGGCGTCGACCGGGAGCTGCTCGACCTGTTCTCCTCCCGCCGCCATGCCATCACCGCCCGCTCCCGGGAGCTCGAGCAGGCGTTCGTCGCCCGCTTCGGGCGAGAGCCTGCGCCGCTGGAGCGCACCCGCCTCGCTCAGCAGGCCACTCTGGCCACACGCGCGTCGAAGTCCGCGGGCGGCGAGTCGATCGCGCAACGCCTGGATCGGTGGGAGGCCGAGTCCCGTCGCGCGGTCGTGGGCGGGCTGAGCAGGGTCGCGGACGACGTCGTGCGTCGGGCCCAGCACGTGGAGCCGGGCGCCGAATGGTCCGAGCGGGACGTCGTGGAGCGGGCTCTCGCCAATGTCGGGCAGCGACGGGCGTCGTGGTCGCGTCAGGACCTGATGCGCGCGGTGTCGGACGAGCTCCCCGGGCGGCTCGGTCTCGAGGCCGACCAGGTGCGGCCGCTCCTGGAGCGGCTCACCGATCTCGCTCTCCGCGACGCCGTGCCGATCACTCCGCCTCCGGTGCTGGACGACCTTCCCGACGAGCTTCGCCGTGCGGACGGCCAGTCGATGTTCCTGCGACCGGGGAGCGACCGCTTCAGCGTCGAGGGCCATCTCGTCGCCGAGGGCGAGCTCCGGCGAAGGGCGGTCGCGCGTGGGGCGAGCGCCATCGACGCGGAGGAGGCTGCAGCCGTCATCGCCCGGTTCGCCGAGTCGGGTCACGAGCTCGGCGCGGACCAGGCAGCGGCGGTGCGCGGTGTCTTGACCTCAGGGGCGCGAGTCGAGCTGCTCTCGGCAGCGGCCGGAACCGGGAAGACGTTCACCATGGGCGCGCTGGCCGAGGCGTGGACGGAGTCCGGGCATCGCGTGATCGGGTTGGCGCCGTCTCAGGTCGCCGCCGATCTCCTCACCGAGGAAGGGCTGACGGCGACGAACATCGCGCGGTGGCTCCTCGACGCATCGGACGGGATGGCCGCCGGCGACGGTGATCTGGTTGTCGTCGACGAAGCCGGAATGGCGACCACACCGGATCTGGCCGAGATCGCGCGCCGTTGCGATGCTGCGGGAGCGAAGCTTCTGCTCGTCGGCGACTCCCGTCAGCTCGGTGCCGTCGGGCCGGGCGGCGCTCTGGCGGATGTCGCGGCACGAGGGATCGTCTACGAGCTCGGTGAGGTCCGGCGGTTCTCGGCAGCGTGGGAGCGCCAGGCGTCGCTCGAGCTCCGCGAGGCGGACCCCGCGGCGCTCGACCAGTACCAGCGTCATGGCCGCCTGATCGACGCCGGAACCCCGGAGCAGGCGGAGACTGCCGCTTCGCGGGCCTGGCTCGCCGACACCCTCGGCGGTCGCGAGTCCGTCCTGATCGTCGGGAGCAACGACGCGGCTGCCCGGGCCAGCGCAGCGCTACGGGCGCAGCTCATCGAGCTCGGCCGGGTCGAGGAGACAGGTGTCGAACTCGCTCAGGGAACGGTCGCCGGTGTCGGGGACCTCGTGCAGGCCAGGCGGAACGGCTGGCACCTGCGCGGGTTCGAGGGCAACGAGCGCGCGCCGATCAACCGCACCACGTACACGGTGACCGCTCTTCGGGCCGACGGAGGACTGACGGTCAGCCCCGTCCTCGGGGGCCGCCCGATTCAGCTCCCCGCTGACTACACCCGCAGCCACCTCTCGCTCGCCTACGCCAGCACGGTGCATGCGGCCCAGGGGAGGACAGTGGACAGCGCTCATGTGGTCGTCGATTCGGGCGTCGACGCCTCCGCGCTCTACGTCGCGATGACCCGGGGCCGGAACTCCAACACCGCCTGGACCGTCACTCGTCCGACCGGGGCCGACGCGAAGCCGGGGGAGACCTTCGACGTCGAGCCGCGTCACGCCCGCGCCGTCCTGGCGGATGCGTTGCGCCGCAACGAGGAGGACCGCACCGCTCTGGCCGAGCGGGAGCAGGCCGCCATCGCGGCCCGGTCGACCCTCACGCACGGCGGACAGCTCGTCGAGGGGATCGGGCATGTCACCGCGGGCCGCACAGCGGCCACTCTCGACCGGCTAACGGCGGCCGGGATGCTGACCGCTCAGGCGCGCGAGCGGCTCGCGGCGGACGAGGCCGGGGGCTCGCTGGACCGGCTGCTCCGCACCGCCGAGCTCGCCGGGCACGATCCGCGGGCTGTCCTGTCCGCAGCAGTCGACGGCCGCGGCCTCGACGACGCCCGGTCTCCCGCGAAGGTCCTGCACCACCGCATCTCGACGACGTTGGCGGGAAGGCTCACCCCTGACATCACCAGCGCTGTCGACCTGGTGCCGCGCGATGCTCCGGACGGTTGGACCGCCTGGCTCTCCGCGAGGGCCGAAGCGATCGACGAGCGCCGTCGCGAACTCGGTGAGCAGATGTCCGAGGCGGCGCCGGCGTGGGCGGTCACGGCCCTCGGTCCGGTTCCGGACGACGTGATCGGACGAGCGGAATGGGAGCAGCGTGCCGGGTGGGCTGCCGCCTATCGGGAGATGGCCGGCCACAGCGACGAGACCGACCCGCTCGGTGCGGCTCCGCCGGCAGGGATGGCGGAGTCCGCTGCCATATTCCGTGCTGCTCACCGCGCGCTCGACCTGCCGGACGCCGGCGCCGAGGAAGCCGGCCTGAGCGACGGCCTGCTCCGCATGCGGGTCCGGGCGTACGAGCGCGAGACCGCGTGGGCGCCGCGCTGGGTGGGCGACGAGCTCGACCACACCCACCATGCCGCGGCGAGGGCCCGAGCAGACGCGGAGGTATGGGCGGCTCGCGCGGACACGCACGAGGCGCCGGCCGAGCGCGACCAGCTGCGCGCCGCCGCTGAGAAGGCGCGGCAGGAGGCGGACGCGCTCGCTGCACGCGCCTCGGAGCTCGGCTCTGCCGACGACGCTCGTGCCACATGGTTCGCACACACCGCGCAGACGCGGGACAAGGCGGAGCGGGCTCGGGTGGAGCTGGCCGCTCGCGGCGTCGACATGGCGAGGCCGGTCGACCTCGTGACCGCGGAGGAGTGGCTCGCCGTCCACGTTGCCGCGCAACGTGAAGAGGACCTCCACCGTGCGATCGGCGAGCTCGACATCGCCGAAAGCCGCGGCGAGCTCGACGCGCACGCCGGCCCCGAGACAGGTGTCCCCGATCTCCGCGACCGAAGCCACGCCCATCCCACCGAGACCGCGGACCAGGAGCGGACACGGATCCCGACCGCCGACGAGACCGCCGAGGCAGTCGCCCGCGCGCAGATTGCGCTCGCGGAGATCAGGTCCCGCTCCGACGCCGAGGACCTGCACGACGACTCCTGGGCGGACGTGCACCAGGACGACACCCGAGAGGAGACTGCCGAATGGGACGACGACCTCGTCGCCGAGCGCTAGCCGACCCGCTCCTGCGCTGCCCTGATCCGGGCGAGCAATCGCTGCGAGCGCTCGACCGTCTGGCGTGCGGCGGCCCGTGCGGCGTGCCGTTCCTCGGGACCCCAGATTCGATGCGGCGCAGCGGCAATAGCCGACTCGACCAGTGTCTGGGCATCGGCCGGTCGTCCATCGGGAGCACGCGCGGGCAACGGCATGGGAGGAACGGTCGTCGTTCCGAGCAGCCAGCTCAGGACCGTCGCCGCGCCGTCCCCTCGACCCGCGGCGAAAGGCAACGGCGGCAGGAACGGAACGCCGAGGTCGCGGGAGATCTGCTCCAACGGCGGGGGAACGTCGGGGGTGAGCAGGGCCCATGCTGCCCAGAGCTCGGCTTCCGCCATCGCCACGGTGACCGGCTGCTGATCACGCCCGGTCACGGGTGCGACGGCCCCGCCACGAACCCAGGCAAGCGTGGCCGTGATCCCGCCGGCGCTCGGCGAGCGCGTCTCGACTGCATCGGCGTAGGCCAGCCAGTGCAGGTCGGCGATCTCGGCCCGCGACGGCACCACCCAGGTGGGCGCGTCCGCGGTCCAGGACATGGAGCCGAGTATGCGCGCCCGACCCGACGGTGCCGCCCTCGGGAATCGTGACGGAGCGGAAGAGTGCGGTCAGCTAGCCTCACAGTCCTGGTTCAATCTTCAGCTCTGGCTGGCTCAGACGCCTGCGAGCGACATCCGTGATGTCGTGAGCGTCGTGCGCGGCCTAGCGCGCGATCGCGACGTTTGACGATCTCGCACTGACCGTGCGGCGTGTGGGCGAGCTGGTTTGGGCGGTTCTCCCGTGATCGTCTGATGATTCCTGCAGATATGAACGGCGGCAGGAACGATCAACAGGCAGAGCCTGTGCCCCCCACCTCCTTCCGACACGCTGAAACGGTCGTTGCGGAGTTCAAGGTTCGATCACGGTAAGTCGCCGGACTCGGTTCATCAGCGGTGACCAGCGGCCAGGAGTGCTTGTTTCGCCGACCTGAACTCTTCCTCGCTGAGGTCACCGGCGTGGTGCAGCCGGACCAGATCGCCCAGCGCATCGACCAGCCGAGCGCTGTCACCAGGAAATGCGACCAGGCCGGGAGAGGCGTTGCGCACGTCGGCGAGACCGCACAGCATCATCGTCTCGTCGAGCTCACGCCGCAGGATCTCCAGCACCGTCGTGACGCCCTCCTGTCCGTCCACCGCGAGACCCCAGAACGTCGCTCTACCAACCAGCACGGCGCGTGCCCCGAGAGCTAGTGCCTTCAGGACGTCAGCGCCCTTCCGGACCCCTCCGTCCAGGTAGACCTCCATCAAGGAGCCCGCCTGGTCGACCACCTCGGGGAGGATCTCCAACGTCCCTTTCGAGTCCGGTGAGCCGTGCCCGCCGTGGTTGGACACCACGATCCCGTCGACGCCGGTCTCCCGGGCGAGGAGTGCGTCCTCGGCGGTCTGGATGCCCTTGATGACGATGGGCAGCGACGTGCACGAGCGGAGCCAGGCCAGGTCCGCCCAGGTGAACTCTCCGTCGAAGTTGCCGTGGTAGACGTCCGACCACGTCTCGGGGTCCGTGCCGGGGCCCGCATCGTCGAGGTCCAGTCCCGCCATCCCTTGGAAGTTCTTCTGGATACGTGCGGGGTCGATGGTGCGGATCGTGCGGTGTTCGCTGTGCTTGTCATACGCGAAGCGGGTCTCCCGTTCCCGGCTCCGCCCGAGATGGTCGACGGTCACCATGATCGCCTTGTAGCCCGCGTCCTCGGCACGTCCGATCAGCCGTCGGCACAGCTCGCGGTTCCGGAATATGTACATCTGGAACCACAGTGGCCCGTCGCCGGCCTCGGCAACCTCCTCGATGCTGTAGGCCGAACCGACCGACAACGTGAAGACCGTGCCCGCCGCCGCGGCGCCCCGCGCGGTGGCCAGCTCGCCCTCGGGGTGGGCCCGCTGGTGGTTTCCCGCCGGGCCGATCATCACCGGAAAGCTGATCGGGGTCCCGAGCACGCTCGTCCCGACATGTCGTGTCCCCACCGATGTCATCACCCGCGGGCGGGTGCGGCACCGCTCGAACGCGTCGAGGCTGTGGCTGTTGCCTTCGAAGCCGCTGACGCCATAGCCACCAAAGATTACGTCGAACAGTTGGCGGGGGAGGATCTCGCGGCTGCGGGCCTCGAAGTCCTCGATAGTCAGCAGGTCACTCACCAAGAGCTCCTCGTCCGGTGTCGGGCTGTTCTGACGTGCTCGCGCAGAGCGATAGACGTCTGGCTGGGCGAACACGAGCAAGTCGAAGAAACTGCGACTGAGATCTTACTTGGATCGAGAGTCTGGGGGTCGGCGGGCAATCACGTCAAGTGTCCGATTGCGACTTCCGGCGGCATGGCCGGCCAGGGCGTCCAACGTCGGCGCGAGGGGTCTCCTGCGCGGGGGCTCCACCTCGCTGCGAAGGTCAGGCAACCTGGTCTTGCGTTTCCTTCCTGCGGAGCCGGGCCACGGCGGAGCGACCGTAGGTCGAGCGCGGGGGGCGATGAGGCGTCGAGGAGGAAGTCTGTCCGACTACTGGTCTTGACATCGCGACGTGTGGCCGCCAAGCTACTGCGAACTGCGAAACAGGTCGCAGTTCAAGCTCCATGTTGTGAGGCTCGGCCGCCGTTCAGGTGGCGCTTGATGCCCGTTCGGTGGTCGTCGAGGTCAACGACTCGTTCGCGGTGTTGATCAAGGCGCAGTCTGTAGTCACGCAAGTCGGGGAAGTGATCGGTTCATGGCAGAAGGGCGGCTGAGCTGCCGCCCGGGAGAAAGGTCCTCCGAGAAATGGTCCGTCCAAGACGCCGCGTCCTTGCGGGAATAGCTTTGTCCGTGGCAGTCGCGCTCGGCACAGTGGCCTGCGGATCGAGTGACGCTGCCCGCGACACGAAGGGTCAGGCCGCAGCAAGCACGCCGATGAAGCTCACGGTCGCCCTGCCCGCCATCGACGCGACCGCTGCCGAGCCGGCGATCGGTATCGCGAAGGGCTACTACAAGAACCTGGGCCTGGACGTCCAGTTCACCAACTCCGGCAGCAACATTCTCGCCGCCGTCCTGTCGGGGCAGGCAGACATCTCGGTCTCGGGGCTGCCCGGTCCGCTCTTGCCTGCGGCACAGGGTAAGAACCTGAAGATCATCGCGGAGAAGAACACTCCGACCAGCTCGGTCAATATCGCGGCCAAGCCCAGCCTCACCAGCGTGGACCAGTGCAAGTCCGTTGCCACCACCGGTGTCGGCACCGGCCTGTACAACCTCACGATGTACTTCCAGAAGGCCTTCAACCTGAACTGGACGATCAAGGCGCTCAGTGCTCCGACGGACGCGGTGAACCTGCTGCTCACCGGCCAGGTGGACTGTGCCGTGGCCGATCTCGCCCTGCTCAATACGGTGGTCGAGGCCGGCAAGGTGAAGCTGCTGGTGTCCGCCGCCAGCCAGACCGGTCTGCCGCCCGGCTTCCCGTCGAACCTCGTGGGTGGGGTCCTGTACGGGCTCGACGACAACCTCAAGGCGAAGAAGCAGGCGGTCGTCGCCTTCCTCACCGCCTGGGACCAGGCGGTGACCCTGATGAACAACTCGCTCGGGGACGCGGCCCAGGCCATCCACTCGGTGCCCAACTGGGACGCCCAGCCGGCCGACTCGATCCTCGCTGCCATCAAGGCCCAGCAACCCGGCAGGTGGCCGGGTCGCGGCATCATCGAGAGCTCCGCGTGGCCTGCCGAGCTCGCGTTTCTCGAGGCTGCCGGGACGAGCTTTCCCGGTGGGGTCAATGCGGACATCTGGTCGTACGACAACCGCGTGGACATGAGCTATCTCCGCGCAGCGATCAACATCCAGAAATAGGCCCGCACTGGGTTCGTGACCGTTTCATGAGGAAGGAACGCACGTGAAATTCGGGATCCTGGACGTCGGTCACTGGCACGAGAGCGAGACCAGCGAGGAGGTCTACCGCGCGGTCGTCGATCATGCCCAGCTCGCGGAGGAGCTCGGCTTCGAGGCGATCTGGCTCGGGGAGCACCACTTCAGCCGGCACGGAATCTACGGGAACACTCTCACCCTCGCCTCCCACATCGCAGGCAAGACCGATCGCCTTCGGATCGGGACAGCGGTCGTCATTCTCCCGCTGCACCATCCGCTCCGCGTGGCCGAGGAGGCCGCGATGGTGGACGTGCTGTCGGGGGGGCGGCTCGACCTGGGCGTCGGCGCCGGTTACCAGTGGCGCGAGTTCAACGGGCTCGGCGTCGACATCAAGGAATCGCGCGAGCGCTTCATCGAATCCCTGGAGATCCTGACGACAGCGTGGTCCTCGGACGCGCTCTCGTTCCAGGGCAAGTTCCGCTCCTGGGACGCCGAGGACGAGCTGATCATCCACCCGAAGCCTCGGCAGAGCCCGGATCTTCCCGTGTACGTCGCTGTCTCGGCCAGTCCACGGAGCCTCGAGCTAGCGGCCAGCCACAACCTGCGCATTCTCGTGGGCGGTCCGACCGACATCATGGGAATCGCCCCGCAGGTGATCGAGCGCTGGCGCCAGGCGATGACGAATCACGGGAACGACCCGTCCGGGAAGGTCCTTCCGTGTGCCAAGGGCATCTACGTGGCGGAGACCGATGAGCAGGCGGCCGCCGACATCGCGGCCATCGACCAGCTTTGGGACGTCAAGCTGCTCAGTCAGATCGGTTCTCCGCTCAGCCCGGCGGGCGAGGTCCCGCCCGGCTACGAGAGCTGGGCCATGCGGGTCAAGGACCGGGAGAAGCGGGTCACCGACAACACGACGGGCACCGCGGCACTCGTGGGCTCACCCGAGACGGTGGCCCACCGGATCAAGGAGCTGGAGGAAATGGGCCTGGAGTACATCTTCGGCTCCTTCGGACTGCCCGGCATGCCGGAAGAGAAGAAGCGCCGCTCGATCGAGCTGTTCGGGCGCGAGATCATCCCGCAGTTCTCGTAGCCGGCGTGCCGGATCGTCCTTGAGCAGAACCGACCGGAAGGAGAGCACTCCGAGTGACGACGTACGACGTGATCGTGGTCGGAGGCGGGTCGACGGGCGCGGCTCTTGCCTCCCGCCTCAGCGAGGACCCCTCTCGGTCGGTTCTGCTCATCGACGCGGGGCCCTTCTACGGGTCCCTCTCGGAGTTTCCCGAGCACCTCGCGCAGGCGAGCTCGCTGGCAGCCCTGTCGCCCGGCCATCCCCACAACTGGTCCTATATCGCTGAGCTGACCCCGGAGTGGAACTTCCCGGTGCTGCGCGGGAAGGTCGTCGGCGGATCCAGCGCGATCAACGGCGGGTACTTCATCCGCGGCCGTCGTGCGGACTTCGACGAGTGGGCCCGGGCGGGCAACGACCAGTGGTCCTACGAGGCTGTCCTCCCGTCCTTCATCAGGAGCGAGACCGACCTCGACTTCCCGGAGTCCGACGTGCACGGCAGTGCTGGGCCGATGCGGATCCGGCGCCCCGGGGTGGACGAGTTCGGGGCGGCCACGCGGGCGTTCCTCGCCGCCTGCCGGGCCGCGGGCTACCCGGAGGACCCGGACAAGAACGCCGACAACGGAATCGGAGTCGGCACGGTGCCCCGCAACATCGTGGACGGAATCCGGTGGAACACCGCTCTGGGCTACCTGGCGGGGGCTCGGGAGCGGCCGAACCTGACCATCCTGGGGGAGAGCCTCGTGCAGCGCGTCCTCGTCGATGGCAAGCAGGCGGTGGGCGTGGAGGTCTGCCGGGGTGGTGACCGGGAGACCTGGCTTGGGGAAGAGGTGGTGCTCAGCGCCGGAGGCATCGAGTCGCCGCACTTGTTGCTGCTGTCGGGCATCGGACCGGCGGACGAGCTGAGGGCCCTCGACATCCCCGTGGTCGAGGACCTGCCCGTCGGTCGGGGAATCCAGGACCATCCGTCGGTTGCGCTTCACTACCGGACGAAGGGTGCCGCCGGTACGGAGCGGGACCTCGTGCCCGTCCAGATGGGTCTCACCTACACCGCCGAGGGGTCGACCTTCGCGGAGGACATGCAGATCGGCGGGGCGGGTGGCTCGTTCCGGGGGAGGAAACGCGGCTCCGGTACCAAAGCGGCTGCGTCGGCTCCTTTCGAGATGGAGCAGGCGCACGAGCCGGATGACCGGGTACTGCTGTGTTCACTGAACCGGGAGCACAGCAGGGGGCGGCTGACACTGGTGTCCGCGGACCCGCACGTGGCGCCGCGCATCGAGCTGAACTACCTGTCCGCAGGGGACGACCGGGAACGCCTGCGCAACGGAGTGCGACTGGCAGCCGGACTGCTGGACAGCGGCGAGTTCCGCAGGATCGGTGTCCAGCGGGTGTCGCCCTGCCCACCGGAGACGGACGACGCAAGCCTCGATGCGTGGATCGACGACAACCTCAGCACGGGATTCCACACCTCGTCGGGCGCCCGGATGGGTGCGCCGTCGGATCCGGACGCCGTGGTCGACCAGCAGGGGCGTGTGCACGGCGTCGCGGGCCTGCGGGTGCTCGACCTCTCCCTCTGCCCGTCCGTGGTGAGCCGGGGGACTCATGCCACCGCGGTGATGATCGGCGAACGGGCGAGTGAGTTCTTTCCGTGACCCGTTCGATCGGCCTCGTCGCAGACGTCAGGACTTCCACAGCAAGGGGCAACTTGTAGCGATGACTACGAACGAATTCCCTCGAAGGAAGCCGTCAGAGGTCGGCTCCTCGAACCTGATCGGGCGCCTGCGCGCGGCTTCCACCCGGCCGTCGGATCTCGGCGGCGCTTCTCCGGGTGCGATCTCGCTCGCGATGGGCGAGCCGACGGAGCCGACGCCGAAGGCGGTCGTCGACGCCGCGATCGCCGCCCTGCGGTCCGGCCGCACCAAGTACGAACGAATCAGTGGCTCGCCGAGCTTGCGTGCGCACGTTGCTCACCGGCTCAACGTAGAGGGTTGTGAGGCGATCACTCCGGAGAATGTCGTCGTCACCCACGGCGCGAGCGCCGGCCTGGGGGCCACGATCCTCTCGCTCGTCGACCCCGACGACGTGGTGGTGCTCCCCGAACCGACCTACTCGCTCTATGCCGACCAGGTCGTGATGGCTGGTGGGCGGGTCCGGTGGGTGCCCAGTGCCGCGAGCGGACGGCCGGATCTCACACAGCTCGAGGCCGCGATGGCGGGCTCGCGACTGGTGATCATCTGCAACCCGAACAACCCCACGGGCTACGTCCTCGCGCCGGACGAGCTGGCGAGGATCGTGCGGCTGGCGGGCGAGCACGGCGCCGCCGTGATGGTCGACGAGGCCTATCGCGACATCGTCTTCGAGGGCTCGGCCTTCGCGTCGGCGGCCCCGCTGATCGCGGAGAACCCGCACGTCGTGTGTTGTGGGACGTTCTCCAAGAGCTTCGCCATGACCGGCTGGCGGCTCGGCTGGGTGCTGGCGGACCGACGCCTCGCCCAGGACATCAACCTCGTTCATCGCACGATCAACGGCCCCCTCAACACCTTCGTCCAGGACGCCGCGGCGGTGGCGTTGCGCCTTCCCCAGGAACACGTCGATCTGGTCGTCAAGGATTTGCAGGACCGCCGGGACATGGTGTGCGAGCGGCTCCGCGACATCCCCGGTGTGTCGCTGGAGGTCCCTCGGGGTTCCTTCTATGCCTTCCCGAGGCTCGGTGGTAGCTCGGTGGAGTGGAAGGCGCGCCTGGCGGAAGCTGGGGTGCTGGTGCGTGCAGGGAGCGAGTACGGGCCGACAGGGGAGGGACACATCCGCATCTCCTTCGCGCTCGAGACGGCGCAGCTGCGGATCGGTATGGACCGCTTCGTCGACTGCGTCGAGCAGGTACTGGACCGGGAACCGGGCGAGGAAACGGAATTCCCGCATCTCGTCCACGTCACGAGGGGGTCGACACATGGATAGCGAAGCCGACGCTTTGCGCAGGCTCAAGGAGCTCGGCGCGGCGACCGTGTACGAGGCACTCGGCCGGGTGGGCGCGATGGATCACGCGATCAAGCCACTGGACCCGGGCTTCTCTGTGGTCGGCCGGGCCTTCACCGTGGACAGCGCGCCGGGCGACAACCTGGCCGTCCACTACGGCGCCCACCTCGCAGGCGAGGGCGACGTTCTGGTCGTCGACGCCAAGGAGTTCACCGCGGCCGGCCCGTGGGGCGATGTCCTCAGCGAGTACGCCCAGAAGAAGGGTATCGCGGGTCTGGTGATCGACGGCGCGGTACGGGACAGCCGGGCGATCGTCGGCCTGGGCTTCCCGGTCTTCTGCCGGGACGTGTGCATCAAGGGCACGGACAAGGTCAACCTCGGACGGGTCGGCGAGCCGATCGTCTGCGGCGGGGTGACCGTGCGGCCGGGCGATGTCATCGTGGGCGATGCCGACGGTGTCACGGTCGTGCCGCAGGAACTCGTCGACGAGGCGTGCGCGGCCGGTGCGCGGCGCGAACAAGCCGAGGCCGGCTACCGGACAGCCATAGCCGGTGGAGCCAGCCTGATCGACCTCATCAAGGTACGTGACACATTGGACGCGGCGCTGGCCGCCCGAAAGCCTGGATCGTGAAGGGACGCCCTGACATCATGCGGATTCCGAAAAGACGCGTCCTCGCCGCGGCGAGTCTGTCGGCGGCGATCGCACTCGTGACAGCCGCGTGCGGGAGCGGCACAGAGAGCGCCGGTGAGTCGCTCCCTCCACTGACCGTTGCGCTGTCGGCACTGGACGCCAGCCAGGCCGAGGGCGCGGTGGCGGAGGCGAAGGGCTATTTCAAGGAGGTCGGCCTGAGCGTGAAGTTCGTGAACTCGGGCAGCAACGTGGTGGCCGCCGTCGTGTCCGGGCAGGCCGACATCGGCGCCATCGGCCTGCCCGGGCCGATGCTGCCCGCCGCGCAGGGGAAAAGCACCACCATCCTTGCGGAGAAGAGCAACGGCGCAGCGCTCGCGCAGGTCGCTGGCCGCCCAGGCGTGACGGACGTGCAGCAATGCAAGACTGTCTCGACCACCGGCGTCGGCACCGGCAGCTACGGCCTGACGAAGTATTTCGAGAAGTCCTTCAACACCACCTGGACCATCAAGACCCTCAGCTCCGGGACCGACGCGGTGAACCTGATGGCCACCGGTCAGGCGGACTGCACGGTCCTGCCTTCCTCCATCCTCGCCCCCGCCCTGAGCAGCGGTAAGGGCACGCTGCTCGTCGACGGAGCAACGAGGAAGGGGCTGCCCGCCGGGTTCCCGACCAACCTGCCCAGCTCGGTGGTGTTCGGCCTGACGGACAACCTCGGCCAGAAGAAGGCGGCCGTCACGGCGTTCCTCACGGCCTATGTCAGGGCCGTCGAGACCATGAACAGCTCGCCGGATGATGCTGCCAAGGCGATCATCACCGTCCCGGGATGGAACACCCAGTCGGTCGGGGATGTGGTGACCAGCCTCAAGGCGCAGCAGCCCGCGCGCTGGCCCAATCGCGGCGTCATCAGCGAGGGCGACTGGCAGCCGCTGCTGAGCTTCATCGAGGCGAGCGGCGTCGCGCTGGATGGGGGCGCGACCGCCCCGACCTGGTCGTTCGGCAAGCGCGTTGATATGTCCTATCTCGATGCGGCGCTGGGCAAAGCCGCGTCCCACACCTGAGGAACGACCCCCGTGACACCAGGGCGGGCCGCTGTCGGGAGCGGCCCGCCCGATGGCGCTCACCCGTTGACGAGGAGGTAAGTAGTGACCGCTCCGAATGCGAATCTCGTGGGGGCCGATGCCGACGTCGGCACGACGGATCCCGACGAGGCAACCCCCGCCATCGTGGAGTTCCGGGACGTCGACTTCCGGTACGACTCGGGCCTGCTGGCGCTCGACGGCGTCGACCTGCGCGTGGAGCCGGGGCGGAACGTCGCGATCACCGGGCCCAGCGGGTGCGGCAAGAGCACTCTGTTGAGGCTGGCCGCGGGTCTCACGACCCCCACCCGTGGGATGTTGGCGCGGGGGCCGGTGCCGGAGGGGGCACACCCCCTGTCGATGATGTTCCAGGAGGACACGCTGCTGCCGTGGCTGACTGTGGCGGGCAACATCGCGCTGCACTTCAAGTTCCGGCGTCGGCCCAAGTCTTACGTCCGCGACCTCATCGGCGAGCTGCTGCCGTTGGTGGGGCTGCAGGATTTCGAGAACGCCTACCCGTACCAGCTCTCCATCGGCATGCGGCGGCGGGTGGCGTTCCTGTCGGCCATCGCGCCGCGGCCTCAGCTGCTCCTGCTCGACGAGCCGTTCTCGGCGCTGGACGAGCCGACGCGGGTGGCCCTGCACCAGGACGTCCTGCGGGTGACGCAGGAGCTCGGGACGACGCTCGTCCTTGTCACCCACGACATCGCCGAGGCGGTCTCGCTCAGCGACGAGGTCCTGGTCCTGTCGAAGCGCCCGGGCCGGGTCGCCGGACGGCATCTGATGACGTTCGGCAAGGAGCGGGATGTCCTGGGCATGAGGGAGTCCGAGGACTTCCTGCACCTGTACGGGGAGGTCTGGAGCGACCTCCGGCGCCAGATCCGAGGTGAGGAATCATGACCGCCGTCGTCACGGGTGCGAAGCCCGGCACCGACTCAGTGCTCAAAGCCCGCCTCGTCTGGGCGAAGGACAACGTCAAGGTCCTCGTCGGCCAGCTGCTGATCCTGGCCGCGTTCCTGGTGGCGTGGCAGCAGCTGCCGCAGATCCCCTTCTTCAGCAGCCGCTTCCACTTCCTGGACCCCTATTTCGTCAGCTCCCCGACGGCCATCGCCTCGCGGCTCGTCGATGTCCTGACGGGTCGAAACGGCAGCTTCACGGTGTGGTCGTACGTCCAGCCCACCCTGCTCGCCAGCCTTGTCGGCTTGGTCGTCGGCATGGTCCTCGGCGGTGTGATGGGGCTCGTCCTGAGTAACTCGCCGTTCGCGAGCGCGCTGCTGCGCCCGTTCATCGTGCTGCTCAACGCCGTCCCGCGGATCGCCCTCATCCCGATCGTGATCATCGCCTTCGGCGCCTCCCTCGGCGCCGAGATCGTCATCTCCGTGCTCATCGTCTTCTTCGTGGTGTTCTGGAACGCGTACGAGGGCGGACAGTCGGTCCCCCTGCGGATGTCGCAGAACGCGCAGCTGCTGGGGGCGAAGAAGCGCCAGATCACCTGGCGGATCATGGCGCCGTACGTGCTCGCGTGGACGCTCGCGTCGCTCCCCAACGCGGTGACGTTCGCGCTGCTCTCGGTGGTGACCAGCGAGGTGCTCACCGGTAACAACGGTCTGGGCTTCCTGATCACCCAGTCCCTCAGCACGGCGGACGCGACGCTCACCTTCACCACCGCGGTCCTGCTGGCGATCATCGGGCTCATCGTCGTGATGGCAGCGGAGGCGGGACGCAAGCGGGTTCTGCACTGGTGGCACCCGTCGCGCTGACAAGGAGAAGGACGATGCGAGGGTCTGAAGTGCACGGCGGCAGCTATGCCGTCGTCGCGGGTGAGGAACGTCTGGGCAGTGGCACGGTCCGGAGCGATGCCGACGGCATCGGGGTCACCTATCAGGTCAGTAACAACGGCCGCGGCGCCCACCTGGAGGAGTGGATCCGGACGGACTCCGACGAACTGCCCGTCAGCTGGACGATCGACGGGAAGTCGGATCTGGGCGGGTCCGTCGCCGAGCGCATGGACACCGACGGGAGCTCGCGGTCCTGGGTCAGCCAGGCCGACGAGGGGCGGGACCCCGACGGCGCACGGAAGTTGTACATCGCGGCGGACTGCAGCCCCTACGCGGGCTGGTTGTACGCCCGCGCGGCGCTGGGAGCGGGCGGCAGTGTGGACGCGCTGCCGTCGGGGAAGGTCCGGGCGTCGGTGTCCGACCAGGTTCGCGTCGGCGACACGGAGGTGGATGTCGTCACCGTGACCGGAGCGAGCCTGTTCCCGCAGTACTTGTTCGCCGATGCGGGGGCGAATCTCGTCGCGAGCATCGGTGGCGGCTCCACCTATCGCGAGATCCTTGTGCGTGAGGATGTCGTCACGCAGGCGAACACCCTGTCCCGGGTCCAGGCGCAGGTGACGGCGGACGCGCTCGAGGGGATTCAGCAGCGCGTCCGGAACCGCTACGACGGGTTGGTGCGCATCCGCAACGTGCGGATCTTCGACCCTCACGAGAAGCGGCTGACCGGCCCGTCGTCGGTCACCGTCTGGCGGGGCCGGTTCACCCGGATCGAGCCGGGCGACACCGAGCCGGCCGGCCCGGGGGACACCATCATCGACGGCGCGGGTGGGACGCTCGTTGCGGGGTTCCACGACATGCACGTCCATCTGTCGGCCTGGAGCTCGCTTTACTACCTCGCCGCGGGCGTCACGACCGTGCGCGACATGGGCAACGACAACCAGATGCTCGACGAGCTGGTCGGACGGATCGACGCCGGCGTCGTGGCCGGGCCGACGGTGCTTCGCTCCGGGCTCATCGAGGCGCGTAGCCCCTACAGCGTGCGCGCGGACGTCGTCGCGGAGAGCCTCGGCGAGGCACTGGCCGGAGTGCACTGGTACGCGGACCGGGGCTACCACCAGATCAAGCTCTACAACTCGATCCCGGCCGAGTGGGTCGCGCCGCTGGCGGCGGAGGCGCACCGCCTCGGCCTGCGGGTGGTCGGCCACCTACCTGCGTTCACCACCGCCCACGCGATGATCGAGGCCGGCTACGACGAGATCACCCACCTCAACCAGCTGATGCTCGGCTGGCTGCTCGAGGAGGGAGAGGACAGCCGCACCATGGTCCGGGTGACGTCGATGGCCCGGGGCGCGGGCCTGGACCTGTCCTCCGAGGCCGTCCGTCGGACGATCGCGCTCATGCGCGAGCGGGGCATCGGGCTGGACGCGACCGTGGGGTTCATGGAGCGCGTGCTGCGGATGCGGTCGCGGACGGGTCTGGAGGCGGACGCCCCGTTCCTCTCGCACATGCCGGTGAGCTTCCAGCGCGGTCGCCGCCGGACCTGGGTGCCCACCACGGACGAGAAGGAGCTGGCGGCCTACCACGCGGCGTTCGCGACGATGCTCGATCTCGTCACCGTCGTGGACGGCAACGGGCTCGACGTGTGGCCGGGAACGGACGACGAGGGCACGGGCTTCACCTACCACCGCGAGCTCGAGCTGCTCGTTGCCGCCGGGCTCGCGCCGGCAACGGTCCTGCGCCGCGCGACGTACGACTGCGCCCGCTACCTCGGGTTGGAGCGTGACCACGGCTCCGTCGAGTACGGCAAGGTGGCCTCCTGCGTCCTGCTCGACGGTGACCCCACCGTGGACATCGGCGCCGTCCGCGCCGTCCGGATGGTGATGAAGGATGGGGACGCCTACTTCCCGGCCGACATCTACCGCGAGCTGGGGGTCGAGCCCTTCAGCCCACCCCCCGCCGTCCGCCGACCGACGGACGAGCCCGCCTCCGCCTGACGACCATTGCAGACCCGGCCGCCCGACGGGCGGTCCACGGCATTCCGCAGGAGCACACTGACATGACCATCGACGGCATCTCCAAGCAACGCCGCAAGCCGACCGGCGCGGACGCGGGACGCCCGGTGATCGCCGGCGTCAATCACATGGTCTCGGCGGGTCACTACCTGGCCGCCGTCGCCGCCTTCGAGGTGCTCGAGGCGGGCGGCAACGCGATCGACGCCGGGGTGGCCGGCGGCATCGCGCTGGGCGTGGTCCAGAGCGACATGGTGAACTTCGCCGGCGTGGCGCCGATCATCGTCCGCAACGGGACGTCCGGCGAGGTCAAGTCGATCTCGGGTCTCGGCTGGTGGCCGCGCGCGATGACGCCGACGCTTTTCCGCGACCGCCACGAGGGCAAGATCCCGCTCGGGGTGTTGCGCAGCGTCGTCCCCGCGGCTCCGGACGCGTGGATCCGCGCATTGCGCGAGTTTGGGACGATGTCGTTCGGCGAGGTCGCCACGGCGGCGATCCGCCTGGCCCGCGACGGGTTCGTCATGTACCCCGCGCTGGTGGACAGCATCACGACGTGGGAGAAGGAGTACTCGCAGTGGCCGACCAGCGCGCCGATCTACCTCCCCGGTGGGCAGCCGCCCCGCTCCGGTGAGAAGTTCGTCCAGTCCGATCTGGCCAACACGCTGCAGTACATGGTCGACCAGGAGGCCGCGGCGGCTGGCCGGGGCCGAGAGGCGGGTCTCGACGCCGCGCGGGATGCCTTCTATCGCGGCGACATCGCGAAGGCCATCGCCCAGTTCCACGCCGACAACGGCGGCCTCATGACGCTCGATGACCTCGCGGAGTACGCCAGCGAGATCGAGGACACCCCTAGGGTGGCCTTCGAGGGCGTCGACGTCCACGGCTGTGGAGCCTGGTGCCAGAGCCCATCCTTCCTTCAGATCCTGCAGATGCTGAAATTCGGGGACGTCGGAGAGTACGGACACAACACCGCGGACTACCTCCACCACTTCGTCGAGATCATCAAGCTGGCGTTCGCGGACCGGCACGCCTACATCGGTGATCCGCGCTTCGTGCCCGTGCCGATGGACCTCCTGACCTCGGAGAGCTACGCACGTGAGCGGTTGGCCCGTATCGACCCGGAGAAGTCCATCCCGGATATTCCCATCCAGGGCGGATACCGCGATCCGTCGCTGCCCTTGAGCCTCGAGCCGCGTCTCGACCCCACCGGTCCCGTGCCGGACACGTCGTACATCTGCGTCGTCGACCGGTGGGGGAACTGCTTCTCAGCGACCCCGAGCGACGTCTCGTTCGACACGCCGGTGATTCCGGGTACCGGGCTGACGGTCTCCTCGCGCGGGTCGCAGAGCTGGGCCGATCCGGACCACCCGAGTTCTGTTCTGGCCGGAAAACGACCGCGGCTCACTCCCAACCCGGCGCTGGCGGTGGGTGCGGACGGCCGGCTGATCCCGTTCGGGACGCCCGGTGGCGACGTCCAGGTGCAGGCGATGGCGCAGGTTCTGATGAACCTGCTGGTGCACGGGATGAGCCCGCAGCAGGCGGTCGAGGTGCCCCGCTTCGCCAGCTACAGCTTCCCGGACTCGTTCGAACCCCATGAGCTCTTTCCCGGCCGGCTTAACCTTGAGGAGGGAATCGGGAAGGCGGTGGGCGCGGACCTCGCGGCCCGTGGTCACGACGTCAACTGGTGGCCAGACCTCACCGGACGCGCGGCGGCGGTCTGCCTGGTCGACTCCAAGAACGGTGTGCACCAGGGAGCTGCGGACCCGAGGCGGCCGGGATACGCGATCGGTTGGTGACGGTAGAGCCGGGAGCTAACGGCTCCCGGCTCTCGCCCATCCTTCCAACGCGCCGAAGTAGGCGGCGATCAGCCGGCTGACGGCCTCGGACTCCTGGAGGCCGGTGTCGACCAGGTCGAGCAACTCACGAGGGTCGAACAGAAGGTTGTAGAGGAAGAGGGCGTGGTTGAAGTGCTCATCGGAGATACGCAGTTGCCGGAGGACGCCACGAATGGGTCGTTCCCAGGCGTCCCGCACGATTCCGGTCAGTTCGTCGTTGTCGAGAAGACGGCGGAGGAAGCCCTGTCGTGAACGCAGCTGAACGATAGCCGGGCCGTGCAACCGCACCTGGCGCGCCCAGTGAGTCGCGACGGCGTCGAAGAGCGCGGTGCCGGTCTGCGGACAGTCGTGGCTGTAGTCGCGGAGCTCGATGACGACCTGACGCATGTAGCTCGTCAGCAGGTCGTCGAGCGAGGAGAAGTAGCGATACGCGGTGGCCACGGAGAGCCCGGCCCGCTCGGCCACCGTCGGAAGGCTCAACGACTCCGGCTCGGCCCTGAGGATCTCGCCCACGGCATCGAGCAGCCGTTGACGATTGCGGACGGCATCCCGCCGTCGCGCCCGACCTCGGCCTGGCGCGGCGGTGGTGACGCTCGGCGGGTCGTGTGACATCAGCCTCCAGACAAAAGGTAGTGGTCTCTTAGTTTTCAGGCTGCTCGGACGGTAGCACGAGGCGCACCTTGCAGATCTACATGCCTCTTCTGGCTGTTGACAGGTACTGCGGTCGAGATCATGCTGAGAATAGAAGTGAGATTCGAATCGTAGTTCGGGTGCGGGAATGATAGTGCGCAAGGTGAGATGGTGGGCGGAAGGTGATGGTAGTGGCACCCACAGTGATCGTGATCGGTCTCGGAGGCATGGGCAGTGCGGCGGCCGCCAGCCTGGCGCAGCGTGGCTGCCGGGTCATCGGCGTCGAACGCTACTGGCCCACGCACGACCGTGGCTCGAGCCACGGCGAGTCACGCGTCATCCGGCTGGCCTACTTCAGCGACCCGGCACACGTCCCGTTCGCGCAGGAGGCGTATCCGCTGTGGCAGCGGCTCGAACGGGACAGCGGTACCGAACTGGTCACGCCCTGCGATGCGGTCATCGTCGGACCGGAGGGGGGTGAGGAGGTGACGGCATCGACGACCGTCGCCGACCAGCTGGGGCAGCCCTACGAGCTCCTGACGCCGTCAGAGGTCACGAAGCGGTGGTCGACCCTCACCCCACCCCCGGGCACGCTCACCTTCCTCGACCACAGCCAGGGCGTCATCCGGCCGGAGGCGGCCGTGTCGGCGAACCTGGCCCTGGCCGCCCGCAACGGTGCCGAGCTGCACTTCGACACGGCGGTCGAGAGCTGGAGCGCCGGTGACAGCGGCGTGACCGTCACGACATCGGCAGGGGAGTTCACGGCCGATCACCTGGTCATCACCCCGGGTGCCTGGGCGAGTGACATCCTCGCGGCCCCCGGCATTCCGATGGAGATCGGCCGGCTCGTCCAGGTCTGGGTCCGGCCGGCCGCCGACCTGTCCCTCTTCGCCGTCGACCGGCACCCCCGCTTCGCGCTCGAGGACGAGGCCGGTCGAGTCGCCTCCGGGTTCGCCCTGCTGCCCGGGCACAGCCTGGTCAAGGTGGCCTTCATCAAGGGACCCGACGCGAGCACGCCGACGACGCCGGACACGTTCCGTCGTGAGGCCTCCGCAGCGGAGGTCGAGAGCGTGATCGACTACATGGGCCGGCTCATCCCGTCGCTGCGGGGGCAGGAGGCCGAGCGCGCCCGCGGATGCATCTACGCCAAGACGCCGGACGACAACTTCGTCATCGGCCCGCACCCGGAGCACGAGAACGTCACCATCGGGGCCGCGTTCTCCGTCCACGGGTTCAAGTTCGTGCCGGTGGTCGGGGAGATCCTCGCGGACCTGGCGCTCGACGGTCGCAGCGACCGGGACATCAATGTCTTCTCGCCGCTGCGCTTTCAGGACACGGCGAGCAGCGCCTCTGCACAGTAGCGGCGGGCAGGGGAGGGAAGTGGGGAGATGACCACAGGACCGCTCGGACACAGCCGTGACGACGTCGACGAGTCCGTTGTCGCGCAGGTCGTGGGCCAGATACCTGCGATCGGGAGGATCACGGACCGGGCGCTTCGCGATGCCGTCGCCCTCACCTGGGCCTGCTCATGGAGAGAGTCCGGCTACACCGGCCTGGACGAGGTCCTCCAGGGGCAGGGACCGATCACGTTGCTCCACCACGTCAACGGGGTCGACGAGCAGGCGACCGCACTGACGGAGCAGGCCGAGACCACCTACGGCCTCGCCGTGGACCACGACGTGGTGCTGGCGGCCGCGGTCCTGCACGACGTGGACAAGCCCCTGCTGTGGACGAGCTCGGGCGCCTCGGTCACCTTCCGGCCGGGGCGGACCCTCGCCGACCACGGGATACTGGGCGCCGAGCTGGCCGCGTTGTGCGGTGTCCCGGAACGGGTACGGGCGATCGTGCGTGGCCACAGCCCCTATTCCGATCGCATGGAGGACCGACGCTCACCGGAGGCGGCGCTCGTCTACCACGCCGACAACGTGGTCGCCGCGCTCGACGCGCTGAGCGTCGGCCTGACACCGGCGTGCGGCTTGACGAAGCTCGTTCCGGCGCCCTGCTAGCTGGTGCTCCGCCACGACCGCTGGTCCGTCGGGGACGGTCGTACTCCACTGTTCGTACTGTTGTGCACGGATTGGGATGTGTGATGGTCAACCTCGCGACGAACCTGACGACCAGTGCCACGCGACATGCCGACCGGACTGCGGTGAGGCTCGACGCCGAGGCCCTCAGCTACGCTGCGCTCGACGACCTGAGCTCGCGCGTCGCGGGTTGGCTCGAGGAGAAGAATGTCGGGCCGGGTGACCGGGTCGGCCTGATGCTTCCGGGCGTTCCGGCCTTCGTCGCGTTGTACTACGGCATCCTCCGGGTCGGAGGAGTGGTCGTGCCGATGAACCCGTTGTTGAAGGAACGGGAGATCCGGCACTACGTCGCAGACTCCGGCGCGAAGCTGGTGTTCGTCTGGCACGAGATGGTCCCTGCCGCCGAGGGGGCGATCGAGGCGGCCGGATCGCGGCTCGTCCCGGTCGCCCCGGACGCGGTGGAGGTGGTGGCGAACTGGCCGGTTCTGCCGGAGACGGTCGATCGGGCCGACTCGGACACCGCGCTGATCCTCTACACGTCCGGCACGACCGGATCGCCGAAGGGGGCGGAGCTGACGCATTCGAACCTGCGTCTCAACGCCGCCGCGTGTGGCGACATGATGGAGGTGACCTCCGATGACGTCATCCTGGGTTGCTTGCCGCTGTTCCACGCGTTCGGGCAGACCTGTGTGCAGAACAACGCCGTGCAGGCAGGTGCGACGGTGACGCTCCTTCCCCGCTTCACCGCGGAGGGGGCGCTGCAGGTGATCGAACGCGACGGGGTGACCGTCCTGCAGGGTGTCCCGACGATGTACGTCGCGCTGCTCGACGCGGGGGGCGGTGTCGCCGACACGGCCACCTTGCGGTTGTGCGTCTCCGGCGGTGCAGCACTTCCCGCGGAGATCCTCCGGAGCTTCGCCGACGTGTTCGGTGTGCCGATCCTCGAGGGGTACGGGTTGTCCGAGACGTCACCGACGTCATCCTTCAACCACCGGGGTGACACGCGCGCCGGGTCCATCGGGAAGCCCCTGTCGGGGGTCGAGATGAAGATCGTCGACGACACCGGGGCCGAGCTCGCCGCCGGTGAGGTCGGCGAGATCGTCATCAAGGGTCCGAACGTGATGAAGGGGTACTGGAACCGGCCCGAGGAGACCGCGGCGGCGGTGAAGGACGGGTGGTTCCGCACCGGTGACATCGGCAGGCGGGACGCCGACGGGTTCTTCTTCATCGTCGACCGGAAGAAGGATCTCATCATCCGGGGCGGGTACAACGTGTATCCGCGGGAGGTCGAGGAGCTGCTGTACGAGCATCCGGCGGTCCTCGAGGCGGCGGTCGTCGGTGTCCCCGATCCGACGTACGGTGAGGAGGTCGCTGCGGCGGTGGTCCTCAAGCCTGGTGCCGATGCGTCCGCCGAGCAGCTCCGCGAGTACGTGAAGGACCGCATCTCCCCGCAGAAGTATCCGCGGCACGTGTGGCTCGTCGACTCCTTGCCCAAGACCGCAACGGGGAAGATCGTCAAACGGGAGATCGAGTTCCCCGTCGGCCGAGGCTGAACGCCCCGGCCGTCCGATCGTGGATGTGCCCCTGGCGGTGGAGCACCGCCGGTGGATTCCAGCTCGATGTTCTACCGATGCCAGCGACCGCTGGCCGCTTGCCGCGGACCTCGCCGCCCCACCGGGTCTCGATGGTCCGCGAACATCTCGTGGAGGACCCGCATGGAACCCGTGCAGCTGCTCGATCCCGACGGAGAACTGAGTCCGCACCCCCGGTGGCCGCTGGACGTCACCCCGGACCTGTGCCGCGATCTGTTCCGGCGGATGACACTCGCCCGGTGCTTCGACGACGAGGCCCTGGCACTGCAGCGCCAGGGCGAGCTCGGCCTGTGGTTGCAGAGCCTGGGACAGGAGGCCGCCCAGATCGGGTCGATGACGGCGCTGCGCTCCGACGACTACGTCTTCCCGAGCTACCGGGAGCACGCCGCGGGGCTCGTCCGCGGCATCACCCCCGCCGAGCTCTTGATCCAGTGGCGCGGCAACGCGGGCAGCGGCTGGGACCCCTCCCGCTACCGGTTCCACATCAACACCCTGGTGCTCGCCGCCCAGCTGCCCCACGCGACAGGCTATGCGATGGGCGTGGGACGCGACGGCACCGACGAGATCGTCGTCGCCTACTTCGGCGACGGGGCGACCAGCCAGGGTGAGGCCAACGAGGCCTTCAACTGGGCGGCGGCCGCCGAGGTGCCGCTGTTGTTCTTCTGCCAGAACAACCAGTGGGCGATCTCGACGCCGACACAGACCCAGATGCGCGCCCCGCTGCACCAGCGCGCTCGCGGTTTCGGGCTCGACGCTCACCTGGTGGACGGCAACGACGTCCTCGCGGTGCACGCCGTCACCAGCGCGGTCGCCGCGCAGATCCGCGGGGGCGGCGGGCCGGCCCTGATCGAGGCCGTGACCTACCGGATGGCCGGCCACAGCACGTCGGACGATCCCGGGCGCTACCGCACGCCGGGTGAGCTGGACACGTGGAAGGACCGGGATCCCATCGCCCGCCTCGAGGCCCTGATGGTGGCTCGGGGCTGGCTGGACGACGAGCTGCGCCAGGAGCTCGCGGCCGAGGGCGCCGCGCTGGCGGCCGAGACCCGCCGGGTGTGCCGCGAGCTCCCGCTGGGCGACATGCGCGCCCTGTTCGGATCGGTGCTGGCCGAGGAGACGGTGCTGCTGACCACCGAGCGGCAGCAGTACGAGGCGCTCGTCGCCTCCTACATCGACTGACCACACCGCCATCCTCATCGCGGCGTCACGCCGCGGCCACTCGACGGGAGTCGACATGCCCGTGCTCACCCTTTCCAAGGCGATCAACACCGGCCTGCGTCAGGCCATGGAGGACGATCCGAAGGTCGTCGTCATGGGTCAGGACGTCGGCGGTCTCGGCGGCGTCTTCCGGGTCACCGACGGTCTGCAGAAGGACTTCGGTGCCGACCGCGTCATCGACACACCGCTCGCCGAGGCCAGCATCGTCGGTACAGCGATCGGCCTGGCCCTGCGCGGCTACCGCCCGGTGTGCGAGATCCAGTTCGACGGGTTCGTGTACCCCGCGTTCTCGCAGATCGTGTCCCAGCTGGCGAAGATCCGGGCCCGCAGCGGCGGAACGCTGTCCGTGCCGGTGGTGATCCGGATCCCTGTCGGCGGGGGGATCGGTGCGGTCGAGCACCACAGCGAGTCCAACGAGGCCTACTTCGCCCACACCGCGGGGCTGCGCGTGGTGTGCTGCTCCGGTCCACAGGACGCTCACTGGATGATCCGCCAGGCCCTGCAGGGGCAGGATCCGGTGATCTTCTACGAGCCCAAGCGACGGTACTGGTCCAAGGCCGACGTCGCCGACTCCGCCCGCGACGCCCGGGTGCTTCCTCTCCACCGGGCCCAGATCGTACGGCCGGGCAGGGACATCACCCTGCTGACTTACGGCGGCATGGTCCAGACCTGCTTGGACGCGGCAGCTGCCGCGGCCGACGAGGGCCGGGACATCGAGGTTGTCGACCTCCGCACGCTCTCGCCGCTGGACCTCGACACCATCGCGCGGTCGGTCGACAAGACCGGTCGATGCGTGGTCGCCCACGAGGCCCCGACCTTCGCGGGGTTGGGCGCCGAGGTCGGCGCGGCGGTCACCGAGCGTTGCTTCTACCGACTCGAGGCCCCGGTCCTGCGGGTGGGCGGGTTCAACACCCCGTACCCGCCGGCGAAGTTCGAGGACCAGTACCTGCCCGACCTCGACCGCGTCCTTGACGCCGTCGACCGATCCTTTGCCTGGTGAGCGTGCCGACATGACCGAACACGAGTTCCGCCTGCCCGACGTCGGAGAGGGGCTGGAAGAGGCAGAGATCGTCACCTGGCACGTCGCCGTCGGCGACGTCGTCGCCCACAACCAGGTGCTGGTCGAGATCGAGACGGCGAAGTCGGTGGTCGAGCTGCCCTCGCCGTTCGAGGGGACGGTGACCCGGCTGCTGGTCGAGGAGGGGCGGACCGTTGCCGTCGGGACACCGATCATCGCCATCGGGTCCAGCGCCGGGCTCGTTGCCGCACCCCCGGCCCCGGCCGCCGAGCCGGCGGAGGCCGATGAGCGCACCGAGCCGGCGCCGTCCGTCCTGGTCGGCTACGGGCCGAGCCAGTCCAGCAGCACGCGCAGGCGCAAGCGCAGGCCCGAGGACGCCGAGACCGGCACCAGCGGTGCGGTGGCCGCGGCCCAGACGCGGGCGAAGCCGCCGGTGCGCAAGCTGGCCAAGGACCTCGGGATCGATCTGCGGGAGCTGTCGGGATCGGGCCCGCAGCACGCGATCACGCGAGACGACGTGCTGCGGGTCGCGGTGGGCGGCCCGCAGCACGTCGTCCCCCAGCTCGTCACCCCTGAGTCTGTCGCGGCGGGACCCATCGCAGGGGAGGCGGTGGTCCCCGCGTCCGACCCAGTGTCACCGGCGGAGACCCGGATCCCGGTCAAGGGGGTCCGTAAGGCCACGGCCGCGGCGATGGTGTCCAGCGCGTTCACTGCCCCACACGTCACGGAGTTCGTGACCGTCGACGTGACCCGGTCGGTGAAACTGGTCGAGAGGCTCAAGGCTGAGCGGGCGTTCGAGGGCACCCGCGTGACGATGCTGCTCCTCGTCGCGCGGGCGCTGCTCCAGACCGTCCGCGAGTTCCCGGACATCAACGCATCCTGGGACGAGCAGACTAACGAGATCGTGCTGCACCACAGGGTCAACCTCGGCATCGCCGCGGCCACGCCCCGGGGCCTCATGGTGCCGAACGTCAAGGACGCGGGCGCCCTGTCGCTGCCAGGTCTCGCCGGTGCGCTGACCGAGCTGGTGCGCACCGCTCGCGATGGGAAGGCGACTCCGGCGGACATGTCCCGCGGCACGATCACGATCACCAACATCGGTGTCTTCGGCGTCGACGCCGGGACTCCGATCCTCAACCCCGGCGAGGCCGCCATCCTCTGCGTCGGCGCGGTCCGCCGCTCGCCGTGGGAGCACAAGGGAAAGGTCGCGCTCCGGTCGACCACGCAGCTGGCGCTGTCCTTCGACCATCGCCTCGTCGACGGCGAGCTGGCGAGCAAGGTCCTCGCGCGCGTCGGCCGAATCCTGGAGAACCCGAAGTGGGAACTCCTGCTGAGCTAGCCGTGCCGCTCGGCTGCGGGTCTCGTCGGCCGGCTACCGGCCGCCCTCCAGCACCGGACGGTCGATGAACACGTCTCCCGTTCCCGAAAGGATCCCCATGGCCTAGAACAGCCCCGCAACCGTCATGGACGACCGCGACTTCGAACAGATCGTCCTGTGCCGAGACCCTGGATCCGGTCTCCGATCGGTGATCGCCGTCCACGACACCACCCTCGGCCCGGCCCTGGGCGGAATCCGCATGCGGGCCTATCCCGACCACGATGCCGCGCTCGCGGACGCACTGGACCTCGCCGAGGCGATGACTTAAGAGCTCGCGCGGAATGGTCACAGCTCGGTCGCGCCGGGTGTCGTGAGCAGGGTGCGGGCACACAGCCTGCCGATCATGGAGTTGTCTACGCTTCGTGATCGTGTGGAGGCTGTGTGCCCGTTCTGCCATCTTGGCTTACCGAGCCGTTGTGGGACCAGTTCGCCGCGCTGCTGCCGCCGCGGGAGATGTTCGTGGCCAATCATCCGTGGGGCTGTCACCGCCGCCGGATCCCGGATCGCATCGTGTTCGACAAGCTGGTCCATGTGCTGCGGCTCGGCTGTTCCTGCGCAGCGATCGCCGACACGACCTGCTCGGCGAGCACGATCCGGGCTCGCCGAGATGAGTGGATCGCGCTCGGGTGTTCGCCGAGCTGGCCCGGATCGCCCGCGACGCATACGACCGCATCGTCGGCCTACTGCTGGCTGACGTCGCCGTCGATGGGTGCATCACCAAGGCTCCCGGTGGTGGCGAGTGCGCCGGCCCGTCCCCGGTCGACCGACGCAAACAAGGCCTGAAACGGTCCTGCTCGTCGACCGGCTGCAGCGCTGCTACGAACGACGCGAAATGGTGATCAGGCGTTCTTCGGCCTCGCCGACGCGATCATCACCGTGCGTAGCCTGATCCGCCAAGCCTGGATCACCCACCGCCGGGACACCAGACCCACCCGCCACCCATGATCAACACATCAATCCGCGCTACCTCTTACAAGGCCGTTCTCGCCGACCTGCGGCTCGGCGGTGGCAAGAGCGTGATCAAGCGGCGCAGGTCGAACAGCGCTCGAGCTTGCCCTTCTGAGCTGTGTTGTTGCAACATGTGAGACTTAAATTGCGGAGGTTTTTCTCATTCGGCCACAGTGACCGACCAGTCAGACATTTCGCGTGATCCGCTGACGCGGCATGCCGATCCGCTCGAAGGAGAGCCATGGATCGCACGACATCGGCTGCTGCCCCGGCAGCGACCGGGCGCCTGGGTCGCTCGACCTCGCCCGACTCTCAGCCCCGAGATCGCCGGCGGACGGCCCGATCGTGGCGACGCCCCGTTCGCAGTGGCGGGCGACAGGTTGCGGCTCCGGAAGGAAGGAAAGACCGATGAAGGTTTCGCTCGACGGCCTCGGCCTCCGGTACGGCGACGTGGTGGCCGTCCAGAACCTGTCCCTGACCGTCGAGGACGGCCAGTCGGTGGTCCTGCTCGGTCAGTCCGGGTGCGGGAAGACGAGCACGATGCGGTGCATCGCGGGGCTGGAGGTGCCGTCCGAGGGGCGGATCAGCCTGGGTGAGCACGTGGTCTACGACTCGGCGTCCGGGGCCAACGTCGCCGCCCACAAGCGGCGCATCGGGATGGTGTTCCAGTCCTACGCCGTGTGGCCCCACATGACGGTGCTGCAGAACGTGACCTATCCGCTCGTCGTCAAGAGGACCAGGAAGGCGACGGCGCGTGCCCGGGCGCTCGAGGTGCTGGAGATGGTCGGCCTCGCGCACCTCGCCGATCGCGGCGCCAGCAACCTCAGCGGCGGGCAGATGCAGCGGGTCGCCCTGGCGCGCAGCATCGCGATGCAACCCAGCGTCCTGCTGCTGGACGAGCCCCTGTCGAACCTCGACGCACGACTGCGGGACGACCTGCGGGTCGAGCTGCGCCGGATCCAGCAGGAAACCGGTCTGACCAGTGTCTACGTGACCCACGACCAGAACGAGGCGTTGGCGCTCGCGGACCGGATCGCGGTCATGCAGGGCGGGCGGATCACCCAGCTCGCGCCGCCGGCCGAGCTGTACGACCGGCCGGCCAGCGCCTCGATCGCGAAGTTCCTCGGCGTCACCAACGCGTTCCCGATCGGAGGTCCGGCCGGCCGCGGCAGCGTCGTGGTCGAGGGATCGCAGTGTGTGGTCACGGTGGCCGAGGAGGTCGCGCCGGACGACACGACCGTCTGCTTCCGGCCGGAGGCCGTCGAGGTCCGGCCGGCCGGGGACACGACCGAAGGCCCCAACACCTGGACGGGGACCGTGCGTGTGGCCGTCTTCCAGGGGAACTCGGTGCGCTACTCGGTGGACCTGCACGACGGGCCGGTCGTCGACGCCGTCTGCGAGGTCCGGCGTGGTCCCGTCCAGCCCCTCGGGGCGCAGGTCGTGGTCCGGGTGTCGCCGGACCGGGTGCGCACCCTGCCCGAGGAGACCTCGTCGACCACCCCCGCGACCGCTCCCGACGCCGTGCTGGTGACGTCGTGAGCACCCAGGTCTCGCCTCCGCTGCCTGAGGTCGGTACCCCGGCGGTCGGGGCGGCCCCGCCGCGACGGCGGACATCCGCCCGGCAGCGCCGCGGGAGCTGGTTGCCCTCGATACCTCTCCTCGTCGTTCTCGCCGTCCTGATCCTGGTCCCGGTCGGGCTGGTCGCACTGGCCGCCGTCAGCGTCGACGTCCCGCGACCGGGTGGCTTCACGTTCGACCTGACCCTGGCCAACCTCGCGTCGGTGGTGAGCGGGGCGGTCGGCTCCGCGACGATCAACTCGTTGGGGATCGCGACCGCGGCGACGGTCCTGGCGGTCGCGATCGGCGGTTACGTCGCCTTCGTGACCGCGCGTACGGACGCCCCGTTCGGCCGGGCGATCTACGCCTGCGGGCTCATCCCGATGTTCCTGCCCTCCTACGTGGGTGCCCTCGCGTGGGCGATGCTCGGCAGCCCGGCGTCCGGCCTGCTCAACGTCGCCTTCCGGGACCTCGGGCTCGGGCTCGAGATCAACGTCTACAGCCGGGTCGGCCTGGTCCTGGTCTGTGCCCTGTTCTACGCGCCGTACGCGTTCCTGCTGATCCACGCGTCGATGACGATGATGAACCCGGACCTCGAGGACGCCGCGGCGATCCACGGCGGCTCCCGCTGGCGGATGCTGCGCTCGGTGACCTTTCCGCTGGCCCTCCCGGCCGTACTCGGCTCGGCCCTGCTGATCTTCGTGCTCGTGCTGGAGAACTTTCCGGTCGCCCAGGTCCTGGCGACGCCCGGCAACATCGAGACGCTGCCGACCTACATCTACCGGATGATGGGGTTCTTCCCGTCCCGGGGCACGGAGGCCGCTGCGCTCGCGGTGGTGCTGGTGGCCTTCGTCGTGCTGCTCACCCTGGCGCAGCGGCGGGTGCTCGCGAAGCGCTCGTTCACGACCGTGACCGGCAAGGGAATGCGGGCGCGGCGCATCGCGCTCGGCAGGTTCCGGTGGCTCGCGCTGGTACCGGTCCTCCTGTACTTCGTCGCCTCCATCGTGCTCCCCCTCGGGGCGCTGCTGGTCACGTCCCTGCGCACGTCGCCGTTCATGCCCTCGTTCTCGAGCCTCCTGCGGCCGGGGGCGCTCGACGGCAGCGCCTTCGGCACGGTGTTCGCCGACGCCCAGTTCTGGAGCTCGACGGTCAACAGCGTGATCGTCGCGGTCGCCGCCGCGCTGGGCGGGACCGTCCTGTCCTTCGCGGTCGCCTACGTCGTCTACCGGACCTCGGCGCGCGCCCGGGCCCAGCTCGAGGCCATCTCGATGCTGCCGCTGGCGATCCCGGCGCTCGTGCTGGGCATGGGGATCCTGTGGACCTGGCTCCTGATCCCGCTGCCGCTCTACGGGACCCTCGGGCTGCTCGTCGTCGCCTTCCTCGGGGTGCAGATGCCGCAGGGCCTGCGCAGCGTGGCGGCCTCGATCCGGTCGACGGACCGCGATCTCGAGGACAGCGCGGTGGTGCACGGGCGGTCCCGGGTCCGCGCGGTGCTCGGCATCACGGTGCCGCTGATGAAGGTCGCGCTCTCCTCGACCTTCCTGTTGCTGCTGATGCTGAGCATGCGCGAGCTGACCGTCCCGTTGTTGCTCTACACCCGCGACACCACCTTGCTGTCCGTGGCCATCTTCGACCGCTTCGAGAACGGCGGCGGTTCCCAGTCCGCGGCCGCGATCAGCCTCGTCTACTGCCTCCTCATGTTCGTCCTGGCCTACCTGCCACGACGGTTCGGACAGAAGGCGAACGCCTAGTCCCGGCATTTCCGCCCGGCTCACCCTGAATCAACGACGACAAAGGACGACGACCATGAGAAGGACGACGCGGAGCCTGCTGACGGCGGCCATCGCCGTCGCAGTGCTGGGCGTGACCGCCTGCGGGGGCACCTCCGGTGGGGACGGCCCTGCGGCCCGCTCGATCGACACGTCGAACGGGCTGGTGATCGACGGCGAGACGATCGCCGACCAGGCCCTGTGGGAGAAGGCCAAGGGCGGGAATGTGAGCCTCGCGACGGCACTGACCGAACGCGAGGAGAAGGTGATCACCGAGCAGTTCAAGGCCGACACCGGCATCGCGCTGGACTTCGTCCGGCTCCCCACGCCGAAACTGTTCGAGCGCGCCGTCAGCGAGAAGGGCGCCGGCAAGCTCTCCTTCGACGTCATCCGCGTGACCGACACGACGGCCGCGGAGGAGATGGCGAAGAACGGGGTGTTCGGGCAGACCCGGACCCCGTTCGACGACCAGCTCCGCAAGGACGGCGCCCTGGACATCGGGGGCGGCAACTTCGTCTCCGCCTTCTACGCGATCTACACCTTCGCCTACAACTCCCAGGCGATCCCGTCGGCGAGTGCGCCGAAGACCTGGGAGAACCTGCTCGATCCCTCCTACAAGGGAAAGATCGGCCTGGTCAACCCGAACGGCAGCGGCTACAACACGGCGCTGACGGACATGCTGATCCAGGACTACGGCGATCGCTATCTGAAGGACATGCAGGCGCTCGGCCCGCGGATCTTCGACAGCGTCTCGGTCATGGGGACGGCGCTCGGACAGGGCGAGCTCACGGTCGGGCTGATGGGGGCCAACAGCGCCCTGAGCCTCGCCGAACAGGGCGCGCCCGTCGTCGCGGTCATCCCGCCGGACGGCGTCTCGGCCGGCTACACCCCGTTCGGGATCACGATCAAGGGCGCGGAGAACCCCGCCGCGCAGGTGTTCGTCAACTGGCAGATGTCGCGGGCCGGGCAGAGCAAGCTGGGGCCGCTGGGCCTGGCCCCGGCCCGCTCCGACGTCGAGCCGGCCCGGATGGGCGACGCCGTGCTGCCGAAGCCCGGTGACCCCAACTTCACGCTGTTCACCACAGCGGACCGCCAGCAGCGCCAGGCCGCGGTCCTCGCGACCTGGAACGGCATCTTCCGCTACACCGGCTGACCCGTGCGGCCCCGCCGCGCCACGCGGCGGGGCCGCCCCAGGAACGGGAGGACGGATACCGAGGGAGGACATCGTGCCGGGTCGAGGACGGTACTTCGAGGACTTCGCGGTCGGGGACGTGTACCGCCACGCGATGGGGCGGACCGTCACCGAGACGGACAACGTGTGGTTCACGCTGCTGACCATGAACACCGCGCAGGTGCACGTCAACGCCGAGGTCGCCCGCGTGTCGGAGTTCGGGCGCCCCCTGGTCAACTCCACGCTGACCCTGGCCGTCGTCGGTGGTCTCACCGTGGCGGACACCTCCGAGAACGCCGTGGCGAACCTCGGGTGGGAGAACATCCGGCTGACCCGCCCGGTCTTCGCCGGGGACACCCTGTGGGCCGAGTCCGCCGTGCTGGCCGTCCGGGAGTCCGGGAGCCGGCCGGAGGCGGGGATCGTGACGGTGAAGAGCAGGGGGCTCAACCAGGAAGGCGCGGAGGTGCTGTCCTACGTCCGCACCTTCATGGTGCACAAGCGGGGATCCTCCCGGGGCCGCTCCGCCTTCCCCACCCCGCGGACCCCCCTCCTCGACGACGGGGGCGTGGAGTGACCGGGCTGCCGCTGTCCGACATCCGCGTCATCGCCGTCGAGCAGTTCGGGGCCGGGCCCTTCGGGTCCATGCAGCTCGCGGACCTCGGCGCCACCGTCGTCAAGATCGAGGACCCGACGACCGGTGGCGACGTCGGGAGGCAGGTACCCCCACACGCCGAGGCAGGCGACTCGCTGTACTTCGAGGCGGTCAACCGCAACAAGCAGAGCTTCGCACTGGACCTGCGCAACCCGGCCGGACGGGAGGTGTTCCTCGACCTCGTCAGGGGGGCGGACGCCGTGTACTCGAACCTGCGGGGCGACGTCCCGGAGCGGCTCGGGATCCGCTACGCCGATCTCGCCGACGTCAACCCCACGATCGTGTGCTGTTCCCTCTCCGGGTTCGGGATGACGGGCCCGCGGGTCCGTCAGCCCGCGTACGACCCGATCCTCCAGGGCCTCTCGGGGTGGATGTCGCTGACCGGTGACCCCGGCTCGCCGCCCGAGAAGAGTGGGTTGTCCATGGTGGACTACTGCGGTGGTTTCGTCGCGGCCCTCTCGCTGCTCGCCGGGGTGCACGCCGCACGCCGGGACGGGGTCGGCACGGACTGCGACGTCAGCCTCTTCGACACCTCCGTCAGCCTGCTGACCTACCTGGCCACCTGGCACCTCAGCCGCGGCGACCGGCCGCAGCGCTCGCGACGCTCCGCCCACCCCTCGCTGGTCCCCTTCCAGACCTTCCGGACCCGGGACGGATGGCTCGTCATCGCCTGTGCGAAGGAGAAGTTCTGGACGCGCCTGCTCCCCGTGATCGGGCGCGAGGACCTCGGGTCGGACGGCCGGTTCGCCACGTTCGCGGACCGGCTGCGGCACCGGCTGGAGCTGGAGGGGATCCTCGACGCGGTCTTCCTGACCCGCGACTGCGAGGACTGGATCGAGCAGCTGACCGAGGCCGGGGTCCCCTGCGCACCGACCAACGACGTGACCGCCGCGCTCGCGGACGAACAGACCGCCGCCCGCGGCCTCGTCGTCTCCACGGAGCATCCGCGCTTCGGGGAGCTCCGGCACGTCAACTCCGCCGTGCGGGTGGGCCCGGTCCGCACCCGGCACACACGGGCGCCGCAGCTCGGCGAGCACACCGACCGGATCCTGCGTGAGGTCCTCGGCTACGACACCGAGAGGATCGCCCGGCTCACCGAACGGCAGGCCTTCGGCGCCGCACCGGGATCCCCAGCCCCGCAATGACGGCGAGGCGGCCGGCACCCGAGGGTGGGCCCTCAGAACTCGGCCCGGAGCCGGTCGGTCCCCTCGACCAGCAGCCCCCACTCCGTCCCGACCGCGACGAAGGTCGCGCCGGCCTCGAGATAGCTCCGGGCGGACTCACGCCGGACGGCGATCACGCCCGCGGGTCTGCCGGCGGCCCGCACGCGCCCGATGGCGTCCTCGATCGTGCTCCGGACCTCGGGCGCGTCGGGTCGGCCGAGCAGACCGAGCGACGCGGACAGGTCGGACGGGCCGAGGAAGATCCCGTCGACGCCCTCGACCGCGACGATCTCGTCCAGCGCGGCGAGGCCGTCGGCGGTCTCGACCTGCAGCAACACGCAGACCTCGGCGTTCGCCCGCCCGAAGTACCCCCGGTCCCGGCCGAAGCCGGCGGCCCGGGTCGCCGCGACGCCCCGGCGGCCGTCGACGCCGGGCTCGGGGTAGCGGCAGTGCCGGACGACCTCCGCGGCCTGCTCGGCCGTCTCGATCATGGGCACGAGGACGGTCCGGGCACCGAGGTCGAGGCAGCGCTTCAGCTGCGCCTCCCCGTAGCCGCCGAGCCCGGACGGGACCCGGACGACGGGCTCGACGCCCGGGTGGGCCGCGACCGCCAGCAGCTGCGACTTGATCACGGAGAGGTCGAACGGCCCGTGCTCGCCGTCGATGACGAGCCAGTCGAACCCCGCCGCCGCGGCGATCTCGGCGGACTCGGTGCACGGCAGGCCCAGCCACAGCCCGATCTGCGTGCGTCCCTGGGCGATGGCCTCCTTGAAGGTGGGGTTCACAGCGCGTAGACCCGACGCGCGGTGCCCGCGAACAGGTCGGCCCGCTCGCCGTCGGTCATGCCCTCGGTGACGCGCTTGTACGTGTTCCAGAGCGTGCGGTAGGGGACCGCGACCTTGTCGACGGGATAGTTGCTCTCGAACATGCATCGGTCCGGCCCGAACGTCTCGATGCAGGTCTCGATGTACGGACGCCACAGCGCGGCGAGCTCGGTCGAGGAGGCGGGCCGCTCCGCGGTGCGGTAGTCGAACGCGGCGAGCCGGGCGACCAGACCACCGATCTTGCAGTTCACGTTCGGCCGCTCCGCGACCGCCCGCACACCGCGGCGCCACGTGTCGAACTCGGCCTCGCGGCGGCCGGTGAACCGGGCGTACCCTAGTGGACCCCCGCAGTGGTCGAGCACGATCGGCAGGTCCGGCAGCGCGTCGGCGATCCCGGCCACCTCGTCGAGCTGGTGGAAGAACACCCAGGTGTCCAGGGTGAGGCCCAGGTCGCGCAGCACGGCCGCACCCTTGCGGACCTCGGGATCGGCCAGCATCCCCGGGACGCTGCCGGTGTGGCTGTTCTCGATCCCGGGGTCGCCGTCGTAGCTGGTGGCGAACCGGGTGCCCCGGAACCGCCCCTCGCCCGCGGCGATGTGGGCCGTCAGGACCTCCTCGACGGCAGCGCCCAGGCGCAGGTCCGCGAACCCGGTGATCCCGGCGCCGACCGCGACGGGGCCGTTCGCGGCGCGCGCCGCCACCGTCGCGGCGAACTCCGTCTCGCCGACGGGCCGCAGGGCCTCCGGGCCGTCGGTGCGGTAGGCGGTCAGGCAGTCGGTGTACACGGTCGCGACCACGTTGTGGCCGCCGGCGGTGTCCTCCGCGAACTCGTCGAGCAGATACCGGAACCCGGGGTGCTCCCACAGGTGATGGTGCGGGTCGACGACGGGCAGGTCGGGGAACAGCACCTCCTCGGCCGGTGCCTTCGCGAGCCAGCCGTGGTCCGGCGGGTAGATGAGGCCGAACTCGGGCGGCCGACCCTCGGTGGTGCGCAACAGGGCGAAGCTCATGCTCGGTCCTTCCCGGTGGCGTCGATGTCGTCGAAGGACGCCCGGGAGGTCTCCCGGGCGAGGAGCACGCCGACGATGCTGATGACCGCGGCGGCGGCGAGGTAGAGCAGGACGAGCCCGTAGTTCGGCGGTCCGCCGGCCGCCCGGAACAGGGCGGTGGCGATCAGCGGAAAGAACCCGGCGCCGAGCGTCGCGGCGATCTGGAACCCCAGCGAGGCGCCGCCATAGCGGAACCGGGTCGGGAAGAGCTCCGCGATCCAGGCCCCGACCGGTCCGAACGCCATGCTGTGGGCGACGACGGGCAGGATCGCGGCGATCACGGCCCAGCCGAACGTGCCGCGACCGATGGCCGCGAACGCCGCCCATCCCATGAGCGGGACGAGCACGGCCCCGGCCAGCGCGAGCCGCTTGCGTCCCCAGCGGTCCGACAGCGCGGCGAACAGCGGAACCAGGACGAGCCCCGTGGTGGTACCGATGAGGGTCATCGACAAGGCCTGGGACGAGCTGAACCCGGTCTGTATCGCATAGGCCGGGACGATCGAGTTGTTCAGCGCGGACGCGTTGGTCACGATGAACGCCACGGCGATGACCGTGAGCAGGCCACGCCACTGCGTGCGGAAGAGCTCGGTGATCGGGCGCCGGGAGAGCTCGTGGTGCCGGCGGGCCTTCTCGAACACCGGCGTCTCGTCCACCCGGGCCCGGACCCACAGCGTGATGGCGACCAGGACGAGGGAGAAGTAGAACGGCAGCCGCCAGCCCCAGCCGAGGAACTGCTCCCGCGGCAGCAGCGAGACCAGCAGCAGGCTCGCGTTGGCCAGGATCACCCCGGAGTAGAGGCCGATCTGGGGCGCGCTGCTCGCCAGGCCGCGACGGTTCTCCCGGGCATACTCCACGGACATCAGCAGCCCGCCGCCGAACTCACCACCCGCGGCCAGGCCCTGCACGACGCGCAGGACGACGAGGAGCACCGGGGCCCAGACGCCGATGGTCGAGTACGTGGGCAGCAGGCCGATGAGCAGGGACGCGATCCCCATGGCCAGCACGGTCACGAGCAGGACCCGACGCCGTCCCAGCCGGTCCCCGACCGCGGTCATCAGCAGGGCGCCGACGGGCCGGGCGACGAACCCGACGGCGAGCGTCGCGAACGACGCGAGCAGCGCGGCGGTGGGATCGGAGCCCGGGAAGAACAGCGGGCCGATCGCCACGGCGGCCAGCAGGCTGTAGAGGTAGAAGTCGTAGTACTCCACCATGGTCCCGAGCAGGGCGGACCACGTCGCGCGGCGGCGCTGCGTCTCGTCCGTACTCGTGGGGGACGGCGTCTCGGAGGTGCGGTTCAGCGTCATTGCTCACCTGTTCCGTGGGTCGGGCTCAGCCGAGAGGGGCGAAGGGTTCGCGCAGGCCGCGCTGTTCGAGCAGCGGCAGGAGGTCCTTGGCGAGGCGGCCCAGGCCGTCCTCGAAGTCCACGTAGCCGACGAGCACACCGTCGATGCCGGCGTCGGAGACGACCTGGATCTGGTCCGCGACCCGCTCCGCGTCGCCGCAGAGGATGGAGCCGCCGGCCCCCGCCGCGGCCCGCAGGCGCAGGACGTCGCGGGTCTGGGCGGACATGCCCTTGGAGTTCAGCGCCCGCTCCTGCATCCACGCCTCGACGGAGTCGTGGTCGGCCTGGTCCACCGCGATCCGCCGCAGGGCCGCGTCCGCCTCGGCGTTCGTGTTCCGCTGGACGATCGTGGCCATGATCCACACCTGGGCCTCGCGGCCGTACTGCTCACGCGCCGCGGTCTTGTAGGAGTCCACCTGGGCGCGCCAGTCCGCGGGATCTGCCGAGGTCAGCGCGAGGAAGCACATGTCCGCGTTTGCGCAGCGCGAAGTCCCGGCCGGCCCCCGAGCTGCCTGCGCTCATGATCGCGGGGCGGGGCCGCTGGACGGGCCGCGGCCGAGATGCCGCCTTCACGACCGTGAAGAACGGGCCCTCGTGGTCGAACTCGTCGTCCTCGGTCCAGAGCCGGGTGATGATCTCCAGCCACTCGGCGAGGTGCGCGTAGCGCTCGTCGTGCTCCTTGAGCGGCGCGCCGAACATCTCCAGCTCGGGCCGGTTCCAGCCCGCGACGACGTTGAGCCCGAAGCGGCCGCCGGAGATGACGTCCACCGTGGCGGCCATCTTGGCCGCGGCGATCGGGTGCATCGTGGGGGCGTGCGAGGTGGCGAAGACCGCGGCGTGCCGGGTCGCCTGCGCGATGCCCGCCGCCCAGGTGAACGGCTCCAGGACGACGCCCGACGGGTGGTCCGGGCGGCCGACCTGGTGCCCCTTCCAGCGGGCGTAGGGGACGATCGCCTCCAGCCCGGCGGCGTCGGCCAGCTGGGCCGCGCGCAGGTTCTTCTCCCAGGTCGGGGTGTGCACCTCGGGGACGAGCGTGTTCGCGGTGCCCTTGCCGTTGAGGCCGAAGAGGCCCATCTTGAGCCGGTTGGGGCCGAAGATCGGGTTGCCGGAGGTCTGGCCGGTGGAGGTCGGACGGGTCATCGTCGATCACCTGTTCTCGTGTGTGGTCTCACCGGTGGAAGGTCGCGAAGGCGTCGACCGGCACCCGGGACGTGCGCAGGGTGTTGGCCGGCTCGTCCGGGTAGGAGACGGCCGCGACCTGCGGGCACGTCCCGAGCCGGTGCGCCTGGGCGGCGACGAGCAGGTTCTGCACGAACATGCCGACGCCGAGCAGCCGGCGGACAACGTCGTCGGGCACGAGGTCCGGCAGGAGCCCCCGCACGGACCGCCGTCCGACGATCGCGTCCGCGAGGCAACCGTCGACCGCCGGGTCCCCGTCGACAGCAGGACTCGCGCCGACGGTCGGGCTCACGTCGCCGCATCCGCCCGTCGGAGCTCCTCGATCTCCTCGGCGGTGAAGTCGAAGCGGCCGAGGATCTCGTCCGTGTGCTCACCGGCCAGCGGGGCCCGGGTCGTCATGACGTCCCCGGCGCCCATCTTCACGGCCGTGGTCATGGTGCGGTACCGGCCGACCTCGGGATGGTCGTGCTCGGTGACCAGCCCCTCCGCGAGGACCTGCGGGTGCTCGAACATCTCGCCGATGTCCCGCAGCGCGACCACCGGGACCTGCCCGCCCATGACCTCCTCCCACTCCACCGCGGTCCGGGCCAGGAGCGCCTGCTTGATCTTCGGCATCAGGGTTGCCCCGTGTGCGGCGCGCTTGACCAGGCTGTCGTAGCGGGGATCGGTGGCCAGTTCGGGCAGGCCGATCGCCTCGCAGAGCGCGGCCCAGAACTTCGCCGTGCCGGCCTGGAAGTACAGGTGGCCCTCCTTGGTGGGAACGGCACCGCTGAACTTGCTCGAGTCCGGTTCCCGCTCGACGTCCTGCGGCTCGGTCTCCGACCAGATGAACCGCCCGGCCTGCAGCGCGATCGCCGAGCGCAGCAGGGACACCTCGACGTGCTGGCCTTCTCCCGTGCGGAAGCGGTGCAGCACCGCGGCCAGGACACCCTGGGCGATCAGCGATGAGGCGAAGAGGTCCACGATGGAGCCCCGCAGGATCTGCGGCGCGGCGGTGGTGAGGCCCTGGGCGAGAGCCATCCCGGTGAAGCACTGCAGCATCTGGTCGTAGCCCGGGTGCCGGCGCATCGGCCCGCTCTCGCCGTAGCCGGTCAGTGAGCAGTAGACGACGTCCTCGCGGGCCGCGCGCAGCGCCGCGTAGTCGATCCCGAGGGACTCGGCGACGCCCGGCCGGAAGTTGTGCACCACGACGTCCGCCCGCGCAACCATCCGCAGGAAGGCGTCGTGCCCCAGAGCGGACTTCAGGTCCAGCCGGATCGAGCGCTTGTTGCGGTTCGCGCCGAGGAACGCGCGGTTCTCCCCCTTCAGTGTCGACGGGTACCCCCGCATCGTGTCCCCGGCGGGGGCCTCGACCTTGATCACGTCGGCGCCCTGGTCGCCGAGCAGCGCGCAGCCGTACGGGCCGGCCAGGTAGCTGGTCAGGTCCAGGACGGTCACGCCGTCGAGTGCGGGGCCCATCAGCGGGGTCCTTCCGTGGTGGTGGCGAGCAGGTCGCGGGCGCGGGCCACGACCGGGTCGTCGATCATGCGGCCCTCCAACAGGAAGGCACCGGCCCCGTCCGCGGCATACCGGGCGGCGGCGTCGACCACCTCCCGGGCCCACTCCAGCTCGCACGGGGTCGGCCGGTAGACGTCCTGGATCACCTCGAGCTGGCCGGGATGGATCGCCGGCTTGCCCGCGTAGCCGAGCGCCTTGCCGCGCAGCGCGCTGGCGCGTAGGCCCTCGATGTCCCCGACGTCGGCGAACACGGTGTCCATCGGCCGGCCGAGGTTCGCGGCGCGGCAGGCGAGGGGCACCAGGGCCCGCGGGGTGTCGAACGCGGACTCGTCCCGGCCCCACTCGATGCCGAGATCGGTGGTGAGGTCCCCGGCGCCGAAGGCGAGATCGACGCGGCGGGGCAGCGCGGCCGCCGCCAGCGCCAGCGCGTGCACGCCGACCACGCCGCGCGCCGTCTCGACGATCACCCGCAGCGGCGTCGATCCCTCGGCGACGCCGGCCCGTCGCTCGGCGTCGGACAGGTGCGCATCCACGTCGTGCAGGGCGGCCTCGTCGTCGATCTTCGGGGCGAGGATCCCGGCGAGCCCGGGCCGCAGCACGGCGGGCAGGTCGTCCGCGCCGACGGCGGTGCCGAAGCCCCGCTCGACCGTCAACGGGTTGATCCGCACCGTGCAGCGGCCGGGCAGCGCCTCGACGAGATCGGCGGCACCCCGGCGGGCGGCGTCCTTCTCCCCCGGCGGCACGGCGTCCTCGAGGTCCAGGATGAGCGGCACCGCGAGGCCCGCGGCCTTGTCCCGCAGCCGCGCCACGTGGGCGGGGACGAAGAGGGGAACCCCACCCGCGCTCATCCGTCGATCCGGTACGTGGCGGCAGCAGAGCGGTACAGCAGCCGGTCCTGCTCGTCGTCGGTGAGATCCGCGATCGAGGCGCGGTAGCGGGCCCACAGCTCCGCGTAGGAGCACGCCAGCCGGTCCACCGGGAAATTGCTGGCGAAGAAGGCACGGTCGACGCCGAAATTGTCGACGAGCTCGTGCACGACGGGCCGGATGGAATCGGCGGTGAAATCGAGGTTGTAGAGCATGAAGGCCGAGATCTTCATGTGGACGTTCGACAGGGCGGCGATCTCGGCGATGCCACGGCGCCAGAGGGCGAGGCCGTCGGGGTCCCGCTGGTCGACCAGTGCGCAGTGGTCCAGGACGACCGTGAGCTCCGGGTTGTCCCGGGCAAGCCCCACCGCGAGGTCGAGCTGCGTGGGATGGATCTGCAGGTCCAGGGAGAAGTCGTGCTTCGCGAGCAGGCCGATGCCCGAGTGCCACGCCGGGTTCGCCGAGGGATCGGCATGCCCGGCGGTGACCACGCCGCTGAGGATCTGCCGCACGCCGCGCATCCGGCCGCTCAGGGCGGCCTGGCGCTCGATGCCCTCCTCCGCGGTGTCCGCGGTGAGGTCCACATCCGCGACCAGGGCGTGCGGGAAACCGCGGGAACGGTCGACGTCCTCGGCGATCTCCGCGAGCCAGGCGGTCTCGGCGAACGGGTCCGTGCCCGCGGCCAGGTGGACCGATCTCGTGACCCCGGCGCTGTCCACGTCCGCGAGGAAGTCCTCGATCAGGTAGTCCCGCCGGATCGACGAGTAGTCGCCGTAGGACTTGGGCTGGATGTCCGTCGTCAACCAAGGATAATGGTGTGCCGTCAAATCCCACAAATGGTGATGAGCGTCGACTATTCGCACCAGCAGTCCTCCCCGATGAGGTGTCGTCGTTTCCCTTTGCCTACCCGCAATCCGCCGACGAACCGTACCCACGGGCAGTCGGGCCGGTCCAATCGAATGGCGTGATAGACTCATTCATCAGGTTTATGGATCTCGTGGTGGGCGGCGACGTGGACGGACACCGGCGGCAGGCGCTCGAGCGCCTCACGCTCGCGGAGATCGAGGCGTTCATCGCGGTCGCGGAGCTCGGGAGCTTCACCGCCGCCGCGAAACGCCTCCACCTCACCCAGCCGGCCACGACGGGCCGTATCCAGCGCATCGAGGCCGCCCTGCACACCCAGCTGCTGACCCGCACCACCCGGCGCGTGGAGCTGACGGCAGCGGGAGAACGGCTGCTGGCGGGGGTCGATCCATTGCTCGACCAGCTGGACGCGTTCCTCGGCGGGTTCATCGAGGACGGGGACGGGGTGAGCGGCCGCGTCGTCCTGGCCTCGACCCCGCACCTGGCGACGTCGTTCCTGCAGCCCGTGCTGCCGTCGTTCCAGGCCCGGCACCCGGGGGTGGAGGTGGTCGTCCTCGATCTCGAGTACGACGACGTGCTCCCCGCCGTCGACGGCGGGGAGGCCGACCTGGCCCTGCTCACGGCCCCGGCCACCGAACGGCCGGGCGGCGTGGCGCTGGGGAGCGACGAAGTCGTCGTCGTGCTCCGGGCGGACCATCCGCTCCGCGGCGCGGGGCGGATCGAGCCTGCCGCGCTCGCGGACCTGCAACTGTCCGCGATCCGCCCCTACCAGCTGGTCGTGGACCAGCTGACCGCCGCCGCGCGCGCCGCCACGGGCGGGCGGGCCCCGTCGGTACGCTGGATGAGCAGCCTGACGACGCTGCTCGGCCTCCTCGACACCGGCGGCCTGCAGGCGGCGCTGATGACCGGGCGCGCCGCCTCACGCCACGGAATCCCCGCCGACCGGCTGATCTCGGTCGGCGGGGTCGACATCCGTCGCTACTACAGCCTCTTCCCCTCGCGGTACTCCGCGCGGCGGAACCGGGTGGCCCTGCTGGCGACGCACCTCGAGGAGAGCCTGCCGTTCGCCCGCGGGTGAGGGCCCTAGGACTTCGTGGCGAGGTCGCCCTCGACGTCCAGCAGCTCGTCGTAGGGCAGGATCGCCTCGACCAGGGCCTGCATCTGAGGGTGGTCCTCGACCGGGTAGCCGATGGCACCCTCGGCGGGCAGCTGCCCGGTCTCCTTCAGCGGGCGGTACACACTGGCCAGGGCCCCGACGAAGGTGACGGCGGGGATCAGCGGGTACATCACCACGCCCCAGCCCTCCTCGGCGTACTCCTGCAGGGACAGCTGTCGCTGCCCGGGCAGGTAACCGCTGAGCGCGACGACGACCGCGGAGTCCGGCAGCCCCCTGCGGATCTTGCCGCGCTGCTCCTCGACAGCCATGTCGTCCAGGCTGACCACAGCGGGGTTGATACAGGGCATGACCAGGTCCACACCGGCGTCGAGAGCCGCGTTCAGCCGCCAGATCGCCTCGTCGACGCTCCCGCCCCGGGCCTTGGTGGCGTCGGTCCGGGCCATCACCAAGGTGTCCTGGCTCTGCCGGCCCTCCACGCACGCCCGGATCCGGCGGATGAACTCCTCGCGCGAGCACATGTCCTCGGTGCCGGCGTGGTACTCCATGCGCTTCGGGAAGTACTGGTCCTCGATCTGGATGACCGAGGCGCCGGCCCGCTCCAGCTCCTGGATCGTACGGCGCACGTGAACGGCCTCGCCCCAGCCCGCGCCGGCGTCGACGAACAGCGGCAGCGACGTGCGCGCGCTGACCTTGGCGGTGATGTCCGCCGTCTCGGTGAGGGTCATCAGCGGCTCGGTGACGGCGAGGTGGGAGCCCATCACCCAGCCGCCGAGGAAGGCGGCCTCGAAGCCCAGGTGCTCCACCAGGCGCGCACCCAGCGGGTCGAAGACGCCTGGCACCGCGAAGGCCTTCCCGGACGAGACGGCGCCCTGCAGCGCGGCCTTGAGGTTGTGCCGCTTCGTCGCGGCGAGCTCGGTGTTCACGTGGAGCGCTCCTCGGGGTTCGTCGAGTCGGTCACGGAGCCCGGAGCAGCTCGGCGATCGTGCCGTCCGGATCGGTGACCATGAGGTTGTGGCCGGTCGCCAGCTCGCGAACCTCCCAGCCCGCAGTCAGCACCGCCGCAGGGAGGCCGTCGGCCAGGGCCGGGTAGACCGGCGCTGTGCAGTGCACGTACGTCGTGGGCAGGGAGTTGCCCAGCGGGTTCCGCAGGATCAGCGGATCGCGGTACGCGCGCAACGGGTGCGGGGTGAGGCGGCGGTCCAGCCAGAGTACATCCACGGGGTCCGTGAGACCGAACGATGCGGCCGGCGGCGGCGGGAAGGCGGTCCCGCCGTCGAAAAGGCGGGCGGCCTCCTCGCGCTGCGCGACGGTCTCCGGCGGGAACAGGTCGAAGCCGCAGGCGCCCGGCTCGACGACGAGACCGTCCAGGATCACCAGGCGGTTGATCCGCTCGGGGACGCGGTCCGCCGCGGCCAGCACCGGGAGTGCGCCGAAGCTGTGTCCGACCAGGACGACGTCCGTGAGCTCCTCGGCCGCGATCACCCCGAGGACGTCGGAGATCATCGTCTCCAGCCCGATCTCCGGGGAGAGCAGGTGCGCCCGCTCGCCGAGCCCGGTGAGGGTCGGGGTGAACACCGTGTGTCCGGCGACGCGTAGCGGCTCCGCCACCCGGCGCCAGCACCAGCCGCCATGGAAACCACCGTGCACTAGTACGAAGGTCTCGCGCGTCCGCTCCGCCGCGGCCGTCACCCCTGGCCCGCCGCGTCCACGCTCGTCGGCGCCGCCACGGGCGCGGGGGGTTCGACCTCGCGGCGGAGGATCTTGCCGGTGGGGCCCTTCGGGAGGGACTCCACGAGCCAGACGTGGCGGGGGTACTTGTAGGCGGCGATCCGTTCCCGGACGAACTCGCGCAGCTCGTCCTCGGTCGCGGACGCGCCGGGCTTGAGGGCCACGGCGGCGCCGATCTCCTCGCCCAGGTCCGCGTGCTTGATCCCCACGACGGCGGCCTCGGCGACGGCCGGGTGCTCGTAGAGGGTCTCCT
>NZ_BAAAQK010000015.1:0-24534 GCF_039531635.1 Pseudonocardia ailaonensis | reverse complement strand
CCGCCGAGCAGGCCGAGCGATCCATGCGACTGTTCGCCTCGGAGGTCCTCCCCCGCCTGCACGAGCTCGACGCCGTGCTGCCGGCCGACATGCAGGGATCCGAGGGCGGCACGTTCGACGCCGCCGACCAGCCCACCCAGCTCGGCCTCTGACCATTGTCCCTACCGCGGTCCATGGCGATCCTGGGCGTAAGCCGCGATCGCGGAGGGTGGCCGTGACTATCGATCGGTCCAGGTGCGCGGGAACCCGCAGTGGCCTCGACACTTCGGCCGGTAAGGCTTTGTCCCTGTTGAACGCGCTGGGTGGACCCCGTCCATCGATGGGGGTATCAGAACTCGCGGAAGCCGTGAACGTCCCGAAATCGACCGCACACCGGCTTCTGCTGGTACTCACGAAGAGCGGGTACGTACGCCGGTCGGGCGGGATGTACGCCTTGTCCACTCGGACATTCGAACTCGGCAACCAGGTGCCGTTCGCCCGCGCCAACGGCCTGCGCGACTGCGCGATGCCGATTCTGTCCGAGCTCTACGCCCAGACCGGCCACGTGGTGCATCTCGCAGTGCCGGACGGGCCCGCCGTACTGGTCATCGAGAAGCTGTACGGGCCGGAGTCGGTCCGGGTCGGTACCACGGTCGGGATGCGATGCCCCGGGAATGCGACAGCCCTGGGGAGAGCAATCCTCGCGTTTTCTGAGATCGAGCCCGGAGGCGCGACGCCGGCCCAATGCGACCGTCCGACAGCGTCGACCGTCGACATCGCCATGCTCGACACGACGCTCGAGCAGATTCGTCAGCGGGGGTACGCGACCGACTTCGGGGAGGCCTTTCTCGGGATCTCCTGTATCGCTGTGCCGATCGTCGACCGGCGGACCGGCCGGCCGGTGGCAGCCATGTCGCTGTCTGCGCGAGCGGAGGGTCGCTCGATCCTCCGCTATCGCGCCAGAATGCTCGACGCGGCCGAGCAGGTGTCCGATCATGTCGGCAGCGGCGAGGTCGCCTGAACGCCACTCTCGTGGGTTGACGACTCCCGCACCAGGCGACCCACCGCGCCGGGGAACGCAGCCCGTGAAGCGTCAAGTCCTCGAATCTCTGCGTCGAGCCACGGAACGGAGGACCAGCTCGACTCGTTCCACCGACCGTTCCACACATCGATCACTACCGTCCAAGAAGGCGGTCGGTCAAGTCCGCTGGCGTGGCGTGTGAAGGTGAGGACGTCTGCCCGGACGGTGTCGAGGTGCTGGGACACCTTCGGCAGCTGTCCGCGACAGCGTCGAGGACCCGGTCGAGCTGGGTGTGAACGCCGGCGGCGCCCGGCTGGTCGTATCCCGAGTGGAGCTGCGCCCGCACCCACGGCCACGACTTCGGGAGCGCCGCCATCAGGTTCACCGCGTAATTTGTGCGGCACCGCTGCCAGGCCGCCCCGGGCAGGGTGGCCCCGATCGCGGCGACCGGCCCCTCGTGGGCGTCGACCGGACGTCCCCGAGACCGACATCCTGCTGGCCGTCGCCCATGCCGCACCGCAACGCCGGGTGGTCACCATCAGCTATCGCGCCGCGGACGGCCACCCCAGCGAACGCACCTGAACCCTACGTCGTGGTCGCCCACGGCGGCCGCTGGTATGTCAACGGCGCCAACTCCGCCACCGGCGCGGGCCGGACCTCTCGGGTCGACCGCATTCGCAGCGCACGCCTGCTCCCCGAGGGCTTCCCCGCACCCAACTTGCGGGACCCGCGCGACCGCGTGCTGTCGGTGCTGGCGACCGCACCGCGGAGGCACACCGTGCGGGTCCTGGTGCACGCCGAACGCGACCGGCCCTCGTGTTCGACCGCTCCTCGCGCCCGCACCACAGCCCGAACACGACCCCCGAGCCGGTGGAACGGAAGATCGTGCACCTGCGTCTGAAGCAGCGCCCTACACGTCTACGCCACGGCCCTCACCAGGGCCGGGGTCGCACACCACCCTGGTGGACGCCACTGTCAGCCAGGACCTGCCAGCCATGGATGGCCGGCAGGTGAGGCCGGAGGAAGCACCGACCACCTGTCACTTTCGCACCACAGGGACCGTCCGAGATGGACTGGAATTTCACAACGGTGCAGGTCAGAGGTGGAGCGGGCGACGGGAATCGAACCCGCGTAGCTAGTGTGGAAGGTATCCAATCTTTACGGACTGAGACCTCTACCAGCACAAACGTGCACAGACCAGTGCTCACGAGTAGTCCCGGAGCACACCGCGCGACATCGTTTCGCACCCCATTTGATCCCCGAACGGCGCTGGTCGAGCACATCCACCAGCATCGCCATTGTCCGCGCCGCCATCCCCAGCGCGACCCGGTCCGGCACGACGTCGACCACCGGCTCGCCCATCGGCAGCGCCGCCGGAACCTCGAAGAGCGGGTGGTGCCCGCACCCCTGACACGGCTGCAGCAGGTCGCGCCCGTCCCAGACGTACACACGGCTCGGCGCCAGCCCGAGCGCCAGTTCGATCGGTGGGGATGGCTGCGGGGCGCGGTGCGAAGCGCCCGCCCTTTCCCCCGCGCCCGACTCCGCCCGGCGAGGCTCACGCTCCAGGGCGGCCCGAAGGGCCGTCAGCGAAGCTGACGCGAAGCACCCTGGAACGTGAGACCGGGCGGAGTAAGCGGCCCCACCCCGACAACACAGCCTGGCCGGCAGGCCGGACCGATCAGGCCGCGCTCGAGCAACAGCCGGCAACGTGGCGGCGAGATGAGCTGACCATCAACCCGAACGGGATCCTGATCACACACCACGTCCTTGTCGACTGGGCCGGGTCAGCGAGGAACGCCTCCGCAACGTCACATGCCACGTAGCCCGCCGGCACCAGAGAACCTGCGAATCGCCTGCGCCTACCCGTCCGCCGCCCTGCGTCTGCTCGGGGCGCGGTGCGCGTAGCTTCGGCTTCGGCCGTCGTCGGCACTGCGAGGTATCTGACACGATCGAACGGTGGGCAGGGCGGAGGAGGCGACGGGGACGGCGACCGTCGATGTGATCGTCGGCCGGGACCGTGAGCTGGAGAGGATGCGCGCGACGCTCGACGCCGCGCGGACCGGGCACCCGACGATCACGCTGCTGATCGGCGAGGCCGGGATCGGCAAGACCAGGCTGGCCGACGCGGCCGCCGCCATGGCCCGGGCCGACGGCAGCCGGGTCCTGCGCGGCGAGGCCGACCCGACGGGGCACCAGCCGATGGAGCTGTGGCGAGGCGTGGCCCGCGCGCTCGGGGTGGAGCCGTCGACCGACGAGTCGCTCCCCGCCGAGGTCCGCCGGTGGGACCATCTCGAGACGCTGGGCGACGCCCTGACCGCCTGCGCCCCTGCGCTCGTCGTGCTCGAGGACCTCCACTGGGCCGACGCGTCGGCCATCTGGGTGCTGGCGCAGCTCCCCCGCACCCTCGGCGATGCCGCGGTGTCGTTCGTGGCCACGAGTCGCGACCACGAGCCCGACATGCCGCGCCTCGACGGGCTGCGTCGGGTCTCCCGCGTGGTGCGGCTCGACGGACTCGACGTCGAGGCGGTCGGGCAACTCGCCGCGCTCGAGGCCACACAGGACGTCGACGCCGCCGACCTCCACGCCCGCACCGGCGGCAACCCTCTCTTCGTGCAGGAGCTGGTGCGTTCACCGGACGGCCGGGGCGTAATCGGCGAGGTCGTGGGGCGTGCCTTCGACCGGTTCGACGCGGACACGAGGGAGGCCCTGGCCCTCGCCGCAATGGCCGGCTCGGGCTGCCCGCTCGCCGTCCTGGCCGCGGCCGCATCCACCGCGCCGGACGCGCTCACCCGCCGGCTCGAGCCTGCGCTCGCGGTCGGTGTGCTCGACGAGGTCGGCCCGACCGGCGTCCGGTTCCACCACGCCCTGTTCGCCGACGCGGCCGGGAGCCTCGCCGAGCCGCACACGGTGCACGACCGGCTGGCTCACGCCTGGGATGCGGTCGCCGGGGTCGGCGCGCGGGCCGCGGCCGCGACCCACCGGCTCCGGTCGACGGACGGCGGGTCCGACGCCGCGGACTCCGTCGACAGAGCCGTCGCCGTGGCCGCCGACCTGGTGCTCGGTGGTGGGCAGGCCGAGGCCGCCGCCCTCCTCTGGGACGCCCGGGAAGCCGCCGCCGGGTGCGTCAGCGGCCTCCGGGCGCGGGTGGCCCTCGACCTGGCCGAGGTGCTCGGCTCGCTCGGCGACCTCGAGCAGGCGCTGGCGCTCTACCGGGAGGCGGCAGAGCTCGCTCGGGAGAGCGACGACCCGGTGGTGCGGGCCCGGGCCGAGATCGGCGCCGACCTCTGGGTGGCCGCCTTCGTGCCCGACCTGCCTCGGGTGCGGCGGCTGGAGCAGGCCCTCGCCGCCCTGCCGCCCGAGGAACGGCACCTGCGGGCGATGCTGCTCGGCCGGCTCACGACCGTCGGCGGGGCCGATCCGGATGCCGGCGAGCGGGTGCGGGCCTGGGCCGCCGAGGCGGTCGCCCTCGCCCGGACGACCGGCGATCCCGTGCTCGTCGCGCAGATGCTGGTCAACCAGATGATCGCCGCCGCAGGCCGCCCCGAGGTCGACGCCGGTGTGGCGCTCGGCGAGGAGGTGGTGCGCCTGGCCGAGCGGGCAGGCCGTGCGGACCTCGCCCTGGCCGGCCACCAGCGCACCGCCGGCTTCCACCTCAACCGCGGCGATCTGGCTGCCGCCACCCACTCGCTCGGCCGGGCCGAGGTGCTCGCGGCGGTGCTGCCGTCTCTGTCGTGGCGCCAGACCACGCTGATCTCGCGCACCACCCTCCTCGCCCTGAGCGGCAGCCGGTCGGCGGCGGTGGCGGCCATGGAGGACGCGGCCCGCGTCGGAGAGGGCAACACCGAACCGGTGGTGGTGCTCGGCGTGGAGGCGATGCACCGGGTGATGCTCGTCGACCTCTACCGCCGGCCCGACGCCCGCGCGGAGGAGCTGTACGAGATCACCTCCACGATGCTCGCCGACGTGCCCTCTCCGGTGTTCGGAGTGCAGAAGGGCTTCGGTGGATGGCTGTTCGGTGACCGGACCGCCGTCGAGGAGACGTTGCACCGCCACGGACCCGCTCCCGAGCGGCTGCTGCGGGTGATGACCGGCGACCATCTCCTGCGGGTCTTCGCCGACACGGTTGCCCGCGCCGGTGCCACCCATGACACCCCGGCGATCCGGTACGCCCCGGCCGCCTACCGGGCGCTGCTCCCCTACGCCGGACTGCTCAACGTCGGCGGCGGGCACAGCGCCGGGCTCCCCGTCGACGACGTGCTCGGTCGCCTCGCCGGCCTCGTCGGCGACCACGAGGCCGCCGTCCGCCACGCCCGCGACGCGGTGGCGACCGCCCGGGCCATGCCGTCACCGCCGCTCCTGGTCCACTGCCTCGACCACCTGGCCGAGGCGATCGAGAGGGCGGGGGCCGGAACGGACGATCCCGCGGCCCTGCGCGCGGAGGCCGCGTCCCTCGCCCTGGCGATCGGGGTCGAGCGTCCGAGCGGTGTCGGGGTCGCTGCGGGTCGACCGGCGTCGATGCGGCGGGACGGCCCCTCGTGGGTCCTCACCACCCCGATCGGCGCCGCCCGCCTGACCGACAGCAACGGCCTCGGCCAGCTCGCCCGCCTGCTGAGGACACCCACCGTGGAGGTCAGCGCGCTCGAGCTGGCCGGCCACCTCGGGACGCCGGCGGCGCCCGACCTCGGGCCGGGTCTCGACGCCCGCGCCAAGCGCGAGTACCGCCGGCGCCTGCACCACCTGCAGACCGAGATCGACGAGGCCGAAGCCGTCAGTGACCCGGTGCGCGGCGAACGGGCCCAGGTCGAGATGGACGCCCTGCTGCGGGAGCTGCGCAGGGCCGTCGGGATCGGCGGCCGCGACCGGCCGTCGGGATCGGCGGCCGAACGGGCCCGCATCAACGTGGCCCGCAGCATCCGTCGCGCCATCACCGCGATCGGCGACCAGGCGCCGCTGCTGGGCGCACACCTCGAGGAGTCGGTGCGTACGGGCGGGCACTGCCTCTACCTTCCGGGCCCCGACGCGTCGCTCTCCTGGACGGTCTCCACGAGCTGAGGCGCGGTCCCCGGCGGAACGATTCGTTCCACGACGGTGAACGCCTCCGTCATGTGGGTACGCGAAGAGGGGCCGGTCCGACGGGCGTGAGCCACATCGCCCTGGTGACGGCGGACCTCGACCGCTTCCGCTCGTTCTACGAGGACGTCCTGGGCCTGGAGACGACCCTGGTGGTGGGCGCCGGACGGGGCCACGCCCGCCAGGCGGTGGTCCACGCCGGCGACGCCATGCTCCAGGTCTTCGAGGTGCCCGGCTACGACCCCGGCGCCCACGGCTCCGGGGCCCCGATGTTCGAGCGGGGCCGCCTCGACCACTTCGGCTTCCGCGTGGCGGACGAGGCCGCCCTGGGCGCGCTGCGCGACCGGCTGGTCGCCGCCGGCGCCTCGAGCGGCGACATCCGTCGCCTGGGCCCGATGTTCTCGGTGCGCTTCCACGATCCGGAGGGGTTCGAGGGCGAGGTCAACTGCCTCGACCCCGCCTACGACCCGTCGTCGGTCCGCGAGCAGGACGAGATCGTCGACCCCGCCTGGTACCGGCGGACCCGACGGGCGCTCGGCGACCGTTCCCTACCCACCCCTCCCCCCACCACCTCCGAGAGGAACCGACCATGACGCCCACCCGACCCGCACGCCGACTCCCGGTGGCGCTGCTCGGCGCCGTCCTCGGTCTCGCCGTGGTCGGCACGGCGTGCTCGACACCCACGGCGAGCAGCGCGACCATCGCCGAGAACGTGGACATCGGTGGCGGCCGCACGGTCTACGTCGAGTGCCACGGCGAGGCCCGGAACGGTGCGCCGACCGTGCTGCTGATGTCCGGCAGCGGCACCGCGTCCGACCTCTGGCACGCACCCGAGCAAGAGGGCCCGAACGTCTACGACACCATCGGCGCTCAGACCCGGACCTGCACCCTCGACCGGCCCGGCGTCCAGTACCTGGACGGAGCGCCCAGCAGGAGCACGCCCGTCGCCCAACCCACCGGCCCGCAGGACGGCGCCCGCGACTGGGACTCGGTGATCGACGCCCTCGGCATGGAAGGCCCCTACGTCATCGCCGCCCACTCCTTCGCCGGCAACATCGCCCGGGTGTTCGCCGCCGAGCACCCCGACGAGGTGAAGGGCATCGTCTTCGTCGACGTGCTGTCCCCCGAGCTGCGGGCCTCGATGACCCCCGCCGAGTGGGCCGTCTGGGTGCCGGCCAACAACCGCACCCCGGAGCAGCTCGCCGCCTACCCCGACCTGGAGCGGCAGGACTTCGACGTGAGCCTCGACGAGGTCGTGGCCACGGAGGCGAAGGTGCCGCCGTCACCGAAGCCGGTCGTCGTGCTACAAGCCAGCGTGAAGTTCGACCAGCTCGTGCCCCAGTACCTCGACGAGGGCTTCCTGCCGGCGTGGGTGCCGCGCGACTTCGGCCAGGTCATCGACCGCACCAACGCCACCGCCCAGACGAAGCTGGCCTCCGAGTACCCGGGGTCGAAGCACATCACCGACACCAACGCGGGCCACAACATCATGATCGACAGCGGCCCCATCGTGATCAAGGCCATCGAGGACGTCCTCGCCGCCGTGGAGGCCGGCCGAACGACGGCGAGCTGAGAACGTCGTGCACTCGCCGCGCGAGCGACGACGGCCGGCTCACCCGAGCGTCCGGCCTGCGCGAGGAGGCGCTCCCCGAACAGAACCGGGCCATGGCGGGAAGTTGGTCACCGGAGAGCCTCACCGCGATCGACCGCGGACGAGTTCCACATCGCACCACCGCGGCCCGACGGGAGTCTCGGCCGAGCCGTGCCGGCCTGGGTCGTCCGCGTCGGAGCAGGCGTCTTCGTCCGGACCTGGCACCGCACCTGCTGCGGAGCGACGCCGAGATCCGCGCGCCGGCGTCGACAGGGCGCAGCGCCTGGGCCGCCCTCGAGTCCGCCTAGGAGTCCGCGCTCTCGCTCGAGGACCGGACGCCGGGCACCGAGTCGTCATCCGAGTCCGGCGCGTCCGCGGCGGAGTAGCCGTCCGCGCCGGCAGCGACCTCGTCCCGTTCCGCGCGGTCGTCCTCGCGGCCCGTGTGCCGACCGGCGGGATGGCGGCCCGAGGGGCCCGTCTCCACGCGTAGCCCGTAGTGGGCGGACAGCTCCGCCACCTGGTGGGGGGACAGGGTCGCGCCGGCGGCCGGCGGGGCGGTGCGCAGCTCCTCCTCCGTGTACGGAACGAGCAGGGCCTCGCCGTCGACCCGGCCGCCCGCCAGCGGCAACGGGGACGTGCGCCGACCCGCCCGGTCGAGCACCACCCACTCCGGGACACCGCTCGTGTCGCCGGCGAGGAGGGCGTCGACGGTGCCGAACGCCTCTCCGCCGGTGCCGAGCACGGTCAGGCCCACCAGGTCGTCGGGAGCGGATGCGGTCGCCTCGATGGTCATACGGGAGGGCTTCCCGTCCGGGACGGGGTGAACCCCGTCCCGAGTCAGTCCGTCGGCTCCGAACCGCTTCGCTCTTCGGTCTCGGCGTCCCCGCCGTCGTCACGGTCCTGGTCGACGGTGTGGCCGAGCACCTTCTCCTCGGCGCGGTCGACGGCCTCCTCGGTCTCCTGCGGCCCTTCGGGATGTGTCATGTCCGGGACGTACCCACGACGCGGTGTCCCGAACACGGCGTCAGGCGCGCCGTTCGGCGCCCGTCTCACCTGCGAAGCCCTCGTCCTGGCCGGCCACGCGGCCGACGAACGTGCCGGACTCCCCGACGCCGGTGGTCGAGGCGCTGTCCCCGTGCTCGGTGGGGCGGCCGCCGGTCTCCCGGGTGCGGGCGGTGCCCGGATCCGGCCGCACGTCGTCCTCCGCGGTCCGCGGCTTGCCGAACAGGGCACGCAGTCGTTCGAACATTCCCGGCGGGTACCCGGAGCCACCGGCCCGAACCGCGGCCCGAGAGAACCACCACGCGTCGCCGGACAGTGCATCCTTCGCGCCGCAGCGGGTACCGCGGCCGGTACCGGTTTCCGATCGACAGAAGTGGATCACCCATGAAGGCACTGGTGTACAACGGCCCGCGCGACGTCTCCGTCGAGGAGGTCCCGGATGCCCGGATCGAGGCGCCGACCGACGCTGTCGTCCGCATCACCACCACCAACATCTGTGGCTCCGACCTCCACATGTACGAGGGCCGCACCGACGTCGAGCAGGGCAAGGTGCTCGGCCACGAGAACATGGGCGTGGTCGAGGCGGTGGGCGACGCCGTCGGGAACGTGCGGGTCGGCGACCGGGTGTCACTCCCGTTCAACGTGGCCTGCGGGACCTGCGGCAACTGCGAGAAGGGCCTCACGGCGTTCTGCCTGCGGGCCAACCCGGGCCAGGCCGGCGCGGCATACGGCTACGCCTCCATGGGCCCGTACCGCGGTGGCCAGGCCGAGTACCTGCGTGTGCCGTGGGCTGACTTCAACTGCCTGACGCTGCCCGAGGGCACCGAGCGAGAGCTGGACTACACGATGCTCTCGGACATCTTCCCGACCGGGTGGCACGGCGTGGCCCTGTCGAAGATGCAGCCCGGTGAGACGATCGCGATCTGGGGCGCCGGCCCGGTGGGGCTGCTCGCCGCGCATTCCGCCCAGATCATGGGCGCATCCCGGGTGTTCGTCGTCGACCAGCAGCCGGACCGGCTCACGCTCGCCGAGCAGATCGGTGCGATCCCCGTCGATCGTTCGGCCGGCGAGGCCGTCGAGCAGCTCGCGGACCTGACCGGCGGCGGCCCGGACCGCGGCGTCGACGCCGTCGGGTACCAGGCCCACGGACCCGACGGGAAGGAGCAGCCCGAGATCGTCCTGAACGACCTGGTGGCTGCCGTGAAGCCGACCGGCGGGATCGGCGTCGTGGGGGTCTACCTGCCGCAGGATCCGGGCGCGGAGAACGAGCTGGCCAAGGAGGGCAAGCTCGCCTTCGACTACGGCACGTTCTTCTTCAAGGGCCAGAGCATGGGGACCGGCCAGTGCAACACCAAGGCCTACAACGCCCGGCTGCGCGACCTGATCACCGAGGGCCGGGCGAACCCCGGGTTCCTGGTCTCCCACGAGCTCCCGCTCGACCGGGCGCCGCAGGGCTACGAGCGCTTCGACAACCGGGAGGACGGTTGGACCAAGGTCGTCCTGCACCCCGCGGCCTGATACGGAGGGTTGACCTGCCCCGATCGGGGTAACGGACCGGGCCGACCCGGCCGTTCTCAGGAGGTCCCGACTTGTCGACCCGAACGCCGGAGCGCCCCGTCCCACCCGATCTCGCCGCCGTGCTCGGGCCGTTCATCGCCTGGCTGGCGACGCGGGAGGCGGACGAGTTCCTCCGCCGCCGGCACCGTGCCGTCGTCGAGAAGTACCTCCGCTGGGTGCAGATCGACCGCGCCGGGATCGGGACCCGGCGCCAGCGGTTCGAGGACCGCTTCTCACCCGGCCACCGCGACGGGATCCGCGCCGCCTCGACCTGTTCGCCGAGCACCGGGCGATCCTCGCGGCGACCCGGATCGACGGGGGCGACTGAAGATCAGCCGGGGGCGCGCTCCGGCTGTCTCTCGGGCACGACCTCGCGATGGACCCGCTCGACAGCACCGGCGATCACCGGCCACCCGAACCGGGCTTGCACCCGGTCACGCCCGGCGATCCCGAAGGCCGCCATCAGCGGTCCCTCGCTCAGCAGCATGCGCACCGTCCGGGCCAGGTCCACCGGGCTCGCCGGAGCGACCAGCAGTCCGGTCGAGAACTCGACGACGTGCTCGGGCAGCAGGCCCACGGACGAGGCCACCACCGGTCGTCCGCACGCCATGGCCTCCAGCACCTCGAGGCCGGCCCCGGCCCGGTGGGGCACGTGGACGACGACGTCCGCCGAGCGGAGCAGGGCGGGCAGGTGGGCGCGCGGGACCCGGCCGAGCAACCGCACCCGCCGCTCCACCCCGGCGTGGGCGGCCAGGTGCCGCAGTCGGGCGAGATCAGGGTCCGCGTCCGGGTCGACCGCGGGATCGTCGGTCGCGGGCCCGCCCGCCACCAGCAGCTCGGCGCGCGGCACCCGGGCCAGCGCCGCGATCAGGTCGTCGGTGCCTGAGCCCGCGCCGATATCGCCGACGCTGAGCAGTCGGGGGTGGTCGGCACGCTGCAGCGCGGGGCCGTCGACCGCGAAGCCGTCGGCGTCGACGCCGGGTGGGATCACCCGGATCGACTCGCGCGGAGCGCCGAGTGCACGGCCCGCAGCGACGTTCTGCTCCCCCGGCACGATCAGCCGCGCGCACCGCTGCGCGACGAACCGGGCGAGCTGCCGGGGCAGTCCGTCCGGCAGGCCCGACACCACGACCGGGATCCCTTGCTCCGCAGCGGATCCGAGAGCCGCGGCCGCCGCCGTCCAGGCGTTCGCGTGGACGAGGTCGGTGTCATGCGCCCGGAAGCGTCGGGTCAGGAGTTCGGCCGTCTCCCGGCCCGGGTCGCCCGTCGGGCCGTCCACGGCGACCGAGTGCCCGAGTGCCTCCAGCGCCCTGGCCAAGGCGTCGATCCGGTCCGGGCCCTCCGGCCCGTCCCACAGCATCTCGGTACGCACGGCGTTCCTCGTCTCGTCGGTCCGTGCGCCTCACCGGATCGGGCCGGTTCAAACCTCCCCGGCCGGATCCGGCGGCTCGCCGGACAGGTCGTGGCGCAGGCGGGCGAGGGTTCGGCTCAGCAGGCGCGACACGTGCATCTGCGAGATCCCGGTCTCCTCCGCGATCCGGCTCTGGCTCATGTCCCCGTAGAAGCGCAGCAGCACGATCCGGCGTTCCCGCTCGGGCAGCCGGGCCAGCGCCGGGCGCAGGTCGTGCACGTCCTCGACGAGGGCGAGCCGGTCGTCGGGCATGCCGAGCCGCTCCCCCTCCGACGGGGCGTCGTCCGGGCCCCTGCTGTCGAGGGTCGCCGCGTGGTGGTTCTCCTCCGCCTGCAGGGTCTCCAGGATCTGCTCCACGTCGACGCCGAGCCGGCGGGCGAGCTCGCTGGGCCTCGGCGCCCGGCCGAGCTCCTGCGTCATCGGCCCCGTGACTCGCCGGACCGCGACCGAGAACTCCTTGAGCCGCCGCGGGACGCGCATGCTCCAGGACTGGTCCCGGAAGTAGCGCAGTACCTCCCCGCGCACGCACGGGACGAGATAGCCGAGGAAGTCCCCGCGCGCCCGGTCCGGGTCCCACCGGTCCACCGCGTGGACGACGGCCAGTGCCGCGATCTGCTGCAGATCCTCCCGCGAACCCCAACCCCGGCCCGCGTGCCGGCCCGCGATCCGCGCACCGACCGGGAGGAAGCGGGTGATGAGCTCATCGCGTAGCTGCGCCCGCTCGGGATCGTCCGCGGGCAGGGACGCCATCCGGGACAGCCGTGGGAGCTCGTCGGCGAACTCGCTGGGCTCGCGCCGGCGGGTGACGAGATCGGGTGCGCTCATGCGCCTCCTCCGTGCGGGACGGAGAGGCGTCCAGTTACACCTCGGACGGATCCGGTGCCACGATCCGACGTCGGCGACCCTATCGCGACCTGGACGGACCGGCAGCACGAGAGCGCAGCGCCACCGGGCGGGACGTCAGCGACACCCTGGTCCCGGTCGGCGACGGGACGACGTCGAGCTGCGACGTCACGGCCGCGACGAGGGCGAGCCCGTTTCCCCGGCCTGCGCAGGCGGTGGCGACGCGCCAGCGCCCGTCATCGCTGACCTCGACCCGAGCCGTGACCAGCCCGTCCGCACCGCGTTCGCAGACGACGGTCACCGAGATCCGGCCGATCGTCTCGCCGGGATGGGCATGATCGATGCTGTTGCCCACGATCTCACCGATCGCGAACAGGAGCGGCTCGGCGTCGTCCTGCGGCCGGCCCGCGGAGGACAGCCAGACGGCGACCGCGCGGCGGAGCACCCCGAGCAGCCAGGACTCGGCGGGGATGACGATGTCCAGGCGTCCGGGAACGCCGTCCCACCCGCGACCACCCTGTTCGCCTGCAGCCCCCACCATGCCTCCTCGGCGGAAGCACTACCCCTCGGGACTACACCTACTCCTACATCACCGGCGCGTCCCCGAGCCGCCCCATGACGAGGCGGCGGGCTCCGCACACGGCGCCGGAGGACTGGCGATCCGGGCGTGGAGAGAGGACCGTCTTCACGATGCCCCACCCGGCGCCACGCCCACCAGACGGATCCCGTCGGCTCTGGAACTGCCGGCGCGCCGGATAGCGTCTCGTCCTGTCGGGCGAGTTCGATCTCCTGGCGCTGGCCGGCCTGACGGACTCGTTGCGGGCGATGGCCGGGGAGCCCGGGGCCGTGGAGATCGACCTCGACGACGTGACGTTCCTCGATGTCGGCTGCGCCCGGGCGATCGAGGAGTACCGCCCGGCCGCGGCCGGGCGTGGCCGGAGCGTCCGGGTGACGGGAGCGGAGGTGCTTACCGCCCAGATCCTCGCCGCCGTCCGGCAGCGGATCCCGGACGACGGCGAGTGGTCCGGCTGCCGGGCCGGGCCGGACACCAGGCGGGTCTGAGCCCGAAACGACCCCCCGACTGTCGACCCGCCAGTCGCAGGACTTGCCCGGCCACGGGTCGAGCGGCACCGTGGACCGCGGTGATCAGGGGGAGGAGCCGGGATGCCGATCGACGACGAGGCCGACCGACGGATCGGCGAGGCCGGGCTCGTGCGGGAGACCTTCGACGCCTTCCCGACGCCGATCGCCGTCCTCGGTGGACCGCCGGAGTTCCCGTTCGTCGCCGTCAACGCCGCCTACCGGGCCCTCACCGGCCGCACCGACTTCATCGGCGGGCCGATGCGTGAGGTCTTCGACGACCTTGCGGGACAACGGATCTACGAGTCGATCGAGGCGGCCGCCGAGACCGGCGAGACGCAGTTGATGCGGGAGTGGCGCATCCACCTGGAGACGCCGGAGGGGCCACTCGAGTTCTTCCTGGACTGTGACATCGTGCCCAGCGGCGCCCCGGACGGCACGGTCCGGACGATCGCCTGCTATCTCACGATCGTCACCGACCGGGTCCTGGAACGCCGCGCCGCGCGGGAGCAGGTGGCCGCGGCCGAGCGCCGGTACGAGCAGGCCCGCGACGTCATCGCCGAGCTGCAACGCGAGCTGCTCCCCGCCGGGCTGCCGGTCCTGCCCGGTGCCCGGATCGCGGCCAGCTACCTGTTGGCCGACAACGACTCCGCGGCGGGCGGGGACTGGTTCGACGCCCTCCCCCTCCCCGACGGCCGGGTCGCGCTCGTGGTCGGCGACGTCGTCGGGCACGGGGTCGCCGCCTCCGCCGCGATGGGCCAGCTCCGCGCCGTCCTCGGCGAGCGGCTGCGCACGGGCGGGTCCGTCGACGAGGCCCTCGCCGCCGGCGACGCACTCGCGTCCCGGCTGCGGGGCGCCCGCGCGGCCACCGTCTGTCTCGCGCTCCTCGATCCCGAGGACGGCACGCTCACCTACAGCACCGCGGGCCACCCACCGCCGCTCGTGGTCCCGGCCCACGGCGAACCCCGGTTCCTTCAGGCCACGGGCGCCGGGCCGCTGGGAGTCGGATCTGGCCTCGCCGTCTCGTCCGCACAGCTGGACGTCGGCGACGTCGTGCTGCTCTACACCGACGGCATCCTCGAACGCCCGGGGCGCCCGATCGCCGCCAGCACCGTCGAGCTCGCCCAGGTCGCGGCCGACTCCGTGGCCGGGCGCTCCCTGCGCTTCGGGGAGACCTCCCCGGTGGAGCGCGCCTGCACACACACCCTCGAGCTCCTCGTGCGGGAGACCGGCCACGACGACGACATCACGCTCCTCGCAGCCCAGCGGGTCGCCGCCCCCGCGCCGTTCGCGGAGGCGTGGCCGGCCGAGGTCTCCGCGGTCCCCCGCTCCCGAGCGGCGATCAGTGGATGGCTCGCCGACGCGGGCGTCGACGGCCAGGAGGCTCTCGGCGTCCAGCACGCCGTCGGCGAGCTCGTCACCAACGCGGTCGAGCACGCCTATCCGGCGGGCGCGACCGGCGAGATCCGGGTGCGCCTCGACCTGACCGCGGAGGGCCTGCTCCTGGCCGAGGTCACCGACGGAGGCCGCTGGCGCGAGGCCTCCACGGACCCGCGGGAGACGTTCGGGAGGGGCCGGGGCCTGGCCATGAGCCGCGAGCTGGCGGACACCCTGCTGGTCGACCGGGCCCCCACCGGCACGACGGTGACGGTCACCCTCACCCCGATGCGCCCGGCCCGGCTGCTCACCGCCGGCGAGATCGCCGCCGGATCCCGGCCGGCGGCGTCCCCGCCGGGCGAGGAGCTGTTCCTCGTGCTCGACCAGCCCGGCGGCGACGGGGCCGCCCGGATCCGGGTCGACGGGCCCGTCGACATCACCACCGCCGCCTCGCTGCACGCCGAGCTTCGCCGCCGCACCCAGGGCGGCAGCCGTGCCCTCACGGTGGATCTCACCGGCGTGACCCATCTGGCCAGCGCGGGGGTCGCCGTGCTGTACCAGGCGGGCCTGGACGCGGGGCCGGACGCGCCGCTCGACCTCGTCGCCCCCGTCGACAGTCCCGCGGGCTACGTCCTCGACCTCGTCGCGCTCCCCCACCGCACCCGCGAGACCGGATGACCCCGGCAGCCCTTGCGGGGTGTGCGGGACACGGACACTGTGGGACGCAGTCTGCGGAGGAGGAGACGTGACCGAGCCCGACGGTCCCGACAGTGGGGTCGCCGCCGCGGCGGCGCACCTGGCGGAGCTCGCCCGCGACATGGCGGTGGAACGGGACGAGCGCCTGATCGTCCGCTCCGTCGTCGATGCCGCCGTGCGCGAGGTTCCCGGGGCCGAGTTCGCCGGGATCACGGTGATCGAGCAGGAGGGGGCCTGGACCCCCGCTGCCACCGACGACCTCGTCTCCAAGGTCGACGTCCTCCAGTACGAGACCGGGCAGGGCCCCTGCCTCGAGGCGGCCGACCAGGCGCGCACGGTCCGCTCGAACGACCTCACCACGGATCCGCGCTGGCCCCGGTTCGCCGACACCGCCTCGCAGTTCGGCGTGCGGTCGGTCCTGGCGTTCCCGCTGTTCACCGAGGCGAGCACCCTCGGCGCGCTCAACATCTATGCGCGGTCCCCGCATGCGTTCGACACGGAGTCCGAGCGCATCGGGTTCCTGCTCGCCGCCCACGCCGCCGCGGCGATCGTCCCCACGCGCAACCGCGCCCACCTCCTGATCGCCCTCGACAGCCGCGACCTCATCGGCCAGGCCAAGGGCATCCTCATGGAGCGCTACAAGATCGACGCGGTTCGGGCGTTCGCCCTCCTCACCACCGCCTCCCAGCGCTTCAACGTCAAGCTGCACGCCGTCGCGCGGCACCTCACCGACACCGGGGAGCTGGTCAGCCGCCCCGACTCACCCCCCGACTGACCCCGCCCTTGAGTCGGGCGCCCGCACCCGGGTGACGAAGCCCTCTCCGGGTACCCCGCCCCCATGCCCACAGTTGCCGAGACCCTCGTGACCGCCCTCGCCGACCACGGCGTCCGGACCGTCTGGGGCGTCGTCGGCGACGCCCTCAACCCCGTGACGAACGCCATCCGCACCGAGGACCGCATCGAGTGGATCGGGGTCCGACACGAGGAGGCGGGCGCCTTCGCCGCCGGCGCCCAGGCCCAGCTCACCGGCCGCCTCGCCGTGTGCGCGGGGACCGTCGGTCCCGGATCCGTGCACCTGCTCAACGGGCTCTACGACGCCAAGAAGTCCCACGCGCCCGTCCTCGCGATCTGCGGCCAGGTCCCCCTCGCCGAGCTCGGCAGCGACTACTTCCAGGAGGTCGACAACGATCTCCTCTTCCGCGATGTCGCCGTGTTCACCCGCACCGTCACCAGCCCCGAGCAGCTCCCCTACCTGCTGGAGATGGCCGTCAACGCCGCCAACCAGCACCAGGGCGTCGCCGTGCTGACCCTGCCCGGCGACCTCGGCGACCAGAAGGTCCCCGACGACGTCGTGCCCCGCTTCGTCGACCACCATCCGGCGACCACCCCGGCACCCGACCTCCTGCGCGCCGCCGCCGAGCGGATCGACGCCGCGGAGAAGGTGACGATGCTGGTCGGGCGCGGGGCGAGGGAGGCCCGGGAGGAGATCCTGGCGACCGCGCACCATCTCGGCGCGCCGATGGTGCTCACGCTCAAGGCCAAGGAGGGCTTGGAGGGCGCCAACCCGTTCCAGGTCGGCCAGTCCGGGCTGATCGGCAACCCGGCCGCCCAGCAGGCCTTCGACGACTGCGACATGCTCCTCATGGTGGGCACCGACTTCCCGTACCGGGAGTGGTTCCCGAGCGGAAAGGCCGTGATCCAGATCGACGCTCGCGGGGAGCACATCGGCCGCCGCACGCACGTCGATCTCGGGCTCGTCGGCGACTCCGGCGCCACCCTCGCCGCGCTGCGGCCGCTGCTCGGCGCCGCCAAGGGCCGCGACCATCTCGACGCCTGCCGAAGCCATTTCGAGCGATGGGTCGACGGGCAGCGAAAGCTCGCCGATCCCGCGTACGACCACCAGCGGCTCGGCGCGATCCGGAAGGTCTTCGACAACCCGCAGCACCTGATCCGGCCCGAGCAGCTCGCGGCCACACTGGACCGTCACGCCACCGAGGACGCCGTGTTCACATCCGACACCGGCATGGCGACGGTCTGGCTCTCCCGTTTCGTCGAGATGCGCGGCGGGCGGCGTCTGCTCGGCTCCTACAACCTCGGCTCGATGGCCAACGCGATGCCGCAGGCGCTGGGCGCGGCCGCGCTGGACCGGTCCCGGCAGGTCGTGGCCTGCTGCGGCGACGGCGGCCTGACGATGCTGATGGGCGACCTGATCACCGCCGTCACCTATGACCTGCCGGTCAAGCTGGTGGTCTTCGACAACTCCCGCCTCGGCATGGTGAAGCTCGAACAGGAGCAGGCCGGGCTGCCCGAACACGGCACGGTGCTGCAGAACCCCGACCTCGCCGCCGTCGCCCGCGCCTGCGGCCTACACGGGGTCCGGGTGGAGAAGGCCGACGAGCTCGACGACGCCGTCGCCGCCGCCCTCGCCCACCCGGGCCCCGTGCTGCTCGACGTGGTCACCAACCCGGACGAGATCTCGCTGCCGCCCAAGACCTCGGTCTCGCAGGCCTGGGGCTTCGCCGTCGCCAAGCTCACCGAGACCGTGCAGTCCGCCCGCGCCTAGCCAGGCTCAATGCCGCTGCCCGCCGTCAGGATGGGTCCCGTGTGTCCAGAACCGACCGGGGGTACGCGACCCTGTATGAGCACCGTCGACGCCCTCCTCGGACCCGCGCCGGCGTTCCCCGTCGGGGATCGGGGTGTTCCAGCCGGTGCCGAAACCCAAGGCCGGCAAGAACCGGCTGCACCTCGATCTCGCCCCGGCCACCGGCACCCAGCGCGCCGAGATCGACCGGCTCGTCGCGCTGGGTGCCACGCCGACGGCGCCACGGTGCGGGTCCTCGTCGTCCACGCCCGCGAGGACCTGGAGATCGCCCGCGGCGCCCGTCGTGCCCTGGCCCGCTAGCTGCCGATCGCCCCGACCGCACGGGCGATGATGATCAGGGTGATGAGCAGCGCAGCCGTCGACTGGGTGGACATCAACAGCTTCGCCCGGGAGCTCAGCGGCATGGTGTCCGTCGGGCTGAACGCGCTGGAGTTCGTGACCGACAGGTAGAGGTAGTCGACGAACACCGGGACCCAGCCCGACCGTCCGCTCGCGCTCGCCGCGACCTCGACCACGGAGTCGTCGTTCTCGTCCTGGGAGAAGCGCCAGTCCGCCGGGGCGAGGTCCCGGCGCCGGCGCCGGGCTCGGGCGACCGGACCGCCCCGGTCGAGCTCCCAGTAGACCAGCGCGAACCCGATCACGTTCGTCGTCCAGACCTGCATGGCGGCCAGCAGCAGCCGGCCGGGATCCGTGGCCTGCCCGCCGACGAGGCCCACGACCAGCAGCACGAGCACGGCGAGATTGGACAGCACCACCACCAGCGCGAGCCCGAGCGACAGCCGGCGCGAGAGCCCCGACTCGTTGGTGACACGTCGGGGGTCCGTGATCAGCAGCGCGACCAGCAGAGCGGCCTCGAGCGCCGGGATCCCGAACCGCGGCCCGAGCTGCAACGGATCGGGCAACAGCGCGTAGAGGGCGATCGCGACCACCACGGCGGCGGTCGGGGGCAGCCGCGCCTCGGACCCGCCCCCGCGCCGCGGCTCACCGGCGGCATGGGCCGGCGACCGTTCGTCCGGATCGGATCCCGGCACGCGCATCCCTCCCTGTGCCCAGACCGGCCTGGCCGAGCGGGTCCGGCTCACCTCGCTCGACCGACGCGCGCTCTTCAGGGGGACGCCCGCGGCACAACGCGATCGGCGTCAGCCGAGCGGTGCCGTCAACTCGATGTTGATGTCGTCCGGGTCCTGGAACGACAGGATCGCCATCCCCGCGGCCGCCAGCTCGATGATCTCGCCGTGCGTGATCCCCGCGCCGTCGAGCGCCGCGGCCGCCGCCTCGAGGTCCGCCTGCCTCGCCACCGAGAAGCTGAGGTGATCGAGACCCGTGTGCGTGGAGTCGAAGCCCTCCGAGCCGACGGGGCGCAGCCCGAACAACGTCCCCTGCGGGGTCTCGTAGACCGTGCCGCCGAAGAACCGCTCTGGGGAGTCGGTGACCCCCGGCTCGTCGACGTGGCCCGATTCGTCGATCGCGACCGGCCACCCGAAGACGCTGTCGTAGAAGGACTTCGACCGGGCGATGTCCACCACCGTCAGCCGGACGTGCGCGAAACCAGAGCTGTTCACCAATGCCATGGCGGCCGGGTACCCGTTCGCCGGAGGTCCACCCGGGGCGGGCGGTGGCGCCTGCGCAAACCGGCGGCGCCCGCGCATGGCCGCAGCGAGCCGGGGCACCCGGGGCTCACCGATTCCCGCCCCGTCGCGCTCGTCACCGGTGCGAGCCGCGGCCTCGGCTTCCTGATCGCCCGAGAGCTCGCCGACCGCGGACACGACCTGATCCTCGTCGCCCGTGACGGCCTGGATCCGGCGCGCACCGAGCTGGAAGCGCTCGGGTCCCGGGTGGTCACCATCGCCGCGGACGTCGGCCGCCCGGAGACCGCTGGCATGGTGGTGGCGACGGCGGAACGCGAGTTCGGCCGGCTCGACGTGCTCGTCGCGAACGCGGGCATCATCCAGGTCGGCCCGAGCCCGACCTCCGCGTCGAGGACTACGCGCAGCCGATGGACGTCATGTTCTGGGGGCTGGCCCGCCCCGCCCTGGCCGCGCTGCCTCTCCTCACCCGCACCGGCGGGCGGATCCTCGCGGTGACCTCGGTGGGCGGCAAACTCCCCGCCCCGCACCTGCTCCCCTACGGCGCCGCCAAACACGCCGCCGTCGGGTTCGCCGAGGGCCTGCGACTCTCGAGGCCGGGAGGCGAGGTGTGTCGGTCACCGTCGGCGTACCGGGGCTGATGCGGACCGGCTCGTCACGCAACGCGCTCGTCACCGGCGACACCACCAAGGAACGCTCGTGGTTCACCGTCGGCGCGTCCCCCCTGTGGTGTCGATGGACGCCGAACGCGCGGCGCGGCGACTGGTGCGGGCCACCCTGCGCGGCACCCCGGAGATCATCCTGACGCCGCTGGCGAAGATCGGGACGCGGGTCCACGCGCTCGCGCCGTCGACCACCCTCCGCCTGCTCACCCTGGTCGAACGGACCCTGCCGGCCCCGACCGGCGAGAGCGGACCGCCGCGCCCGGCCCGCACCGCACCGCTGCGCGGCTGGGTGCGGCGAGTGACCGAGCTCGACCGGGCAGCGGCCCGGCGTTGGCACGAACACTCGGATCCGGCGCCCGACCCGGACGCCGGCCGCTGAGTCGGCGGTTCGACCGGAGCGGGGGCCCGGGCCCCTCGACACCGCGCCGGTGCCGAGGTGTGGCGGGCGCCGGGTCGGGCACCCGCCGTCGGCGGCGATCGGCGGCCCGTCACTGCGACCCCCGGCGGTGCAGCTGGGTCTCGTCGAGGTCGAGATCTTGGCTGAGCGAGACCATCGTGGCCCGGGAGATCTCACCGTCGTCGTGCAGCCTGCGCAGCGTGTCGCGCTCGACCTCGAGCAGCCTCAGCCGCAGGGACGCCAGGTCTAGCGACCGTTCCGCGGGGCGGGGCTCGAGGCGCTCCTGCAGGTGGTCGCGGCGCAGCTCCAGGACCTGGCGGATCTCGTCCGACCCAGCCGGGACCGGCTCGTCGCGCTGGGCGATGTCGTCGAGCTCGCGCAGCGCCGCGTCCACCGCCGCCCGCCGTGCCCGGACCGCCTCCGTGCGTTCCTCGGTGTCGCGTCCGAGCCGCAACACCCTCACCAGCCACGGCAGGGGCACGGTCTGCCCGACCAGGGTCACCAGCACCACGACGACGGTCAGGAACTGCAGCAGCTCCCGGTGCGGGAACGGGGCCCCCACCGCGGTGACCAGCGGCAGGGACAGCACCACCGCCAGCGATACCGCACCCCGCGGGCCGCACCAGCCGACCAGCGCCCGCTCCCGCCAGGACATGGCCGCCTCCTCCCCGCCGTGGACCGGGAGGAGCCGCACGACCAGCCCGAACGCGATCCCGCCACCGACCTCGACCAGCAGGGCCAGCCCGATCGTCCCCGCGGACGTGCTCGCCCCGACCGCCCCCACCGCGACCGCGAACACCGTCAGCCCCACGCCGTCGTTGACCAGCCCGCCCCTCGGACTCCAGCACCGTCACCAGCCTCCGCGGCACCCCGAGCCGGTCCAGCACCGGACCGGCCGCGACCGGGTCCGGAGGGGCGACCGCGGCCCCGAACGCGAGCGCCACCGCCCACCCGACCTCCGGGAACACCACCAGGAGGGCCGCCCCCACCACGGCCGCGCTCGCGACGACCAGCCCGACCGCCTGGCCCACAACGGGAAAGAGATTACGCAGCGTCTCTCGCGGGTCGCTGAAGAACCCGGCGTAGTAGATCAGCGGCGGCAGGAACAGCAGCAGGACCAGATCGGGCGAGAGGCGCACCTCCGCGACGGCGGGCACGAACGCCGCCCCGATCCCGAGCACCACGTAGACGGCGGCGTCGGGCAGGCCGGTGCGCCCGCTGAGCAGGCGTCCAGCCACCACGCCGGCCGCCAGGACGACGACCACGAGCAGCACCTGGGTGGGCACCCTCCCCGGTACCCGCTGGACCAGCTCCTCACGCGGACGCACCGCGTCCGGCGGAACACGGAGTCGTCGGGCACCGCCACGAGGCCCCACGACCCGGCGGCGAACAACGCCGCGCCGTCCACAGAACCACGGGTACGGGGCGCCGCACCGGGTACCCGCCCCCGACGAAAGGAGACACCATGGCTGCACTGACCGGAAAGCGGATCGCGATCCTGGCCACCGACGGCGTCGAGGAGGTCGAGCTGACCAGCCCCCGGACCGCCGTACTGGGCGAGGGCGCCACCGTCGACGTGGTCTCGACCTCCCCCGAGGCGATCCAGTCGATGACCTCCGACATCGTGCCGAGCGCCACCTATCCGGTGGACCGGGTCGCGGCGGACGTGTCTGCCGACGACTACGACGCGCTGATCCTCCCCGGCGGCACCGTGAACGCCGACCGGCTCCGGCTCGACCCGGACGTCCGCAGACTCGTGACCGACGCGATGACCGCGGGCAAGCCGGTCGCGGCGGTCTGTCACGCCCCGTGGACCCTCGTCGAGGCCGGGCTCGTCGAGGGGCGGACCCTCACCTCGTTCCCGAGCCTGCGCACCGACATCGGCAACGCCGGTGGCACCCCCGTCGACCGGGAGGTCGTCGTCGACGGCAACCTGATCACCAGCCGCAGCCCCGACGACCTGCCGGCCTTCTGCACCATGATCATCCGGGAGTTCGCCCGAACGTAGGAGCAGGGCGCTGGCACCGGGTCGTCCGACGTCCACGGGTCGACCGCTCGGCACCTGAAAGGGCGATGTCAGCCCAGAGCCGGGACGAGGGACTCCTGCAGCTCCGGAACGGACTCGAAGACCTCGCGGGCGCCCGCGGCGCGGAGCTCGTCGGCCGAGAACCCACCCGTGCGCAGCCCGTACCCGGGCCACCCCGCCCGGCCGGCCGCCTCGAAGTCCCACACCGAGTCACCGACGACCACGGCGCGGCTGCCGCCGACGCGCGCGAGAGCCGCCCCGAGCAGGTCGGGTTCGGGTTTGGTGCGGTCGACGTCCTCGCTGGTGGTCCACGCGTTGGCCAGTTCCCGGCCGTCGAACAGGTCGAGGTAGACCTCGACGTGCTCCGGGGCGCCCGAGCTCGCGAGCACGACCTTCGGTCCGGCCCCCCGGATCCCGGCAAGGAGTTCGCGCACCCCGCCGAACGCGCGGACCTCGCCGAGCTGAGGTTCGAACTCCTCGGCCCACGCCGCGCGGACGTCGTCGCCGTGCTCGTCCTCGAACCGGGCTCCCGCCACGGCGGGCACGAGCTGGTCCCCACCCATCCCGATCGCCCGGTGCAGCCGCCAGACCGGGAGCTCCACGTCGAACCGCAGGAAAGCCCGGTACCAGCTCAAGGCGTGCTGGTAGTTGGTGTCGACCAGGGTGCCGTCGACATCGAGGATCACCGTGTCGATTCGTTCCGCCATGGGCGCCGGATACCCGCTACCCGTCGCCCAACCTCCGGCGCACCGCTCGCGTCGCCTCGCCGACGTGAAGCGAAGGCCTGTGGAAGCGGTGTACGCCCCACAGGCCGAGTCGCCGGACGATGTGCTCGCCGACCGTGCGGAGGTTCTCCATCACGCCTTCCCCGGGTACTGCTGTGCGCCGAGCAGGCGTGCGAGGTGGGCGGCGTTCGCGGCCAGGGTGGCGGTGGTGGTGGCGACGGCGTCGGGCGTGCGGTCGAGGTCCTTGTAGTCGACGCCCTGCATCGCCTCGCCGTTCCAGTACACCGAGCCCTGGGCCGGGACGGTGAAGCCGGCGTCGTTCAGTCCCTGGAAGACATCGGCCACGATCTTGTGGGCCCCGTCCTCGTTCCCGACGACGGCCACGACCGCGACCTTGCCGAAGGTCAGCGGCCGGCCCTCGTCGTCGGTCTCGGAGAGCTCCGCGTCGATCCGCTCCAGGACCCGTTGGGCCACGCTGCTCGGGTGTCCCATCCAGGTCGGGGTGGCCAGCAGCAGGATGTCCGCGGCCAGCAGCCGCCGGCGGATCGCGGGCCACTCGTCGCCGGGCCCCATGTCCGCCTCGACACCGGGCCGGACGTCGTGGTCCACCACCCGGACCGAGTCACCCGTGACGTCGTGCTTCCCCAGCGCCGCCAGGACCTCGTCGATCATCTTCTGGGTGCTCGACCCGGCGGGCGACGGGCTCAGGGTGCAGTTCAGCGCCAGTGCGGTCAACATCCCGACCCGATACCCGCGCCCGTGTGCACCAAACGGCTCCGCTCGTCGGTTCACACCGGCCGCTCGCGGGGTAGCCGCCGTGGATGACGAGCTTCGGCTACACCCTGATGACCGAGCAGCGCGGACCGCGGGACCTCGTGGCCGACGCGGTCGGGGCGGAGCGCGCGG
>NZ_BAAAQK010000014.1:0-20888 GCF_039531635.1 Pseudonocardia ailaonensis | reverse complement strand
CCATCGCCAGGATCACCGCACGGGCCCGGTAGGTCACACCGTTGGCGGTGACCTCCTTGACCGCACCGCCCAGCGACACGCTCTCGACGTCCTCGGCCCGCAGGTCCGCCCCGAACCGCTTCGCCTGCCCCCGCATCTGCTCCATCAGCTCCGGACCCATGATGCCGTCCGTGAAGCCGGGGAAGTTCTCCACCTCGGTCGTGGTCATCAGGGCGCCACCGAACTGCGTGCCCTCGAAGACCACCGGGTCGAGCTGGGCCCGCGCGGCGTACACCGCGGCGGTGTACCCGGCCGGTCCTGAGCCGATGACGATCAGCTCGTGGACGGTCCCGGGCAGAGGGGTCTCCTTCGGATCCACGGCCATTAGCTCCTGACCCGCTGCTGCGCCGACGCCGCGGCGGCGGCACCGTCGCCGGCCGCGGCCACGGCCCAGCCGGGGAAGCCCGACCGGAGCTCACCCACGGCGAACAGCCCGTCGACGGAGGTCCGCATGCCGGCGTCGACCGGCACGCGGCCGTCGGGAGCGAGCTCCACCAGGCCCCGCAGCAGCGACGACCTCGGCTCCAGGCCGTCGTTGACGAAGAGTCCGGCGAGATCGAGGTCGGAGACACCACCCGTCTCGACGTCGCGGACCTGTACCGCCCCCAGCACCCCGCCGGAACCGGCGAGGGCCGCCACCTCCGTGTGGGGCAGCACGCGGATCCGGTCGTTCCCGTCGATGGCCGATCGCGTCCCGGCGGAGAGATCGGGCTCCCCGCGGCGCGTGATCAGGGTGACGGCCGAGGCGTAGCGGGCGACGACGAGGGACTCGCGGCCGGCGAACTCGTGGTCCCCCACCACGGCCACGGACCTCTCCTTGAAGAAGGGGCCGTCGCACGTGCCGCAGAAGGAGACGCCGCGCCCCTCCAGGTCGCTCTCGCCGTCCAGGCCCAGCCGCCGCCGGCCGGCGCCCATCGCCGCGACGACGGTGCGGGTCCGGATGTCGGTCTCGAGGCCGCGCACCACGAAAGCCCCACCGTCCGCGCCGTCCCGGGCGATCTCAGTGACGTCGTCGAACACGAACTCGGCGCCCGCCTCCACCGCCTGCACCTCGACGCGGCCGGCCAGCTCGCTACCGGAGATCGGGTCGGTGATCCCGGGGAACCGCACGACCTCCTCGAGGTTGATCAGCTCGCCCCCCATCACGATCTCGCTCACCACGATCGTGCGCAGGCCGGAACCCGCGGCGAACAGCGCGGCGGACAGGGCGGCGATCCCGCCGCCCACGACGGCGACGTCGTACGAACCGCCCTCACCGGAGCCGTCGCTCATCCCGCCACCTCCCCGACCCCGGCCACGAGCTCCTCGCGGCGCGCGGCCGCCCGGAGCGCGTCGATGCCCAGGATGGACAGCACCTGCGGCAGCGCCTCCTGGGCGCGTTCGTCGATCTCGTCCTGCTCGAGGCTCGAGACCGGGTGCGCGACGCGGGCGAAGGCGTAGCCCGGCAGACCCCGACGGGCGGCCATGGCGGAGGCCGACGCGAGGAAAGGCTCCGTGCAGATCGCCGCGGCCGGCACGCCGCGGGCCTCGAAGTCCGTGGCGACGTGCATCGTCGTCGCCGAGCAGGACCCGCAGTCACCGAGCCCGGTGAGGACGAGGTCGCAGCGCTCGATCATGTCGTCCAGCTGGGCCTTGGACGGGAGCATCACCCCCTCGGTCACCACCGGGCCGACGAAGTCGACCTCCGGCAGCTCGGCCCGCAGGAGCGCGGCGACGGCCGCCAGCAGCTCCGGGGCGTTCCGCTTGGTGTTGGCGAGCAGGCCGACCACCAGCTTCTCGGTGCGCGTCGGCCGCGCCGCCGTCCTCACCTCCGCCACCGCATCGTCCGGGACGGGGACCAAAGCCTCGATCGCCATCGCGATCCTCCTTGCTCTCGCTGGCTCTGCGCTGTGCTCGTGTGGGGTGTGCTCGGGGTTCAGGGCGTCCGGACCGGCGAGAGGATGAACTCGCCCGGCCGGGTGTTGTAGCACCAGCTGGTGATCACCGAGGAGATGCCGGCGTTGCGGCCCCCGGCCACGATCAGCGCGATGTCACCGACGTCCCGCGCCCCGTAGCGGTAGGTGACGCCGCCCTCGGTCCGGTCCCGCAGCGGGTCGGGCCGGAACTTGAGCTCGGCCCGTTCGAGGTCGGCGACCGGTCGCCGGAAGTTCTCGTAGAGGAACTGCCTGGCCTCCCGCTTCGACCACCCGTGCTTGGAGCCGACGATGTCGGCGTGCTCCGGGCCCATCACCACGACCACCGGGCCGCCCGGGATCATCGCGCCGAGCCGGGACAGGGTGTCCGCGATCGTGATCAGGATGCCCTCGGCGCTGGAGCTGGTGCGGTTCTCGATCGGCTCCGGGCCCCGCCCGCTCATCACCATCACGGTGCTCTCGTCCGCGCCGAAGCCGTGCTCGACGTGCAGCGGCTCCCAGGGGGACTGCTCCTCGTTCTCCGCGAGGCAGAAGCCGACCTTGCCCGGGTGCCCCTGGGTCGCCTGGTCCAGCGAGGTCGGGGTGAAGCCCAGGACGTTGCGCAGGACCAGCCGCAGCGCCCGCCCGATCGCCACGTTCGCGTGGGAGGCGGGGGCGTAGAGGTTGGTGCCGCTGTTCATGCCGAGCGAGCGGCGCACCGGCCCGTTGACGACCGTGAGCTGGGCCCCGCCGCCCGTGCTCGCGTTGGACATGTAGAAGAAGGTGCGGTCCCCCGCGCCCCAGCGCCGGTCGGCCCAGCCCTCGATCGCGGCCACCACCACGGGGAAGTGCTCCGGCGCGCAGCCGGCCAGCACCGCGTTGACCGCGGCCAGCCGGACGCTGACGTCCCGCCGGTTCTCCTCGACGCCGAGCAGGATCTCGTCGGGCTCCCGGCCCGCCGCCGCGAAGAAGGCGTCGACCCGCTCGGCCGTGGGCACCGTGACCGGAAGCCCGTCGGTCCAGCCGCGCCGGGCGAAGTCGGCGACCAGCGCGGACTCGGACTCGCCGGAGACGATCGCGGCGGTCATCGGGATGTGCCGTCGTCATGGCTCTGGGACCTGGTGTGGACTCCGGGCTTCACGGTCTCTCCTCCGGCATCGGCGGGGACGCGAGCCGGCTCGACCGGTGGCGTCCCCGACACAGTCCCGGGACCCGCTGCGGGCCCCGCTGGAACCGCAGTCAACACAGGTGACCCGGCGACCGGCCACCGAAGCGTTCCGTGGCGCTGAACCGTCCTCGTCACGGCCGGAGGTGTTCTGGTGGACGAGACGACCGCCTGGCCCGGGGGCACCGGGCCCCCCGAAGATGACGGCGGGTGGGTCACGACCCGGCCGAGGGTTCGATCACGGTCGGGTCGGGATCCGCGCGGACATCCGCACGACGTACGAGGAGGCCGGTGTGCAGCGGTTGAGGGTTCTGCTCGACAACCATCGCGGGCCCGGGCTGTGACCGGGGAGCGCCGGCTGGCGCCGCTCCTGGACGGGCTCCGGTTCGCGGAGGGCCCCCGCTGGCGGGAGGACCGCCTGTGGTTCTCCGACATCTTCGCCAACCGGGTCATGACGGTCGACGAGGCGGGCCGCGCCGAGGTCGTCGTCGAGCTGCCCGACGGCGGACGGCCCAGCGGGCTGGGCTTCCTGCCCGACGGCCGCCTCCTCCTCGTCAACCTGGCGGAGCCGACCGTCCTGCGGCTGGAGCCGTCGGGCGAGCTCGTCGTCCACGCCGACCTCGGCGACCTGGCGGTCGGCGGGCTCAACGACATGCTGGTGGACGACCTCGGACGCGCGTACGTCGGCTCGATGGGCACCCACAAGAACAGCGAGCCCCGGCCCCTCGACGGCGACGGGGTGATCATCCTGGTCGAGCCCGACGGCGCGGCCCGGGTCGTCGCCGACCGGCTGGACGCGCCGAACGGACCCGCGCTGATCGCGGACGGCACGACCTACGTCGTCGCCGAGTTCCCGTCCAACCGGCTGACCGCCTACGACCGCTCCGCGGACGGGTCGCTCGGCGCGCGGCGCGTGTGGGCCGACCTCGAGCCCGCGAGCGCGGACGGGATCTGGGCCGACTCGGAGGGCGCGATCTGGACCGCGTCCCCGTGGACCCGCGAATGCCGCCGCATCACCGAGGGCGGCAAGGTCACGGACGTGATCGACGTCGGGGACAAGATGCCGTTGGCCTGCGCGCTGGGCGGAGCCGACGGCCGGACCCTCTTCGTGCTGAGCCTCATCGGCGACACCCAGGCGGTCCTCGACCGGACGTGCACCTCGGTGATCGAGACCGCCCGCGTCGACGTGCCCGCCTGACCACGTGTCGGGGTCGGCCCGGTCGCCCGACGGGCCGGCCGGGCCGACCCGTCAGGCGAGCAGGGTGCTGACCCGGCCGGAGAGCTGGTCGGCCGCCTTCAGCATCACCGACCTGTACCGCAGGACCGCACGCCCCGCCGCCGCCGTCGACAACGACAACGCAGCCACCGGCTTCCCACTCCGCCGGTCGAACACCGGCACCGCAATACACGACACCCCGAGGAACGCCTCCTCGAAATCCGTGGAGTACCCCTCCTGACGGACCCGCTCCAACACCCGGCCCAACAAATCCGGGGTGCCGATCGTGAACGCCGTGAACCGGTAGAACCGCGCCGGCACACTCCCCCCCGACCCCAACTCCGAGAACGCCAACATCGCCTTCCCCAACGCCGTCGCGTACTGCGGCCGACGCATCCCCACCGCCGTGTCCACCCGCACCGACTCCGGCCCGAACAACTTCTCCACGTACAACACGCTCGAGCCCTCCGGGACCCCGAGGTGCACCGCCTCCCGGGTCTGCGCATACAACTCACTCAGCACCGGCATCGCCCGATCCCGCAACCCGTTCGCCCGCGCCACCGCCACCTGATTACCCAACTCGAACGCCCGCGTCGACAACGCGTACTTGTCCCCCGCCCGACGCACATACCCGCTCTCGGTCAACACCACCAACAACCGGTGCGCCGTCGACTTCGGAACACTCACCGCCTTCGCCAGCTCCGACACACCCATCACCGGACGCGGACCACCCAACGCACCCAACAACGCGAGCGCCTTGCCCGCCGACGTCTCCAGGCTGCTGCCGGCTGCGGTGCGCTTCGCCTGCTTCATGTCGGTGCTCACCGGTGCGGCGCTTCTTCCAGGGGGACGATGTCGACCGGCAGGGCGGACATGATCGGCATCCGCAGCACCTGCTGCGAGGGGCCGCGGGTGCTGATCAGGTTGTTGACGTTGGCCCCGACGCCCGGGGCGAACGGGTCCTCGTCCTCCAGCCCGCCCCAGCCGTGCGTCAGGGCGACGACGCCCGGGCGGAGGCTGTCGTCGGCCCGTGTCACCGCCCTGACCGTGCCGTGGTCGGACGAGGCCACCACCCGGTCCCCCGACACGAGGCCGAGCTCGGCCAGGTCGTCGGGGTGGATGTGGAGGGGGTTCGTGCCGCCCTTGTTCAGCTCGGGGAGGTTCTTCCCCGTGCCGTTGAACGTCTCCTTGGAGCGGCGGACGACGAGCCGGTAGCGGCGCCGGGCCGAGTCCTCGAGAATCCGCCGGAGCTCCCCCATCTCCTCGGGGAACTCGGGCGGGAAGAGGTCGAGCCGGTCCCGGTCGGTGTCGAGCGGCCCGAGCACGGTCGCGGTTCTCGGTGGCGCGGCATAACCACGTGGATGGCGCTTGAGCAGCTCGAGCAGTCGGTCGTCGTCGGCGATCATCGCGAGCACGGCGTCGCTCGACGGCGGCTCGCCGGTCAGCGGACCGGGCCGCCCACGAGGAATCGGAGTGAAGGCGCCGACGCCCTCGCTCGGCCCGTCGCCGAGGCGCATGTCGAGCCGCTGGGCGCCGCCGAGGCGCCAGAAGAACTCCCACTCGTCGACGGCGTCGCCCGGCGCGGGGACGATCGGGGCGGAGTACTGGCCGAACGCGCCGCCCAGGATGTTGTAGTCGGCGCGCTCGTACATCATCGTCGGCGCGATGACGTAGTCCGCCAGGCGCGCCGTCTCGGTCATGAACGGGTCGATCGTGACCAGCAGGTCGAGGGCCTTCATCGCCTCCACCTGGCGGCGGGTGTCCGGGATCGCGTTGACCGGGTTCCCGCCGACCGAGAAGAGCGCCCGCACGCGGTCGGGGCCCGGCGCCAGGATCTCCTCGGCCAGCAGCGTCGCCGGCAGCTCGCCGAAGTGGCTGTGCGGGCTGGGCAGCAGGCCGTAGCCGAGGCGGCTCTGCCAGCCCGACTCCCACTTGCGGTAGGGGCCGATCACCCGGGCGCGCGGCTCGACGGCCGGCCCGGTCAGCGTCGCCGCGCGGACCTCGTCACCCTCGTCCGCGTAGCGCCCGCAGACGATGTTGATCGCGTTGAGCAGGTGTTCGCACGGGTTGCCGCCGGGCCCCATGTCGGTGCCCGTGTGCCCGTTGGCCATCCCCCGCCGGCCGGCGCCGAACATCCTGGCGGCGGCGAGCAGGTCCTCCTCCGGCACACCACAGATCTCGGCGGCGACGGCGGGCGTGGTGTCCTGGACGTAGCGGCGCAGTGCGTCGACGTTCTGCGCGTACCGCCCCCAGAACTGCGGGCGGTCGAACCCCTCGGCGAAGAAGACGTTCAGGAACGCGGACAGCAGCACGGCGTCGGTGCCCGGGCGGACCGGGAGATGGATGTCCGCGTTCTTGGCGAGCTCGGTCCGGCGGGGGTCGACGACGATGAGCTTCAGCCCGCGCCGGCGCTGGTCGCGAAGGTTGACGGTCGGGTTGGTGTTGCTCCACCCGAGGCTCTGCAGGGAGACCAGCTGGTTCCCGCCGACCTCCATCCACACGTCGGCGTCCTCGAGCCGCTGGACGCCGCCCACGTAGGCGCCGGCCCGTCCGTAGGTCACGGTCTTGGACGCCTGGTCGATCGTGATCGGCGAGAAGGTCTTGTGCGAGCCGATCGCCTCCCACCACGCCTTCGCGATGGGCAGGGTCGCGCTGGCCCGCCACGCGTAGGTGCCCCAGTAGGTGCCGACGGACTCGGGGCCCGTGTCGTCGAGGATCGCCGTCAGGCGCTCGCCGATGTCGTCGACGGCGGCCTGCAGGCCGATCGTCTCGAACTCGCCGTCCGCCCGCTTGCGGAGGTGCTTCAGGATCCGGTCCTGGTGGTTGTGGGCCGACGGGGCGTTGCGGCCCTTGACACAGCTGTAGCCGGCCGAGACGGCGTTCTCGGTGTCGGCGCGGACTCTGACGATCTTGTCGTCCGCGACGTCGACCACCGTCCCACAGAGCGCGGGACAGAGCCGGCAGTAGGACAGGTGCGTGGTGGTCATGTCGATGCGCCCCGGTTCGGAAGGACTCTTCGGACTCGACACGGACGCGACGTCGGTGCGCCCGCTCCGTGCGACGCGGGCCGGGGCCGGGCGGCCCCGGCCAGCGTCGATCGTTCGTTCCGGCTCAGGCGGTCTGCGCCTGCACCTCGGCCTCCTCCTCGCGGGCGGGAGCCTTCTTCTTGACCGTCCTGGACGCCACGAACAGCGTGCCGAGCGCGACCAGTGTGGCCGCACCCACCCAGATGACGGGGCTGAGCGCGGAGCCCGTCCCCACCACCAGGGCGCCGGCGATCAGCGGCGTCGTACCACCGGCGATGCACACGCCCACGTTCTGCCCCAGGTTCGATCCCGAGAAGCGCACGTCGGTGGAGAACAGCTCGGCGATGTAGGCGTACGCCGGCGCGGTCACGAAGGCGATGAGCATGAGGTAGAGCGCGATCACGAGGAACAGGACGACGATGTTGGTCGCGGTCCCGAGCACCCAGAAGATGGGCACCGACAGCACCAGGAAGCCGACGAACGTGACCACCATGACCCGCACGCCGCCGAAGCGGTCGGTCAGGCGGCCGGTGATCGGCGAGCCCACGGCGGCGAGCAGGGTCGCGAGCCCGAAGGCGAAGATGATCGGGGTGACGGGCAGCTGCCGCGTCGCGGCCAGGTAGGTGGTCATCCAGCCGGCGATGCCGGAGACGGCGTTGAGCCCGAGGGCCAGCGTGCAGGCCAGCAGCACCGGAGCGCGGTGGTGGCGGAAGAGGTCGCGGATGGGGGTCTTCGCCGTCTCCTTGCGCGCCACCAGCTCGAGGAACTCGGGCGAGTCCTCGATCTTGCGGCGGAACAGGAAGGCGAACAGGCTCAGCGGGATCGCGATGAGGAACGGGATCCGCCAGCCGTAGTCGAGCATCGTTGCCTTGGACACGAGCAGGCTGGTCAGACCGCCGAGCAGCGCACCCGTCGCCCCGCCCAGCGTGGAGCCGAGCGGCGTGAGCGAGGCCAGGAAGCCACGCCGGGACGGTGGTGCGGACTCCAGGACGTAGGTGACGGACCCGAGCACCTCGGCGCCGGCGGAGAAGCCCTGGACGAGCCGCAGCACCACCAGCAGGATCGATGCCGTGATCCCCGCGGACGCATAGGTGGGCAGCACCCCGATGAGGCTGGTCGCCACGCCCATGAGCAGCACGGAGGTCAGCAGGGCCGCCCGCCGCCCGCGCCGGTCGCCCAGCCGGCCGATCACCAGGCCACCGATCGGGCGCGCGGCGTAGCCCAGCCCGAAGACCGCCAGGCTGACCAGGATGGAGGACGCCGGGTTGTCCGTCGGGAAGAACAGCGGCGCGAGGTAGACGGTCAGGACGCCGAACAGCCCGTAGTCGTAGTACTCGACGAACGTGCCGACGGAACCGGCGACGGCAGCGCGGCGCGCCACGGGCGGGATCGGTTCCTTCGACCGTCGCCCGGTAGGAGCGGCGGGACTGGGCGAGCTCATTCTCGTGCCTCCTGAGGCGTGGCTGGTTCGGGCCTGCGCGGACGTGGTGGGGTCGAGCTCCGAGCCGGTGCGCTGCCGTGTTCCGGCGGTGCGCCGGACGTCGTGCCGGACTCGGTGCGTCAGGGGCCTGGCCGCGGGTCGGGCGCTTCGGCCGGGTCGTGACGATCGCCGGAGGGTGAGAGCGAGCGTACGAGTGGGTTGCCGTGATGTGAGCAGTAGCATGACGTTGCGCGTCACGATCGTCAACAGGCTGCTATGCTCAGCCGCAGAATCCGCCCGGACGCCGACGTCCGCCCGGTGCCCGAGCATCACCGACTGTCCTGGTGCCGATCAGAGGGCGAGATAGCATGACGGAGCTCACACCATCGTTCTGCCGGGTCTGCCAGAACTTCTGCCCGGTCGACGTGCACGTCTCCGAAGGGGCCGTGCAGCGCATCACGGGTGCCACCGGCAACGACATCTACCGCGGCTACACCTGCATCAAGGGCCGCACCCACGCCGGCCTGTACAACCATCCCGAGCGCGTGCTCCGCTCCCGCAAGAAGCTGCCGGACGGACGGTTCGTCGACATCCCGACGCTCGACGCCGTCGACGAGATCGCCGCGAAGCTCGGTGAGGTCGTCGACCGCCTCGGGCCGCGGGCCTTCGCGCTCTTCATGGGCACCTACGTCCCGTTCGAGAACCCGATCAACCTGAGCATGGTCGCCGCCTTCATCCGGGCGGTCGGCTCGCCGATGCTGTTCACGACGTCGACGATCGACCAGCCGGGCAAGCCCATCGCCAAGTCCTTCCACGGTGCCTGGATGGCCCCCAGCCAGGCGTTCGGCGAGCCGGACGTCGCGCTCGTCGTGGGCAGCAACCCCCTCGTGAGCCTCGTGGGACCGGCGGGGTTCCCCATGTCGACCTACCGGAAGCTCGAGGAGCGCGGCGGCCACCTCGTCGTGATCGACCCGCGCCGGACCGAGACGGCCCGGCGGGCCTCGATCCACCTCCAGGTCAGGCCCGGCGAGGACCCGGCCGTCCTGGCCGGGATGATCCGCGTCCTCATGGAGGAGGACCTGGTCGACCACGAGTTCGTCGCCGAGAACGTCGACGGCTACGAGCGGCTGCGGCAGGCCGTGGCCCCCTTCACCCCGGAGCACGTCGCCGGCCGGGCGGGGATCGACGCCGGGGACCTCGTCGCCGCGGCCCGGCTGTTCGGTCGCGCTCGCCGCGGGTACGCGGCCTCCGGCACCGGGGCGAACATGTCCGGGCACGGCCCCCTCGTCGAGTACCTCGTCCTCTGCCTGACCACGATCTCGGGCCACTGGACGCGCGCGGGTGAGCGCCTCCCGAGCCCGAGCGTCCTGACCAACGCCGCGGTGCCGCGGGCCCAGGCCCGCCCGCCGTACCCGGACATCGGCGACGGCGAGAAGCTGCGGGTCCGGGGGCTCACCGCGTCGCGGGCCGGGATGCCGACGAGCGCCCTGGCGGACGAGATCCTGACACCGGGCGAGGGCCAGGTCCGGGCGTTGATCAGCACGGGCGCCAACCCCGCCAAGTGCATCCCGGACCAGCTCAAGGTGGTCGACGCCCTCCGGTCCCTGGACCTGCTGGTCCAGGTGGACATCCAGATGTCCGCGACGGCCAGGCTCGCGGACTACGTCATCGCCGCCCAGCTCCCGTACGAGATGCCCGGCACCAACGGCTTCATGCAGCGGATGGCGGAGTACACGGTCGGCGCCGGGCTGCCCGAGCCGTTCGGCCAGTACACCGACGCGGTGGTCGAGCCGCCCCCCGGATCCGACGTGATCGAGCAGTGGCGGTTCTTCTACCTCCTCGCCCAGCGCCTCGGACTCGAGCTCTCGTTCGACGGCCTGGTCCCCGACGGTTCCGCGGCGACCCCCGTCGACATGGAGGGCCCGGGCGACGCGCATGCCCTGATGGAGATCGTGCACGCCGGGTCGCGCATCCCGCTCGAGGAGGTCCGGAAGCATCCGCAGGGGGCCCTCTTCCCGGAGCCGGCCGTCCACGTGGCACCCAAGGAGCCCGGCTGGACGGGACGGCTGGACGTCGGGAACGAGACGATGATGGCCGACCTGGCCGCCACCTCGGCGAGCGCACCCGACGACGGGGACAGTGCCTTCCCGCTGCGCCTGCTCGCGCGGCGGATGGCCCACGTCATGAACTCCCCCGCGCTGGCGGCGCCGCCCAACAAGCCGACGTACAACCCGGCGAGCTTCCATCCCGACGATCTCGCGGCGCTGGGCGTCGAGGCGGGCTCGCTCGTCGAGATCCGGTCGCCGCGGGCCGCCGTCGTCGCCGTCGCGGACGCGGACCCGACGATGCGGCCGGGCACGGTCTCGATGACCCATTCCTTCGGTGACCTGCCGGGCCAGGACGACGACGTCCGCCGCCACGGGACGAGCGTCGGCCGCCTGATCGCGGACGACGTGGCGTTCGACCCGTACTCGGGGCAGCCCCTGATGAGCAACATCCCGATCCGCGTGGCGGCGGTCGGTGGGGGCGCGTGAGCGTCGGCCCCGCCCGGTGACGCCGCCGCTGCAGGCACGGCACCTCATGGTGACCGTCCCCAAGAGACTCGGCCCGGACGCGTGCCTCTCCCACGTCCGGGCCGAGTTCGACAACGACCACGTCCACCTGGTCCTCGTCGTCGACCGCGCGGGACGACTCGTCACCGCGATCGAGCGCGCCGACCTGGGCCCCGGTCTCGACGCCGCCTCCCCCGCGTCCGGGTACGGCCGCCTGGAGGGCCGCACGGTCACCTCGACGACCCCGCTGCTGGCGATCACCCGGCTGCTCGGCAGCACCGGGCGCCGGCTCGCCGTCGTCGACGACCGCGGACATCTGGTGGGACTCGTGTGCCTCAAGCGCAGCCGTCGCGGCTTCTGCGACGACGACGGCGTGCGGGCCCGCGCACAGGAACGTGGCCGGCCGGTCCCCGCGCCCCTCCCCCGGGAGCTCACCCCCCTGAGCCCGGAGGAGTGGCGCGAGGCCCTCATGAGCACCGTCGAGGACGGCGCCCGCGAGTCTCAGATGCCTTGACCCCCACCCATGTCGACCATGGTCCCGGCCATGCAGCTCGCGGCGTCCGTGGCGAGGAAGGCGACCATGTTGGCGACCTCCTCGGGCAGCTCGTAGCGCTGGATCGCCTGGCGGCCGCGGGCGTAGAGGCCCAGGTACGAGTCGGGCACGAACTCGCGGTCGGGCCCCCACATGCTCCCGGGGTTCACCCCGAGCACGTGCACGCCCTGGGCCGCGAGCTCCTTGCCGAGGTAGTTGGTGAAGGTGTTGACCCCGGCCTTGCAGGTCCCGTACATGATGTGCCCGGGCATGGCCGTCATCGCCGACGTCGATCCGACGTTGATGATCCGGCCGCCACCCTGGGGGATCATGTAGTCGAGCACGGCGCGGGCACAGTAGACGGGGATCATCAGCGTTCCCCGGACGGACCGGTCGATCTCCTCGGGGGTCATCTCGGCGAACGGCCCCATGACGACGTCGACCGCGCTGACGACCAGGATGTCGATGCGCCCGAGCCGCTCGTGGCACTCGGCGATGACGTCGGACGCGCCCTGCCACGTCGTCACGTCCCCGTACACCGGGAACGCCGAGGCCGACCACTTCTCGGCCGCGTCCTGCGCCACCCCGGCGGCGTCCTTCTTCGGAGCCCGACCGGCGCTGCGCTGGAAGTCCGCCGCGGCGGCGGGTTCGAGGTCGGCCACGGCCACCTCCGCGCCGAGCCCGGCGAGGCGGTGGACGCAGGCCTGCCCCAGGTTCAGCCCCGCGCCGCCGACGACGACGGCCTTCTTGCCGCGCAGGTCCATCAGCTCGGTGACCCGCTTGTCGATGCTGTCGAGCGGGATGCGCTCCTCGTCCCACCAGTACCCCGGATCCGAGCCCCCTTCGATGTGCGAGTTCAGCACGTCGCGCAGAAAGTCCTTCGCCACCTGGCCACTCCTCGTTCTCTCCGAACCGCTTCGCGAACGATGCCTCCCGAGCGTTCCCGGACGCCGGCACCCGCATCGTCAGAGCCAACGTGTTCTAGCACAGGAACGGGCCTCATGGTCCCTATGGATCGTTCTCCTCGGGCGCGCCCTCCCGGGGCCCGGCCCCCGGCGAGCCGCCGGCCGCCCGATGCCGGCTGCAAGGATGGCGCCATGGCCGGCGCGCAGACCGAACGGATCGTGGGCGCTGCGGCGCACCTCTTCGCCCGCAAGGGCTTCGCCGCCGTCTCCATGACCGACATCGCCGACAGCGTCAACCTCACGGCGGGCAACCTCTACCGCTACCTGACCGGCAAGACCGCCCTGCTGCACGAGGTGTTCGCCGCCGCCCTCACGGTCTGCGAGGCCGACCGGCGACCACGGGGGCTGGACGACCTCGTCGCCGTCTCGGTCGACGCGGCCGCCACCGACACCGCGGTGGTGATGACCTACCTGCGCGAGCGCTCGCTGATCGACGCCGAGGCCTACCCGGACGTCGCCCGGCGCGATCGCGTGTTCGTCGAGCAGTGGCGCGCGGCGGTCGAGGACGCCGCTCCCGGTCCCGCGCCGGACATCGAGGCCCGGCTGTACGCGACGCTGGGGGCGATCGACGCGGTCGCGCAGCTCGCGGCCGGTCCGGGCGGGGCGGGCGGCGCCGGCGGCGCCGGCGTCCATGGACGCCGCTCCATCGGCGCCGGCCTGAAGGCCATGATCGAGGCGCCGCCGGCCCCCGCCGCCGCTCCGGCGCCCGACCGCTCCCCCACCTGGCGACCACCCGTGACCCGCCGGCAGCAGATCATCGACGCGTCGGTCACCCTGTTCGGCGAGCGCGGCTACCACAGCGTGCGGGTCAGCGACGTCGGCAAGGCGGTCGGCATCGCCGGCCCGTCCGTCTACGAGCACTTCCGCACGAAGCACGACATCCTGCTCGCCACGTTCGACCGGTGCGCGGGCCTGCTGGCGAACGCCTCCCTCACCGCGCTCGACGGGGCCGAGGGCCCCGCCGAGGCGATGGACCGGCTCGTCCGGGCACTCGCCGCGACGGGCGTCGCGAACCGCGAGGCCATGACGATGGCGTCGCGGGAGATCCACAGCCTCGACGAGACCCATTTCGAGCGGGTCAACCAGTTCGTGGTCGACACCGACGAGCTGTGGGCCGCGGTCCTGCGCGAGGTCTGGCCGGCGCTGCCGGCGCGCACCTCCCGGTCGATCGCGCGCACCGCCGTCCAGATGACGATGCACGGGGCCCGCGTCCCCGGTGGCCCCGGCCGGGCCGGCGAGGTCGCGGCGACGACGCTGGCGTTCCTCACGGCGGCCGCCACCCATGCCGCGGCTGTCGAGAACGACGAGTAGGCCACCCCCTTCACTCTTTTCCCGCTCCTGGAACCCCTGGTACCGTCCGCCGAGAACGATTGATCGGCTGCTTTCGACGTCGGGAGAAGCATGGATCGGACAGGGACGACGGCGGCCGGGCCGTGGCTCGACCGGGCGGTCGATGCCGACACCCACGAGATGGTGCCGTTCCACCTGTGGGCGCAGGAGTTCGGCGAGTCGGTCGCGGAGACGATGGCGCCGTTCGCGGCGAGCCCGCGGTTCACCGACAACGGGGTCAACAGCATCGTGCGCCCCGACATCGTCGCCGACGACGTCCCGATGACCTCCGAGGTCGTGTGGACGATGAAGGGCGCCGGCGCGCCGGCCGCCATCGACATGGGCCGGCGCACCGAGCTGATGGACCTGATGGGGGTCGACCGCGCGCTGATGTTCCCGAGCTTCGGGCTGATCGGCATGCGGCTGGCCGCGTCGCCCGAGCTGGCCGGCCCGGCGTTCGCCCTCGACATCACCGCCGCCGACGCCCGCCGCATCGGCGTCGAGGTCATGGAGGCCGCCAACGACTGGGCCGCGCGGGTCACCGGGGAGACGGGCGGGCGCCGGCTGCGGCCGGTCGCCGTGATGCTCCTCGAGTCGGCCGACCGGATGACCGCGCAGCTCGCCCGCCTGATCGAGCAGGGCATCCGGGCGATCTGGATCCCCGCGGCGTCACCGCCCGCCGACACCTCGCCCGCCGATCCCGCTCTGGACGCGTTCTGGCGCATGGCCGCGGACGCCGACGTCGCCGTGACGCTCCACGTGGGCAGCGACTTCTCGTTCGCCGCATCGACCCGGTGGTCGGCGAACGTGCCGGCCTTCGCCACGCCGAAGGCGTCGGTCGAGTTCCCCGTGGGCCCCTACACGGGCGCCACGGTGAACTTCGCCAGCGAGAACTACCTCGCCGCGATGGTGCTCGGCGGTGTCTTCGAGCGGGTGCCGAACCTGCGCTTCGGCGTGATCGAGATCGGCGCCGGATGGTTCGGGCCGCTGGCCGAACGGCTCGACATGTGGGCCGGGGAGCTGCACAAGGCGCTGCGCGGCGTCCTCTCGATGAGGCCGTCGGAGTACCTGGCGCGCAACGTGCGCGTCACGCCGCTCAACTTCGAGCCGATCGACCGGTACTTCGAGCGGTACCCGGACCTCGCGGACTGCTACTGCTTCTCCACCGACTACCCGCACCTGGAGGGCGGTGCCGCGATCAAGGCACAGAACCTCGCCACCCTGGGTCCCCTCGGCGCCGACGTCGCCGAGAAGTACTTCGTCCGCAACGGGGAGTGGCTGTGCCCGTGACCCTCGAGGACGCGATGGCGGCCTACCGCGCGAACCCGACCGATCCCGACGTCGTGACGAGCGCGTTCCGCGAGATCTGGCGCGAACGCGCGGCTGCGGCCGGCACCGTCCACGACGTGCCGCCGTGCCCGTACACCGCCGCGGAGCTGGCGGCGGTCGACGCGGCCGGCCGGCGCGTCGGCTACCTGCCCGCGGAGCTCGCGACGCAACGCACGCGGCACCGGCTCGCCGCGATCTTCCCGCTCCTGCGCAGCTTCGCCCTGTTCGAGGGCAACCCGGTGACGAACCTCGACAACCCCTCGGGCTGGTTCGACTACGACGCCGGGACGGACGCGCCGTACCTGGGCTCGGACGAGCACGACCTCGTCGCCGCGGTCGCCGCCGAGGGGCGCACCCTGGCGAGCCTGAACCAGTACATCGTGGCCACCCAGGACAGCAAGCTGCTCACCGGCCGCTACCTCGACGAGCGGGTCACCTGGTCCCGCTTCGCCCACTACATCGGCGGGCGGATGGTGTGCAGCCGGGTCGACGGCCCCGAGCCGCCCGCCGCCGACCGTCCCGAGGAGCCGAACGAGGGCAGCCTGCTCGTCGCGTTCGACCTCGGCCCCGGCGACCGGGTCGACTACCTCGGCGGACGGTCGGTCGGCGCCCCGTCCACCGGCCGCGGGCTGGTCGCCGAGGCGCCGGATCCGGTGCTCCGGTACCCGGACGACCTCCCCGACCCCGCGGCGCTGGACCTCGACGGCGAGCTCGCCCGGCAGGCCGCCGGCTACGTGGCCCTCGGTTTCCACCGCGAGCTCGGGCTCACCGAGGCGGAGTACGTCGCCTCGCTGCCCCGGTTCGCGCCGCAGCCGCCGGAGTACCGGGGCCGCCTCGACGTGCCGCTGCTGGTCGAGACCCGCATCCCGTGGGAGCGTCAGGCCGACCTCGCCGGCATCACGCGGTCGGTCGGCACGCGCACCACGACCTTCGTGCCGATCGACGAGCGCCACCGCGAGCCCGCCGGGCCCTACACGGCCTGGTTCGCCTGGTTCGGGCAGCGCTTCCCGGATCCGGTCGCCCCGGACGAGGCGCGGGCGGAGCTCGCGGCGGACGAGCGGGGCGGCAGCGTGCTGGAGCTGGTCGCCCAGCACGTCGCCCATCCGGTGCTGAACGCCACCGGCCGGTTCGTCGACGCCATCGGCCACGAGACGCGCGACATCACGTTCCTGAAGGACGAGGAGAACCAGGTGCGGCGCAACCCGGACATCTGTTACTGGCGCGGCAAACCGGAGCTCGGCATCGCGCTGCACCCGGTCGCGTACGTCAACTGCCGTCCGCTGGTGCGCGGCTCGGCCGTGACGGGTGGGGTGGCGTGAGGGTCGGGATCCTGTTCCCCCAGAACGACCTCGCGGGGGACGTCGAGGCGCTGCGCACGGTGGGCCGGGCGGCCGAGGAGCTCGGCTACACGACCCTGCACCTCGCCGATCATGTGCTCGGCACCGAGCACGCGGACCGGGAGCCGCCCCTGGCCGGGCGCGACGACGAGCACGACCCGTTCTTCGACCCGTTCACCGCGATGGCCTACCTGTCGGCCGTCACCACCGGGATCGAGCTGGCCACGTGCGTGCTGGTGCTGCCCCAGCGGCCCACCGCGCTGGTCGCCCAGCAGACCGCCGACGTGGACCTGATGTCCGGCGGCCGGGTCCGGCTGGGCATCGGCGTCGGCTGGAACCACGTCGAGTACCAGGCCCTCGGACAGTCCTTCGGCACCCGCGGCGCCCGCCTCGACGAGCAGATCCCCTTGCTGCGCAGGCTGTGGACCGAGCCGCTGGTCACCTTCCACGGCCGCTTCGACCACATCGAGCGCGCGTGCGTGAACCCGCGGCCACGGCGCCCGATCCCTCTGTGGTTCGGCGGGTTCGGCGAGCCCGCCTTCCGCCGCGCGGTCCGGGTCGGGGACGGCTTCGTCTTCTCCGGGTCGCCGGAGCAGGCCCACGCGGCCCTGGCCCGCGTCCGCCGGATGCTCGACGAGGCGGGTCGGGACCCGTCGACGTTCGGGCTGGAGCTCCTCGTGCGTGTCGAGACCGCCGCCGAGCTGGCCCGGCACGTGACCGCGTGGCAGGAGGCCGGCGGCACCGACCTGGCCCTCACGACCACGCACCTGGGCCGCGGCTCCCTCGCGCAGCAGCTGGACCTGATGCACGAGCTGCGGGGCGAGACCGTGCGGGCGGTCGGCTCCGGGTGAACCACCGCCGGCCCGGGGCTCGGGCGGCTACTCGAACTCCGCCGCCACGTCGACGGAGGCGAGCGCGGCCGCCACGAGCTCGCGGGACCGGCTCCGCAGTTCGTGGTCGGTCAGCATGTCCTGCACGACGATCTCGCCGACCCCGATGCGCCGGACGAACGGCTCCAGCTGCTGGCGCAGCGACTCGGCCGTCCCGGAGATCTGGTCGGGGACCACGCCCCCGGTGAGGGTGCTCGGCCGGGCCTTCTCGGCCGCGCCGAGCTCCGACTCGGCCTCCGCGAGGGTCGGGATCGGACGGATCCGCCCCGCGGCCCGCAGGGCGCGCGCCGGCCAGGTCAGCCGGTGGGCCAGGTCCTCGTCGTCGGCCGCGGTGATCACGAGCGCGATCATCGCCCGTGGCCCGCGCGGGTCGCGGGCGCTGGGAACGAAGGTGCGGCGGTAGTGGTCCAGCGCCGCCTCGGTCAGGGGCGCGTTGATGTGGCTGCCGAACGTGTAGCCCACGCCGAGCCGGCCGGCGAGCGCCGCGGTGCGTCCCGAGGACCCCAGGACCCAGACGTCGGGCGTCCCGCCGATCCCCTCCGTCAGGTCGATCGGGTGGAACGGGTGGGCGCTGTCGAGGTCGTGGCGGTAGTACCCGGTGATCTCCCGGACCTGGTCGGCGAAGTCGTCCACGGGCTCGGCCTGCCGGTCCCGGCGGAGGGCGCAGTCGACCAGCGGCCCCGACGAGGAGCGCCCCAGCCCCAGGTCGACCCGGCCCGGCGCCATCGCCTCGAGCATCAGGAAGCGCTCGGCCACGGTGAAGGGGCTGTGGTGGTTGAGCAGCACCGCACCCGAGCCGACGCGGACGCGGGAGGTGCGGGCGGCGGCCAGGGCGATGAGCGGCGCCGGGTCCTGCGACGCGTAGCCGGTGGTCCGGTGGTGCTCGGCGTACCAGATCCGGTGGTAGCCGGCCTTCTCCGCCTCCTCCGCCGAGGCGACGGCGCGGTCCAGCGCGGCGCGCTTGTCGCCCCGCGGTGCCACCGCGGCGAGGTCGACGAGTGAGTACCTCACGCGGTGACCTCCGGCGGCAGGGGCACCGCGTCGTCGCGGACCGCCGGCTGCAGCAGGACGACGCAGACGATGGAGAGCACGGCCAGCGGGACGATCACGAGGAACGCCTCGCCGAACGCCGTCCCGTAGGCGCTGCTGTAGAGCTCGCGGACCGGCGCGCTCAGCGTGTCGAGGATCGGGATCCGGCCCTGCTCGGGCAGCGGTCCGGTGGTCGGTCCCAGGCCCGGCACGCCCTCGGCGACCATCGTCGCGGTCCGGGCGGACAGCACGGCACCCATGACGCACACGCCGACGGCGCCGCCGAACGACCGCGCGAAGTTCGCCATGGCGCTCCCCGCGCCCATCTCGCTCAGCTCGACGTTGTTCTGCACCGCCACGACCAGGTTCTGCGTCGTCAGGCCCAGCCCCAGACCCAGCACCCCGAGGTAGGCCCCCACCGCCACGAGGTGGGTGTGGACGTCCACCGTCCCGAGGAGCCCCAGCCCCACCGCGACGGCCACGGTGCCCGACACCAGCCACCACCGCCAGAACCGCCCGTTGATCTTCCGCCCCGACACGACGCTGGCCAGCGCCAGCGCGCCGACGGTCGTCATCGTCATCAGCCCCGCGGCCTGCGGGCTCATCCCGCGGGCGAGCTGGAAGTACTGGGCCGGGTAGAGCGTCGCGGCGAACGCGACGGTGGCCAGCAGGCCCGAGGCGAGCGTGGACATGAGGACGTTGCGGTTGCGGAACAGGCGCAGCGGGAGGACCGGTTCCGGGTGCCGGAGCTCGACGACCACCGCCGCGACGCCGACCAGGAGGCCGCCCCCGAGCAGCAGCGCGGTGCTCACCGAGACCCAGGCGAACTGCTGCCCGACCAGGCTCGTCCAGATGAGGAGCAGACCGACGGACGTGACGACCAGCGCCGATCCGGCGATGTCGATGCGGACCGGGCTCCGGCCCCGCGGCAGACGCAGCGTCAGCTGCATGAGGACCATGGCGACGACGGCGATCGGCAGGCTGGCGAAGAAGCATCCGCGCCAGCCGAGGGGCGACTCCACGATCACGCCGCCGATGAGCGGGCCCGCGAGGGTGGCCACCGCGTACACGGCCCCGAGGTACCCGGAGAACCGCGCGCGCTCCCGGGGCGTCCCGATCCAGCCCACGATCACCAGGCTGAGCGCCGACAGGCCACCGGCCCCGACGCCCTGGATCGCCCGGGCCACCAGCAGGACGGTCATGGAGTGCGAGAACGCGCCCAGCACCGACCCGGCGACGTACAGCAGCATCGCCACCTGGATCAGCAGGAGCTTGTCGAACAGGTCGGCGAGCTTGCCCCAGATCGGGGTCGTCGCCGTCAGGGCCAGCAGGGTGGCGACGACGACCCAGGAGTAGCCCGTCTGGTTCCCGCCGAGGTCGCCGATGATGCGCGGCAGCGCGTTGGCCACGATCGTGCTCGACAGCATCGAGACGAACAGGGCCAGCATGAGAGCCGTCAGGGCGACTCTCATGCGGCCCGGTGGAATGCCGTGCGGAAGGTCAACAGCCAGCTCGGTGGAGCCGGATCCGACGGACATCCTCACCCCGGGTTCCTGACAAGGACGGTCCTGCCGCAGGTCGCGCGCACCGGGCGCGGACGCCTGAGGCCACGGGCCCGGGCGCCGGCACCACCGCGGTGGGGACGACGACGGGCACGGACGTCGAGGCCCTCAACGTATCATATCTCGCGTATGACGGCGTCAGGTCGTGGCGGTGACCGTCAGCGGGGCGTCGGTGGCGGCGCGGACCTGGTCCTCGGTGACACCGGGTGCGGTCTCGACCAGGACGAGGCCGTCGGGGGTGACGTCGATGACGGCGAGGTCGGTGATGATGCGGTTGACCACCCGCAGGCCCGTGTAGGGCAGGGTGTTCTCGCGCAGGATCTTCGGCGAGCCGTCGCGGGCGGTGTGTTCCATCAGCACGATCACCCGCCGCGCCCCGTGGACGAGGTCCATCGCCCCGCCCATGCCCTTGACCATTTTCCCGGGGACCATCCAGTTGGACAGGTCGCCGTGTTCGGAGACCTGCATGGCGCCCAGGACGGCGACGTCGAGGTTGCCGCCGCGGATGATCCCGAACGACAACGCGGAGTCGAAGAACGACGCGCCCGGGCCGACGGTGACGGTCTCCTTCCCGGCGTTGATCAGGTCCGGGTCGACGTGCTCGG
>NZ_BAAAQK010000013.1:0-68623 GCF_039531635.1 Pseudonocardia ailaonensis | reverse complement strand
CCATCGCCAGGATCACCGCACGGGCCCGGTAGGTCACACCGTTGGCGGTGACCTCCTTGACCGCGCCGCCCAGCGACACGCTCTCGACGTCCTCGGCCCGCAGGTCCGCCCCGAACCGCTTCGCCTGCCCGCGCATCTGCTCCATCAGCTCCGGACCCATGATGCCGTCCGTGAAGCCGGGGAAGTTCTCCACCTCGGTCGTGGTCATCAGGGCGCCACCGAACTGCGTGCCCTCGAAGACCACCGGGTCGAGCTGGGCCCGCGCGGCGTAGACCGCGGCGGTGTACCCGGCCGGTCCTGAGCCGATGACGATCAGCTCGTGGATCTTCTGCTCGGTGCTCACCGATGCCTCACTTCCTCCTCGTCGTGCTCCGCGTACAACGCGATCCTAGAAGTGGGCATTCCGTCTCCCGGCCAGGGCATCCACCCAGGTGGTGACGTGTCTCACCCGCCGACGGTCAGGTCGCCCAGCACAGCGACGCAGTCGGCCGCCGGGACGACGGCCCGGACCCGGCCGAGGACACCGGTCCCGAGCACGAGCAGCGTCCCCTCCCTCCCGCCGACGACGACCGGCCGGCCGGCGAGCAGTGGCCCTCCGGCGGGTGCGGCGCCGGCCCGGGCGAGGCAGGCGGCGAGGGCCTGGGGATCGGCGAGCGGGCCGACCTCGCGGACCCCCTCGGCCACCACCCGGGAGGCGGCGGCGGCGAGATCCGTGGGCGGCGTGGGAGCCGGGGGGCCGAGCAGCACGAGGGCGACGAGTGCGGCCGCGGCCGCCGTGAGCAGGAGCGGTCTCCGCCGTCTTCTCGTCAGAGTGACAACAGGTGCGGGAGCTGCGGAGTCCAGCCCGTCGAGACCCGCGGCCAGCCGCGCGGCGACCGAGGCCGGCAGCCGGGTCGGCGGGATCGCCGCGAGCTCGGCGCGGGTGGCGGCCAGCGCGGCGAGCACCCGCCGGTCCTCCGGCCCCCCCGCGGCGAGCGTCCGCGCCGCGGACTCCTCGTCCGGCAGCCCGGCGTCCGCCTCGGCGAGCCGGGTGAGCCAGCCGCTCGTCACGCCTCCTCCCGCAGGTGACCCAGCAGCGCGGCGAGCCGGACCCGGCCCCGGGCGCACCGGCTCTTCACGGTCCCGACCGGGACCTCCAGGATCGCCGCCGCCTCGGCCACCGGATATCCCTCCACATCGACGAGAACTATGGCCATGCGTTGTTCCACCGGGAGCTGGTGCAGGGCGTCGACCACGGCGAGCCGCTCGGTCGCCCGCTCCGCCGGGTCGAGCGCGATCGGCTCCCGCTCGGTCCGCGCAGCCGTGAGGCGTCGTGCGGACGGTGGCCGGGCCCGGTCGTGCCGCACCCGGTCCACACACTTGTTGACGACGATCCGGTGCAGCCAGGTGCTCACCGCGGACTCCCCACGGAACGCCGCCGCCCGCCGGTAGGCCGCCTCGAGGGCCTCCTGCAGGACGTCCGCCGCGTCCTCCGGATCGCGCAGCGTGCGGTAGGCCACCGACCAGAGCCGGTCGCCGTGCCGGCGCACCAGCTCGTCGAACGCACCCCGCTCCCCCGACCGGTGCGCGGCGAGGAGCTGGGGATCCGAGCGCAGGTCGACCACGGGCACGCGCGGACGCTAGGACCGTGCGCCCCCGGCCCGTGGGGGAACGGCGGAAACCGTTCACCGCCGCGAATCGGGAGGAGCCGGAACTCAGACCCCGGCGCGGTAGAAGGTCAGCTCGTCGATCTCGGTGACGTTGGCGTCCCCGCCGCCGCCCAGCTTCGTGATCCAGATCAGCACGTGCTGCACCGGCTGGCTGTCCGAGAGCGAGATGGTGGTGACCCCGGACCCGAGCGTCTGACGGGTGAGCAGCGTCGTGTCGTCCAGATCGGGATCGCCCGAGGCCGACGAGCGCACCTCGACCACGGACCCGGCGCTCGGCGAGTCGATCGTGATCCGGGAGAGCTGCTCGACGGAGGCGAAGGACGCCATCAGCCCCACGCCGGGCTTCAGCGCGGGCAGCTGCTGCTTGTAGGTGTAGGTCGACCAGCTCGTGGCCGGGTTGCCGTCGACCGCGCGGTCGACGTCGTCGGTGTTGTCCTGGTCCCCGGTCTTGTCGTACACCTGCACGGACACCCCGGTGACCGCCGCGCTCGGCGCGGGACCGCCCGGTGCGGTCGGTGCCGAGGCCACCGCGCCCGCCCCCGGGAGGACGATCGCGGGCGCCTTCGGCTCGCCGAACAGGGACCCCACCTGCACGCCGAGGTAGCCGAGCACCACGAGCACAGCCGCGCCGAGCACGCACAGCCCGATCACGAGCTTGCGCCGGCGGGCGGGCTCGGTGCGCGCGGGGCGGCGGGTCTTCTTCTGCCAGACGTCCCCCGGGTCGGCCGGGACGCCGTCGTGCTCCGGCGGGAAGAGCGCGGACCGGTCGTCCTCGGCGACGACCTCGCTGATCATCGTGTGGACGGCCGCGGCGGTGTGCACCCGCCCGACCGTGCCGGCCGAGCCCAGGGCGGCGCCGCACACGGCGTCGAGCTCCACGGGCACCCCCGGCCGGACCGCGGACGGCGGCACGGGCGAGCCGTCCGCCGCCCGGTCCGGGGAGGGCAGCCCGGCGCGCGCGGCGTCCGAGCCGGACAGCGGCCAGCGCGAGGTGAGCAGCGTGTAGAGGACGGCGCCGAGGCCGCGCACGTCGTCCTGGGGATCGACCCCGGGGCGGGGCAGCACGAACGCGACCTGCGCCCGCCCGTCCCCCGTCACCCGGATGCGTTGCGGGTGGTCGCAGCCGAGGACCAGGCCACGACCGTGGGCCTCCTCGGCCGCCGACGCCAGCTCCTGGACCATCCGGGCGGCGCGCAACGGGCGGATCAGGCCGCCGGCGACGGCCTCGGTGAGGCTGTGGTCCGCCACCCACTCGGTGACGGCGGCGCCCAGGACGTCCGCCGGCACACCGGGCGAACCGGCGGCCAGCACGTCGAGCAGGCGGGCACAGCCGGGATGCTCGAAGCCACCGGAGCGCAGCGCGCGCACGATCATCTCGCCGGCGCGGGCCGTGCCCTCCGGGTCCTCCTGCTCGTCGTCCGCGGGGCGCCGGCGCAGCACGGTGACCCCTACGTCCCGCTGCAGCACGGTGTCCTCGGCCTGCCAGAACTCGGCGCCGGCCCCCAGGTCGGACCCGACGCGCGTGACGAGCCGGTAGCGGTTGGCGAGCACGTCCCCCGCGCCGGTCGGCGAGAGCGAGCGGACCGGGCTCTCGGCGCCGCCGCGGCGGCTCCCGTCCCGCGGGGTGGTGGGCCGTGGGATGGCGGAAGGGGGCAGCGTCGCGGCGGGGGCGGCGGGCACCGACGCCATGGCCGCACCACCCGGGTCGGCCTCCGACCCGGGCTGCTCCTCGGTCTGCCCGCTCACCGGTCGCGACCTCCACCCCGTGCGCTCACGCGCGGTACAGCTCCCCCGTGGGTCTCCGGATCACCCGGATCCCCGGCGGTCAGCCTACGGCAGATCATGCTGTCCGGACGAGATCCCGCGCCGTGACGCGCGCGGCGCCGTTCCGTCGTCCGCCGCGGGCGTTCGGGCCTGCGACCTGGGACGGGACCCGTCCGGCACCCCGTTCGGCGGTGCCGGGGGGTGGCCGTTCGGCGGCTGGTCGGAAGGTGTGGACGGCCGCGTCACCGCGGTCGTCGCGGGTTCCGGCACCGCGGGCACGGGACGTTCCCGGCGGATCCGGCGGATCACCCGGCGGGCGGCGAGCAGGATCAGGAGCCCGCCGGCGACGGCCGTGAGCCAGATCGTGACCGTCCCGTAGACGGTCGAGCGCACCTGCAGCCGCGTCGGTTCGCCGAGTGCCCCGCCGTCCGGGGTCCGGACGGCGGCCTCCACCGTGAACTGCCCCGAACGCAGCACCTCGGTGTTGACCCTGACCTGCACGCGCCCGGCCGGGGGCACCCGCTGCACGGGGATCGGCGCGACCCGCAGCCCGGCCGTGCTGGTGAGCTCCACCCGCACGGTCATCGTGATCGGCAGCCCGTTGGCGACGGTCAGGGGCACCGGCGCGTCCCGCGTCCCGAGCGAGAACGGCCCCGGCGGCTCCAGCACGCGCACCGAGCCGACCAGCTCGCCGATCCGGCCGCTGACCAGCCGTTGCTGCATGCGGGCGACGTCCGGGCGACCGCGCCAGGCGGCCGACGCCCCGCGCAGCAGGCCGCGCAGGAGCGGGTCGAACACCTGGTCCGGCGGCGCACCGACGCCCGTCTCGTAGTCCGAGGCCGCGCGCAGCCGCTCGACGTCGTCCCGGCTCGCGACGAGGGCGGACACCACCTCGGGCGGGATCTCGGCGGCGCTCAGGCGCACCGGGTAGAGCAGCCGCCTCCGGGGGGCGTCCGGGGCCGGGCCTGCGGCCACTGACGCGCCGAGCGCCCGCGGCGTGATCAGGCCGTCGGTGACGAAGCGGGAGGCGGCGCCGAGCAGCGCGTCCGCGGCCTGGCCGTTCGCCTCCCACTGGTGCGGCGGGGCGAGGACGAGCGGCGCGGGACTCCCCGGGCTCGCCGTGAGCGCCCGGTAGGCCAGCGTGCCGATCGCGTCCTGGGTGCCGAGCGGGCCGTCGCCGCCGGCCGGGCTCGTGCTCGCCGTCGACGCGGCCGGGCCGGTCGCGGCCAGGGTGAGCAGCGGATCGCTCAGCACTCCGGTCGTACTGGTGCCGACGGCCCCGGGATTGGCCACCGGGACCACCCCCGACGTGCGGGAGCTGTCCTCGACGGCGTCGGCCGACAGCACGACGGCCGAGGATCCGTCGCGGGCGGCCGCCACCTGGCCGAGCGTCGTCTCGTCGAGGACGCCGTCCGCCGGCCAGACCGTGTCCGCGAGGACCGGGGTGCCCAGCACCTCCGACGCGATGCGGCGCCCGTCGGTGACGGCCCGCTGGGCGAGATCGGCCGCCCCGCCCCTGACGAGAGCCACGAGGTCGGCGTCGTCCTGGGCGAGGGCGAGTACGCAGCCGCCCCGCAGCACCCCCTGGAGCCGGGCGAGCCAGGCCTTGGCCGCGTCGGCGCCGGTCCCGGGCGTGAGCGTGCCGTCCGGTGCGCGGACCTGGTAGCCCTCCTCCATCCGGGACGCCGTCTCGAGCAGGTCCGGGTCCACTGCCACGCAGATCCCGCTCCGCAGCAGCGAGCCGACCGGGGCGCGCGCGGCCAGGGCGTCGACCAGCCCGCTCAGCCGGCCTCCCGGGCCGAAGGAGGCCGCCAGCGAGTCGTCGGTCAGGGTGGGTTGTTCGCCGGGAACCGTGGGGAGCCGGCGGGGGGCGTCCGTGAGCGGGTAGAGCAGCGTGAACGGGGTGGCGGCGGCCGGTCGGTTCGCCGGGCTGCCGCCCGGGAGCGACAGCACCGGCAGCAGGGTCCGCACCGCGGCCATCCGGGCCCGGATGCCGTCCCGGCTCGCGTTGACGTTCACCAGCAGCGCGATCACCCCGGTGCGGGTCAGCGCGAGCGAGGTCGTGGGCGGGCCGGTCAGCGGCACGCTCAGGTTCACCGGCACGCTCGCACCCGGCGCGAGCTCCGTCGGCAGGTTCGTGAACTGGGGGGTCACGGCGTCGGCCGCGTCGTCCCCGGCCAGTGCCTCGCGCACGGCGGCCTCGGTGCGCAGCGGATCGCTGCGCTGCACCCGGACGCCGATGTTCCCGACCGGGGTGCTGCCGGTGTTGGTCAGCGTGCCGGTCAGGGTGAGGGTGCCCGGCCCGTCCGAGGTGATCACCCGTGGTTCGGTGCCGCCGAGCGTGAGCTGCAGGCCCGTGGCCCCGACGGTGCCCGGCTGCGCCGAGGCGGCGACCGGGAGCCCGACGAGCAGGGCGACGATCACGGCGAGGGTCGCCAGACCCCTCACGCGGTCTCCTCCAGCATTTCGGTGGCGCGCCGGATCAGCCTCCGTTCGTCGGCGTAGGCGAGCCGACCCTCCAGCTCCCCGAGCGGCACCCAGGCCACCTCGGCGACCTCGACGTCGTCGTCGCACAGGTCGCCGCCGAGGGCCCGCATCAGGAAGTGGTGCACGGTCTTGTGCACGCGGCGGTCCTCGGCGACGAACCAGAAGTCGATCGTGCCCAGGGGTGCGACCACGCGACCGATGATGCCGGTCTCCTCCTCGACCTCGCGCACCGCCGCCTGTTCGGCCGTCTCACCGGCCTCGATGTGGCCCTTGGGCAGGGACCAGAGCAGCCGCCCGCGGCGGTCCAACCGGCCGATGACGGCGGCGCGGCCCAGCTCGTGGTCCACGACCAGGCCCCCCGCGGACGTCTCGTCCACGGTCCTCAGCCGGCGGCGCCGTTCCGCAGGCCGGCCCGCGCGGCGCCCTCCGGAACGGCCGCGGGAGGAGGACATGTGGCGATGGTAACGAGCCCGGCCCTCCCCCGGAGGCTTCCGCGCCGATCGTGGCGCGGGTGCGTGTCACCGCGTCCGTCACCCTCCGTCCGCCCGGCCGTCACGCGCCCGCCTACACTGGCTCGTCGTGTCCTCCCCGCTCGTGATCTCCGGTGCCGCCGTCACCGCAGCACCGGAACCGCCGGACGAACTCCGGCGTGCCCAGGAGAATGCCCTCGTGGAGCTGCTCGACATCCCGGACGTCGCCGGTGAGCTCGGAGACCGCTTCCGCGCGGCCGGGCACGGGCTGTACCTGGTCGGGGGGAGCGTGCGGGACGCGCTGCTGCGCCGCGGCAGCACGGACCTCGACTTCACCACGGACGCCCGCCCCGAGCAGATCCTCGAGATCGTCGCCGGGTGGGCGGACACGACGTGGGACACCGGCATCGAGTTCGGCACCGTCGGCCTCCGCCGCGGCGACGACACGCTCGAGATCACCACGTTCCGGGCCGACCAGTACGACGGCCGGAGCCGCAACCCCGTCGTCCGGTTCGGTGACACGCTCGAGGGCGATCTGGTCCGCCGGGACTTCACCGTGAACGCGATGGCCGTCGAGGTGCACTCCGTCCCCGGCGAGCGCCGCTTCGTGGACCCGTACGGCGGGCTGGCCGCCCTGGCCGTCGGCGTCCTGGACACCCCGGCCACCCCCGAGGAGTCCTTCGCGGACGATCCGCTGCGCATGCTGCGCGCGGCCCGGTTCGTGTCCCAGCTGGGCTTCACCCCGGCCGACCGCGTGACCGCGGCGATGACGGCGATGGCGGGCGAGCTCACCCGGATCACCCGGGAGCGGGTGCAGGCCGAGTTCACCAAGCTCCTGATGGGCGCCCACCCGCGGCGCGGCCTCGAGCTGCTGGTCGACACCGGGCTCGCCGAGCACGTGGTCCCGGAGGTGCCGGCGATGCGGCTCGCGATCGACGAGCACATGCAGCACAAGGACGTCTACACCCACTCGCTGGTCGTCATGGAGCAGGCGATCGACCAGGAGGAGGACGGGCCGGACCTGGTGCTGCGCCTCGCCGCCCTGCTGCACGACGTCGGCAAGCCGCCGACCCGGCGCAAGGAGCCGGACGGACGGGTCAGCTTCCACCATCACGAGGTCGTCGGCGCCAAGATGGTGCGCAAGCGGCTGCGCGAGCTCCGCTACCCCAAGCACGTGGTCGACGAGGTCGCCCAGCTCGTCTACCTGCACCTGCGCTTCCACGGCTACGGCAAGGGCGAGTGGACGGACTCGGCGGTGCGCCGCTACGTCACCGACGCGGGGCCCCTGCTGGAGCGCCTGCACAAGCTGGTCCGCAGCGACTGCACCACCCGCAACCGCCGCCGCGCCGCCGCCCTCCAGCGCTCCTACGACTCGCTGGAGAACCGGATCGCGGAGCTGCGCACGCAGGAGCAGCTCGACGCCATCCGCCCCGACCTCGACGGCAACGCGATCATGACGCTGCTGGACATCCCGCCCGGCCCCCTGGTCGGCCGGGCGTACAAGCACCTGTTGTCGGTGCGGATGGAGCGCGGGCCCCTCGCCCCGGAGGACGCCGAGCGCGAGCTGCGTTCGTGGGCCGCCGAGCACCTGTGAGCACGTGTGCCCCGTCGAGGGGCACGACCCCGGCACTCACCGGTCCGAGCCGAGGATCAGGCCGCCGCCGCGCAGCATGGGCGAGCCGTCGAGGACCAGGACGTGCGGGCGGTCGGCCAGGCCACGCACCTGGCGGTCCCCCGCCGTGCCCCGCAGCTGCTCGACGGCCTCGGCGACATGTCCCATCCCGTGCAGCCGGCCCTGGCTGAGCGAGCCGCCGAAGGTGTTCAGCGGCAGCGCGCCGTCGCGGGCGATCCGGCCTTCCTGCAGGAAGTCGAGGGCTTCACCCCGGCCGCAGAACCCGGCGGCCTCCAGCCAGTAGAGGGTCGACGGGGCGAAGCCGTCGTAGAGCTGGGCGGCGCCGAGATCGGCGAGACCCAGCCCGGCGTCCTCCAGGAGATGCCGGACGACCGGGGCGCCGGCCTCGACGTGGTCCTGCAGCGTGTAGTGGACGGCGTGCGGCCGCGGCGTCGCCTGATGAGCCGCCGACGCGACCGTGACCACGGGTTGCCGCAGGTCCCGGGCCCGTTCGGTGGTGGTGAGGACGGCGGCGACGCACGCGGTCACGGGGACGTCGCAGTCGTGGAGGCGCAGCGGGTCGGAGATCGTCCGGGACTCCCGGTAGTCGGATGCGGTCAGCGGCCGGTCCCGGAAGACGGCGTGCGGGTGCAGCGCCGCGTTCGCCCGCGAGTTGACCGCGAGCGCGGCGAGCTTCTCCCGGTCCGCGGCGTGGCGCTCGAGATAGGCGCGGAAGGCGAGCGCGTGCCACTGGATCGGGCTCACGCAGCCGTACGGCGCGCTGAACTGGGCGTCTCCCGTCGCGGTGCCGGCTCGGTGCTGACCGTAGGTGCCCGGCGGGGCGTACATCGCGCGCCAGACCAGCACGTACCGGCAGGCGCCGGCGAGCAGGGCGTTGACGGCGTCGCGGAGCGAGGCGGTGATCATCCCCTCGGCGGCCTGGGCGTACCAGCGGACGTCCCGGACCGTCCCGAGCAGGTACTCGACGCCGACGACGTCCTCCCCCTCCCGGTTCGGCGCCCCCACGAACGGCGCCGTGGGATAGGTGGCGAGGCCGTCGACGTCCGCCGCATCGAGCCCGCAGTCCGCGAGTGCCGCCGCCGCGGCGTCGAGGGCGAACCGGCCGATGGGAGTCGTGGTGCGGCGCTCGACGGCCGAGAACCCGATTCCCGCGACGGCGACCCGCCCCGTCCCGTCCCAGGTCACGATCCCGGACTCCCGACCCGGGTCACGATCCCGCCCGTCCGCCCGTGCACGGGACCGCCGCCCGGCCTCACGGCACGAACCTCGGCAGCGTGAGCTCCCCGGCGGAGGCGTCGAACACCACGTGCATCGCCATTCCCTGCCGCAGCTCCCCCAGCTCCAGCCCGATCCCGTCCGACACCAGGTAGAGCCCCTCCTGTTCGACCAGCTCGACCACCAGGCACACGTACGGCACCGCGAGCGCCGGCAGCACGGAGTGCTCGGTACGGGTCCACGAGTGCAGCCGCGCCCGCCCGCTGACCTCGGTGAACGGGCAGTCCGCACCCCGGCAGGACGGGCAGAGGGGCCGCGGGGGGTGATGGAACGTGCCGCAGTCCGCGCACCGGCGCACCACCAGCCTGCCCTGCGCGGCCGCCGTCCAGAACTCGCGCGAGAGATCGTCCGGAACGGGAACCACCCTCGTCGCGCCCGATCCGTCCGACCCGCTCACGAGTCCGCCAGGATCCCGGCCCGCCGCAGCGCGACCACGATGTTCTCGCCCTCCGCCCGCACGTGCTCCTGGTTCGCGAGGTCGGCAGCCACCCCGTCCCGCGCCCTGAGCGCGGCGAGGATCCTGGCGTGTCCCGCGTTGGCCTCCGGGCTGGAGCCGGGCGTGAGCGCGTACAGCTCGCGGGGGAAGTTGTGGGAGAGGTGCCGCAGCACCGCACGGACCCGGGAGCTGCCACCGGTGTGGTTGATCAGCGAGTGGAAGTCGTAGTTCAGGTCCCAGAGCAGGTCGGGATCGTCGCCGGTGCACATCTGCTCGTGCAGCTCGTCGAGCCGGTCGAGGACGGGTTCGGTGATGCTGTGGACGGCCCGGGCGGCGGCGAGGCCCTGGATCATCCCGTACATCCGGTAGTGGTCGTCGATGTCCTCGGCCCGGATGGGGACGACGTACGTGCCCCGGTGCGGCTCCGACGCCACGAGCCCGTGCTGTTCCAGCGCGATCAGCGCCTCCCGCACGGGCACCCGGCTGACCCCGAGCGCCGTCGCCACGGCGTCCTGCGGGATCCGTTGGTCGGCCTTGAGGGTCCCGTCGAAGATCCGGCTGCGGACGTAGTCGAACACCTCGTCGCTCATGTTGCGCCGGCGCGGTCGCGGCCTGTGCCCCAGCAGCCCGACCCGCGAATCGTCTCGTGCGGCCACCCGATCCCCCTCGCCCGTTCGGCCCGCTTGCCACGGATGATAGCTGGGTCACACCAACGTATATACATTACGAAGATCGCCGGCAGCGTATTGGTCCAGGTGGACCACCGTCTGTCGGTCATCGTTGACGGAGGGTTGCCCAGCTCAACGTTGACAAAATATACATTGTTCTCTACAAATCTCGGTCGACGGCCCGACGACGAGCCGCCACGCGAACGACGGACGACAGCGAGGTCTCCTCATGCCGCGTCAGCCGAGCTGGGTCCCGCGCCGGGACACCGCGACCGGCCCTCTCGCGGGTTACCGCGTCCTCGACCTGAGTGCCTTCGCCGTGGGCCCGTGGGCGGCCTGCCTGCTGGCGACGATGGGTGCCGACGTGGTCAAGGTCGACCCGCCCTACGGCGACCACATCCGGCACGTCAAGCCGGCCCGGCACGGCGAGGGCACCACCTACACCGTGTGCAACCTGGGGAAACGCGACATCGAGCTGGACCTCAAGGCCGACGACCAGCGCGCGCTGGTGCACCGCCTCGCCGCGGAGTGCGACATCGTGGTCGAGAACAGCCGCGAGGGCGCGATGGACCGCCTCGGCGTGGGCTACGAGGCGTTGAGCGCGATCAACCCGCAGATCGTCTACTGCGCGTCGAGCTCGTTCGGCAGCACGGGACCGATGGCGAAGGTCGGGTCGACCGATCCGCAGGGCCAGGCGTTCAGCGGCTTCGTGAGCATCCAGGGCGATCCCGGTGCCGATCCCGAGTTCCTCCGCTACTTCGCCGCCGTCGACCTCGGGACCTCGGCCTACCTGGTCCAGGCGGCGCTGGCCGGACTGCACCTGCGCAACCGGACGGGCCGGGGATGCGTGGTCAAGACCTCGCAGATGGAGGGCGCGCTCGCCCTGCAGACCACCCGGATCGCCGAGCACCTCGTCGCCGGCGAGACCCCGATCCCGCTGGGCAGCGAGTCCGCGGCGTTCGTGCCCTCGGGGGCGTTCCGGTGCCGCGACTCCCGCGACCTGCTGGTCAGCGCGCCGGACGATCCCACGTGGCGGACGCTCTGCGACGCGATCGGTGAGCCGGATCTGGCCGCCCGGTTCCCCACGAACCGCGATCGCGTCGACCAGCGTGAGGAGGTCTCCGCCCAGCTCCGCCGCGTGTTCGCCGGCGCGGACTCGACCTGGTGGCGGGGCCGGCTCGCGGCCGCCGGCGTGCCGCACGCGCTGCCCCAGGTCCTCGACGACGTCATGCGCGGCACCGGGGCCGACCTGCTCGGTGAGCGGCTGGTCACCGTGCCGCACCCGGTCGAGGGCGTGATGCGGGTGCCCGGGCCGCCGTGGCAGTTCTCCCGCACCCCCGCGGGGCAGGGCGTCGCCCCCCTGCCCGGCCAGGACACCGCGGCGTTCCTCGCCGACACGGAGCTCCCGGGGCGGAACCGCCCGGAGCTGCGGGAACAGGCCGGGGAGAGCACGCTCCCGCTCACCGGCGTCCGCGTCGCCGAGCTCGGCCAGGGGGTGTCGACGCCCTACTGCGGCTGGCTGCTCGCGACCCTCGGCGCCGAGGTCACGAAGGTGGAGCCCGAGGGCGGCGACCTCGCCCGGCACTGGGCACCGGCGACGGACACCGGCGACTCCGCCGTGTTCCGGGCGCTGAACCGGGGCAAGCGGTTCGCGGACGCGATCCCGGACGGCGTCGACGTCGTCCTCACCGACCTCGTCCGCACCGACGACGTCCATCTCGAGGTCGCCGACCACACCGTGCTCTGCCGCATCTCCGCCGTCGAACCGGGTCATCCCGCCACCGAGCTCGAGATCCAGGCGCTGGCCGGCCTCACCCGGTACGTCGGGGCGATCGGCGACCCGACCGTCCGGGTCGGCGCCGACCTCGCGTCCACCCTCGCCGGGGCCTTCGGGGTCCAGGCGGTGCTGGCGGCCCTGATCGAGCGGCAGTCGTCCGGCAAGGGCCAGGTCGTCGATGTCTCCGCTCTCGACGGGCTGCTCGCGGTGATGTCCGTGATGGTCGCGGCGCTCGACGACCCCGCCGAGTGGGGTGGCTTCCACTGCCTCGCCGCGGCCTACCCCCGTGACCGCGGCGTCCCCACCTCCGACGGCGCGATCTCGTTCTCCGCCCCGCGCCGCAGCGACGACGCGTGGTCCGCCCTGTGCGCGGAGCTCGGCGCAGACGACCTCGCCCGCGACGAGAACTTCCGCTCCGACGCCCAGCGCACCCCGAGGAGCAAGGAGCTCAACCGGGAGCTCGCCAAGTACACGGTCGCCTTCGACACCGCGACGGTGCTGGAGGCCACGCACCGGCACGGCGGTCTCGGCGTGCCGATCCAGGACTACGCCCAGTTCTTCGCGCACCCGCAGGCCGAGGCCATGGACCTGCACGACACCGCGGGCGGGCTCGACTCGCTCGCCGCCCCCTGGCGGATCGACGGCCACCGCCCTCACCTAGGAGGAGAGAAATGAGACCCTCACGTCTCGCCCCTCTGGCGCTCTTCGCAGCGGCCATGCTGGGGCTCGCGGCCTGTGGCGGCGGTGGTGCCGGCGCCTCGGGTGGCTCGGCGCAGACCGTGAACATCGGCCTGCTCGTGCCCCTGACCGGCCCCTACGCCGAGACCGGCGAGGAGCAGAAGCTCGGCGCCCAGATGGCCGTCGACGAGATCAACCAGGCCGGCGGCATCACGTCTCTCGGCGGCGCCAAGCTGAACCTCACCGTCCGCGACGCGGGCACCCAGGTCTCCGACAGCGTCTCCGCGATGACCAGCCTGCTGGCCTCGGGGAACATCACCGCCGGCATCGGCACCGGCATCACGTCGAACACGATCGCGGCCTCCCAGGTCTCCGAGCAGCGCAAGACGCCGTGGCTCGACGTCACCTTCGGCGACCAGCTCACCGGCCGCGGCTTCAAGTACCTGTTCATCACCAGCCCGCTGGCCTCCGAGCTGGACAAGGAGTCCTTCCCGGCCGTCCAACAGCTGGCCACCGAGGCCGGCGTGAAGCTCGACAAGGTCGGGCTGCTGCCCGGCACGAACTCCGTGCTCACGGACACGGCCAAGGAGATCGCGAGCATCTACGCGCCGCAGTTCGGCTGGAACGTCGTGATGAACGAGACGCTGCAGCCCGGCTCGGTCACCGGCGCCGTCACCTCCGGCCTGGTCGACCGGATCAACTCCTCCGGAGCACAGGCGCTGTTCGTCGGCTCCGCGACGCCGGACGTCATCGCGATCCAGAAGCAGCAGATCGCGCAGGGCAAGACGCCGGTGCCGTGGGTGCTCTCCGGGGCACCGTACGTGTCGAAGAGCTTCGTCGACGCGCTCGGTCCGCAGGGCAGCCAGGGCGTCATCGCGACCGTCTCGGCCGGGGTCTACCCCTCCGACCAGGCGATCTCCGACAAGATCTCGGCCGCCGGCCAGGTGCCCAACGAGTACAACCTCGTCCCGTACTCCGAGGTCTACATGATCAAGGAGGCCCTGGAGGCCGCGAAGTCGACGGACAAGGACAAGGTCCGCGACGCCATCGCCGCGCTCGACCTCAAGGGCGGGCAGGCCGGGTCGGTGTGGCCCTGCAACTGCGTGAAGTTCGACCCGACGGGCCGCTCCGCCACCAACAAGGCCGTGCTCATCCAGTGGCAGAACGGCAAGCCGATCACCGTGTTCCCGGAGTCCGTGGCCGGGGCGAAGGCCTTCTTCCCCAAGAACTGACCCGAGACCCCGGGGCGGCGCGACCCGCCGCCCCGGGGAGGGAGCAGCCATGTCCATCGTCGTCAACGGCATCCTCATCGGGGCCCTCTGGGCGGTCCTCGGCCTCGGCAAGCAGCTGATCCTCGGCGTGCTGAGGTTCGTGAACTTCGCCCACGCGAGCTTCGCGCTGATCGGGATGTACGTCCTCTACGTCCTGTGGAACGCCACGGGCATCAACCCGTTCATCCTGGTCGTGCCCGTCGCCGTGATCCTCGGGCTGCTCGGGCTGGCGATCGAGCGGCCGCTGATCCGGCCGCTGGTGGCCCGCGGCCAGCGCGCCCAGATGATCGCCACGCTCGCCCTGCTCACCCTGATCCAGGCCCTGCTCAACCTCGGCTTCGGCGCCGCCGGCCGCACCACCCCCAGCGACCTGACGACGAGTGGCACGACCCTGCTGCCCGGCGTCTTCGTCACGTGGTCGTCGCTGCTGGTGTTCGGGTTCGCGCTGGTGGCGTTCGGGGTGGTCTGGCTGCTCCTGAACAGGACGACGTTCGGCCTGCAGGTGCTCGCGACCTCGCAGCGCCGCGACTCCGCCGTCTACTGCGGGATCAACGTCCGCCGCGTCTACGGCCTGGCCTTCGCGCTGACGATCGCGCTGGCCGGCCTGGTCGGGGCCCTCTACGCGATCGGGACGCCGGTGACCCCGACGTCGGCGACGCCGCTTCTGGTGCTGATGTTCGTCGTCCCGATCCTGGGCGGCCTGGGGAGCATCCCGGGCGTGCTCATCGGGGGCGTGATCGTCGGCATCCTGCAGGGCCTGACCACGAGCTTCCTGCCGCCCCAGCTCGAGAACGCGATCATCTACCTGATCTTCGTGCTCGTGCTGATGGTCCGCCCGCAGGGCGTGCTGGGCAACGCCGCCCTGCTCACCGAGAGGTCCACGTGATGACGGTGACCCAACACCGGCCCGTGACCCGCGAGAAGGCGGCGACCCGGAAGCTGCCGGGCGTCGGACGGTCCCGGCGCGAGCTGCTCGCCGTCGTCGCCCTGGTCGTGGTCGTCGTGGTGGTGGCCCTGATCTCGCCGGACATGTCGACCACGGCCGCGTTCACGATGACCTTCGTCCTGCTCGGGCAGAGCTGGAACCTGATCTCGGGGCTCGCCGGCCCGCTCGCGCTGGGCCAGGCGGCGTTCTTCGGCATCACGGACTTCACGATCCTGGTGCTGCGCACGCACGGGGTGAACCAGTACCTCGGCATCGTCGTCGGGATCGTGGCCTCGGTGCTCCTGGCGCTGATCGTGGGGCTGGCGACGCTGCGGCTGCCCGGCTTCTTCTTCGCCATCGCCTCGCTGATGGTGCCGCTGATCATCCAGGCGGTGATCCTCTACTTCGGGTTCTTCCAGGTGGAGCGGCCCTTCTCGCCGGAGGACACCCCGGGCGACTTCAACTTCAACGATCCCTTCGTCTACCTGTGCATCGCGGCGGTGTTCGTGCTCGTGGCGGCCGTGGTGACGATGGTCGTCAAGGGCCGGAGGATGGGCCGCTACTTCCAGGCGATCCGGGAGAACCCGCGGGCCGCGGAGGCCTCGGGCGTGCCGACCTTCCGCTACAAGGTCTATGCGTTCCTCATCGCCGCGGTCTTCGCCTCGCTCGCGGGCACCTTCTACAGCCAGCTGACCTTCGTCTTCGACCCGCTCGACGCCTTCGACCCGACGGTCTCGGTGCAGGCCCTGGTCGTGACGCTGGTCGGGGGCGCGGGCACGGTGCTCGGCCCGGTGCTCGGCGGCGTGATCATCATCCCGCTGACCCAGCTGGCCCGGACCTATCTCTTCCAGCTGCCCGGCCTCGACCAGATCGCCTACGCGGTGCTGCTCCTGGCGGTGGCCCTGTGGTTCCCGCGCGGGGCGTACCCGACCGTCGCGCGGGCCCTGCGGAACCGGAAGGAGCGGCGCTGTGGCTGACACTCCCGTGGTCGAGGCGGAGAACGTCCGCGTGCAGTTCGGCGGCGTCGTGGCGGTGCGCGACGTGAGCCTGGCGGTTCGCGCCGGCGAGCGGATCGGCCTGATCGGCCCCAACGGCGCGGGCAAGACGAGCCTGGTCAACAGCCTGTCCGGCGAGATCCGGCCGACGTCGGGCCGGGTCCTGCTCGGAGGTGTCGACGTCAGTAGGGCCGCCCCGCACAGGCACTTCCGCCACGGCCTCTCCCGCACCTTCCAGGTCGCCCATCCCTTCCCGGCGCTGACGGTGATCGACAGCGTGATGCTCGGCCCGCTCTCGGCCGGCTCGTCCGTCGCCGAGGCCGCCGAGCGGGGGTACGACGCGCTGGCCGCCCTCGGCCTCGACGACGTCTCCGACAAGGAGATGTCCGACCTGAACCCCGTGACGGCGAAACTCGTCGAACTGGCGAGAATCATCGCCGCGGAGCCGAAGGTCGTGCTGCTCGACGAGCTGCTGGCGGGGCTCCTGCCTGCGGAGAGGCGGCAGGTGCTGGACAAGCTGATCGAGATCAGCGAGTCGCGCTCCTGGGCCACGGTGATGATCGAGCACCTGATCGGCGACGTGCGCCGCTTCTGCACCCGCCTGGCCGTGCTGGTCGACGGGACCCTGATCGCGGACGGGCCGACGGCCGAGGTGCTCGCGGATCCGGCGGTCATCGCGGCCTACCTGGGTGAGACGTCGACCAAGGAGGGCTCGTGAGCGAGCGTGCGAGCGAACCATCAGGGCTGGGCGAGCGTGCGAGCGAACCATCAGCGCTGAGAGAACGTGCGGGCGAACCATCAGGGCTGGGCGAGCGTGCGAGCGAGCCGTCCGGTGGGCGTGCGCTGTTGGAGATCCGGGATCTGGTGGCCGGGTACGGCGTCGCCCAGGTCCTCCACGGTGTGTCCCTGGAGGTGGGCCGCGGCGAGACCGTCGCCGTCCTCGGCCCCAACGGCGCCGGCAAGTCCACCCTGCTGCGGGCGATCTTCCAGACCTGCCGCGTGCAGGGCGGCTCGATCACCATGGACGGGCAGGACGTGCGCGCGGTCGCCGACTACCAGGTCGCGACGCTCGGCATCGCCCATGTCCCCGAGGGCCGCGGCCTCTTCCCGGAGCTGACGGTCACGCAGAACCTGGTGCTCGGCGGGCTGAAGTTCGGCAGCCGCGCGGTGATCGGCGAGCGCATCGAGCGGGTCGTCGAGACCTTCCCGCGGCTGAAGGACCGCCGCCAGCAGGTCGTCGGGACGATGAGTGGCGGCGAGCAGCAGATGGTCGCGATCGGGCGGGCGCTGATGTCCGAGCCCCGCGTCCTGCTGCTCGACGAGCCGTCCCTCGGCCTGGCCCCGCAGGTCGTCGAGACGATCTTCGCGGAGCTCCGGTCGCTCGCGGCGTCCGACGCGGGCCTGTCCGTGCTGATCGTCGAGCAGCGCGTGCAGGAGGCCCTCGACATGTGCAGCCGCGGCTACGTGATGCAGGGCGGGGAGATCGTCTTCTCGGGGACGACCGAGACCCTGCGTGGCGACGCGGCCATGACCTCGGCGTTCTTCGGCGACACCGTCCCGGCAGAAGGAGAGCGATGACGACGTCGGTCAGGGGATGGGCCCGGCCCACCCGCCCGCGCGGAACCGGTGGGGCCCCGTCGGACCTGCGCCACGCAGTGCAGGCCTGCCGCGCCGGGCGGGCCGCGCTCGAGGGGGTCCGATGAGGACCGCACTCGTCGTCGGGGGCACCGGCCCCACCGGCCCGATCGTCGTCGAGGGGCTCCTGGAGCGTGGCTACGACGTCACGATCCTGCACGGCGGGCAGCACGAGAACCCGGACGTGCCCGAGGTGCCCCACATCCACGCCGATCCGCACTTCGCCGAGACCCTGGCGCCGGCGGCGGTCGAGGGCCGCACGTTCGATCTGGTGGCGGCCCAGTACGGGCGGCTGCGCGTGCTCGTCGACGTGTTCCGCGGCCGGACGGCGCAGCTGATCGCGATCGGTGCGTCGACCGGTATGGCCGCCGGCCCCGCGGACCCCCGCTGGAACCGCCTCGGCCGCCCCGCGCTGCTCACCGAGGACCGCGTGATCCCCGCCGCCGACGAGGTGTCCAGCACCAAGTTCGCGCTCCGGATGGCCCAGGCGCAGGACCACCTCTTCGCCGCGCACGCCGACGGCGCCTTCAGCGCCACCTACCTCGGCTATCCCGTGCTCTACGGCCCCCACCAGCCCGGACCCCAGGACTGGTCGATCGTCCGCCGGGCGCTCGACGGCCGTCGCCGCCTGGTGATCGCCGACGGCGGCCTCAAGCTGGAGACGCGCGGCTACACCCGCAACGTCGCCCGCTCGGTGCTGCTCGCCGCCGACTCCCCCGACGTCGCCGCCGGGAAGAGCTACATCGTCTGCGACCCGCACACCTACACGATGACGCAGCGGATCGCGCTGGTCGCGGCGGTGTGCGGGGTGGAGTTCGAGCTCGTCGACCTGCCCTGGGAGCACGCCCGCCCGGCCCATCCGCTGTGGCGCTACGAGCAGGGGCACCGGCTCTCGGACTCCGGCCTGATCCGCCGCGAGCTCGGCTACACCGACGAGCTGCCGGTCGACGAGGCGCTGGCCGCGTCCGTCGAGTGGATGCTCGCGCACCCCTTCGAGCGCGGGGGGCCGGAGGAGAACCAGCTCGGCGACCCCTTCGACTACGAGGGCGAGGACCGGGTCATGGCTGCCGCCTCCCGTCCGCCGGAGCCCTACGAGCTGCCGGGCTACGCCCACCAGTACCGACACCCCAAGAAGCCCGGCGAGGCATGGCGACGCGTCGAGGGCGCCATGTCACCGACCGGTCCGGTCGCGCAAGGGAGCGCCCAGTGAAGCTCAGAGACACCGAGGTCTGCGTCGTCGGCGTCGGGACCAGTGAGGAGTTCGGCTTCGACCTCGGGAAGAGCCCGCACCGGCTGCAGGCCGAGGCCTTCCTCGCCGCGCTGGCGGACTCCGGCCTGGAGAAGGCCGACGTCGACGGGTTCGCCACCGCCCACGGCTCCCCGACGGGCGTGGACTACGAGGAGTTCACCTCCACGATGGGGCTGGACTGCCGCTACATCGACCAGGCCTGGGCTCACGGCCGCTGGGCCACCGGCGTCACGGTTCACGCGGCGTTCGCGATCATGGCCGGGATGGCGGACGTGGTGGCCATCGCGAACACCGGCGTCACGGCCCGGGGGTACGGCCGGCACCTGCGGAACCTCGGGGGGCACAGCACCGTCGAGGGCCTGCGCGACGTCGGCGGCGGGCACGGCGAGTGGGCCGTCCACGGCGTCGACACCCCCGGCTCGGCGACCTCGCTGGTCGCGCAGCGGTACATGGACCGCTACGGCGCCAGCTCGGCGGACCTCGCCCGCGTCGGCATGGGGTTCCGGCGCAACGCCGCGCAGAACCCCATGGCGATCCTGCGCGACAAACCGCTCACCCCCGAGTCCTACGAGCAGGAGCCGGTGCTGTCCGGACCCTTCCGGCGGTGCGACTACGCCCTGCACAACGAGGGTTCCACCTGCCTGATCCTGGCGTCGGCCGACCGCGCCCGCGATCTCGCGAAGAAGCCGGTGACGATCGCGGGCGCGCAGAGCATCCGCGCCAACCGCGACAACTACGTCATGTTCTCCCGCCCCGGCCTCGGCGTCGGCTTCGGCGGCGACTACCCCTTCACCCCCGAGCCCGCGCCCGTCTACGACATGGCCGGCGTGACCCGCGACGACGTCGACGCCCTCTACGTCTACGACTCCTTCGGCAGCAACCTCTGGATGATCCTCGAGCGGTTCGGGTTCTGCGGCGAGGGCGAGGCGCCGGAGTGGGTCGAGAAGAACGGCCTCGAGGTCGGCGCCCCGCTCCCCGTCAACACCAACGGGGGGCTGATGGCCGAGGGCCACTTCGCCGGCTACGCCCACCTCGTCGAGATGACCCGGCAGCTGCGGGGCGAGTGCGGGCCGCGGCAGGTCACGGGCGCCGAGGTCGCGCAGTGGGCCACGCCGTGGGGCGACTCCCTGATCCTCACCGCCTCCTGAAAGGAGCCGTCGATGCCCACCCTCACCCCCGCCGGCCAGTACCGCGGCCCCGCCCCGGTCGTCCATCCCGAGTCCGAGCCCTTCTGGCGCGGACTCGGCGAGGGGCGTCTGGAGCTGCAGAAATGCAACTCCTGCGGCACCGTCCGCTGGCCGATCGCCCCCGTCTGCTGGAACTGCACGTCGCTCGACGCCACCTGGACGCCGGTCGCCACCTCCGGCACGGTGTCCGCCGCGGTGACCGTGCGGCGGGCGACCGGCAACCAGGTCTGGGCGGACGTCGTGCCCTTCGTCTCGGCGATGGTCGACATGGCGGACGGGCTGCGGCTCCCGGGCCGGATCCTGCCCGCCGCCTCGCCGTCCGTCGCCGCACCGGGGTCCGCCGGCGCCGCCTCCGGATCCGGCCCCGTCTCCGGATCCGGTACGGCCTCCGAACCCGGCCCCGGCTCCCGGTCCGGCACGGCCGCCGGTACCGCCGCGGATCCGGCGGCCGCTTTCCCCGCCGGCACCCCCGTCGAGGCGGCGTACCTCGACGCGGGCGACGGGATCGGCGTCCTGTGCTTCGTCCCCGCGGAGTCCGCGTGAGCACCCCGAAGTTCGCCGATCTCCCCGAGATCGCCGGGGAGCGGCACGCGTGGGACGTCTGGGGTCGGGACGACGAGCTCGGCTCGCTCAACCGCGTCGGCCCGGCCGAGATCCTCGCCGCCACGCAGACGGTGCGCGACGGGACGGTCGTCCCCCTCACCCTCCCTCTCGACGAGCCGGATCCGGGCCTGTTCGAGCGCCGCACCGCCTTCGAGCACGTCGTCGAGACGACCCGCAACGGCCGCGACGACAAGGTCGACAACCTCTGGCTCCAGTTCTCCAGCCAGTGGGACGGCCTGCGGCACGTCCGCTTCCGCGAGCACGGCTACTGGGGCGGCCGCCAGGAGGAGGACCTCGATGCCGGCGACGCGCTCGGCATCGACCGCTGGTCCGTCCGCGGGCCGATGGGCCGCGGCGTGCTGGTCGACGTCGCGAGGTTTCACGTGGAACAAGGACGTCCGTGGGCGCCGGACGAGGCCTTCGACATCACCCCCGCGGTGATCGAGGAGGTGGCCGCCGCCCAGGGGGTGACGTTCCGGCCCGGGGACTTCCTGATCCTGCGGACCGGCTGGGTCGAGTGGTACCGGGCGCAGAGCCCGTCGGCCCGGGCCGCGATGCGGGGGAGCGTCGGCAACGGACTGGCCTGTCCCGGGCTGGACTCGGCGCGGGAGACCGCGGAGTTCCTGTGGGACAACGGTTTCGCCTCGGTCGCCGCGGACAACATCGCCTGCGAGCGCCTCCCCGTCGACCGGGGGAAGGGTTTCCTGCACCGGCGGGTGATCCCGCTGCTGGGCATGGCGATCGGGGAGTTCTGGGAGCTCTCCGGGCTGTCCGAGGCGTGCGCCGCCGCAGGCCGCCACGAGTTCCTGCTGGTCTCCGCCGCGCTGCGCATCCCGCGCGGGGTCGGCAGCCCGGCCAACGCCTACGCGGTGCTGTGACGCCGCGCGTCCCGGCCCCCGCGCCCCGGGGTCGTGCCACAGCCGACGACCCTGCCCGCACCCCACGAGGAGCGATGTCGTGAAAGCAGTGAGCTTCGCCGAGACCGGCGGCCCGGAGGTCCTCGTCTACGGCGACCTCCCCGATCCCACCCCCACCGACACCCAGGTCGTCGTGGCGGTCAGGGCGTGCGGCATCTGCGGGCACGACTCCGCCGACCGCGCCGGCCTCGCCCACATCCCCCTCCCGGCCGTCCTGGGCCACGAGATCGCGGGCGACGTCGTCGCCGTCGGCAGCGCGGTGCGCGGCTTCGCCGTCGGGGACCGGGTGGCGTGCAAGCAGTTCCACACCTGCGGGCGGTGCCTCCCGTGCCGCTCCGGCGACGAGCTGTCCTGCGCGCAGAAGGAGTTCACCTACGGCGGCGGCGCGGAGTACGTCGCCCTCGAGCAGGACACCCTGCTGTCCGTTCCGGACGGCGTGGACTACGCCGACGCCGCCCTCACCGCGTGCGCGGTCGGCACCTGCCTGCAGGCCCTCGACCGGATCGGGACGCTGCGGCCCGGCGAGACGGCGGTGATCACCGGCGCCGGCGGTGGCCTCGGCCTGCACGCCATGCAGGTGGCGAAAGCCATGGGCGCGCGCGTGATCGGGCTGACGTCGTCGCCGCAGAAGGCGGAGCTGCTCGGCCGCCACGGGGCGGACGAGGTGGTGGTGAGCGGGCCGGAGCTGGCCACCCAGCTGCTCGACCTGACCGGCGGCCGCGGACCGGAGGTCGTGCTGGACAACGTCGGCCATCCCGACGTCTTCGGCCCGTGCTTCCGCGCGCTGGCCCGCCGCGGCCGCTACGTCCTCACCGGACAGCTGTACCGGCAGAAGATCAGCCTCTTCCCGGCGTTCGTGTTCTTCAAGGAGGCGGTGATCACCGGGTCCGGCTCCACCCTGATGTCGACGTTCATGCGCTCCATGGAGCTCGTCGAGTCGGGGAAGGTCCGGCCGGTGACCCAGACCTATGCGCTGTCCGACGCCGTCGAGGCGCACGAGGCGGTCGACGCCAGCAGGGTCGTGGGCCGGGCGATCCTGGTCCCGTAGAGGGGGAAGCATGTCGCAGACCATCGGGGAGGTCGTCGACGCGCACGTCGCGACCCGAGGGGACGAGCTCGCGCTCGTGGGTCCGGGCTTCGCCGGAACCCGCCGGCTCACCTGGCGGGAGCTCCGGGACGAGGGCGCCGCGCTCGCCCGGGCGCTGGTCCGCGCGGGCGTCGGGCGGGGTGACCGGGTCGCCGCACTGCTGGGCAACCGGCCGGAGTGGGTGGTCACGGCCCTGGCCGCGGGGCGGATCGGGGCCACGCTCGTGCCGCTCAACACCTGGTACAAGCCGGCCGAGCTGGCCTGGACGCTGTCCCGGACAGGGGCGGTGGTGCTCCTGTCCGAGGCGGGATTCCTCAAGCGGGACTTCGCCTCCGACATCGCCTCGCTCGATCCGGGGATCGCCGCCGGCACCCCGGGCGAGCTGCGCCTCGAGGCCTTTCCGCAGCTGCGGACGGTCGTCCACCCGGAGGCGCGGTCGGGCGCCTTCGGGTGGGACGAGTTCGTGGCGCGCGGCTCCGGGGTGGTGCTGGACGGCCCGGCGCGGCCGGAGGACCCGCTGTTCCTGCTCTACACCTCGGGCAGCACGGCGGAGCCCAAGGGCGTGGTGCTGAACCAGGGGCCGTTGCTGCAGAACGGGACGGGGATCGGCGACCGCCGGGGCATCGACTCCTCGGACCGGATCTGGTTGGGCTCGCCGCTGTTCTACGGGCTCGGCGCGGCGAACTGCCTGCCCGCCTGGCTCACCCACGGCGCGTGCCTGGTGCTGCAGGGCGTGTTCACCGCGGAGACGGCGCTCGACGTGATCGAACGCGAGCGCTGCACCGTCTTCTACGGCATGAGCAACATGGTCCTCGCGATCCACGAGTCGCCGGTGTACTCGCGGGAGCGGGTGTCGTCCCTGGTCAAGGGGGCGGCGGGGATCTCGGTGGCCGAGCGGAAGATCCTGATCGAGGACATGGGCGTCAGCGGCGCGACGGCCTCCTACGGCGCCACGGAGCTCTACGGCAACTGCTTCGGCGGCAACCCCGACGATCCCCTCGACCTCAAGTACGAGACGACCGGCTACCCGCTGCCGGGCTTCGAGTTCCGGATCGTCGACCCGGCGTCGCTCGAGGACCTCGACCCCGGTGAGGTCGGGCTGCTCCTGGTGCGCGGCTTCGTGATCGACGCCTACGACGGCGACCCGCCCGACACCCGCTCGGCCTTCGTCGGCGACGGCTGGTACTCCACCGGTGACCTCGGCGCCTTCGGTGCGGACGGCTACTTCCGCTACCACTCCCGCATGAAGGAGATGATCAAGGTCGGCGGGATCAACGTCTCGCCGGTCGAGGTCGAGCAGATCCTGTTGCGGCACCCCGGGATCCGGGAGGCCAGCGTCGTCGGGGTGCCGGACGCGGTCCGGGGCGAGGCCATGGTGGCGGTCCTGGCGGTGGCCGGGGGCCTGGAGGCCGACGAGGTCCGCGGCTACATGCGCGACACCGCCGCCGCCTTCAAGACGCCCAGCCGCTTCCTGATCCGCGGCTCGGACTGGGTGCCGCGCACGGCGTCGGGCAAGGTGGCCAAGGCGATCCTGCGGGAGAAGGTGCTCACGGCCCTCGCGGAGGACGACCCGGCCGGCGGCGCGACCGGGGCCCCGGGCGAGGTCCAGGGTGACCGCGCGTCCTAGGCCGGCGGGCGTTCCCCGGCCGGCCGGGCATCCCGAGCCGGAGGATCTGCCGGGGCCGGCCGGGCTTCCCGAGCTCGGCGATCTGCCGGGACCAGCCGGGTCCACCGAGTCGGAGGATCTGCCGGGCTCGGCCGGGCTTCTCGAGCCGGACGGCGTGCCGGGACCAGCCGGGCTCCCCGGGTCCGGCGTCCTGGGGCCGGCCGGCCGGACGAGCGGGCGCACCACGGCTGCCGCGAGGGGCGGGGAGCCGGCGCTCCCGCGGGCCCGCCGGGGGCGGACCGCGCTGGGCGCCGAGATCGCGGCGCACGTCCGCGAGCTGATCATGTCCGGCGCGGTCGAGGGCGGCGCCTGGCTCCGCCCCGAGCGGCTCGCGGAGGAGCTCGGGACCAGCGTCACCCCCGTCCGCGAGGCCCTGCTCGCCCTGCGCGGCGAGGGTTTCGTGCGGCTCGTGCCCCGGCACGGGTTCCTCGTGGCACCCCTCAGTGGGGACGACGTCGTCGACCTCTACCAGGTCCAGGCCTGGCTGGCGGGCGAGCTCGCCGCCCGCGCCGCGCAGCGCGTCGACACCGCGGCGCTGGCCGGGCTGGAACGTCAGCAGGAGACGCTCGAGGCCGCCTCCCGCACCGGTGACCCACGCCGGGTGGAACGGGAGAACCACGAGTTCCACCGAGGCATCAACCTCGCCGCCCACGCGCCCAAGCTGGCCTGGTTCCTCGCCATGGCCACCCGCTACGCGCCCCGGCGCTTCTATCCGACGATCACGGGCTGGGAGGTGGCGTCCGTCGAGGACCACCGCCCGATCCTCGACGCCCTGCACCGCCGCGACGAGGACGCCGCCCGCACCGCGATGCGCACCCACATCGAACACGCCGGCCGACTCCTGGTGGAGCACCTGCGCAGCTCGGGGTGAGCGCAGCCGCGATATCGAACACGCCGGCCGACTCCTGGTGGAGCATCTGCGCAGCTCGGGGTGAGCGCAGCCGGGATATCGAACACACCGGCCGGCTCCTCGTCGAGCACCTGCGTAGCTCGGGGTGAGCGCAGCCGCGATATCGAACACGCGGGCCGGTTCCTGGTGGAGCGTCTGCGCAGCTCGGGGTCGGCGTCGCCGCGGTGGTGGGTCACCGTCGGCCACGAGCAGGACCTCAGCGCGCCCGACCGCGGCGCAGCTGCAGGTCGTGGCCGAGCAGGCCCAGCAGGTAGACCACCGCGGCCGAACCCAGCAGCCAGGGCGAGTCGCCGTCCGGCGGGCTGGCGAGGGCCGCCGCGGTCACGGCGATCACGTAGCAGCTGTTGAAGAGGGCGTCGTAGAGCGCGAAGACCCGGCCCCGGGTGTCGTCCGCGGTCTCCTCCTGGATCGCCGCGTCCGCGCACAGCTTCACCACCTGCCCCGCCGTGCTCAGCACGAACGCCCCCACCAGCACCATCGGCAGCGTGACCACGCACGCGACCGCAGTCTGCATCGCCGCGGCCGTGACCAGCCCGACGCGGATCGTCGTCGCCCGGCCGAGGCGATGGGTCAGCCACGGTGTGAGCAACGCGGCGGCGCCCAGCCCGGCCCCGGCCGCCACGACGACCTGACCGACGCCCGCCAGCCCCGCGCGCAGCGGCCCCATGTCGTGGAAGGCATAGCGGAACAGCAGCAACGACAGCAGCGTGCTCATGCCGAACGCGAGCCGGTGGGCCCCGACCGCGCAGAACGCCCCGGACACCGTCGGCCGGGCGAGGACGGCCCGCGCCCCGTCGACCCAGCCGCGCAGCACCGCCACGGACCGGCTCACCGCCGCCCCGCCGGAGGGGACGCGATCCGGTCCGAGGGCGGCCCGCGCGAAACCCGCCGCCGCGAACGCCGCCAGCAGCGACCCCACGATCGCCACCGCCGTCGTGATCCCGGAGCCGCGGTCGCCCTCGCCGATCAGCCCCCGGATCCCGATCGCCATGGCCCCGCCGATCGCCGCGGACGCGGCCCCGGCCGTCGACGCCACGGTGTTCGCCTCGACCAGGTTGCGCGGCTCCACGACGTGCGGCAGCGCGGCCGACAGCCCCGACCCCACGAAGCGGCTCACCCCCACCACCGCCAGCGCCCCCAGGTAGAGCGGCACACCGTCGACACCCGAGGCCACCGCCGCGGCCACCACGAGGATCAGCACCGCGCGCAGCAGGTTGGCCAGGAGCAGCACCCGCCGGCGGTCCCAGCGGTCGAGCAGCGCCCCGGCGAAGGGCCCGATGAGCGAGTACGGCAGCAGCATCACCGCGAGACCGGCGGCCACGGCGAGCGGATCCGCCTGGCGCTCCGGGTTGAACAGGACCGCGCCGCCGAGCGCGGCCTGGAAGAAGCCGTCGCCCCACTGGGCGGGCATCCGCGAGAGCACCAGCCGGCGGAAACCGCGGGCCCGCGCGAGGCCTCGCAGCCCCAGCTTCTCCCGGGTGAGTTCCGTCTCCACGCCGGCCTTCTCGCTGGTGACGTCCGGTGGACCGCTCGCGGTCGCAGGGGCGGGCTCGGGAACCGGCACGGGTGGAGGGTACGTCCCCCGGTCGGGGTGCGAATATGGGTGCGTGAGGGACGAGCGCCCCGGCCGGCAGGCCGCCACCCCGGTGGGACCGGGCACCCTGCTGGTGGCCTCGCCGGGCCTCACGGATCCCAACTTCTCGCGGACCGTCGTCTACATGGTCGAGCACCGCGAGCACGGCAGCCTCGGGGTCGTCCTGAACCGGCCCTCGGAGGCCGGGGTGGGCGAGGTGCTGCCGAAGTGGGCGCCGCTCGCGTCGGACCCGTACGGCCTGTTCGTCGGTGGCCCGGTCGACGGCACCACCGCCCTCTGTCTCGCCTGCCTGAAGCCGGGTCAGCGCCCGGACGGGCTGCCCGGGGTCGTGGGCGTCAACGGGCCGGTGGTGCTGGTCGACCTGGACAGCGATCCCACCGCCGTCGCCCCCCGGCTCCGCGGCCTGCGCGTCTTCGCGGGCTACTCGGGCTGGGACGCCGGCCAGCTGGCCGGGGAGATCTCCCGCGGGGACTGGTTCGTGGTCCCGGGGCTGCCGGACGACGTCACCACCGCGCGCCACAGCGACCTGTGGGGTCGGGTCCTGCGCCGCCAGGGTCCGCCGCTGGCGCTGCTCGCCACCTTCCCGGTGGAGATCGGTCTCAACTGAGCCCGATCGGTTCGTGACCTGCGGGAGCTTCCGTCGCAGTGCCGGGGCGAGGACGCTGGGACACCCCTGTCGAGGAGCCCGCCGATGAGCCGCCGCGCCCTGCCCGTGATCGCGCTCGGCTGCGTGCTGTCGGGCCTGCTGGCGGGCGGCTGCGCCCAGACGATCGCCGGCACCGCGCAGGCGACCCCGCTCCCCACGATCGACGGCACCCGCCTCGAACAGGAGGTCCGCGAGACTCTCGTGAAGGACCCCACCACCGCCGCGTTCGCCGCCACGGCCGACGTCCAGTGCCCCCAGCAGGTGATCGCCTACCCCCGCCTCGCCCTCTTCTGCCAGGTCATCGCAGGCAACATCATCAAGAACGTCCCGGTCACGGTCCTGGACAGGGACGGCGACTACCAGATCGGCAAGCCGTTCTGACGTACGTCTTACACAAACGTATGAGCCAGACGGACGATCATCACCCACGAGTCGGCCCGCGGGCGCAGTCCGGCGGTGAGCGGAGCCGGTGGGCCGAATGTGGACGCTCCGGACGAGGCGGGTGGGACGTGGGCCCCGGTCGGCGCGCGGCGTCCCGCCGTCCGTCCTACCGTCACCCCGTGCGCCCCCACCCCGAGAAACCCGGACCCGGGCAGGAGTCGGTCTGGGACTACCCCCGCCCGCCCCGTGCCGAACGGTCCACCCGACGTGCGGTGGTCCGGCATGCCGGCACCGTGGTCGTCGACACCTCCGACCTGGTCCGGGTCCTGGAGACCAGCCATCCGCCGACCTGGTACCTCCCCCGGACGGCGTTCACCGAGGGCGTCCTGCGGCCGGTGACCCGGACGACCGTCTGCGAATGGAAGGGCGTGGCCCGCTACGTCGACGTGGTGGTGCCCGGGGCGGCGCCGCTCGAGGCGGTCGGCTGGTGGTACCCCGAGCCCGATCGCCGGTATCCCGAGCTCACGGACCGGGTGGCCCTCTACGCCGCCCCGTTCGACGAGATCAGCCTGGACGGCGAGCAGGTCGCTCCGCAGCCGGGAGGCTTCTACGGCGGCTGGGTGACCGCCGACGTGGTCGGGCCGTTCAAGGGCGGGCCCGGCAGCTGGGGCTGGTGATCGTCAGGAGTGCGGGATCCCGGCCGTCCGTGGCCGGGGATGCGCAGTTGCGGTGATCAGGCGTTCTGGGCCGACGACGGCCGGCAGCCCTCGATGAGGTCGCAGCCCGCGCACGTGCCCGCGCAGGCCGCGGGCTGATCCGCGGCCCGGGAGGCGGTCTCGAGCTGCGCCGCCCGGTCGCCCAGCGCCCCGCCGACACCGGCGAGGGCCAGCCCGCCGACGACACCGACACCCGTCACGATCCAGGACAGCCCGGTGGGCGCCCCGACGAGTAGCACCACGCCCGCGACCAGGCAGATCGCGCCGGCGGCACCGACCGGCGGCGCCGCGACCCGGTTCGCGGACACCCACGCGGCGGCCGACTCGAGGGTGTTCGCCGTGCGCACGCCCGCCCAGCGGTTGCGCCGCAGCCGCGACCGCGCCCCGAGCACGGCGACGCTCACCAGTGCGGCGCCGACCAGGACGAACAGCACGCCGAGGACGAGGCGGAGGGTCATGGGCACGGGACCAGCGTAGACACCGGGCCGCGCCCGCCGCTCGCCCTCCCGGGATCAGGACGAGCGTCACGCCCTGCGGCCGCGCACGCTCGCCCGGGCGGATCGTCGACCTGGTGACCCGTGCGACCCTGACTCAGGGGGTACGGGCCTCGCGACGTGCCGGGGTGCTCGCTTCGGACCTGACTCCGGGGCTACCGGCACCGCGATGCTGCCGGCGTGTTCCGCGCGAACGCCTCCGGGGCGGCCGGCCTGCGGCGTGGTGACGATCGCGGCCGCCGCCCCGGACCGCGTGAGTCCGCTGATCCGCGTCCCGGCGGCCGGACCCGCGCCCCGCCGCACGGAACCCCGTCGCAGGGGTCCGGCCAGCGGCGTTACCCTGGACAACGCGTTCCACGGCCCGCCGGACGACCGGCCTCACCGGCGCCGCGCCGAGCCCTCCCGGGCTCCCGGCGACCGCATCGAGCAGTAGGCCATCGTCGAGGTGAACGGGATCATGAGCACGGAGAGCACGACCGCCCTGAACGCTGCGCCTTCAGACGCCCCCGCGTCCCCGCCGTACCGCTACGACGCGCGGCTGGCCGGGGAGATCGAGCGCCGGTGGCAGGACCGCTGGGAGGCCGAGGGCACCTTCACCACGCCCGACCCCGGCGAGCCCGGCGCGGAGAAGCCCAAGGCGTACCTGATGGACATGTTCCCGTACCCGTCGGGTTCGGGGCTGCACGTCGGGCACCCGCTGGGCTTCATCGGCACGGACGTGCTGGGCCGCTACCTGCGGATGAACGGCCGCAACGTGCTGCACCCGATGGGCTTCGACGCCTTCGGCCTGCCCGCCGAGCAGTACGCGGTGCAGACCGGCACGCACCCGCGTACCACCACCGAGGCGAACATCGCCCGGTACAAGGAGCAGCTGCGGCAGCTGGGCCTCGCCCACGACCCGCACCGCTCGATCGCGACCACGGACGTCACGTTCTACCGGTGGACGCAGTGGATCTTCCGGGAGATCTTCGAGGCCTGGTACGACACCGAGGCCGGCCGGGCCCGCCCGATCGCCGAGCTGCGCGCCCAGTTCGAGTCCGGCTCCCGGACGACCCCTGACGGACGTCCGTACGCCGACCTGTCCGAGGCCGAGCAGCGCGTGCTGATCGACTCCTTCCGCCTGGCGTACATCTCCGAGGCGCCCGTCAACTGGTGCCCCGGGCTGGGCACCGTGCTGGCGAACGAGGAGGTCACCGCGGACGGCCGCTCCGAGCGCGGCAACTATCCGGTGTTCCGCCGCAACCTGCGCCAGTGGATGATGCGGATCACCTCCTACGCGGACCGCCTGGTCGCGGACCTGGACCGGCTGGACTGGCCGGAGTCCGTGAAGGCCATGCAGCGCAACTGGATCGGCCGGTCCGAGGGTGCGCGGGTCCGCTTCGCCGCCCCCGGTGGGGCACAGATCGAGGTCTTCACCACCCGCCCGGACACGCTGTTCGGGGCGACCTACATGGTCCTGGCGCCGGAGCACCCGCTCGTCGATCGGCTGACGCCCGCGGCCTGGCCCGCCGGGACGGACGAGCGCTGGACGGGTGGCGCCGCCACCCCGGCCGAGGCCGTCGCGGAGTACCGCGCCGCGGCCGCGCGCAAGAGCGAGCTGGACCGGCAGGAGAACAAGGAGAAGACCGGCGTCTTCACCGGCGCGTTCGCCGTGAACCCGGTGAACGGCAAGGAGATCCCGGTCTTCGTCGCCGACTACGTCCTGATGGGCTACGGCACCGGCGCGATCATGGCCGTGCCCGCGCAGGATCAGCGGGACTGGGACTTCGCGAGCGCGTTCGGGCTGCCGATCGTCCGCACCGTCGACCCGGGCGACGTGACCGGCGAGGCCTTCACCGGCGACGGGCCGGCGATCAACTCGGCCAACTCCGAGATCAGCCTGGACGGGCTGGGGGTCGCCGAGGCCAAGCGCGCGATCACGGAGTGGTTGGCGGGCAAGGGATTCGGCGAGGGCGTCGTCCAGTACAAGCTGCGGGACTGGCTGTTCTCGCGGCAGCGGTACTGGGGCGAGCCCTTCCCGATCGTCTGGGACGAGAACGGGCCCATCTCGGTGCCCGAGTCGATGCTGCCCATCGAGCTGCCGGACGTCGACGACTACTCCCCCAAGACCTACGACTCGGACGCGGCGGACACCGAGCCGGAGCCGCCGCTGTCCCGGGCGAGCGAGTGGGTCGAGGTGGAGCTGGACCTCGGGGACGGTGTCAAGAAGTACCGCCGCGAGACCAACACGATGCCGCAGTGGGCCGGCTCCTGCTGGTACTACCTGCGGTACCTGGACCCGGAGAACACCGAGCGGTTCGTCTCGGCCGAGGCCGAGAAGTACTGGATCGGCAAGGAGCCGGAGCGCGCCGCGGACGACCCGGGCGGCGTGGACCTGTACGTCGGCGGCGTCGAGCACGCGGTGCTGCACCTGCTGTACTCGCGCTTCTGGCACAAGGTGCTGTTCGACCTGGGCTGGGTGAGCAGCGAGGAGCCGTTCCGCAGGCTGTTCAACCAGGGCTACATCCAGGCCTTCGCCTACACCGACGCGCGCGGCCTGTATGTGCCCGCCGAGGAGGTCGTCGAGGGCGAGGACGGTGGTTTCACGTGGAACGGGCAGCCCGTCGGCCGTGAGTACGGGAAGATGGGCAAGTCGCTCAAGAACGTCGTGACGCCGGACGAGATGTGCGACCGGTACGGCGCCGACACCTTCCGCCTGTACGAGATGTACACCGGCCCGATGGACGCCTCGCGGCCGTGGTCGACGCGCGACGTCGTCGGTCCGCAGCGCTTCCTGCAGCGAACCTGGCGCAACCTGGTCGACGAGAACACCGGCCGGTCCCGCGTCACGGAGGAGACCCCGGACGTCGACACCCTGCGGGCGCTGCACAAGGCGATCGCCGGGGTGCGCGAGGACTACCCGGCACTGCACTACAACACCGCGGCCGCGAAGCTGATGGAGCTGACGAACCACCTGACCAAGCAGTACCCCGGTGGGGCGCCGCGGTCGGTGGCGGAGCCGCTGGTGCTGATGCTGGCGCCGCTGGCCCCGCACATCAGCGAGGAGCTGTGGTCGATCCTGGGCCACGAGGCCACGCTGGCCTACGAGCCCTTCCCCATCCCGGACGCGCAGTACCTGGTCCAGGACACCGTCGAGTACCCGATCCAGGTCAACGGCAAGGTGCGCTCCCGCGTCACCGTGCCGGCGGATGCGGACCAGGCCGCGGTCGAGGCGGCGGCGTTGGCCGACGAGAAGATCGTCGCCGCGCTGGAGGGCGCCGCGCCGCGCAAGCTGATCGTGGTACCGGGCCGTCTGATCAACATCGTCAGGTAGCGCGCACACGCATCCGGGGCCTCGCACACCAGTTCCCGCTGGTGTGCGAGGCCCCGATGCTGTGTGCGGGCTACCTGCGCTCGGCGGGCTACCTGTGCTCAGCGGGCTGTCGTCGCGGAGGGCGGACCGGGCGCGGGCGTTCGCGTGGCGGACCGCGGGTCATGATCGGCGATCGAGTGCGCTGAGGCTGTTCCTCGCTGCGTGTCCGCACGCAAATGGCGATCATGATGGCGATGGCGGCGGCCACGCTGCTCGTCGCGCGACCTCGCCGGAGCTGGGGCCGTGGTCAGCGGTTCGGGTGCAGTGATCGGTGTCGTGGTGTCGTGACGGTCGTCGGGGCAGCCTTGGGCGCACCGAAAGGGTGATCATGAGCCTGACGACCGCAGCGGTGCGGGGCCTCGGTGCCGGGAGCTGTCAGGGCGGCTGTCGGGGGCTGTCCGTTGTCCGGGGGGCTGTCGGGGCGGCCCCGACCGGATCGACGGCGGTCAGGTCTCGCTGGCGCGTCGGCGGCGGAGGGGGCGGACCGTCTGCCGGGTCGCCTCGCCCACCGTCGGGGCGCTGCGGGCCGGGTCGTCGAGCCATTCGGTGACCCGCTCGATGACCGCGGCGGCGTCCGCCAGGGCAGCTCCCGCCTCCGCGGCCGGGGTGTCGGCGTGGGTGCGGGCGGCCAGGGCGGAGCGGTTGACCAGGGAACGGAGCGCCCGGCCCGTGTCCGGATCCATCGCCCGTTCCCGGACGACCCGGCGGACGTAGGCGGACACGACGTCGGACGGCTGGTCGCGCACCTCGTCGAGCACGGCGAGCGCGGCCTGCGCCGCGAGCACCGCGGCCCGCGCCGCACACTCCACGGCCTGCGCCGCGAACCCGCCGCGGGCCAGGAGCTCGCCGGCCGCGAGCTCGCGCCGCGCCCGGAGGAGACCGGGCCGCGGGACGGCGTGAGCGGGCACCTGCTCGCTCATCGCTCGGTCCCGCGGAGCGGGGTCGGCACCGGGCGGGTCCGCCCGGTCCCGCCGGGCGGGGCGGCTCCCAGGACGCTGCGTGCGGGAACCCGTTGGGCCCCGCGGAGCGAGATGGGTGCAAGGGAAGGTCTGCCCGATCTCACCGAGCACCAGAAGGCGCTACGCGGCGCATGCTCGCTCATCGTCCGGCCCCCGGCGCCGGACAGGGCCGCGGGGGCGCAGTTCCGTTGTGTGAGGTCGGCACCGGGAGGGGCTGTCCGGTCCCGCTGAGCGGGGTGAGCACCAGGACGCTGTGTGCGGCATCGTGGCCGCTCGTCGGACGGTCCCGTTGTGCGAGGTCGCCGCCGGGACGACGAGCGGCGCGAAGGGTCGTCGCGGAGCCTCGGTCCCCGTGCAGTGCGGGTGTCGCGGGCCTCATCTCAGCCGCACCGCTTCGACCCGGGATCTCGCCAACCAGGGCTCGTCCGGGCGGGAGACCTGGGCCTGGGAGACCGGGTGGGCGCAGATCGTGATGCCTGTCCGCTCGGTGTGGTGCCAGAGCAGGGTGTCGATCTCGTGTAGCTCCGCCCAGGGGGAGGTGATCTCGTCGAGCACGAGGAGGAGGTCCAGTGAGGACTCCACCGAGCCCTCGCCGCTGGCCCAGGGCCCGATCAGCAGCACCTGGTGCAGTCGCGCTCCGTAGTGCGCGGCGAGGTCGGCGGCGACGGCGGCGGGGACGTCGTCGTTGTCCGGGTCGGGATCCGGGTGGGCCGCGGCGGCGCGCTCGGCGGCCGCGGGGTCGACCAGGCCTGCCTCGGCGAGCCACTCCAGGGCCCGACGGCGGGCCCGCGCGTCCCGGAACCGGAACCACTGGTCCCTGACCTCGGGGAACTCGAAGAGCGTGTTCTTGAACCGGCGGAAGGCGCCGCGCCCGTTGATGGCCCGGTCGAGCAGCTCGGCCGCCCGCCGGTGCTGGACGCCGGCGGTGAAGTCCGCCATGTCGGTGTAGCCCGCGTGGGAGCCGGTGCCCTCCACGCGCATCCAGCCCTCGGCACCGAGGTCGACGGTGCCGTGGTCCGCCACGGTGGGCGAGACCCGCCCGCTGCGGGGGTCGATCCACCACTCGACGTCCGGGGTCCGGTCGTCGAGCGCGGCGGCGAGCTCCGCCAGATCGACCTGCGCCGGATCGAGCATGCCGGCAGGGTACCGGGACCGGGGCCCCGAGCGGGCCCGCCGCCCGCACCGACGTCCTGTTGATCATCCATCGGGGAGATCATCAGGACGTCACTGCCCTTTGATCAAGGAAAATTCGCGGTGTGGTCCTGATGATCATTCGGAGGCCGCAGTGGGGTCCTGGTGATCATGTCGGGCTGGAGCCGGTCGGGCTGATCACATCGCTACGGCACTGAGGTCCTGCTGATCACACGAGCGCAGCACTGGGGTCCTGATGATCACACGAGCGCAGCACTGAGGTCCTGGTGATCACTGCGAGACAGCGCTGAGGTCCTGGTGATCACCGGGCATGCCGGTGCGACCCGTCGTCCGGCCGGGACGACGGGTCGCTCGGTGGCATCGGGACGGGAGGTCAGACCCGGCGGGCCGAGTTGAACGGCATGTTCGCCAGTGGGCTGATCTTGACCGGCTGACCGCTCGTGCTCGCGTGCACGACCTGGCCGTTGCCGATGTAGATCGCGACGTGGCTGACCGGCTTGTAGAAGAAGACCAGGTCGCCGGGCTGCAGGTTCGCCTTCGCGACCGGCGTGCCGACCGCCGACTGGGCGCGGCTGGTCCGCGGGATCGTGACGCCGACCTGCTTGAAGGCCCACGAGGTGAGGCCGGAGCAGTCGAAGGCCGAGGGGCCCGAGGCGCCGTAGCGGTACGGCTTGCCGATCTGGGCGAGCGCGGTGTTCATGGCGGCCAGCCGGAGGGCGGCCGGGTTGAGCGCGGTCGTGGCGGCGACGTCCTGGACGGGCGTCTCGACGACCGGGGCGGCGGGAGCGGCCGCGGGAACAGCGGGTGCGACAGCGGGCGCGACGACCGAGGTGACGGCCGCGGCGGACGCGGTGTCCTGCGCGGCCCCGGTGGCGGCCGGCGCGAGGGCGAAGAACGCCGATGCCGCGGCGGTGGCGGCGACGACGGTGGTGCGCAGGAGCGCGGGTTTGTGCGAAGGCACTGGGTGAATCCTCGACGGTTGCACCGCCGGTCGACGGCCGTCGCCGCTCGGGGGAGAGCGGCGTCGACACGACGGGCACGTGGGGACTCGTCGGCCTCGGATAGGGAGCCCGGCCGGCGAACGCACCCGTCCGTCCGGACGGTGACCCTGGCCCCGGCTTCCTGGGTGGTCGCCGGTGGCTCAAGGCCGTCATCGAAATTACGAACGTATTAAGCAGGTTGCCATGACGCACATCTCATTGTGGTATCCGTATTCGGGTGAGCGTTCTCACGACAAATGCTGCGCGAACGGACGAATTTCACGTGTGTCGTCCGCCCGGCGACCGCTCAAACGTGGCAAGGACGGTGACGTGCGCCATCGTGACGTCCGTGATCGGACCGTTATTGCTCCGCACGGGTGAAAGTCCTTCCGGTCCGGAAGATCCACGAACATTTCCGGATACCAAGCAAATGACCCCGGCCGGTGATCACCGGCCGGGGTCATCCGACGACTGAGCGTCAGCGCATCAGGTTCGGGCTCAGCGCTCGCGCTCGCCCGTGATGAACTGCTCGACCGCGTCCCGGGCCTCCGAGTCGCTGTACTGCTCCGGCGGCGACTTCATGAAGTAGCTCGACGCCGACAGGATCGGGCCGCCGATGCCCCGGTCCAGCGCGATCTTCGCGGCGCGCACGGCGTCGATGATGATGCCCGCGGAGTTGGGCGAGTCCCAGACCTCGAGCTTGTACTCGAGGTTCAGCGGGACGTCGCCGAACGCGCGGCCCTCGAGCCGGACGTAGGCCCACTTGCGGTCGTCGAGCCAGGCCACGTAGTCCGACGGGCCGATGTGCACGTTGTCCTTGCCCATGTCCCGGTCGACCTGGCTGGTCACCGACTGGGTCTTGGACACCTTCTTGCTCTCGAGGCGCTCGAGCTCCTTCATGTTCAGGAAGTCCATGTTCCCGCCCACGTTGAGCTGCATCGTGCGGTCGAGCTGCACGCCGCGGTCCTCGAACAGCTTGGCCAGCACCCGGTGGGTGATGGTCGCGCCGACCTGGGACTTGATGTCGTCGCCGACGATCGGGACGCCGGCGTCGGTGAACTTCTGCGCCCACACCGGGTCGGACGCGATGAACACCGGCAGGGCGTTCACGAACGCCACGTGGGCGTCGATCGCGGCCTGCGCGTAGAAGCGGTCCGCCGCCTCGCTGCCCACGGGCAGGTAGGACACGAGGACGTCCGCGCGGGTCTCGCGCAGCACGGCCGCGACGTCCACCGGCTCCTCGTCCGACTCGGTGATCGTCTCGCGGTAGAAGCGGCCGAGCCCGTCGAGGGTGTGGCCGCGCTGCACCGGCACGCCGAGCGGCGGCACGTCGGCGATCTTGACGGTGTTGTTCTCGCTGGCCCCGATGGCCTCCGAGAGGTCGTACCCGACCTTCTTCGCGTCCACGTCGAACGCCGCGACGAAGGTCACGTCGCGGACGTGGTAGCCGCCGAAGTCGACGTGCATCAACCCGGGGACGCGCGTGGCCGGGTCCGCGTCCTTGTAGTAGTGGACGCCCTGGACCAGCGACGCCGCGCAGTTACCGACGCCGACGACGGCGACTCGCACCTCACCCATGTGCGGCTCCTCCTTCTTTCTTCTGCCTGCTGTCGGATCCGGCCTCGTTGCCGGGGTGACGCTCCCGCTCGATCAGCTCGTTGAGCCAGCGGACCTCGCGCTCGGTGGTGTCGAGCCCGAGTTCCTGCAGTTCGCGGGTGTAGCGGTCGATCTGCTCACCGGCCCTGGCCAGCGCGGCCCGCAACCCCTCCCGGCGTTCCTCGACGGCGCGGCGCCGGCCCTCCAGGATGCGCATCCTGGTCTCGGCCGGCGTGCGGGAGAAGAACGCCAGATGGACGCCGAAGCTCTCGTCGTCCCAGGTCTGCGGGCCGGTCGCGGCCAGCTGCTCGGCGAAGCGCTCCTTGCCCTCGGCGGTGATCCGGTACGTCCGGCGGGCCCGCTTGGACCAGCCGGCGGTCGGGGAGGCCGAGAGCTGCTCGTCCTCCACGATCAGCCCGGCCCGCACCAGCCGGCGCAGGGCCGGGTAGAGCGAGCCGTAGGAGAAGGCCCGGAACCCGCCGAGCCGCAGGCCGAGCTGCTTGCGCAGCTCGTAGCCGTGCATCGGGGCCTCGAGCAGCAGGCCGAGGATGGCGAACTCGAGCACGTCGCCCTCCCCGTCCGCCCGCCCCGTGGCGGAGCACTTCGATCGCCCCACTATATCGAGCCGATACATCCGGTCGCTGTGTCGAGAGCAACTCACAGCGTTCTCCCAGGCCCGCCGGTCGGGCGGTTGCCGAATGTCGTCGGGCGACCCGACGGGGTTCGGCCGCTACCCTGGACGAGTGCCCGCACCCAGACAGGTCGTCGACTACGCGTTGCAGCGCCGTGCGCTGCTCGTGGAGGTCCACGCCGGACGGGTGGGCACCGCCGAGGTGTGCGACGCCAGTCCGTACCTGCTGCGCGCGGCCCGGTTCCACGGCCGGCCGACCGACAAGCACTGCCCGGTGTGCCGCAAGGACACGCTGACCCACGTCTGGTGGGTGTTCGGCGAGGAGCTGCGGCACGCGTCGGGCTCGGCGCGCAAGCCCGAGGAGATCGACGATCTGGCCGACCGCGTCGGCGAGTTCACCGTGTACCTCGTCGAGGTCTGCCGCACCTGCAGCTGGAACCATCTGGTCCAATCGTGGGCCGAGGGCAGCGGCGCCCGGCCGGATCGTCCGCGCCGGCGGAGGACCGCCGCCGAGTGACGATGCCGGGACGGGCACAATGGCCCACGGACCGGTGACGGTCCGGCACGTCAGGACCTGATATGTACGAGTTGCCGACCTGCACCACCCCCGACCCGATGCGACAACCCCGCACCCCACTCCCCAGCCCGGCCCGTCCCCGCTCCCCGCGGGCGGTCCGTGGAGAAGCACGGAGCCCGCGGTGACCGACCAGCGCCACGACCGACAGTCCCGACCGGGTGTCCCCAACGTGTGGGACGTCCGCCCGGAGCAGCAGGGCCCGCCCCCCGGCGGGGCCGCGCCGTGGCATGGGCAGGCGCGGGGGCAGCAGGGCATGCCGGCGCCGCAGGGCCGCCGCCCGGGTCCGTACCCGGGTCCGCCGCCCGTGCGTCCCCCGGTGCGTCCCGGTCCGCCGCCGCCCGGGCGCCCGGTGCCGGCCGCCGGTCCGCCGCGCGGTCCCGGTGGCGGGGTGCCGCTGCTGACCCACGCCGACGGGGCGGACCGCCCGGACGACCGCGGCGGTCTCGCCGTCGCCGATCCGCCCGGCCCGCCGCGCGGTCCCGGGGACGGCGGCCGCGGCGGTGGGGAGGGCGAGGGGAAGGGCCCGCGCAAGAAGAAGCGCAAGCTCTGGCGCCGGCTGCTGTTCTGGGGCCTCGGCGTGGTCATCCTCGGCCCGCTGCTGGCGTTCGCCGTGGGCTGGATGGTCTTCGCCGTGCCCAGCGCGAACGACGTGGCCAACACCCAGGTCGCCTCGTTCACCTTCGCCGACGGCAGCCCGCTCGCCACGGTCCGGCCGAACAACATCAACCGGACCAACGTCACGCTCGACCAGGTCCCGGAGTCCGTGCAGCACGCGGTGCTGTCCGCGGAGGACCGGTCCTTCTTCTCCAACCCCGGCTTCGACATCTCGGGCATCGGCCGCGCCGTGTGGAGCCAGCTCACCGGCGGCATCGGCGGCGGCTCGACGATCACCCAGCAGTACATCAAGGTGACGACCGGGCAGGACCAGTTCTCCCTGTGGCGCAAGTACCGGGAGATCGTCCTCGCCGCGAAGATCTCCAAGGAACAGACGAAGCAGCAGATCCTGGAGAACTACCTCAACGCGATCTACCTCGGCCGCGGCGCCTACGGCATCCAGGCCGCCAGCCAGGCGTACTTCGGCAAGGACGTCAAGGATCTGACGCCGTCGGAGGGCGCGATGATCGCCGGGCTGATCCAGTCGCCGTCGCGCTGGGACCCGGCGAAGAACCTCGACAAGTCGCAGGAGCGCTGGAACTTCGTGCTCGACGGCGAGGTGGCGCAGGGCTGGATGAGCCCCGCGGACCGCGCCAAGCAGGTGTTCCCGAAGTGGGTGCCGGCCTCGACGGCCGACGGCGGCATCCCCGGCGACGCCAGCGGCCACATCTACAACCAGGTCCGGGCCGAGCTGGAGGCCAACGGCATCTCCGACTCGGAGATCAACACCGAGGGCCTGACGGTGCAGACGACGATCAACCCGGACATGCAGAAGGACATGGTCGACGCCGCACACAAGATCATGAAGGGCCAGCCGGACAACCTCCGCACGGCCGGCGTCGCGATCGACCCGAAGACCGGCGCCGTGCTCGCCTACTACGGCGGGGACAACGGCGTCGGCCTGGACTACGCGCAGGCGCCCAAGCAGCCCGGCTCGTCGTTCAAGCCGTTCGTGCTGGCGGCGGCCCTGCAGCAGCCCGACCCGATCGGCCTGGGCACCCAGTACGACGGGTCCTCGCCCCAGACGATCGCCGGCCAGAAGGTCTCCAACTCCGACGGCGTGAGCTGCGGGGTGTGCTCGGTGAAGACGGCGATGACGCAGTCCATCAACACCGTCTTCTACAAGATGGGCGTGGACATCGGGCCCCAGAAGGTCGCCGACGCGGCCGTCAAGGCCGGTATCCCGGCGGACCCGCTGAAGAACCCGACCGGTGGTATCGCGCTGGGCGACAAGAACGTCCGCACCATCGACATGGCCTCGGCCTACGCCACGTTCGCCGCGAACGGTGTCGAGCGCGCGCCGTACCTCGTGGCCAAGGTGACCACGAGCGACGGCCGGGTGATCTTCGACAAGGGGACGGCGTCGGGGGCGGGCCAGCAGGCCTTCAGCCAGCAGGTCGCGCGCAACGTCACCGAGTCCATGACGGACGTCGCCAGCTCGTCGCGGATCGCCCTCACCGACGGCCGCCCGGTCGCCGCCAAGACCGGCACCGTCCAGTCCAGCGTCGTGGGCCAGAACAACGACGCCTGGACCGTCGGCTACACGCCGTCGATCTCGACCGCGATCTGGGTCGGCACGGACGACAACTCGCCGATCAAGAACGCGCAGGGCCGGCCGATCTACGGCCGCATGCTGCCGGGCTCGATCTGGCAGGAGTTCATGTCCGACGCGCTGAAGGGCTCGCCCGTCGAGACCTTCGGCAAGTTCACGCCGATCGGCCAGGCGCCGGTCTCCGACGCACCGGCGACGAGCTCCTCGCAGCCCACGACCGCGCCGCCGACCGACGGCCAGTCGCAGGACGGCAACGGCGGCAACGGGAACGGCGGCAACGGCAACGGCAACGGCGGCAACGGCAACGGGAACGGGAACGGCGGGGGCAACGGGAACGGCAACGGGGGCACGGGCAACAACGGCCGTGGCGCGCTGTCGAACAATCCGTTCTTCTCGAACAACGACAACGGCGACGACGGCAACTAGGTGACGTCGGCGCCCCCCGGCAGGTCGCGGCGCGCCCGGCCCGGTGAGCGGCCGGGCCCGCCGCGGACGGTTCCCAGCTGGACCGAGCCGGTGGTGGCCTCCGCGAGCTGGCTCGTCGGTGGGCCGCTCGGCCGGCACGCCCTCGTGGGCCGGGTGCGCTTCTGGACGCCGCTGCGGGTCGTCCTGCTGCTGACGGTCGCGGTGCTCGCGCTCGGCTGGTTCGGCAAGGCGCCCTGCCTGCAGCAGGCGCCGGGGGCCGACGGGCAGCTCACCCTGGACTGGCAGAACGACCGCCAGTACGTGGCGATGTGCTACTCGGACACGGTGCCGCTCTACGGCATCGAGCGGCTCGACGATCCCTCGGCGCTGCCGTACCGCGACGCCTGGACGGAGACCGCCTCGGACGGCTCCACCCAGGTCCGCTACATGGAGTATCCGGTGCTCACGGGCTTCTACCAGTGGGCCGCCGCCCGGGTGACGGACGGCTGGCTGGCCGCCGCCGCGGTGCTGCCGCTGCCGTCCGGGCTGCCGGTGGTCGTGTACTTCGACATCGTCGCGATCGGGCTCGCGCTGGCCTGGATCGTGGTCTCGTGGAGCGTCCTGCGGTTGCGTGCGCCGGCCGGCCGGCCTTGGGACGCCGCGCTGGTCGCTGTGTCGCCGCTGGTCGCGGTGCACGCCTTCACCAACTTCGACGCCCTCGCCGTCGCCGCGGCGTGCGCCGGGATGCTGGCGCTCGCCCGCCGGCACCCGGTGCTGGGTGGCGTGCTGCTCGGCCTCGGCGGCGCGGCGAAGCTCTACCCGCTGCTGCTCCTGCTGCCGGTGCTGCTCGTCGCCCTGCGCCGCAAGGAGATCGCGCCGGCGCTGCAGGCGATCGCGGGAGCCGCGGTCGCCTGGCTGGCGGTCAACCTGCCCGTCGCGCTGGCCTGGCCGGACGGGTGGTGGGAGTTCATCCGGCTCAACCGGACCCGGCCCGCGGACCCGGACTCGCTCTACTACGCGCTGTCCTACTTCACCGGCTGGAGCGGCTTCGACGGCCCGCTGCGCCCCGACCAGCCGCCGAACGTGCTCAACGCGGTCAGCCTCTCGCTGTTCGTCGCGGTCTGCGCCGGGCTCGTGGTGCTGGCCGCGAAGGCGCCCCGCCCGCCCCGGCTGGCCTCCCTGGCGTTCCTGGTCGTGGCGGCTTTCCTGCTGGTGAACAAGGTGTGGAGCCCGCAGTACTCGCTGTGGCTGGTGCCGCTGGCCGTGCTCGCCCTGCCGCGCTGGCGGCTGCTGCTCGCGTGGATGGCCGTGGACGCGCTGGTGTGGGTGCCGCGGATGTTCTACTACGTCGGCGTGGACCAGAAGGGGCTGCCGCCGGACTGGTTCCTCGGTGCGGTCCTGCTGCGGGACGCGGTCGTGGTGCTGCTCTGTGCGCTGGTGGTGCGTTCCGTGCTGAACCCGGCCACGGACCCCCTGCGCGCCGATCCGCTGGCGGACCAGGACGATCCGGACTGGCCCGTGCGACGACGCTCACAGCGGTCCGCCGCGCCCGTCGCGGTGGGGCAGGGTGGACGGGATGGGACCGGATGAGCTGCGCGCCGCGGCGGAGAAGCGACTCGCCGACTTCGACCGGCGCGGGATCGACCGCCCGGACCTGAAGCGCTCGGCCGTCACGGTCACGCTGGTCACCACGGGCGCCGGGGAGTCTGCCACCTTCGCCGACGGGCTCGCCTTCCTGCTCACCCGGCGCGCCGCCACGCTGCGCCGGCACAAGAAGCAGTGGGCGCTGCCCGGCGGCCGGGCCGATTCCGGCGAGACGATCACCGAGACGGCCCGCCGTGAGCTGGCGGAGGAGCTCGGCCTGCACCTGGGCGAGGACGCCGTGCTCGGCCTGCTCGACGACTATGCGACCCGCTCCGGGTACGTGATCACGCCGGTCGTGCTGTGGGGCGGCGAGGTCGGGGAGCTCACGCCGAACCCCGACGAGGTGTCCCTGCTGCTGCGGATCCCGTTCGCGCAGATCGACGTGGAGCCGCGCTTCATCACGATCCCCGAGTCCGACTCCCCGGTCATCCAGGTGCCGCTGTTCGACCGCCTCGTGCACGCCCCGACGGGTGCGGTGATCTACCAGGCCCGCGAGGTGTTGCTGCACGGTCGTCCGACCCGGGTGGACCACCTCGAGCAGCCGGTGTTCGCCTGGCGCTGAGGTCCACCGGCGCGTCGAGCCCCGCGACCGTGGGCACGCGCAGGAACAGCACGAACAGGATCGCGCACAGCAGCGAGGTGCCCCACACGCCGAGGACGACGGCCTGCGGCGCGAACCCGTCCGCGACCCCGCCGCCGACGTGGAACCAGCGGAAGACGCCGATGCCGATCAGCGCGTCCGCCACGAGATAGCCGGCGATCCAGCCGCCGCGCACCCGCAGCAGCACGAGGAACGGCAACAGCCACAGGGTGTACTGCGGGGAGTGCACCTTGTGCAGCAGCAGGAAGCCGCACAGCATCGCGCCGCTCACGCCGACCCAGGGATAGACCTCGCCGCGCCGCCACCGCCGCAGCCCGTACAGCGCGGCCGCCGCGAAGGACAGCAGGACGAGCAGGGGGGACAGCACGTCGACCAGGTCGCCGAACCGCTCCCCCGCGCCGAGGTCGGCCATCAGCGGCCGCACGCCCCAGAACCAGATCGAGTTCGTGGAGGCGTCGACGGGCCGGCGCTCCTGGAAGGTGAACGACGCGCGCCAGCCCTCGTAGCCGACCAGGGCGAAGGGCAGGTTGACCAGCACCACCGTGCCGAGCCCGGCCCACAGGACCCGGAGCGCGCCGGGAACGTCGAGCGTGCCGCCGGGCGGGGCGCCCCGGGTGAGGACGAGCAGCGCGAGCGGCACCAGGAACGCGCCGGGATAGAGCTTGAGGGCGCAGCCGAGCCCGAGCAGGACGGCGGCGAGCACCGGGCGCGGGCGTCGCGTGCCGTGCACCGCGAAGACCGCTCCCACCGAGCAGGCGACGGCCGGCAGGTCCCAGTTGTGGAAGGCGTAGAGCACCAGGGGCGGGCCGAGCGCCCACAGCAGCGCCCGCCAGCGCGCCAGCCGACCCAGCAACCAGCCCGTGACCAGGCCGAACGGGGCCAGCAGCAGGGCCGAGCCGAGCAGGAAACCCGCGTCGGTGTGCGCGGCGAGCGCGCCCAGCCAGATCAGCACGCCGGTGAGCACGGGGTACTCGACGCTGCCGCCGTGCAGCTCGCCGTCCGCCCCCATCGAGCCGTTCAGGTACGGGAAGACGTGCTGGTCGACGTCCCGGCCGAGCCAGAGCTTCTGGATGTCGGAGTAGCAGACGTCCCCGTACGCGCGCCCCGCGAAGTCCGGCTGGCTGCGGCCCGCGGCGTCGAACTCCGGGCCGGTGCAGCGCGCCTTGTTCGCGTAGCCCAGCACGAGGATGAGCCCGGTGAGCAGCACGAGCAGGGCCAGCGCGCCCCGGCCGAGCCGCTGCCGGGTGCCCGCCGCGCCGTGCCGTCCCCGGGCGCCGATCGCGCTGCTGAGTTGTTCGGTGCGGTGCTCTTCCGTGCCACGCCGCGCGCCCGGTCCGTCCGCCGGTGGGTCTGGCGCGGGCGGACCGGGGCCGGTGGTCACGCCTCCAGCTTCCCGCGCAGGTAGGCGATGTCGGCGGCCTGGCCCTCGGCCGGCGTCTCGACGACGACCGGTGCCTGCGCCGCCGCGCACACGGCCGCCAGCTGCTCCGGGTCGATCGTCCCGGAGTCGACGTTGGCATGCCGGTCGCGCGCGGAGCCGAACTCGTCCCGCGAGTTGTTCAGGTGCACCAGGTCGATCCGGCCGGTGATCGCCTTCGCCCGGTCCACGACGTCCACCAGGTCCTCCCCCGCGGCGAACGCGTGGCAGGTGTCCAGGCAGAAGCCCACGCCGAACTCGCCGACCGCGTCCCACAGCCGGGCCAGCGCGTCGAACCGCCGCGCCATCGCGTTGTCCCCGCCTGCGGTGTTCTCGATGAACACCGGCACCGCGAAGCCGCCCTCGGCCTCCTGGCGCTCGACGAACTTGCGCCAGTTGTCCACGCCGACGGCCGGGTCCTCGTCCCGCGTGACGTGCCCGCCGTGGACGACGAGGCCGATCGCCCCGACCTCCTTGGCCCCCTCGGCGTGCTGCACGACGAGCTTGCGGCTCGGGATGCGGATGCGGTTGTTGGGCGACGCCACGTTGACCACGTACGGCGAGTGCACGACCGTCGTGATCCCGGAGCCGACCAGCGCGGCCGCCTCGGGATGGGGTTTGGGCTTCTTCCAGCCCTGGGGGTCGGCCAGGAAGAACTGCACGATCTCCGCGCCGCTCTCCTTCGCCGCGGCCAGGGGATCGTCGTCACGGACATGGGCGCCGATGAGCATGGGGGCGAGGGTAGCGACGGGCCCCGACAGTTCCGTGCCCGAGCCGTCCCCGGTCCTCGTCGGATCCGCGTTCGCGGGGGTGAACGATGTCCCGGGGGTGGCGCGGACCGGCGCAAACGCGCTGGTAATCTCCTTGTCAACTGCACCGGCCGGACCCTCCCGGGTCCGCGAAAGACGAGCCCGCTCGCGAGAGCGGGCCCGATTCTTGTCGGTGCGGGGTGAGAACCTCCTGCCGCGGATGCACCGCGGCCGTTCCAGTCCACAGGAGGTGAATGGTTCTCATGCGTCACTACGAGCTCATGGTCATTCTCGACCCGAGTCTTGACGAGCGCACGGTGCAGCCGTCGCTGGAGACTTTCCTGAACGTCGTCCGCTCCGACGGCGGTTCGGTGGAGAAGATCGAGGTCTGGGGCAAGCGCCGCCTGGCCTTCGAGATCAAGAAGAACGCCGAGGGCATCTACGCGGTGCTCGAGGTCGAGGCCGAGCCGGCCACCGTGGCCGAGCTGGACCGCCAGCTGGGGCTCAACGAGTCGGTCCTGCGCACCAAGGTGCTCCGCCGCGAGCCCCGCAAGGCGCGTCCGGCCGCGGCCGCACCCGCCGCCGCGAGCTGACCCGACCGGCACCAGGCAACCAGTAACGAGGGAGGCCACCCATGGCCGGCGAGACTGTCATCACCGTGGTCGGCAACCTGACCGCCGATCCGGAGCTGCGGTTCACCCCGTCCGGGGCGGCCGTCGCCAACTTCACCGTGGCGTCCACCCCGCGCAACTTCGACCGCCAGTCCGGCGAGTGGAAGGACGGCGAGGCGCTGTTCCTGCGCTGCAACATCTGGCGCCAGGCCGCGGAGAACGTCGCCGAGACGCTCACCCGCGGTTCCCGCGTCATCGTGCAGGGCCGGCTCCGCCAGCGGACCTTCGAGACCCGCGAGGGTGAGAAGCGCACCGTCATCGAGATGGAGGTCGACGAGGTCGGCCCCTCGCTGCGGTACGCCACCGCAAAGATCAACAAGGTCAGCCGGGGCGAGGGCTCGGGCGGCTTCGGTGGTGGCGGTGGTGGCGGCGGCTTCAGCGGCGGCAGCGGTGGCGGTGGCAACGGCGGCGGCGGTCGCGGTTCGCAGGGCGGTGGCTACGACGACCCGTGGGGCTCCGCCCCGGCGGCCGGCAGTGGTCCCGCGGCGGACGACGAGCCTCCCTTCTGACCTCATCCTTCCCCACCCCGCGCCCCGGGCGCGGTGAGCACAACCAGGAGCATCAGCAATGCCCAAGCCCGTCCTGCGCAAGCCCAAGAAGAAGGTCTGCGCATTCTGCAAGGACAAGGCCCAGGAGATCGACTACAAGGACACCGGTCTGCTGCGGAAGTTCATCTCCGACCGCGGCAAGATCCGCGCCCGTCGTGTGACCGGCAACTGCCGTCAGCACCAGCGGGACGTCGCCGTGGCCGTGAAGAACAGCCGCGAGGTCGCCCTCCTGCCGTACACCTCGACCGCGCGCTGAGGAAGGGGACCGACATGAAGCTCATCCTCACCGCGGACGTGCCCAACCTGGGCGCGCCCGGCGACATCGTCGAGGTCAAGGACGGCTACGGCCGCAACTACCTGCTCCCCCGCCAGTTCGCGATCGTCGCGACCCGTGGCGCGGAGAAGCAGGTCGAGCAGATCCGCCGGGCCCAGAAGGCCCGTCAGATCCGCGACCTGGGGCACGCCAAGGAGGTCGCCGGCCAGCTCGGCAACCTGTCCGTCAGCGTGACCGCCAAGGCCGCGGGCGACTCGGGCCGGCTGTTCGGCTCGGTCACCGCCGCCCAGATCGCCGAGGCCGTCAAGAAGGCCGGCGGCCCGGTCCTGGACCGGCACGCCATCGAGATCGGCGAGCAGATCAAGACCGTCGGCACCCACGCGGTGTCGGTGCGTCTGCACCCGGAGGTCACCTCCGAGGTGCAGGTGGCCGTCGTCGCCAGCTGACACGCGTCACGTTCCGTCACGAGGGCGGGGCTCGGTCCACCGGACCGGGTCCCGCCCTCGTGGCGTTCCGGGGCTCCTCGGCACGGTCCGTCGCCGGCCCGGCCCGCCCCTGCCGGACACCGTCGGCGAACGGATGCACACACACCGTCCATCGCGTGGGAGCGACACGCGGCCGGTGACGCCCGTGTCGCTCGGTGACCCCCCGGATGCGCCGGGTGGACGGTCGCCGCGCCCGCCCGACACGCCCGTCGAGGGACTCGCCGACGGGTCTCGAGGGAAAGTTGTCCACACGGGGGTCGGGCCTGCTGATCAGGCGAAAGGCGCTCCGAGCTGGGATTGTCCCCACTTTGTCCACAGGCACTGGGGGATGGGCTCCTGCGGAGTCCCCGGTTCGTCCCCATCCGGTCCCCAGGGTTGTGCACATGACGATTCGGACTCCGGGGTCGCGTCCCCTAGCGTCGGGCTCCACGAGGATCCGATGTCCGTCCCCGGCGCGCCGACCGTTCGTCGCACGCCGTTCGACGGGGCCATCGGACGGGTGAGCAGGGCCACCGCCGGGAACCGGGGCCGATCCGGTGCGGATCGAACCTCTGTTCGATAGTATGGCGGTGACGGTGACTGGGGGTGACACCACGCATGGCGGTGACGGATGATCGTCCCAACCGGCAGAGCGGTCCGCGGGCCGTCCGGGAGGGCGATCGGGCGGAGTTCTCGGAGTCCGCCGGTCCGTCGGGCTCCTCGGGGTCCTCCTCGGCGTCGCCGTTCGACCGCCAGCCCCCGCAGGACCTCACGGCGGAGCAGTCCGTCCTCGGCGGCATGCTGCTGAGCAAGGACGCGATCGCGGACGTGGTGGAGGTGCTGCACCCGGACGACTTCTACCGTCCGGCGCACCAGACCGTCTACGACTGCATCCTCGACCTCTACGGTCGTGGCGAGCCCGCGGATGCGGTCACCGTGTCGGCGGAGCTGCAGCGCCGCGGAGACCTGATCCGCCTCGGCGGCGCGCCCTACCTGCACACCCTGATCGCCACCGTCCCCACCGCGGCCAACGCGGCCTACTACGCCGAGATCGTCGCGGAGAAGGCCACGCTGCGCCGGCTCGTCGAGGCCGGCACCCGGATCGTCCAGCTCGGGTACCACGGGGCGGACGGCGCGGAGGTCGAGGAGGTCGTCGACCGGGCGCAGGCGGCGATCTACGAGGTCACTGAGCGCTCCACCAGCGAGGACTACATCGTCCTCGAGGAGCTCCTGCAGCCGACGATGGACGAGATCGACACGATCCAGTCCCGCGGCGGCGTCTCGCACGGCGTGCCCACCGGCTTCACCGACCTCGACGAGGCCACGAACGGGCTGCACCCGGGCCAGATGGTCGTGGTCGCGGCCCGCCCGGGTCTGGGCAAGTCCACGCTCGGGCTGGACTTCGCGCGCTCCTGCTCGATCAAGCACGGCATGACCAGCGCGGTGTTCTCGCTGGAGATGAGCAAGACCGAGATCGTCATGCGCCTGCTCTCGGCGGAGGCGCAGATCAAGCTGGCGGACATGCGCGCGGGCCGGATGCGGGACGAGGACTGGACCCGCATGGCGCGCCGGATGAGCGAGATCTCCGAGGCGCCGCTGTTCATCGACGACTCGCCGAACCTCACGCTGATGGAGATCCGGGCCAAGGCGCGCCGGCTCAAGCAGCGCAACGACCTGAAGCTGATCATCCTCGACTACCTGCAGCTGATGACGTCCGGCCGCAAGGTCGAGTCCCGCCAGCAGGAGGTCTCGGAGTTCTCCCGGCAGATCAAGCTGCTGGCCAAGGAGCTCGAGGTGCCCGTCGTGGCGATCTCGCAGCTGAACCGTGGTCCGGAGCAGCGCACGGACAAGCGGCCGATGATCTCCGACCTGCGCGAGTCCGGCTCCATCGAGCAGGACGCGGACATGGTGATCCTGCTCCACCGGCCGGACGCGTTCGAGCGGGACGATCCCCGCGCCGGCGAGGCGGACCTGATCCTGGCCAAGAACCGTAACGGCCCCACCGCGAACGTCGTCGTGGCCCACCAGCTCCACTACAGCCGCTTCGCGGACCTCGCCCACCACTGAGCCCGACCCTGCGTTATGGAGCCATAACGCACGTTTCCAGGCCCGGAAACGACAGTTGTGGCTCCATAACGCGGGCCGTCAGTCGCAGGTGCTCTCGTGGACCGTGTGGGCGTGGCGTTCCAGCTGCAGGGTGCTGTGGGCCAGGCCGAAGCGCTCCTTCAGGAGCGCGGCCGAGCGGTCGAGGACCGAGCCGTCGCAGCCCGTGGCGTTCTCCTCCGGCCCCTCGACCACCAGGTGCGCCGAGAGCGACGGGGTGCGGTCGTTGATGGCCCAGATGTGCAGGTCGTGCACCTCGGTGACGCCCTCGACGGCCAGCAGGGCGCCGCGCACCTCGTCGACCTCGATGCCGGCGGGCGCGCCCTCGAGCAGCACGTGCCACACCTCGCGCAGCAGACCGACGGCCCGCGGCAGGATCAGCAGCGCGATCAGGAGCGAGGCCACGGTGTCGGCGTAGGGCCAGCCGGTGGTGATCAGCACGAGCGCCGCGGCGATGACGCCGACGGAGCCCAGCGCGTCCCCCAGCACGTGCAGCATCGCGCCGCGCATGTTCATGTTGCCGCGGTCCCCACCGGCGAGGATCAGCAGCGACACCACGTTGCCGACCAGGCCCGCGGCGCCCAGGACCAGCAGCGGCAGCCCGGGGATCTCGGCCGGGGTGAATAGCCGCTCGATGCCCTCGACCGCCACCCAGGCGACGACGGCGACGAGCGCCAGCGCGTTGAGCCCCGCGACCAGGACCTCCACCCGGCCGAGGCCGAAGGTGCGGTGCCGGCTCGCGGGCCGGGTGGCGAGCGCCGCGGCGACGACGGCCGCGGCGAGGGCCCCGGCGTCGGTCAGCAGGTGGCCGAGGTCCGCGAGCAGGGCGAGCGATCCGGTGAGCAGCGCGCCGACGCCCCCGAGCACGGCGCAGAGCAGCGTGACGACCAGCGCCGCGACGAGCCGGCGGCGATCGCTCCCCGCCGAGTGCCCGTGTGCGCCACCGCCGTGCCCGTGACCGTGCCCCGTACCCATGCGTCGCACGTTACCTATGCATCGTCGTGCATGTAAAGCATAGGGTCCCCTCATTTCGGAGGGGTCCGGTCACACCTGAGGGTCAGGTCACGATTCGGTCACCTAGACTTCGGGCGAGGAAAGTCCCCGGGTCGACGGCGAGCGGTGGACCTGTCCCGCCAGCCCGCACGACCCGTCAGGTCCGCTCCGGACCACGATCCCGGGGGTGTCCGCACACCATGCTCAGCGACCGTGAGCGCAGCCAGTTCGCCCTGATCGAGCAGGGGCTGCTGACGGGCGACCCGCTGTTCGTCGCCCGCTGCCGCGCGATCGGCCGCAAGGTGCATCGCTCCGTCCCGGCCGCCGCCCGTCCCGCGCGCACGATGCAGGCCGCCGGGATGATCCCGACACTGCTCCTCGGCGGGGGGCTGGTGCTGCTGGTGCTCGGTGGCGCCGCCGCGGCCGTGCCGATCGTGGTGGCGGGGATCCTGATGGCGATCTCTGCCCTGGGACTGGCGCTCACCACCTCGCAGCAGGCCCGGCCCGACACTCCCGGAGCGACGGGCTAGTCCCTCAGGTGCTCCAGCAGGAGCCGGTTCGTCTCCTCGGGGTTCTCGATCGTCGCCAGGTGGGCGCCGCGCACGACCTCCAGCCGCGCCCCCGGGATCCCGGCCGCGATCGTGCGTGAGTGCGGCTCGACCGGTGTCGAGCGGTCGCTCTCCCCGCCCAGCACGAGGGTCGGCGCGGTGACCGCCCCGAGCCGGTCCCGGTGGTCCCAGGCCTCGATGGCCCGGCAACACGCGAGGTAGCCGTCGTCCGGGGAGTCCGCGACCCAGCCGACCGCCCGCGCGACCTCCGCCGGATGAGCGGCCGCCCAGTCCGGCGTGAACCACTTCTCGACGATCGCGGCGGCGAGCCCGCCCGTGCCGTCCGCCTCGACGCCGGCGATCCGGGTGGGCCAGGCCGTCCGGTCCGGGAAGTACGACGAGGTGCAGCACAGGGCGAGCCTGCTGATCCGCTCCGGCCGCTCCGACCCGAGGTACAGGCCGACCATCCCGCCGAGGGACAGCCCGCACCAGGCCACTCGCTCGAGCCCGAGCGAGTCGAGCGTGGCCAGGGCGGCGTCGGCGAGGCGCGCCATCGTGTACGGGCCCTCCGGGGCCGGTGAGCCGCCGTGCCCGAGGTGGTCCAGCCGGACCACCCGGAAGCGCTCGGCGAGCACCGGCAGGTTCGGCTCCCACATCTCGATCGTGCTGCCCAGCGACCCGAGCAGGACGAGCGGCGGACCGTCCGCGGGCCCGTCGACCCGGCTGTGCAGGATCTCGCTCACGCGCTGCTCCTCGACGCCTCGTGTTCCGCCGCGGTGATCTCGGCGGTGGTCACCGGATCCTCCGCGACCTCCAGCTCCCACCCGGTCTCCGCCCGCACCTGCTCCACGGTGACGCCGGGGTGCAGGTCGGTCAGCACCAGCTCCGCGGTCGCCGGGTCGGGCCGCAACACCCCGAGATCCGTGACGACGGCCAGGGGCCCGCCCCCGGGCAGGCCGAGCGCGGCCCGGTCCACCGGGCCGGTCCCGAAGCCGACGGCGGTTACGAAGTCCACCCGGTCGACGAACGAGTGCAGCCGGTGCGGCAGCACGACGACCGTCTCCCGGGCGTGGGCGGCCACGGCGGCGGAAAGGCCTGCGCCGGCCAGGCGTGCGGTGGGATCGTCGTACTCGCCCAGGACGGTGTCGCCGAGGTTGCCCAGCAGGTCGACCTGGGCGGCGGTGAGCACCCCGACGTCGACCCGGCCCGTCTGCAGCCACGCGTGCAGCTCCGCGAGGCCCGCGAGCACCCCGTCGACCCGGCCGTCCGCCTCCACGATCGTCAGGCCGGGCGCATGGGTGGCCCGCGCGAGCCGCGCCGCCGCGAGCGGCAGGCCGGGCAGGGCGAGGCAGACCTGGTCCGACCGCAGCAGCCGGGCGGCGGCCACCGTCAGCAGTGCGCTCACACCCGCACCTCGTCGAGCCAGCGGCCGAAGCCGGCCCGGTCGGCGGGCGGCCCCTGCGACGTGGCCGGCCCCACCAGGGCGACCCGGTCGACCACGAAGGCCGGCAGCACGATCCCGGGCTCGGCGGGCAGCTCCTCGACGATCTCCTCGACGGTGACGAGGGTGCGGCGGGCGGCGAGCGCGGCCTCCCGCAGGATCCCCGGCGGGCCGGTGACCTGCACGTTCCCGCTCCGATCGGCACGGCGCGCATGCAGGATCGCGACGTCCGGGCGGACCGCCGCCACCGCCGTCACCACCTCGCCGGTGAAGGGGCAGCGCACCGCGGACACGGTGTCGTGCTCGGGCAGGTCGGTCCCGCGGGCGCCGCGCAGCGTGCCGAAGGGCAACCCGGCCGCCCCGGCCGTGTAGCGGGCGACGAGCGCGGCAGCGGTGTACTCCTCGATCTCCAACGGCACCGGGCGGCCCTCGAGGAGCGCCTCCCGGAAGCGGGGCAGCCCCGGATCGGCACCGGCGAACACCAGCCGGCGGACGCACCCGGCGCCGATCAGCTGGTCCGCGAGCGCACCGGCGTGCAGCGTCACCAGCGTGAGCGAGCCGGGGCCGCGCCGCAGCAGTGCACGGGCGGCGGCGACGGGCCGGCCTTCGAGGGCGATCTCCGCGCCGTCGGCGACGAGATCGGCGACGGCGTCGGCCAGAGGCGAGATCGTGGCCACGCGGGAAAGCTAACGGGCCGGGGCCCCACCGGCAACGCGAGCAGCCCGCTCCCGGGGCCGGCGAACAGGGCGTCCGCGGCCGTGCCGCCCCTCGCCGCGGACGACCCGCACGCGGTCCGGAGACCGTCGTGACGCTGCTCACCGCGGTGGACTGACCTTTCGGCGGGGGGCGATGCGGTACTCGTCACGATCGGCGGCGGCCTGTCAACCTGAGTGCCACCCTCGTGCCATGAGCAGCGCACTCTCGTCCTCCCCCCAGGCCGACCCGGAGATCCCGGCGGGCCCGGCGGCGGCCGCGGGCGCGTTCCGGATCGGAGCGGGCCCCGTCGTCAACCGGCTCGGGTTCGGGGCCATGCGGATCACCGGACCCGGGGTCTGGGGCCAGCCCGCCGACCCGAAGGTCGCCATCGAGGTCCTGCGGCGTGCGGTCGACCTCGGCGTCACGCTCGTCGACACGGCGGACTCGTACGGACCCGAGGTGTCCGAGGACCTGATCCGCGAGGCCCTGCACCCGTACGACGGCGTCACCGTCGCCACCAAGGCGGGCCTGGTGCGCCCCGGCCCCGGCCGCTGGACGCCGGTCGGCCGCCCCGAGTACCTGCGTCAGCAGTGCGAGCTCTCGCTCCGCCGGCTCGGCGTCGAGCGCATCGACCTGTTCCAGCTGCACCGGGTGGACCCGCTGGTCCCCGCCGCGGACCAGTTCGGCGTGCTCGCGGACCTCAAGGCCGAGGGCAAGGTCGGCGAGGTCGGCCTCTCGGAGGTCTCGGTCGAGACGATCGAGGAGGCCTCCCGCATCGTCGACATCGCGACGGTGCAGAACCGCTACAACCTGATCGACCGGGCGAGCGACGACGTGCTGCGCTACTGCACCGAGAACGGCATCGGCTTCCTGCCCTGGCACCCGGTGGCCGCCGGTTCGCTGGCCGAGCCCGGCGGCATCGTCGCCGAGATCGCGTGGGCCCACGGTGTCACCGCGCCGCAGGTCGCGCTGGCGTGGCTGCTGCAGCGCTCGTCGGTCATGCTGCCGATCCCCGGCACGGGCGACCTCGCCCACCTCGAGGACAACTGCCGGGCCGCCGGTCTGTCCCTCGAGCTGACCGAGATCCAGCGGCTCGACGAGGGCCTCAGCTCGCTCTGACCCCCGCCGCACGGTCCCCGGTCACATGCGGGCCCGCTCCGCGGTCCTGGGTCAGATGCGGGCCCGCTCCGCGGTCCTGGGTCAGATGCGGGCTCGCTCCGCGGTCCCGGTGATGTTGCGGACCATGCCGCCGAACACGATCCCGTGGAAGGGCGCGACGGACCACCAGTAGAGGTGGCCGGCGAGCCCGTGCGGCACGAACACCGCGCGCTGCGTGTAGCGGGAGCCGGCCGGATCGGGCGCCACGCCCATCTCGAGCCACGCCAGCCCGGGCACCTTCATCTCGGCGCGCAGCCGGAGCAGCCTGCCGGGTTCGAGCTCCTCGACCCGCCACCAGTCCAGCGCGTCCCCCACCAGCAGCTGGTCCGGGTTGCGCCGCCCGCGCGCGAGCCCGACGCCGCCGGCCAGCCGGTCCAGCCACCCGCGCACGGACCAGGCCAGCGGGAACGAGTACCAGCCGCGCTCCCCACCGATGCCCGTCACCACCCGCCACAGGTCCTCGGGAGCGGCCGCGCAGCGCTGCTCCCGGTCGTCCGTGTACACGGTGCCGCCCGCCCAGTCCGGGTCGCTCGGCAGCGGGTCGCTCGGCGCGCCCTCCACGGCGGCCCCCGACCAGTGCGTCTCCACCTCGCCCTCGCCGATCCGGGCCAGCGCGAGCTCGACGGCCTTCTCGTACCCGAGGCACTCACCGGGGGCGTACTCGAGGATGTCGTGCTCCCGGCACACCACCTCGTGCACCAGCGACTCGATCAGCGGCGCGGCGATCCCGCGGGGCACCGGCGTCACCACGTTCACCCAGTGCGCGGACAGGCGCGGCGTGAGCACCGGCGCGGAAAGGATCCGCCGCCTCGGCAGCCCCGCCACCGCGGCGTAGCGCTGCATCATGTCCAGATAGGTGAGGACGTCCGGGCCGCCGATGTCGAAGGTCCGGTTCACCTCGGGCGGCAGCCCGGCGGCGGCGATCAGGTAGCGCAGCACGTCCCGCACGGCGATCGGCTGGACCCGGTTGCGCACCCAGCTCGGCGTGAGCATCACCGGGAGCCGCTCGGTGAGGTAGCGCAGCATCTCGAAGCTCGCCGACCCGGAGCCGAGGATCACCGCGGCCTGCAGCGCCGCCGTCGGCACCCCGCTGCGGAGCAGGATCTCGCCGACCTCCGCCCGGGACTCGAGGTGCTCGGAGAGCGGGCCGTCCGGGTGCAGACCGCCCAGATAGACGATCCGCTGCACACCCGCCTCGCGCGCGGCCTCGGCCAGGACCAGGGCGACCCTGCGGTCGGTCGCCGCGAACCCCTTGTCGCTCAACGAGTGCACCAGGAAGTAGACGACGTCCACGTCCTCGCACGCCGCCCGGACGCTGTCGGGATCGAGCAGGTCGCCCTTCACGATCTCCGCGTCCCGCGCCCAGGGCACGTCCCGGAGCTTGCCGGGGTCCCGCACGAGGCAGCGCACCTCGCCGGTTCCCTCGGCCAGCAGCCGCGGGGCCAGCCTCCCGCCGATGTAGCCGGTGGCTCCGGTGATCAGGTACCGCATGCCGCGATCCTGCCTCAGCTGCCGCGGAACAGCCTGCCGAACGTGCGGCTCCACCACGACGGGACGTGGATCGACCGCGCGGTGTCCGGGTTCCCCTCGTGGGGGTCGACCGCGTTGATGGTCGACGCCGGGGGCTCGTCGTCGCGCAGGAAGGACCGGACCGCGGCGCTCAGCACGGCCAGCAGCGGCACCGCGAGCAGGGCGCCCGGGATGCCGCCGACCACCACGCCGCCCGCCACCGCGAGGACCACGGCGAGCGGGTGCAGCTTCACGGCCCGCCCGAGCAGCAGCGGCTGCAGGACGTGGCCCTCCAGCTGCTGCACCGCCACCACGACGGCCAGGATGATCACGGCCGGGATGGGCCCGTTGGCCACCAGCGCGATCAGCACGGCCACCACGCCGCTGATCACGGCGCCGACGGTCGGGATGAAGGCACCCAGGAACACCAGCGCGGCGAGCGGGATGACCAGCGGCACGCCGACCGCCCAGAGGCCGATGCCGATGCCGATGGCGTCGACGAAGGCCACCAGCACCGTCGCCCGCGTGTACCCGACGAGCGTGGCGAACGCCCGCCGCCCGGCCACGTCGACCCGCTCCCGGCGGGCGCGCGGCGCGACCTTGAGCAGGAAGCGCCAGATCCGCGCGCCGTCGTAGAGGAAGAAGATGAGGGTGAACAGGACCAGCGCGATGCCGGCACCGATCTCGGTGACCGTCGCGGCGGTGGTCAGCGCCCCGGACGTCAGGTTGGCCTTGTTGTCCGTGATGGCCTGGCCGATCTGGCCAGGGATGTCCCGCAGCTGCTCGGACGACAGGTTGAACGGCGGCCGCGCCAGGAACTCCTGGATCGACTGCAGGCTCGCGGTGAGCTGCTGCTGCAGCTGCGGGAAGCCGCCGATGAACGTGTTGACGACGAACGACAGCAGGCCGCCGATCAGCGCGAACCCGGCCACGATGGTGATCGCCACGGCCGGCCCGCGCGGCACCCGGCGGGCGTGCAGCCAGGCGACGACGGGCGACATCAGGCCCGCGATGAGCGTCGCGATCGCGACCGGGACGACCACCACCCGGAGCTGGATGATCAGGAAGACCAGCAGGCCGAACGCGGCGGCGATGACCAGGGCCCGGGCGCACACCTCGGAGGTGACGCGCAGCGGGGTCGGGATCGAGCTGGCCGCGCGCGAGCGCCCCCCGTCCGCCTGCCCGTGGACGACCACGGCCGCGGCGCGGGTGCCGGCGGGGGGAACGGGTGGGCCCGCGGCGGGATCGGCCGGCCCCGGTCCGTCGCCCGGATCGGGGTCCCGGGCGCCCGCGTCGGGCTCGGTGGCGGGGTCCGGAGCCCGGTCGTCGGTCATGGGCGAACGGTAACCGGTTCGGTGTGCCGCGAAACCGGATGAGCCGGGCTGCTCCGACCCGGTGACGCTCCGCGGCAGGGGCCACCGGGGTGGCCTAGCACGGAGGGGTCGTGATCACGGAGCGTCGAATGACACCCGTGTAGTTGACCGTCTCCTGATCGTCCAGGGGTCCGGACGAGTGATGACGCAGTGACGGAAAGCAATAACGGCGGATCTCGGCGACGGGGAGAACGCTAGTGATCTGTCCCCCCGGAGGCGGCGCGGGACACGCCGGAAGATCGTCGTTCAGCCCGAAAGTGTGGCCGTGGGGGCGCCGGCCCGGCCTCGGTGGATCGCTGCCCCACCTGCGCGTTCCCTCGTCCGGGTGGTGCGGCGCGGGGACCGGCCGGAGATCGTGCCGGCTGCCGCGTTCCGTCGCGCTGCCGCCTGTGCCGCGGGGCGCCCCGGGACCGGCCGGGGTGAAACCGGATCACGACTTCGACACGGCCCGGCGTGCCGCTCCGCCCGGTTCACCACGCCGCACTGTGTCGCGGAGCGTCACGAAAGTGTGGTGGATGACTGCGCAGCGCTACATCGACGGCACGATCGAAAGCGTTACACCACCCGATCGAATGGAGTCGGCCGAAATCCTCGTAATGACCCGGCCCGGCCCGTTTCCCCGAGCAGGTGACCCCGTTGTGGGTGGTGTGTGCGGCCGAACGGCCCTGTGGGGACAGGTCCGATGGCACCATCGCGCGGCACACGGCGACGACCAGGGACGAAGACGGAGGTGCGGGGCGTGACCGATCGGGAGCGGACCCACGGAGCGAACGGGACGGTCCGGCGACGGACCACGGTGCGGGTGCGGGGTGTCGAGGACACCGGCCCGTTCCCGGGGCGGCACGCCAGCCGCACCGAGATCGCCGCGGAGACGCCGATCTTCCACGACCTCACCATCGGCGGCTGGCGCAGCGGGCAGGCGGCGCGCCCGCAGCAGCCGGCCCGCAGGCGTCCGGCGGAGGCGCCGGTCGACGCGCTGGACGACTTCCGCCGCGACCCGCTGACCGCGCCGATCCCGGTGCAGGCCTACGCGGCCCTCGCAGCCCCGGTGCCCGCGGGCCACGTGCCGGCACCGGCGCGGGTCCGGGTCCCGGCCCCGTCCGCTCCGGCTCCGGCTCCGATCTCCGCAGGTCCGGACCGCGCCCCGCTCTACGCGGCGCACGTCCCGGCCTACGCCCCCGCCGCCCCGGCCTACACGTCGCTGACGGACACGGGCCCGCACGCCCTCGCCGGGCTGTCGTCGCGCAGCGGCCGGCACCACCGCCGCGCCGTGAGCTCCGGCTCCGGCCTGCACCACCTCGGGCACTAGGCACCAGGGAAGAGAACGGACCGCGGCCGCTTCGGGCCGCGGCAAGGTGCCGGCGGGCTGGGGAGCCCGCCGACGCCGACCAGGGGCCGGTGGCCCGGGGTCCGGTGGGAGTGACCGGACCGCGGAACCACCGGCCCTCGTCGTGCGCCCCCGACCCCGCGAGTCGGCATCTCCCGCGGTTCCGCCCCGCGCGTCAGCGGCCCCGGGACCTCAGCTCGTGGCGTTGCCCAGCAGCGCGTCGAGGTGGTCCCCCGTGAACCGCCGGTCCGGGTCGATCCGCTCCCGCAGCGCGAGGAAGTCCGTCAGCCGCGGGTAGGCCAGCGCCACGTCCGCGGCCGTCCAGTCGTGCCGGCCTCCCCAGTGCGGGCGCCCGCCCATCCCCTCGAGCACGCTGCCGACCAGCCGGAACAGCCGGCCCTGCGTCTCGCCGCGGCTCGCCCGGACGGCGATCCACGCCGTGGGCCGGCCGTGTGCGGGATGCAGCCACCCGGTCTCCGCCGGCCCCGTCCGCACCTCGATCGGCCGCTTGATCTCGACGTCCTGGGCCGCCGTCGCCGCCCCGAGCTCCCGCAGCGCAGTGTCGAGGGCCTCCCGCGGGACCGCCCACTCGGTGAACTCGGCGCGCGCCGGATGCGGGTCGCGGAGCAGGTCGTACGGCAAACCGGTCGTGGCCTCGTCGAACCGCGGGACGGGCCGGGATCGCTGAGCGGACCACTGGGTGGACGCCGCGTGCCCGATTCGGGTGGCGACCCGGCCGAGCGCCTCGACGGGGCCGCCGCCGACCGGCTCGGGCTCGCGGTCCAGGGGCGGCCCGACCCGGCGCAGCAGGCCCTCGCCGCTCGGCAGGTGGAGCTCGAACGACGTCCAGGGCGACGTGTCCAGCGGCCCACCGGGCGCCAGCACCTCCGGATGGGCGTGCGCGATCTCCTCCCGGATCTCGCCCTCGACGGCCGGGACGGTCCGCAGCGTCACCTCGGTCAGGACACCCAGCACGCCGAGCCCGACCCGGAGCCCGTCGAGCTCCGAGTCGTCGGCGGTGCGGAGCCGCCCGCCGCCGTCGACGAGCCGCGAGCCCGTGACCAGCGCGGACAGCGAGCCCCACTGGGTGGAGCCGCCGTGCGTCCCGGTGGCCACGGCGCCGGCGACGGTCGCCGCGGGCGCGTGGGTGACGAGCGGCAGCATGCGGCCGTGGGCGGCGAGCGCCGCCTGGACCGAGGTGATCGACGCGCCGGCCCGCACCCGCACGGTCTCGGCCCCCACCGCGACGATCCCGGTGAGCGCCGAACAGTCCAGATGGACGTCGCCGGTGAGCACGAGCGCGCTGTCCGACCAACCCGACCCGACGGGCCGGACGGTGTGGCCCCGCTCGGCCGCGCGGCGGACCGCCGCGACCACCCCGGCCTCGTCGAGCGGCCGATCGGTCCGTTGGGGCCGGCACTGCTGCCCACCCGACCAGTTCCCCCACATTGGCTCGACCCTATCCCCCGGGCCGCGGCGGCCCGGCCCGCCGAGCCGGACCCCGCCGTCGCAGATGTGTGTTCCGGCCTACCGGCTCTGCTCGGGGGCGCGCGCCGACTTCGCCGCAGGAGCGAGGGGCGGCCTCAACGGCCGGACGTGGGGCGCCGCGTCCCCGGTCGACGTCGCAGATGTGTGTTTCGGCCTACCGGCTCTGCTCGATGGCGGGCTCCGCCCGCGCGCCGACTCGCGGGCTTGGGGTCGGTGCGGGGGCGTCAGGTGTGGAGGCGGGTGGCGATGGTGCGGAGGTCGGAGTGGGCGCGGGCGGCGTCGACCGTGACGGGCTCGCCGTCGTCGATCACCTGCTCCCCGCCCACCCACACGTCCCTGACCAGGCGGGATCCGCCGGCCCACACCAGGTTGGAGACGAGCTGGGCGTCGTCCTCGGGGGCGACGAAGGCGGGATCGTCGAGGTCGACGTGCACCAGGTCCGCGCGGCGGCCCGGTTCCAGCACCCCGAGGTCGTCCCGGTCGATGGCGGCCGCGCCGTCCCGGGTGGCCATCAGGACCACGTCCGCGGCCGTCAGCGCCGCGGCGTCCTCGGAGCGCAGGCGCGCGTAGAGCGCGGCGAGGCGGGCCTGTTGCCAGAGATCGAGATCGTCCCCCGATGCCGGGCCGTCCGTGCCCAGGCCCACCCGGATCCCGGATCGCCGCAGGTCCGCGACCCGCGCGATCCCCGCGGCGAGCTTGCCGTTGGAGCCGGGACAGTGGGCGACGGCGACCCCGTGCGCGGCGAACAGCGCCAGATCCGCGTCCGAGAGCTGGATGGAGTGGGCCGCGAGCACCCGCCCACCGAACGCGCCGACGGCCGCGAGCTCGGCCGGGACCGACCCGAACTCGGCCCGCTGCGCCACGTCCTCCTGGCGGGACTCGGCCACGTGGACGTGCAGCAACGCCCCCCGTGCCCGCGCCGCCGCCGCGATCGACGCCAGGGCCGCGGGCGGGAGGGTGTAGGCGCTGTGCGGGCCGTAGCCCAGCTCGATCCGGTCGTGGGGGTGCAGGCCGTCGGCGTCGATCCGGGCCGACACCTCGTCCCGCATCTGCTCCCAGGTGCCCAGCCGGTCCCAGCCCGGCGCCGCGATGATCCCCGGGGTGAGGATGGCGCGGGAGCCGGCCGCGAGGACCCCTTCGATCACCGCGTCGGTGAAGAAGTACATCTCGACGCTCGTCGTGCAGCCGCCGCGCAGCAGCTCGACCGCGCCCGCGGTCATGGCGGCCCGCACGTCGTCCGGGCCCAGACGGGCCTCCGCCGGCCACATGACGTCCTGCAGCCAGGACATCAGCGGCAGGTCCCCGCCCATCCCGCGCAGCGGCAGCATCGGCGTGTGCGCGTGGGTGTTCACCAGCCCGGGCATGAGCAGCCCGGACAGCCGCGTGACGGGTCCCGCCCATGCCGGCGCCGCCGCCTGCGGGCCGATCCAGGTGATCCGCCCGTCGACCACGTCGAGAGCCGCGTCCCGCACGATCGGGAAGCCCTCGCCGCAGGTCAGTGCGACGGGGGCGGTGAACCTCACCGACGCGGCTCCAGCAGCGACCGCAGCGTGCGGAAGGGCGGCAGCCAGGCGCCGTCGTCCGGCAGGGTCTCGAGCGTCATGCGCGGGAGCGGCTCGCGGAAGACGCCGTCGATGTCCTCGAGGTCGAGGAAGGAGATGACCTCGGAGTTCAGCGCGAAGTTGGCGTACTCCCGGAACCCGATGACGGTGACGTCGATGTGGTCCGCGATGAGCTTCTCGAGCGGCTCGCGGAAGGCCCGCCCGTCCCCCGAGGCGACGACGACGTGGCGGAGGTAGCCCTCCTGCTCCCGCAGCGCGATGTGCTGGAGCATGTCGTCGTCGATGTCCGAGTCCTCGGTCACCTTGGGCTTGGCGAACACGGCGAAGCCGACGTTGCGCAGCGCCTCGACCCAGGGCCGGACGACCTCCGTCGACCCGGGCACGACGTTGGTGAACACGCAGGCCTCGGCCACCGCGTCCGGGCCGGCCAGGTCGAGCAGCCAGCGGCCCACGGCGTCGAAGCGCGGGCGGAACGCCGACGTCGGGCGCGCGCCCAGCAGCGAGCCGAGGCTCATGTCCATGTTGGGCGCGTCCCAGACGAGCAGCACCCGCGGGAGGGGACCGGGTGTCGTCACGGGCTCTCCCGGCGGGCGGTACGCATGCCGGTGAGCCTATCCCGCCGGGCGCACACTGAGCGGGTGACCACGGATGCGCAGGGCGTCGCCGAGCGGGTGGCGGCGGCCATGGAGGAGCACGACGCGGCGATCCGCGGGGCGGGGATCCGGCTGCTCGACGTCGGACCGGGCCGGGCGCGCACCGCGCTCACAGTGGAGGATCGCCACGTCAACGGGCACGGCATCGCCCACGGCGGCTACCTGTTCTTCCTCGCCGACGCCGCGTTCTCCTTCGCCTGCAACAGCCACGGGACGTCCACTATGGCCGCCGGAGCGGACGTCACCTTCGTCCGCGCGGCCCGCCTCGGCGACGACCTGGTGGCCGAGGCGACCGAACGGGTCCGCTCCGGCCGCTCCGGCCTCTACGACGTGACCGTCCGGGTGGGCGACGAGGTGGTGGCCGAGTTCCGCGGCCGCTCCCGCGCCGTCCCCGGCCTTCCCGCCCCCGGCGCTCCGGCCCCCGCCGCTGCCACCCCGCCCCCGCCCGCCGTCCCCGCCGCCCCGCCCCAGCCGAGATGAACCTGAGGGCGATTCCGACCATGATCGAATCGCCCTCAGGTTCATCTCGAGCGGTAGAGGAGGTCGCGGATGTCGCGGCCCTCGCGCACGGCGCGTTCCTCGAACTTGGTCAGCGGGCGGGAGTCCGGGCGCGGGAGCCAGGGGTCCATCGCCTCGTCGCGCTCCAGGGCGGCGCAGGCGTCGCAGACCGCGAGCATCTGGTCCGCGTAGTGGGCCCAGTCCGTGGCCAGGTGCAGGAACCCGCCGGGGACCAGCCGGGACGCGGCCAGCGCGGCGAACTCCGGCTGCACCAGGCGGCGTTTGTGGTGACGGCGTTTGGGCCAGGGGTCCGGGAAGTACAACCGGATCCCGGCGAGGGACCGCTCCGGGACGGCCCGTTCCAACAGGTCCACGGCATCCCCCCGGAGGAGGCGCAGGTTCTCGATCTCCGCCTCGCGCAGCCGGATCAGCAGGTGCGCCAGGCCGGGCTCGTAGACCTCGACCCCGAGGAGGTTCGTCGCGGGCTCGGCAGCCGCCATCCGCGCGGTGGCCTCGCCGTTGCCCGTGCCGATCTCCAGCACGAGCGGGGCCTCGCGCAGGAACAGCGCGCCCACCGAGGACACCTCCGCGACGTCCCCGCCGTACACGGGCCACCAGCGGTCCCAGGCGTTCTGCTGACCCTCGGTCAGCCGGGTGCGGTGACGGACGAACGACGGGATCCGGCCGGGGTCCGGGTGTGCGGGGCCCACCATCGAGTCGGTGTCAGGCACCGTTCGCCGCGGGCAGCGAGACGTGCGCGGTCGCGCCGGGGAGCTTGCCCCGCACGTACCCGGCCGTGGTGAACCCGAGGCAGACGACGACCGCGGCGGCCGAGGCCGGACGCCCGGCCCTGACCTCGCGCAACACGGCCCTGGGCAGCACGGTCGCGACGTAGCCACGCTCGGTGGACAGCGCGTCCCCCTGCCCGACCAGCTTGGACACGGCCGCCTTCGACAGGCCCTCCGCCCAGCTCCGCCGGCGCAGGTACGCCCACTCGACGCGGTCCTCGCTGACCCGGTGGTCCACGGCGGCCCGGGGCTCGAACAGGATCTTGATGTCCCGCCCGTCCGCCCGGTAGGCCTGCCGGGCACGGATGCAGAGCTCGGTCTCCTCGCAGCCCAGCGGGTTCTTGCCGATCCGCCCGATGTCCTCGGCGAACCCCCCGACACGCTTGAACACCTCGGCCCGCAGGGACATGTTGCAGCCCATGAGGTTGCGCACCTCGGCCTGCGCGGTGGGCTGGCCGGTGTAGGTGCAGCCGACGACCCAGTCCAGCTCGCCCGTGCCGTGGTCGGACAGAGCGTCGCCGGGCAGCATGACCGGCCGCCCACCGGGAAAGCGCGGGTGCGCGACGCCGCCCACGCCGGCCACCGCGGGATCGGCATAGGGCTCCAACAGGGCGCGCAACCAGCCGGGCCGGGCCGACGCGTCGTCGTCGAGGAACACGACGACCTCGCCCTTCGCGAGCTCGACGGCCGTGTTGCGGGCCCCGGACAGGCCCTGCTTGTGCGCGTTGGCCACCACGACGAGCTCGGGGAAGGCCTCGCGGGCCCGGTCGAGCAGCGCCGGATTGTGGTCGACGACGACGATCGTCTCGAGCGGCCGGACGTCCTGCGCGGCCACCGACTCCACGGCCGCGACGATGTCCGCCCACCGCTTCTCGGTGTACACGCACACCACGACGCTCGCCGTGACGGGCGGCGCGCCGACGGGCTCGAACAGGTTCACGACCGGGTTCCTCCAGGTTGGCGCCGCGGAGGCCTCGGGGCGGTCGGCCCCGGCGGCGCTCCACGCTGCTCACGTGCGGCGTCAGCTCTCGTGGTGCTCCGCGCGGCTCGGCTTCTGCGCCGCTCCGCGCGGCTCAGCTCTTGCGCCGTTCCGCGCGATTCAGCTCTTGCGCCGCTCCGCGCGGCGGTGCTCCGCGAGAAGGGTACGCAACACCCGCATGCCGTCCGCGAAGGTCCGCAGGTTCGTGTCGCCGAACATGCGCTCCTTCTCGATCGAGGGCACCTCGGTGATCTTCAGGCCGGCCGCCGCGATCCGGCAGTTGAGGAGCGTCTCGATCTCGAAGCCGTCGCCCCAGACCATGGTGCCGTCCTCGGGCTGCGGCACCGCCGGGTCGGGCAGGTCGAGCAGCGGGATGAGGTCGGCCCAGAAGGCGTTGTAGCCGTAGCAGAGATCCGTGTACGAGGTCCCGAACATCACGTTGGCCATGACGTTCAGCCCGGCGTTGCCGGTCTTGCGCAGCAGCGTGATGTCGTCGCTGCCGCCGCCCTCGGCGAACCGGCTGCCCTTCGCGAAGTCGGCACCCGCCACCAGGGCCGACACGAAGGCAGGGATCTCCCGCGGATCGGCCGAGCCGTCCGCGTCGAACATCACGACGACGTCGCCCGTGGCCGCGGCGAACCCGCAGGCCATCGCGTTGCCCTTGCCCTTGCGGGTCTGCGTGATGCAGCGGACCCAGGGCAGGGTGCGGCGAGCGGCGCCGATCGTGTCGTCCATGGAGTTGCCGTCGACCACGATGATCTCGTGCACGGCGGGGCGCACGGCCGCGATCTGCGGCAGCACCACCTCGATGTTCCTGGCCTCGTTGCGGGTCGGGACGATCACCGTGACGGCCGGGTTGCCCGAGCGCCGCGGCGAGGGCCGCGGCCGCGGGCGACGGCTGGTGGTCGGCTCGTCGATCGGCTTCGCCGCGGCACCCGAACCGGGCAGCGCGCCGGGCGACGGGGCCGGCCGGTAGCCGGGTGGCGGCGGGGTGTAGCCGCCGGGAGGTGCGGGGTGGCCGGGGTGCGGTCCGGGACCGGGCGGGCCGGGGCGCGGGCCACGGTGCGGCGGCGCCCCGGGCGTCCCGGGGGGCGCCGGCGATGCGGCCGATCGGGCGGGCGTTACGGCGCTCACACAACCTCCAGACAGGTCCGCTCCACCGTTCCAACGAGCGAGCGCGATCCCGCGATACGCGTGATCGTCGTCTCACTCGTAGGAGATCGGGGTGGCCGGGGAGCGTGACCTTTTCGTGACCCGATGCTCGTACTTCCACGCATCCTGTCTGACGCCCCGACAGGGATGCTCACCGGTATGACCGAACCGACCGGTGGACCCGTCGCCGTCGACGAGCGGGTGCAGGCCGTGGCAACCGAGCTGGGTGAGCTCGGCCGGCGGCTCGACGGCCTGGGCACCACACTGAACTCCCTGGTGGGAGAGTTGCGCGCGGGGGCCGTGACCGGCCCACAGCCGCCGTCCCCGGCTCCCTCCCCACTGCCGGTGACCCCGGCCGAACCGTCCGCCGACGCCTCGGTGCCCCCCGTCGCCCCGCGCGTGTCGCCGTGGGCCGCGCCGGGCGAGGTGGCGACGCCGCCCGGCGGGACGGCCGGAGCCCCGTCGGGTGTGGCGGGTGCGCGACCGGGTGGTGACGCGCCGGGCGCGGCGGTCGAGGGGTCCGCCGGACCGGCGCGTCCCCCGGCACCCGAGAGCGCTCCCCCGGCTCCCGCTGCGCCCACCGCCGGTCTCCAGCGGCCCGGTACGCCCGGCCCGACCCCCGGTGCCCAGGACCGGCCCGCACAGGGCGACGGGACCGAGGGCTCCGGCCCGCAGGGTTCCGGGACGCAGGGCTTCGGCCAGCAGGGCTACGGCCCGCAGGGCTACGGAGCCCAGGACCACGGCCCGCAGGGTCGGGCAGGTCAGGGCTACAGCACCCAGGGGCATGCGGCGCAGGGCTACGGCGCTCAGGGTCACGCGGCTCAGGGCTACGTGGCTCAGGGTTACGTGGCTCAGGGCTACGTGGCTCAGGGTTACGTGGCTCAGGGCTACGCGGCTCAGGGCTACGCGGCACAGGCCGCCGGCCGCCCCGCCGTCCCGTACTGGGACGGCACCCGCTGGATCGACCCCCGCACCGCACCCGTCGCCGGCCCCCCGCGCCCGACCGCCGCCCAGAGGATGCAGTCCCGGCTGACCGGGCCCGGCCTGCTCGCCGCGATCGGCGGCGCCGTGACCCTGCTCGGGGTCGTGCTGCTGCTCGCCCTCGCCGCCTCCCGCGGCTGGTTCTCCCCGACCGGACGCGTGGTCGCCGGCGGCGTGCTCGGCGTCGTCCTCGTCGGGCTGGCGCTGCGGCTGAACCGCAAGGCCACGCCGGGCGACGGGGCCCGGACCGGGGCGCTCGCGCTCGCGGGCACCGGCTTCGCCGCCCTCTATCTCGACGTCGCCGCCGCGACCGCGCTCTACCACCTCGTCCCGCAGGTGGCGGGCCTGATCGGGGCGGCCGTCGTGGCCGGGGCCGCGCTCGCGCTGGCGGACCGCTGGCGCTCGGAGGCCCTCGCGGCCGGTGCCCTCGTCGGCGCCGCGCTGCTCGCCCCCGTCGTCACGGAGGGGATCACGACCCTGCTGGTCGGGCTCATCCTGGTGCTGCAGGCCGCCTCGGTGCCGGTCGTCGTGCGCCGCGGCTGGCCGGTGCTCGCCGGTGTGGCCGCCGGGTTCCCCGCGCTCTACGGCATGGTCCTCGCCGGGAACGAGCGCCCGGGCGGGGCCGTCGTCGCCGTCCTGGTCGCGGTGCTGGTCGTGGGCCTGTCCGCCGCGGTGCTCCAGGCGGTCGTCGGGCTGCAGCCGTCCGCCGCCGCCCGGCTGCCCATGGGGCTGACCCTCGGCGCGCTGATCGCCGCGCCGCTGCCCCTGCTCGTCCTCGCCCCCCGCGTCGGGGACTGGTCCGGTACCGCGCTCGCCGCGCTGGCCGCCGTCGGGCTCTTCGCCATCGCCGCCTGGCACGCCCTCACCAAGGCCCTGCGGATCACCGGCCTCGCCGCCGGGTCGGTCGCGCTGCTGGAGGCGCTCTCGATCTCGCTGGACGGCGCGGTGCTGCAGCAGGTGCTGCTCGGCGTCTCGCTCGTGATGCTGGTGGTCGCGTCGCTGCTGCGGTCGCGGGCCACGCTCGCCTTCGGCGGCGCGTTCGGGATCTTCGGGCTGCTGGCCGCGCTCGGCGGGCCGCTGCGGATCGGCGCGCTCGTCGACTACCCGCGGGTGTCGTTCGAGCCCGGCCTGGTCACCGCGCTGGTGCTGTCGGTGCTGGTCCTGGCCGCCGGGGTGGCCGCGCTGGTCGCCGCCGGACGGATCGGGGTGGCCCGCGCGGACGCCGCGACGGCCTGGTTCTGGGTCCCCACCGCTCTGATCGCCCTCTACGGCGCGGCGGGCGTGGTGATCGTCCCGGCGCTGATGGCGATGCCGGACCGCACCGGCTTCGTGACGGGGCACGCGATCGTCACGGTCTCCTGGACCGTCGCCGCGCTCGTGCTGCTCGCCCGCGGGATCGCCCGCCCGGCGCTACGGGTGGCCGGGCTGGTGCTGGTCGCGGCCGCCGTCGGCAAGCTGGTGCTCTTCGACCTGCTCGCCCTCGACGGGATCGCCCGCGTGGCGGCGTTCCTCGGCGCCGGCCTGGTCCTGCTGGCGGCGGGCAGCCGGTACGCCCGTCTCGTGGCGCGGGCCCGGCAGGCCGAGGGGAGCCGGCAGGAATGGGCCCAGCAGTGACGGGGTGGTCTCGACGGCCAGCCGCAGCCCGGAGTCGACGTCCACGTCGTGGGCGTGGAAGGCCCCCCGGCCCGCCGCCGTCGTCGCGACGAGGGTGACCAGCCCGGTCCGCCGCTGCAGCAGCGTCTGCCGGACGGTCCAGCCGATCACCCCGTCCCGGCGCAGCGCGACGGTGGTGCGCCGCAGCGATCCCGCGCGCACCACCAGGTAGTCGCCGACGACCGTGTGCCCGAGCCCGCGGTAGGTGTCCAGCGCCAGCGCCGCCGCCACGGGCGATCCCACCAGCGCCACCGCGGCGGCGGCGATCAGCCATCCCGGCCCGGCGACCGCCGCGGTCAGGGCCAGCAGCGCCGCCAGGACCACCACGACGAGCGCGACGCGCCGCAGCCGCCGCCGGCGCGCGGCCGGCGGGGGCGGGCGC
>NZ_BAAAQK010000012.1:447951-457179 GCF_039531635.1 Pseudonocardia ailaonensis | reverse complement strand
CGGTGGTGCCCAGCGCGGAGCCCGGCCGCGCGGTGGTGCTCGGCACCGGCGGGACCGCGCAGGCGGCGAACGCCGCCCTCGCGGAGCTCGGCTACCGGGAGCCGATCGTGCTGGTCCGCAACGCCGGGCGGGCGGGTGCGCTGCGGGAGACCGCCGAGCGGCTCGGCGTCGCGCTCGACCTCCGCCCCGTCCTCACCGACGAGGTGGCCGCGGCCCGGACCCTGACCGGCGCCGACGTCGTGATCTCCACCCTCCCCGCCCGCGCCGCCGACCCCCTCGCCGGCGCCCACTGGCGGCCCCCGACCGTCGTTCTCGACGTCGTCTACGCCCCCTGGCCCACGGTCCTCGCCGGCGGCGCCGCCGCCTCCGGCTGCCGGATCGCCAGCGGCCTCGACATGCTGCTCCACCAGGCCGTCGCCCAGGTCGAGCTGATGACCGGCCACGCCGGCCCCGTCGACGCCATGCGCACCGCCCTCGCCCGGGCCGCCCGCACCCGCCGCTGACCCCACCCCCGCGAGTCGGCACCTTCGGGAGGCCGAAACCCACATCTCGGGAGGCGCCGGCCGTCGACGACAGGCAGCACGGCCCGCAGCCCACCATCCACTGCCGGTGCCTACTGCCGGTACCTACTGCCGCAACCCGCTGCCCACCGCCGCTACCTGCAGCCCGCAGGCCCCAGCCCGCCGCCCGCAACCCCCAGCCCCCAGCCCGCCGCCCGCAACCCCCAGCCCCCAGCCCCCAGCCCCCAGCCCGCCGCCCGCAACCCCCAGCCCGCTGCCCGCTGCCCGCTGCCCGCTGCCCGCTGCCCGCTGCCCGCTGCCCGCTGCCCGCTGCCCTGGGATGATCGCCGTCTCGGTGCCGCCACGCACCCGTTCCCTGCCTCACAGCACTCGAACGGTGATCATGGCCGGCCGCGGTCGCTCGACGCGCGACCTTCGGCCCGCTCGCGCACCATGGGGCCGTGGGTGACCGGATGGAGCGGGCGATCGAGGAGCTGCTCGACGCCCGGACCGGCTCGATCTGCCCCTCCGACGCCGCCCGCACGGTCGATCCCGACGACTGGCGCCCGCTGATGGACGAGGCCCGCGAGGCCGCCGCCCGCCTGGCCGCGGCCGGATCCGTCGAGGTCACGCAGGGCGGGGAGGTCGTGGATCCCGGCACCGTCCGCGGCCCGATCCGGATCCGCCGGCCTCCCGCTGCGGGGGCGTCCTAGGGTCCGGGCACCGGGGGATCCGGATACCGGAGGGTCCGGACGCCGCAGGGTCCGGGCACCGCAGGGTCCGGGCACCGCAGGGTCCGGGCACCGCAGGGTCCGGGCACCGGGGGGTCCGGACACCGCAGAGCCCGGACACCGCAGAGCCCGGGCGCCGTAGGGTCCGGGCGTGAGCGACGTCTACACCCACGGGCACCACGAGTCCGTCCTGCGGTCCCACCGCAGCCGGACCGTCGAGAACTCCGCCGCCTACCTCGCGCCGCTGCTGCGCCCCGGGCTCGACCTGCTCGACGTGGGCTGCGGGCCGGGCACGATCACCCACGATCTCGCGGCGCGGGTCGCGCCGGGCCGGGTCCGCGGGATCGACGTCGTGGAGGCACCGCTCGTCGAGGCCCGCAGGCTCGGGGACGGCGCGGACTTCGCGGTCGACGACGTCTACGCGCTCTCCGACCCCGACGGCTCCTACGACGTCGTCCACGCCCACCAGGTCCTGCAGCACCTCTCGGATCCCGTTGCGGCGCTTCGGGAGATGCGCCGGGTGGCACTCCCCGGCGGGGTCGTCGCGGCGCGGGACGCGGACTACGCCGCCTTCACCTGGTTCCCGCTCGACGAGCGTCTCGACGCCTGGCTCGACCTCTACCGCCGGGTCGCCCACGGCAACGACGCCGAACCCGACGCCGGCCGCCGCCTGCTGCACTGGGCCCGCGCCGCGGGGTTCACCGAGGTCACTCCGACGGCGTCGGTCTGGTGCTACGCGACGCCCGACGCCCGCGCGGCCTGGGGCGGGATGTGGGCCGCCCGGATCCTCGACTCGGCGATCGCCGACCAGGCCCTCGACCAGGGCCTCGCCACCCGCTCCGACCTGGAGGGCATCTCCGCGGCCTGGCAGGACTGGGTCGCCGCCGAGGACGGGTGGATCATGGTCCCCCACGGCGAGATCCTCGCCCGGGCCTGAGTCCGGACCTGAGTCCGGGCCTCGGTCGTGAGTGGCGATGGTCGCCATGGCGACCATCGCCACTCACGGGGCGCGGTGGACGGAGACGGCGTAGTCGCCGCCCTCGTAGGGATCGCCGGCCCAGGTGGCGAGGCGGGTCTCGGGGGCCAGGCCGGTGCACCAGGCGTCGTAGTCGGCGAGGGTCGGCCAGCCGGGCCGCAGCGAGAAGCCGGCGACCAGCCGGCCGCCGGGGGCGAGGTGTCGCGCGCACGAGGCGACGACCTCGGGCCGCGCCGCGGCCTCGGCGTAGGGGATCACGTTGCCCGCCAGCACGATCACGTCGAACCGGTCGTCGAGGGCGAGCTCCTCCAGGCCGGAGAGGATCCAGCGCAGGCCGGGGGCCTTCGCCCGCGCCGCCGCGATCATGTCCGGGTCCGGGTCGACGCCGAGCACCGTGATCCCGCGGCGGCCCAGCTCGATCGCCACCCGGCCCGTCCCGCACCCGCCGTCGAGCACGGAGCGCGGGCGGAAGGAGGCGACCAGATCGGCCTCACCGTGCGGGTTCTCCCCCGCCTCGGCCATCCGCGCCCAGCGGTCGTCGTAGCGGCCGAGGTCGACCGACGCCTTCCAGCGGTCCCAGTCCTGCGGCAACGTCACCCCGGCAGTCTCCCAGGGCCTGCCCGCAGCGCCGATCACACCGCCAGGGGGCTGCGCGCGGTCAGGCGGCGGCGCAGCCAGCGGCCCAGCCGCAGCCCCCGGAAGTCCGGGTGGACCAGCAGCACGATCTCGCCCTCGACGGACCCGCCCAGCGCCACCAGCCGCCCCGCCCCGTCCCGGACGAGCAGGGCCTCGCCCAGCAGGGCCCGGAGGTCCTCGTCCGTCCAGCTCGCCGCCGGTGCGGCGTCGCCGGCGAGGCACTCGCACAGCAGCTCCTCGGCCGCCGCGACCTCGCCGCCCGTCGCCGGTGTCGCGACGAGCTCGTCGCCCGAGAGCAGCACGATGTCCCAGCGCGGCATCGTCGGCTCGGCGGCCCGCAGGAACGCCTGTGCCCGCGCCGCCTCGGTCACGGTGAACGGCGCCCACTCCCGCGTCGCGACCAGGTGGCCGCCGCCGGGGGCGGGCACGGAGAGCACGTGCGGGTGCGGGGCGGGCTCGTCCGGCTGCCACCCGGCGTCGTCGGCGTGCACCAGCGACGCGAGGCCGCGGGCGAGGTCGGCCGGGCCGCCGCTGGCCTGCATCGCGAGGTCGAGGGCCCGGGTGGGGCCGTCGACCAGGTCGTGCGGGTCGGCGGGGGTCACGAGGACCGCACCGGGATCGTGCGCCCCGACCGCACCGCGGATCGCGGCGGCCAGCTGCTCCGTCGTCAGGCGGGACCCGACGACCATCTCGTCGACCACCGAACGCGAGTCCTGCCCGTGCACGGCCAGGCCGAGGATGTTGCCGCCCGCGCGCGCCACGGCGTCCGTGAGCCGGGCGAGCGCACCGGACTCGTCCGGCAGCCGCACCCGGACGTTGTGCAGCACGGGGACCCCGCCGGCCGCGGACCGCTCGTCGGCCGATCCCGGGCCGAATCCGGCCTCGGGAAAACGGACGGGCCCCACTCCGACCACGAGCCCCGACCCGAACACGAGTCCCCCGTCGGGCAGCGACGCCGGCTCGCCGGCACCCGGCGCGAGCACCGGTGCACCGACCGCCGTGCCCCGGCCGTCGACCAGTGCCTGCCCCGGCCCCACCGCCTGCCGCCCGATCGCGCGCAGCGCCGCCCACATCGTCACCTGGTTCGCGGTGAGCACTGGCTTGCCGAGCTCCCGTTCGAGCGAGGCGATGACGTCGTAGGTCGCGAGGTTCGTGCACGAGACGAACACCGCGTCCGCGTCCGGCCGGTCCGCCGCCCGCACCGCGGCGACGACCTCGTCCCCGCCCACCTCCCAGATCCGGCCGAGCAGACCCAGACCGACACTGTGGACGGTCTCGATCCCGTGCGCGGAAAGGAACTCCTCCAGCAGGCGGGTGAGATCGTCCACATAGGGCGTGACCACGGCGACCCGCGTCGCCCCGACCGCGCGCATGCCCTCGACCAGCGCGCCCGACGTCGTCAGCGCGGCCGGGGCACCCGCCTCACGGATCACGCGGGTGAGCGCGGCCTCGCCCGCGGCGCCGTCGACGAAGCTGCCCGACGTGCACGCGTAGGCGACCACGCCGGGCCCCGGCTCTAGCACGTCCCGGGTCGCGCGCCGGACGGCCCCGGCCTCGGAGATCGCGCGGGCCATGTCCGCGGTGACCGGCGCCGGGACCGCGGGCGTGCGGGTGACGTGCAGCGCGGCGTCCTCCGGCACCCAGCGCCAGAGCTCGCGGTCCAGCGCGAAGTCGAAGGGCACGACGACACCCACCCCGGCCGTCGGCCCCACCGCAACGATCTTCATGGGTTCCACGGTGGAACGCGCATGTGTCCCGTCAGGATCCGCCGTGTTGCCGCTGGGTAAGACAGCGACCGACGGCGCCGCAGGCGCGTCAGGCCGGCGTGACGACCCCCACCTCCTGCCGCACCGCCGCCAGCGCCCGGTGCTGCATCGTGCGCACCGCACCCGGGGAGGAGCCGACCACCGCCGCCGTCTCCTCCGCCGTGAGCCCCGCCGCCACCCGCAGCATCAGCACCTCGCGGGCCGCCGGGCTCAGCCGGTCGAACGCCGGCCTCAGCCGCGCCACCTCGTCCCGGAGCGACGCGTGCTCCTCGGGGCCGGGTTCGGACGACGGCCGGTCCGGGACGAGCCCGGCGGTCTCCGGCCGGCGGGCCGCGGCCCGGAAGGCGTCGCTGACCTCGTTCAGCGCGATCCGGTGGACCAGCGCCAGGAACGGGCGCCCACGGTCCGTCCAGCGCGGCAGCGCCCCGAGCAGCGCGAGGCACACCTGCTGGGCGAGGTCCTCGGCCGTCACCCCGGGCAGCCCCCGCCCGATCCGGCCGCGGCAGTACCGCAGCGCGAACGGGTGGGCCTCCCCGACCACCGCCTCGACCGCGCGCCGGTCCCCCGCCGCCGCCCTCGCCACCGTCTCCGCATCGGGTCCGTCCCGCTGTTCGGTCACCCGGACGACCCTGCCCCCGGTCTCGTGATCGACGACGTGTGCGCGCTGAGAGGGTGCTGTGAGTTCCGGTCCGGAATCGGACGGGCGGGCACGGCGTTGCCGAGAACGTGCAGCTCGAGATCTGGTCGGACGTCGCCTGCCCCTGGTGTGCCCTCGGCACCCGCCGCATCGCGGAGGCGCTGGAGCGCTTCCCCGGCGAGGTCGACGTGCGCTACCGCAGCTTCGAGCTCGACCCGGAGGCCCCCGCCCGCCACCCCGGCGACCGCACCGAGCGGATCGCCCGCAAGATCGGCCGGGACGCCGACCAGCTGCGGGCGATGGAGGCGCAGATGACGGCGCTGGCCGCCGAGGACGGCCTGGAGTTCCACTTCGACCGCACGCAGGACGGCAACACGCACGACGCGCACCGCCTGCTGCACCTCGCCTGGGATCTCGGCGGGTCCTCGCTGCAGGCGACGCTCAAGTCCGCCCTGGTCACGGCCCTGTTCCGCGACGGCGAGCCGATCGGTGAGCACGAGGCGCTGCGCCGGGTCGCGGTCGGGGCGGGCCTGCCGGAGGCGGACGTCGAGCGGGTCCTCGGCTCGAACGAGTACGCCGACGCCGTGCGGGACGACGAACGCCTGGCCCGGGGCTTCGGCATCAGCGGGGTGCCGTTCTTCGTGATCGACCGCACGTACGGCATCTCCGGCGCCCAGCCCGCCGACGTGCTCGTCCGGGCGCTCGAGGAGGCCGCTCAGGCCGGGACGCCCTCCGGGAACGCCAGGTAGGTGTCGACGTCGCCGTCGCCGTAGAGCGCGACGAGGCCGGCGGCGATCCACATCAGGGCGGCGAGGAAGTCGTCGCCCAGCCCGTCCGCGACCGGGCCGATCGCGGCCTCCCGCTCCTCGGTGGAACCGATCACGCCGATGACCGTGTCGACGGCGTCGCCGGCCTCGGCGCCGAGCGTGCCGCGCACCCACTCGGGCACTCGCGTCCGGGCGGCCGTCGGGATCGGCCGCGGGCCCTGGTTCGCGAGCCACCCGATCAGCACCATGAACGCCACACCCTGGGCCGGGGCACCGCCGAGGCCGTCCGGATCGGCGTCCGGGTCGCCCATCTCGCCGTCGGACGCGATCAGGCAGCGGACCTCCTCGCGCGCCGGTTCGGCGGTCCCGGCCTCGAGGGTGTCATCCACGGCGCGCCGCACCCGGTCGTCGATGATCTCGACGACCAGCTCCTCCTCGGTCGCCCCGGCGAGGGTGTCGAGGGTGGCCTCGAGGGCCTCCAGCCACTCGGGGTTGCCGTCGTTCGGGCCGAGCCTGCGGGCCGTGCGGATGTCGGCGACGGCGTAACGCATCTCGTCGAGGGCGTCGAGCTCCGACACCGGTCCGGGCTCGTAGGAGTCGAGCCCGGGCACCGTGACGACCGGGCGGCCCTGGCCGACCTGCCTGACCTTCCGCTTCCGCGAGGCCACCTTCGCCGCACGCTTCTGCCCCCGGCCCTGCTGCTTCCTGCCCACACCGCTCCTTCTCGCGCTCACGGCCGGCGGCACCCGCTCGGCCCCGGCGTCAGGTGCAGACCGCCCCCTGGGCCGCCGACCCGACCAGTCTCGCGTACTTCGCCAGCACCCCCGTACGCCGCCCCGTCTCCCGCGGCACCCAGTCCGCGCGGCGCCGTTCGAGCTCGTCCGCGGGGACGTCGAGGGTCAGGGTGCGCGTGGTCATGTCCAGGACGATCGGGTCGCCGTCGCGCACGAACGCGATCGGCCCGCCGTCCGTCGCCTCGGGGGCCACGTGCCCGATGCAGAGCCCGGTGGTCGCGCCGGAGAACCGCCCGTCCGTGACGAGCAGGACCTCCTTGCCCAGGCCGACCCCCTTGATCATCCCGGTGACGGCGAGCATCTCCCGCATCCCCGGCCCGCCGCGCGGCCCCTCGTACCGGATGACGACGACGTCGCCGGGCACGATCTCCCCGTTCGTCACCGCGTCCATGGCGCCCTGCTCGCCGTCGAACACCCGGGCGGTCCCGCGGAACTCGGCCGCGTCGAATCCCGCGGACTTGACCACCGCGCCGTCGGGGGCGAGCGAGCCGCGCAGGATCGTGATGCCGCCCGTGGGGTGGATGGGGTTCTGCAGCGTGTGGATCACCTCGCCGTCGAGCGAGCCGATGTCCGCGAGGTTCTCCGCCACCGTGCGACCGGTGCAGGTCAGCGCGTCGCCGTGGAGCAGCCCGGCGTCGAGCAGCGCCTTCATCACCACGGGCACCCCGCCGACCTGGTCGACCGTGCTCATCACGTACTTCCCGAAGGGCTTCACGTCCGCGAGGTGCGGGACGCGGTCGCCGATCCGGTTGAAGTCGTCGAGCTCGAGGGGCACCTCGGCCTCGGCGGCGATCGCGAGCAGGTGCAGCACGGCATTGGTCGAGCCGCCGAAGGCGAGCACCACGGCGATGGCGTTCTCGAAGGCCTCGCGCGTCATGATCTGCCGGGCGGTGATCCCCTTCTCCAGCATACCGATCACGGCCTCGCCGGAGGCGCGGGCGATCCCGTCGCGACGGCGGTCGACGGCCGGTGGGCTGGCCGAGCCGGGCAGCGCCATGCCGAGTGCCTCGGCCGCGCTGGCCATGGTGTTGGCCGTGTACATGCCGCCACAGGCGCCCTCACCCGGACAGATCGCCTTCTCGATCTCGGTGAGCTGCTCGCGGGTGATCAGGCCGCGCGCGCACTGCCCGACGGCCTCGAAGGCGTCCGCGATGTTGACCTCCCGCCCGTCGACGTGGCCGGGCAGGATCGTGCCCGCGTAGACGAACACGCTCGCGAGATCCAGCCGCGCCGCGGCCATGAGCATGCCGGGCAGGGACTTGTCGCAGCCGGCGAGCAGCACCGTGCCGTCGAGCCGCTCGGCCTCGACGACCGTCTCCACCGAGTCCGCGATGATCTCGCGGCTGACCAGCGAGAAGTGCATGCCGACGTGGCCCATCGAGATGCCGTCGGACACCGAGATCGTGCCGAACTCCATTGGGTAGCCGCCGGCGCGGTGCACGCCCTCCTTGGCCGCCTGGGCGAGGCGCTGCAGCGAGAGGTTGCACGGGGTGATCTCGTTCCAGCTGCTCGCGACGCCGATCTGCGGCTTGGCGAAGTCCGCGTCGCGCATCCCGACGGCGCGGAGCATGCCGCGGGCCGCGGTGCGCTCGATGCCGTCCGTCACCTGTCGGGAGCGGGGCTTGAGATCCGTCACGGGGAACCTCCGTCTGTGTGGGCACGGCGAACCCTGCCACCCCCGGGCCCGCCGCGCAGGCAGGGACGATCGGGACTCGCGGCACGTCCGGTCGACTACCGGCCCGGGCCCATAACCCCAGGCGGGCCGGGTCGTTGCGGTGTTCGGGAACAGCCCCGAGAGGACCTGACGACACGCATGCCCAGACTCCCCCGCACCGCCGCCCTCACCGCCCTCGGAGTGGTGCTCGCCGGCACCGTCTTCGCCGGCGCCGCCTACGCGGACTCCGACGGAACAGCCGGACCTTCCCTCACCGAGGGCACCCCCTGCTCCACCGAGGCCCGCGCCTGCGTGGACCTCGCGAGCAACAAGGCGTGGCTGATCCACGACGGCACGGTCACCCGCGGCCCCGTGACGATCTCGCACGGCGGCGAGGGCAAGGAGACCCCGACCGGCACCTTCGCGGTGCAGTGGAAGGACAAGGACCACAGGTCGGCGGAGTTCAACAACGCCCCGATGCCGTGGTCGGTGTTCTTCGCCCCGGGCGGCATCGCCTTCCACCAGGGCAACCCGCAGAACCCCTCCGCGGGCTGCGTCCACCTCGCCGCCGCCGACGCCCAGGCCTGGTACTCCGACCTCCAGGTCGGCGACCGCGTCGAGATCCACTAACCCCGTGAGTGGCAATGGTCGCCATAGCGACGTGTGAAACTGACGGGGATGGTTGACACCTGGGTCTCTTGATCATTAGGAGACTCGTCTGTGAGTGATCCCCTCCAGGACCGCCAGGTGCGTCGTCGCCTGGCGGT
>NZ_BAAAQK010000012.1:425900-447907 GCF_039531635.1 Pseudonocardia ailaonensis | reverse complement strand
GCACCTGCGCCGGCACTACCACTTCGGCCCGGCGAAGATCGTCATGTACCTGGCCCGCTACCACGACGTCACGATCAGCGTGTCCGGCGTGTGGCGCATCCTCAAACGCCTCGGCCTCAACCGGCTGCCTGCCTCCCAGCGCTACCAACGCCACGACCGACGCTGGAAGCGCTACGAGAAGGCCCAGCCCGGGCACCGCGTCCAGATCGACGTCAAGTTCATCGAAGCCCTCCCCGGAACCGACGCGAAGCCGGGGAAGGACGCGGCTGCAGCGCCCGCGTCGGCGTCGAGCTCGGAGCACATCGTGGAGACCACCGGGCTGACCGCGCGCCGCCGGCGCCGCTACTACCAGTTCACCGCGATCGACGACTGCACCCGGCTACGCGTGCTCAAGGTCTACCCGCGCGCGGACCAGAAGACCGCGGTCGCGTTCCTCGACCACGTGCTGTCCCGGCTGCCGTTCAAGGTCGACGTCATCCAGACCGACAACGGCGCGGAGTTCCAGTCCGCGTTCCACTGGCACGCCCTCGACCAGGGCCTGCAGCACGTCTACATCAAGCCCCGCACACCCAGGCTCAACGGGAAGGTGGAGCGCTCACACCGCATCGACGCCGAGGAGTTCTACCGGCTCCTCGAGGGCGTCGTCATCGACGAAAGCAAATCCTTCGACGACAAGCTGCGCGAGTGGGAGGACTACTACAACTACCACCGCCCGCACGGCGGGCTCGGCGGCCAAACCCCCTATGAGAGGCTCCTCCAGAAGACCACCAAGCCCACCGCCCAGGCGTAACCAGCCTCTGTCAGTTGCACATGTGTCACATGTCCTGAGCGCAGACAAGTCGCCATAGCGACTATCGCCACTCACGAGCGCTGAGCTGCGAAAACGGCCCCGCACCCAGGAGGGTGCGGGGCCGTCGTCGCGCGGGTCAGCTAGTTGATCGCGCGGTCCAGGCGGACGTTGGCCCGCCGGCCCTTCAGCGTGGTGACGCCCCGGAGCGAGCGTAGGACGTCGTCCGCCGCGTGCTCGGGGATCTCCACCAGGGAGTGCCGCTCGTGGATCTGGATGGCGCCGATGTCCCGGCCGGAGAGCCGGGACTCGTTGGCCAGCGCACCCACGATGTCCTGCGGGCGGACGCCCGCGGCGCGCCCGGCGGACACGAACAGCCGGGTGGCGCCCTCCTTGGGCGGGCGCGGCCCCTGGCCCCGGCCGCCGGGGCGGCCGCCCTCGCGGAAGCCGCCTCGGTCACCGCGGTCACCGGCCCGGTCCCTGGGGCCACCCCGACCCTCGCGGGGGGCGTTGAGGGTCGGGATGTCGATCTCGTCGTCCGCGGAGGTGGTGCCGGTCCGGGCGAGCCGGACCGCGGCGGCGGCGATGTCCATCGGGTCGAACTCGTCGCCGAGCGACTCGACCATGGCGAGCACGCCGTCGGTCTCGGCGTCGGCGTCCGTGCGCAGGTCCGCGACGAGCTGCTCGCGCAGCTGCACGCGGGTGCGCTCCAGGCGCGCCGCGTGCAGGTCGGCCACGGTGGGCACCGGGGCGATCGGCACGGACTTGCCGATCAGCCGCTCGATGTTGCGCAGGTGACGGATCGCGCCGGACGGGACCAGCGTGATCGCCACGCCCTCCCGGCCCGCACGCCCGACCCGGCCGATGCGGTGCACGTAGGCCTCGGGCGACTTCGGCACGTCGTGGTTCACCACGTGCGACAGCTGCTCGATGTCCAGGCCGCGGGCCGCGACGTCGGTCGCGACCAGCAGGTCGGTGCGGCCGTTGCGCAGCCGCTCGACCACGCGGGTGCGGTGCTCCTGGTCCATGCCGCCGTGCAGCGCCTCGGCGCGCAGGCCGCGGCCCGTCAGCGTCTCGGTCACGGCGTCGACGTCCGCGCGGGTCCGGCAGAACACGATGGCGGCGGTGGGCCGCTCGAGCTCCAGGATCCGGCCGAGCGCGGTGGTGGTGTGGGTGCGCGGCACCATGTACGCGGTCTGCCGCACGCGCGGCGCCTCGCCGGCCGGCGACTCCTCGCGCGCGATCCGCACGGTCACCGGACCGCGGAGGTACTCGCGGGCCAGGGTCTCGATCCGGCGCGGCATGGTGGCGGAGAACAGGACGGCCTGCCGCTCGGCCGGGGTGGCCTGCAGGATCGTCTCGATGTCCTCGGCGAAGCCCATGTCGAGCATCTCGTCGGCCTCGTCGAGGACGACGACCTCGAGCGCGTCCAGGCTCAGCGCGCCACGGTTCATCAGGTCGATCGCGCGGCCCGGGGTGGCCACGACGACGTCGACGCCCCGCTTCAGGGTGCCGAGCTGCGGGCCGATCGGTGCGCCGCCGTAGACGGTCAGCACGCGGGTGCCCAGCTTCGAGCCGTAGCGGCCGATCGCCTCGCCGACCTGCATGGCCAGCTCGCGGGTGGGCGCCAGGACGACGCCGAAGGGGCGCCGCTCGTCGCCGCGGTCGGTCTCGGTGAGCCGCTGCAGCATCGGCAGCGCGAACGCCGCGGTCTTGCCGGTGCCGGTGGCGGCCTGGCCCAGGAGGTCCCGGCCGCCGATCAGCGACGGGATGGACTCGGCCTGGATGGGGCTGGGGGTCTCGTAACCGAGCTCGTCGAGCACCTCGACCAGCCGCGGGTCGAGGCCCAGGGCGGAGAAGGCGTTCGGGGTGTGATCCTCGGTGAAGTCGTTCTGGTCGTTCTCGGGCAGGTCAAGCAGGGTGTTCACTCAGTTCCTCGTCGCAGCGGGGTGGACGGCCGGAGTGTCCGGTCGACGCACCCGCGGAAGTAGCCCGCGGGCCCGGAGCGGCAGAGTTCACGTGCCGAAGAAGGACCAGTTGGGGCTCTCGGCTGACGTCATCGCTGACAGCCGACCGCCCCAGTGTCGCACGGCGGGTCGCGGGAGATCACGGCGGGCGGTTGTTCCGCCCCTCACGTTCGTCCCAACGCGCCCCGCCCCGCGGGTGTTCCGCCGCTCACGATTCCACCGCGCGTTCACCCGAGCAGGGCAGCCTCGACCGCGTGAGCATCTCGTTGCCCCCGGAGCTGCGCGCCCCCGCGAACCTGCGTGACCTGGGCGGACTCCGCACCGCGTCCGGTCGGCAGGTGCGCCCCGAGGAGCTGCTGCGCAGCGACGCGCCCCGCCCCGGCGACCTCTCCCCCGTCACCCCGCGCACCGTCGTCGACCTGCGCACGGCGGCCGAGACGAAGGGCGCGCCGCACCCGCTGGCCGGCGTCGCTCGCGTGTTCGAGGTGCCGCTCGGCGCGGAGCTTCAGCCCGGCGCCGTCGCCGCCATGGCGGAGCACACGCTGTCCTCGGCCTACCGGCTGCTCGTCGCCAACGCCGCGGCCGAGCTGTCCGGGATCGTGCGGATCGTCGCCCGCGAACCCGGGCCCGTCCTCGTGCACTGCGCCGCCGGCAAGGACCGCACGGGCATCGTGATCGCCCTGCTGCTGCGGCTGGTCGACGTCCCGCGGGCCACCGTCGTGGCGGACTACCTGCGCACCAACGACAACCTCGACGGCCTGTGGGCGCGGCTCGAGGCGGCCGGCACCCACCGGCGTGCGGACGTCCGGGGGCTGGGCGGCGTGGATCCCGAGGCCCTCGAGGAGGCCCTCGACACCATGGAGTCGCACCCCGGCGGGATCCGCGGCTACGTGCTGGACCACGGCGTGGACCCCGAGGACCTCGATCTCCTGCAGCGCCGCCTGCTCGCCTGAGCCCGACCGCACCCGTGAGTGGCGATGGTCGCCAGAGCGACCATCGCCACTCACGAGGTCACTTGAAGCCGGCCCGCTTGAGCGCGTCCGCCATGGCGTTGTTCACCGGGGCGGGGCGCTGCTCCTGACGGCGCTGGCCGCCGCCCTGACCACCCTGCCCGCCGCGGCCGCCCTGACCGCCCCGGCCCTGACCGCCGCCGCCGTCCTTGCCGCGGCCCTGACCGTCCCGGCCCTTGCCGCCCTGACCGTCCCGGCCACCGGGCCCGCCACGGCCGGCACCCTGGCCACCCTGGCCGCGGCGCTGCCCGCCGCCGTGGCGGTCACCCTGCCCGCCGCCCTGCCGGTCTCCCCGGCCGCCGCCCTGGCCCGGCTCGTCGTCCAGGCGCAGGGTCAGCGAGATCCGCTTGCGGGCCTCGTCGACCTCCAGCACCTTGACCTTGACGACCTCGCCGGTCTTCACGACCTCCGCCGGGTCCGACACGAACTTCGCCGACATCGCGGAGACGTGCACGAGACCGTCCTGGTGCACGCCCACGTCGACGAACGCGCCGAACGCCGCGACGTTCGTCACCACGCCCTCCAGCACCATGCCCGGACGCAGGTCCGCGATCTTGTGCACGCCCTCGGCGAAGGTCGCGGTCCGGAACGCGGGCCGCGGGTCCCGGCCCGGCTTCTCCAGCTCGGCCAGGATGTCCACGATCGTCGGGAGCCCGAACCGGTCGTCGACGAACCGCTGGGCCTGCAGCGTCTTGAGCTTCGTGGCGTTGCCGATCAGCTCGTCGATCGAGATCTTGGACGCCTCGACGATCCGCCGGGCCACCGGATACGCCTCGGGGTGCACGCCGGACACGTCCAGCGGCTCGTCGCCGCCGCGGATCCGCAGGAAGCCGGCGCACTGCTCGAACGCCTTCGGGCCCAGCCGCGGGACGTCGTTCAGGGCGGTTCGGGAGGTGAACGGCCCGTTGGCGTCCCGGTGCGCCACGATCGCCGCGGCGAGGGACTCGCTGATCCCGGACACCCGGCGCAGCAGCGGCGCCGAGGCCGAGTTGACGTCGACCCCCACGGCGTTCACACAGTCCTCGACGACCGCGTCGAGCGAGCGCGAGAGCGAGGACTCGGGCAGGTCGTGCTGGTACTGGCCGACGCCGATGGACTTCGGGTCGATCTTCACCAGCTCGGCGAGCGGGTCCTGCAGCCGGCGCGCGATCGAGACCGCGCCGCGGATCGACACGTCGAGGTCCGGCAGCTCGGCCGACGCGTACGCCGACGCCGAGTACACCGACGCACCCGCCTCGCTGACCATGACCTTGGTCATCTTCAGGCCGGGGTTCATCGCGACGAGCTCACCGGCGAGCGCGTCCGTCTCCCGGGAGGCGGTGCCGTTGCCGATCGCGATGAGGTCCACGTCGTGCTCGGTGGCCAGCTTCGTGAGCGCGGCCAGCGCGCCGTTCCAGTCCTTGCGCGGCTCGTGCGGGTAGATCGTGTCCTTGGCGACGACCTTGCCGGTCGCGTCGACCACCGCGACCTTCACCCCCGTGCGCAGGCCCGGGTCCAGGCCCATGGTCGCGCGGGTGCCCGCCGGGGCGGCGAGCAGGAGATCGCGCAGGTTGGAGGCGAAGACGGCGATCGCGCCCTCCTCCGCGGCACTGCGCAGCCGCACCCGGATGTCGATGCCCAGGTGCAGCAGGATCCGGGTCCGCCAGGTCCAGCGGACGACCCCGGCCAGCCACTCGTCGGCCGCCCGGCCCTGGTTCGAGACGCCGACGTGGGCGGCGATCAGCGTCTCCCAGTCCCCGGCCTTCTCGGGATCGGGATCCGGCTCCAGTGTGACGTCGAGGACGTCCTCCTTCTCGCCGCGGAACACCGCGAGGATCCGGTGGCTGGGGAGCTTGGTGAACGGCTCGGAGAAGTCGAAGTAGTCGGAGAACTTGGCGCCCTCGGTCTCCTTGCCCGCGCGGACCGTGGAGACGAGCACGCCGCGGCTCCACATCCGCTCGCGCAGCCCGCCGATGAGGTCCGGCTCCTCGGAGAAGCGCTCGACGAGGATCGAGCGGGCGCCCTCCAGGGCCGCGGCGGCGTCGGCGACCTCGTCGGTCGTGTACCCCTGGGCCGTCTCGGTGGGGTCGAGCGTCGGGTCGGCCAGCAGCGCGTCCGCCAGCGGCTCGAGGCCCTGCTCGCGGGCGATCATCGCCTTGGTGCGGCGCTTGGGCTTGTAGGGCAGGTAGACGTCCTCGAGCCGGGCCTTCGACTCGGCCGCGACGATCTTGCCCTCGAGCTCGGGGGTGAGCTTGCCCTGCTTGCGGATCTCGTCGAGCACCGCGGCGCGGCGCTCCTCGAGCTCGCGCAGGTAGCGCAGCCGTTCCTCGAGCGTGCGGAGCTGGGCGTCGTCGAGGCCGCCGGTGGCTTCCTTGCGGTACCGGGCGACGAACGGGACCGTGGAGCCCTCGTCGAGCAGCCCGACGGCCGCCGTCACCTGATGGGTGCGCACACCGAGCTCGTCTGCGATCCGCTGCTCCACGGTGAGCAACACGGCGGGCTGGGGGGTGGGGACCGAACCTGTCACGCCCCCATCCTCCCCGGACCGCTCGCGCCGCGGAACGCCCGGGGTACCGCCGCGCGAGCCGGGCCGTGGTAGCCCGGCGAACCGCACCGTCCCTCCCGGCGTGGCGAGGCACGAACCCCCCGCGAGTGGGGGGTCAGGCGAAGGTGACGCTGCCCGTGATCGCCGGGTCGGCGCCCGGGACGCCGCAGGCCAGGTCGGATCCGTCCGGCTTGCCCGTCGCCACCACCGGTGCCCCGCAGAACGCGGGGCGGCGCAGCCGGTACGAGAACTCCGCCACCCGACGGTCCGGGGCGAAGCGGCGCGGCAGCTCCAGCAGCATCAGGGCCAGCAGCGGGCCGTGGACCACCAGGCCGGGGAAGCCCTCGACGTCGCGGGTGTACGGCAGGTCGTGGTGGATCCGGTGGGCGTTGTAGGTCAGCGCGCTCATCCGGAACAGCAGCACCTCGTCCGGACGCAGGACGGCCTGCCACTCGTCGGGCGCGGCGGCGGGCGGCTCGACCGGCGACGGGGCGGACGGTGCGGCGGCCCGCGCGGCGCCCGGCTCCTGCTGCCGGTACACGATGTCCTGCTCCTCGACCTGCACCACCTCGCCGTCGCGGAGGTACTCGTTCGTCAGGGTCACGAACAGCATCTCGCCGCTGCGCCCGGACTTGGGCGTGATCGAGGTCAGGCCGCTCCGGCGGACGATCTCGTCCCCGATCCCGATCGGCGCGGTGATCCGCAGCCGGCCGCCGGCGAACATCCGGCGGCGGTTCGGGACCGGCGGCAGGAAGTGCCCCTCGCGGGTGTGCCCGTCCTCGCCGAGCTCGGCCGTGGTCGGGAGCTCCAGGAAGTGGAAGGCCGTCCACAGCGGCGGGAGCGAACCGGTGGGCGGGGCCTGGTCGAGGAGCCCCGCGAACGCCGTCGACGGCTCGGGCCGGATCGTCTCGACGACCTCGACGGGCGCGGGCTCCCAGCCGCGGATGTGCTCTTCGATCGACATGTCTCTCCTGGTCGTACGGGGTCGTGAGCGGAGATGTCCCATGGTGGGCACCCGCCTCACAGGGTGAAGAGGGCCACGGACTCCATGTGGTGGGTCATGGGGAAGGCGTCGAAGGAGCGCAGGGCCCGCAGGCGGTAGCCGCGGGCGGTGAGGAGGCCGACGTCGCGGCCGAGGGCCGCGGGATCGCAGGCCACGTAGACCAGCCGCTGCGGGGCCGCGGCGACCAGGGCCTCGATCATCTGCTTGCCCAGGCCCTTGCGGGGCGGGTCGGCGACGACGACGTCCGGCGTCGGCAGGCTGCCGACGGCATGCTCCACCCGGCCCACCCGGAAGCGCACCTGCGGCAGGTCGCGCAGGGCCCGCTCGCCGTCCAGCACCGCGTCGCGCGAGGACTCGACGACCGTCACCGATCCGTCGGTGCCCACCTGACCGGCCAGGACGGCGGCGAACAGGCCGACGCCGCCGTAGAGGTCCCAGGCCGTCCCGCCGCGCGGCGCCTGCGCCCACTCCTCGACGACCCCGACGAGCGTGTCCGCGAGCGCGGGATGGACCTGCCAGAACGCGCCCGGCGAGAGCGCCCAGTCCCGGCCGGCCGCGTGCTGGTGGGTGCCGGTGCCGACGTGGCGCCAGCCGCTGTCGTCGACCGCCACGTCGATCTCGGAGCCCGGTTCCCAGGACTGCTCGAGCAGGTCTGGCAGCATCTCGCTCGGCGCGAGGAGGCAGTCCGCGATCGGGACGACGTCGTGGCTGTGGTGGGCGCGCAGGCCGGCGCGGCCGTCCTCGTCCACCGCCAGCCGGATGCGCTGCCGCCAGCCGAGCGGCCCACCGGGAAGCTCCTCGACCACCACCTCCGACTCCACGCCGCCCAGCCGCGAGAGCTGCTCGCGCAGCACGGCCGTCTTCAGCGACCGCTGCGCGGCCGGCGCGACGTGCTGGAAGTCGCAGCCCCCGCACCCGCCCGCCCGCGCCCAGGTGCACGGCGCCGGGACCCGGTCCGGGGACGCCTCGAGCACGGAGATGGCGTCCGCCAGGCAGAACGAGCCGCCCTGGTCCGAGGTGACCACGGCCCGGACCCGCTCGCCGGGCAGCGCGTGCCGCACGAACAGCACGCGGCCCTCGTGCCGGGCCACGCAGTGCCCGCCGTGGGCGACGGCCCCGACCTCCACCTCCAGCACGCGGTCGGTCCAGTTGAGCACCTCAGTGGACGGGGTCACTCGGTTCCTTCCGGGCGGGGTTCTCGCCCGGCAGCTGCTCCATCGACGGGTAGCCCCGTCGCGAGGCACCCGGGGCGAGCAGGGGCGACAACGGCTGGGAGTTGGCCGACGAGTCGAGCTGCCAGGGCACGCTCGTCACCATCACGCCGGGCTGGAACAGCAGCCGGCTCTTGAGCCGCAGCGCGGACTGGTTGTGCAGCAGCTGCTCCCACCAGTGCCCCACGACGTACTCGGGGATGAACACGGTGACGACGTCGCGCGGGTTGTCCGAGCGGATCCGCTTGACGTACTCGAGCACCGGCCGGGTGATCTCGCGGTACGGCGACTCGACGACCTTGAGCTTCACCGGGATCTTCCGCCTGCCCCACTCCGAGACGAGCTTCTTGGTGTCCGCGTCGTCGACGTTGACGGTCACGGCCTCCAGCACGTCCGGCCGGGTCGCACGCGCGTACGACAGGGCCCGCAGGGTGGGCTTGTGCAACGTCGAGACGAGGACGACGGCGTGGTTGCGCGAGGGCATCACGGTGTCCGCCTCCCCCGCGACGAGCTCGGCGGACACGCGGTCGTAGTGCTTCTGGATGGCCACCATGAGCACGAAGAACCCGGCCATGGCGACGATCGTGATCCACGCGCCGAGGGTGAACTTGGTGATCAGCACGGTGAGCAGCACCAGGCCGGTCATGATCGCGCCGAAGCCGTTGATCGTCTGGGAGCGGCGGATCCTGCGCCGGGCCGCGACCTCCGTGACGCCCAGCAGCTCCCGGTTCCAGTGCCGCACCATGCCCGCCTGGCTGAGCGTGAACGACACGAACACGCCCACCGTGTACAGCGGGATGAGCCGCGTGACCTCCGCCTGGAAGCCGATGACCAGCACGATCGCGAAGGCGGCGAGGATCAGGATGCCGTTGGAGAAGGCCAGCCGGTCCCCGCGGGTGTGCAGCTGACGGGGCAGGAACCGGTCCTGGGACAGGATCGAGCCCAGCACCGGGAAGCCGTTGAAGGCCGTGTTGGCGGCCAGTGCCAGGATCAGCGCCGTCATGATCACGACGAAGAAGAAGCCGGGCCGGAAACCGGAGAACACGGCGTCGGCGAGCTGGGCGACCATCGTCTGCTGGATGTAGCCGGGCGGCGCGTCCGGGAACTGGTGCACGGGATCCTCGGCGATCTGCACGCCGGTGAGCCTGCCGAGGGCGAGCAGCCCCAGGAACATCGAGACCGAGATCACGCCCATGATGAGCAGGGTGCTGGCGGCGTTGCGCGACTTGGGCTTGCGGAAGGCCGGGACGCCGTTCGAGATCGCCTCGACGCCGGTCAGCGCCGCCGCGCCCTGGGTGAAGCTGCGCAGGGTCAGCAGCACGAGCGCCAGGCCGGTGAAGGTGTCGCCCTCCGCCACGAGGTGGAGATTCGTGCTGGCCGTCGTCACGTCCTGGCCCAGGATGAGCACCCGGGTCAGGCCCCACAGGATCATCGAGCCGACGCCGAGCATGAACAGGTAGACGGGTACCGCGAAGGCCGCGCCCGCCTCCCGGATGCCGCGCAGGTTGACCGCCGTGAGCACCGCGATCGCGAGCACGGCGAAGATCACCTTGTGCTGGGCCACGAAGGGGATCAGCGCACCGATGTTCGCCGCGGCCGCGGAGATCGACACCGCGACGGTGAGCGTGTAGTCCACGAGCAGGGCGCTCGCGACCGTGAGCCCCGCCTTGCGGCCGAGGTTGACCGTGGCGACCTCGTAGTCGCCACCGCCGGACGGGTAGGCGTGGACGTTCTGGCGGTAGCTGGCCACGACCGTGAGCAGCACGATCGCGACCGCGATGCCGATCCACGGGGACAGCGCGTAGGACGTGACGCCGGCCACCGACAGGGTCAGGAAGATCTCCTCCGGGGCGTAGGCCACGGAGGACATCGCGTCGGAGGCGAACACCGGGAGGGCGATGCGCTTGGAGAGCAGGGTGCTCTGCAGGCGGTCGCTGCGTTGGGGCCGGCCGACGAGGATGCGCTTGACGGCGACGCCGAGCTTGGACACGGGCCGAAGCCTATGCTCTTGCCCGCACACCGACGCGATAGCGTGCGCCGAGTGCCCCCGGGCGGCTTCCCGCCGTCCGATCGGGACCCGAGCACCACGCTTTCCACCACGTCCGAGCCCGGAGGGCCCACCGACCGATGTACGTCGTGATCATGGGATGCGGACGGGTCGGTGCGTCGCTGGCCGCGGGCCTGGAACGGCTCGGCCACGAGGTCGCGGTCATCGACCGGGACACCCAGGCCTTCCGCAGGCTGGGGCCGGACTTCCGGGGCCGCCAGGTCGTCGGGTTCGGCTTCCACCGCGAGGTCCTGATCGAGGCCGGGATCGAGAAGGCGGACGCCTTCGCCGCCGTGTCCTCCGGCGACAACTCCAACATCCTCTCGGCCCGCGTGGCCCGCGAGACCTTCGGCGTGGAGCGGGTCGTCGCCCGGATCTACGACGCCAAGCGCGCCGCCGTGTACGAGCGGCTCGGCATCCCGACCGTCGCCACCGTGCCGTGGACCACGGACCGCTTCATGCGGATGGTGCTCCCGGACGGCGTGGCGACGGCCTGGCGCGAGCCCGCCGGCACCGTGGCGATCCTGCCGCTGCCCCTGCACGAGGACTGGGTGGGCCGGCCGATCCGCGAGCTCGAGGCGGCCGCGAACTGCCGGGTCGCGTTCATCGTCCGCTTCGGCACCGGTGTGCTGCCCAAGCCGGACACCGCCGTGCAGGCCGAGGACACCGTCTACGTCGCGGCGGTCTCCGGCACGGTCTCCGACGTCACCGCCGCCGCAGCCGCGGCCCCCGACGAGAACTGACAGAAGGTCGACATGAGGGTCGCGATCGCCGGGGCCGGCGCCGTCGGGCGCTCCATCGCCCGCGAGCTGGTGGAGAACCGGCACCAGGTCATGCTGATCGAGCGTGAGCTCGACCACATCGACCCCGCGGAGGTCGAGGAGGCGGAGTGGGTGCACGCGGACGCGTGCGAGCTCCAGTCGCTCGAGGACGCGGGCGTCGAGAGCTGCGACGTCGTCATCGCCGCGACGGGCGACGACAAGGTCAACCTCGTCGTCTCGCTGCTGGCGAAGACCGAGTTCGCGGTGCGCCGCGTGGTCGCCCGGGTCAACGACCCGCGCAACGAGTGGCTGTTCGGGGAGAACTGGGGCGTCGACGTCTCGGTCTCCACGCCCCGCCTGCTCGCCGCGCTGGTCGAGGAGGCCGTGGCGGTCGGCGACCTGGTCCGGCTCATGACGCTGCGCCAGGGCCAGGCCAACCTCGTCGAGGTCACGCTGCCCACGGACACCCGCCTCGCCGGCAGCCCGGTCCGCGACCTGCGGCTGCCCCCGGACTCCGCCCTGGTCACCATCCTGCGCGGGGGCCGGGTGATCGTGCCCCAGCCGGACGACGGCCTGGAACCGGGCGACGAGCTCCTCTTCGTCGCCACCGCCGCGGTGGAGGAGGAGATCCGCAGGGCGGTCGTCGAGGCCTGAGCTCCGGCCCCGGGTCGTGGGGGCCTGACCCATGCCCCGAGGCCCCGCGGTGATCACCAGGACGTGGGTGCGGATTCTCCATGATCATCCGACCCTGTGGTCCTGATGATCACTGACGGGGGTGATCAGAAGGACACGGGTGCGGTACGGACCGCCCCCCGGCGGGTTCCGGCGGCGCCGGGCGATGAGTTCGGGACGGCTGGCCGGTCCACCCGAGCATGACGGACACGCTCGTCTCGCTCATCCACACCGAACGGGCCGCTCTGGCGGACGATCTCGCCGGCCTGACGGACGCGCAGTGGGCCGCGCCCTCGCTGTGCGACGGCTGGTGCGTCGAGGAGGTCGTGGCGCACCTGACCTCGGCCGCGACCATGACCCCGGCCCGCTGGATCCGCAGCATGCTCCTCGCCGGGTTCCGGCCCGCGGTGCACAACCGGCGCCGGACCGCCGAGCACCGCGGCGCGACCCCGGCGGCGACGCTCGCCCGGTTCCGCGAGGTCAGCGCGTCGACCACGGCGCCGTCCGGGCACACGGCGGCCTGGCTGGGCGAGGTCGTGGTGCACGGGCAGGACGCGCGGCGGGCGCTCGGACTCGCGTCCGGCCCGTCGGTGGGGTCGGCCACCGAGGTGGCCCGCTTCTTCGTGTCGCGGAACTTCGCCGTGCCGAGCGCGCGGAACGCGGCCGGGCTCCGGCTCGAGGCGACGGACGGGCCGTTCACCGCAGGCGCGGGCCCGATCGTACGTGGGAGCACGGAGGCGCTGGTCCTGGCGATGGCCGGGCGGCCCGCGGTGCTCCCCGACCTCACCGGGGACGGCGTCGCGGTGCTGCGCGCCCGGATCGGCGGACCGGGCCCGGGGCCGGCACAGAGCTCCGCCGGCTGAGGCCGGGTACTCCGGCAGCAGCTCAGGGCGTGATCGCCGTCTCCGTGCCCGCACACCCCTCGCGGGTCCGGCAGAGCACCCGACCGCCGATCACGGCCCCCGCGTCCGCCGGCGTGGTGACCGGTGAACGGCGTTCGGTTGCGGTGACGCATGTCGGAGCTGCCTGACGACACGGAACGGCGATCGTCGTGTCCACCTGGCGGTCAGGTGGTGGCGGCCTTCTCGGCGTTCTCGGCCCGGCGCACCGCCACGATCGTCACGACGATGGCCACCGCGAACAGCGGATAGCCCATGACGAGGCGGGCGATACCCAGCCAAGTGTCCTCGTCGGCGTTGTAGAGCAGGCCCTGGACCACCAGGCGGGCGGCGAACACCAGCGTCCAGACCGCGCTCGCCCACGTGTAGGCGCGCAGCATCCGCCGGTCCTTGCGCCAGCCCTGGCCGTGACCGTTGATGCCGTTCCAGATCACGCCCGCGAGCGGCCAGCGCACGATGATCGACACGAGGAACGCCAGGGCGAGCCCGGCGCTGTAGAGCAGCCCTGGCAGGTAGAACCCGCGGGCCTCGCCCGTCCGGTAGGCGATGAAGGCGCACACGCCCACGCCGACCAGGCCGGAGATCGCCGGCTGGAGGGGCTGCTTGCGCGCGATCCGCCAGATCGCGACGAGCACGCCCGCCGCGATGGCCGCGATCAGCGCGGGCCTGAGGTCGAAAAGGATGTTGGCGACGACGAACACCGCGATCGGCACCGTCGACGAGATGATGCCCGGGACGCCACCCATCTGCTCCATGAGCGTGGGCATCGACCGCTCGGCCGGCTTCGCGCCCTCGGTGCCGGCAGCGCCCTCGACCGGCGCGATGCGCTCGGTCTCGGCGGTCTCCGCGGGCTCGTGCCCGGGGGCGCCGTCCGCCCGGCCGATCAGCTCGGTCTCGGCCGTCGCATGCCCGCCCGGCTGCGGTCCCCGCGCGGGGACCGGGCCGGGCACCTGCGGCAGGGGGCCGGTCTCGGCCTCCGGGTCGGGCCCGGCCGGGATCCGCGGCAGGCGGGTCGTGGCCGCGGAGTCGGGGCCGTCCGGCCCCGGCGGCGTCACTGCGCCTGGCAGATCTCGTAGTACGGGTTGTACAGGACCTTCCGGCCGTCCCTGACCGAGATCCGGCCGCGGACGCGCATGGTCCGGCCCGGTTCGATCCCCGGGATCCGGCGTCGACCCATCCAGACCAGCGTCACTCCCTCGCTGCCGTCGTACAGCTCCGCCACCAGCTGCGCGGTGCTGTCGTCCTCCGGACAGAATTCCACACTCCGGAGGCGGCCCAGCACGGTGACCTCCTGACCGCACGCACAGTCGCTCGCCCGCTGGGCGCCCGACCGCTCGGCGTCCTCGGTCAGGTCGTCCGCATCCAGGACGTCCACGTCGCTGGTGAGCTTGCGAAGCATGCGGCGGAACGACCCACCGTCCGTGCTGCCCATCTCTCTCCTCGGCTGCTCGGGCGCGGGCCGTCTCCCTCGAACCGGCCGCTGCCCGCACCAGGGTAACGCGCCGGAAACCTGATGTGTGCCCCTCGCCGGGTAGCTCCGACGCGTCCGGGTGACCCCGTCGCCCGGCGTCGGTGAACGGCGCGTACGCAGCGGTGACACGCGACTCGTCCGGACGGGCGAGACCGACCTCAGCTGCCCGATATCGGGCAGTTCGGGCGATTCCGTCCGCGGAGCGGCACCGCCACCCAGGCGGACGGCCGGTGGTGACATTGGTCGCACCGCGCGCCGGTCGCCGGAGGTGGTGACGCAGTGGAGCCGGACCGGTGCCCGTGGACACCGGTCCGTGACGGCGGCCGGTGCGGATCGCGCCTCCGGCCGCCGGCCCTCACTCCCCCTCGGGCCTGCGGTGCCGGCCACGTCGGGGCTGGCTGAACAGCGACATCGGGTCGACGTCGAGGTAGGCCAGCGCGGGGCGGCTGTCGGGGCCACCGCCGTGCCGGGCGGGCTCGACGGGGTCGGCTCCGTACGTGTTCGCGCCGTACCCGTTCGAGCCGTACCCGTTCGCCGAGGTCTCCCCGTTCGCCGAGCTGTGTCCGTTCGAGATGTACCCGTTTGCCGAGCCGTACCCGTTCGCGCCGTACCCGTTCGCGCCGTGGCCGTTCGCGCCGTGGCCGGGGTGGCCGTTCGGGCCGTGCCCGTTCGACCCGGCCCGGTGGCTGCCACCCTGCCCGGGACGGTAGTGACGGCCCCGGGGCACGCCGCCCGGGCCCGGGCGGTCGGCGGCACGGTCGTCGGCCTGCTCCGCCATGAGGGCGTCGAACAGGCTGGTCGGGACGTCCTCGGGCGTGTCCGGTCCGGACGGCACGACCGTGTAGCCCGACGGATCACCGCCGTACGACGGTGCCGCGGGTGCGGCCTGCTCGCTGTAGCCGTAGAGCGGCAGCCGGCCGGAGTCGCGGTCGACGACCTCGTACCCGGGCGCGGGCGGGTAGGCGTCCTGCGACGGCCGCGAGACCCCGGGCGTCGTGGGTCCGCCGGCGAACGCGGCCGGAGCCCGGCCACCGACGTCCTGCCCCCCGAGGGCGACCGGATCCTGACGACCGGGTGCATCCACCCCGTACGCCGGCGGAACCGGACGACCGGACTCCTCCGTCCCGTACGGAGCCGGAACCGGACGACCGGGCTCGTCCGTCCCGTAGGCCGGCGGGACCGCCGGACCGCTCGCCCCGACGGCCGGGAGCATGCGGGTCTCCCCGACCGGCGGCGCCGGCTCCTGCACCCCGAACCCGCCGGGTCCGGCCGCCGGACGGACCGGCGCTCCGGGACCCGACATCGACTGCCCACCACCGAGCTGCCCACCACCGAGCTGCCCACCACCGAGCTGCCCACCGCCCGGCTGCGGACCGCCGGCCTGAGGGCCACCCGTCTGCAGACCGTTCGCCCGGGGGCCACCGACCTGCGGTGCCCCGGCCTGCCACCCACCGGACTGGGGACCACCGGACTGCGAGCCACCGGACTGCCACCCACCGGACTGCGAGCCACCGTGCTGCGGCCCACCGAGCTGAGGACCTCCCAGCTGGGGACCACCGAGCTGAGGACCACCGGGCTGGGGACCGCGGGGCCCCTGCCCGGCGACCGCGGGCGGCGGGCCGTACGGCCCAGGGCCGCCCTGCCCGACACCACCGGGGACCTGGCCACCCGGCCCGTGGGCGAACCCCGCCGGAGCCGGCGAGGCCCCACCCTGGATCGCAGGAGCCTGTGAGAACCCACCGTGAGCGGCGGGAGCCTGCGGGAACCCACCCTGGGCGGCGGGAGCCTGCGGCAGCGGAGCCCGGTCCGCCGGGACGTGGCCCGGGGCCTGAGGCGGGGCCTGGGGTGCAGATCCCTGCCCCACGGGCGGCACGGGCCGCACCGGCGCCCGAGCTGCGGCGGGGGCAGGTGCGACGGGGGCGGGGGCGGCGACGGCGGGCGCGGCGTCCTCGGCCGGCTCCTCCTTCGCGACCGCCCTCGTCCGCAGGGTCAGCGTGGTCTTCGGCGGCGCCGCCTCGGTGGCGGCCACCTCGTCCTGCACGATCCCGGCCGCCGAGGGCGGGTTGAGCGGCAGCACCGTCCGCGGCGGGTAGGGCGACTTCCCCCGGACCACGATGGTCCCGCGCAGCATCCGCCGGAGCTCGACGTCGAGCGCCACGACCTCCGCCGCCGGGGCCGTCGCCACGCCGTAGACCATCCAGCGTTCGCCGTCGATGCCCACGAACACCGACTGGGCGTCGGCCGTCTTGGCGTGCAGCTCGCGGCCCCACTCGCCGGTGAACGAGCGCACCTGGGCGCCGCCCTCGCGCAGCGACTCCTCGATCTCCGCGCACAGGTCCGGCCAGAGGCTCGCGGACCGCGGCGCGGCGAGCGCCGAGAGCGACAGCCGGCCGTTCGGCATCGCGATGTGGATGGCCTGGATCGGCACGCCGTCCTCCGGGTCCACTACCGACCCGCGCGGCGGCACCGGCACCTGGACGGCACCGAAGTCCCGCCGGGCCAGCGCGTCCGTCATCGCCGGATCGAGCTTGGCGACGTCGAAGGGGCCGAAGTCCGGGCCCTCGTAGGTCTCGTCGTACTCCTCGAGATCGTCCGACATCTCGGAGAGCTCGTCGTCGTAACGGACGCTCACCGGCCGTCACCTCCCGCCAACCGATCGTGTCCGCCGGTCGAGCCGTAGCCGCCCGCCCCACGATCGGAGGCGGGGAGTTCGGCCACCTCGACGAAGCGCACGTACTCCACTCTCTGAACGACCAACTGGGCTATCCGGTCACCCCTGCGGAGTGTGAGTTCTTCGTGCGGGTCGAGATTCACCAGGCAGACCTTGATCTCGCCCCGATATCCGGAGTCGATCGTCCCGGGCGTGTTGACGATCGACAGGCCGACACGGGCGGCCAGGCCGGAGCGCGGATGCACGAACCCGGCGTGGCCGGGCGGCAGCGCGATGGCGACGCCGGTACCCACGACCGCGCGCTCGCCGGGGGCGAGCCGCACGTCCGTGGTCGTGGCGAGGTCCGCCCCGGCGTCGCCGGGACGCGCGTAGGCGGGTAGGGGGATCTCGGGATCGAGACGGGTCAGCAGCACGTCGACGAGCGGCGTGACCTTCGGCTCGTGCGGGGGAGCATCGATCGGGCCGGGCACAACGGGCGACGCTACATTGGCTCCTCGTGAACGAGCACCCGTCCGCAGCCGGTCCTGCGACGTCCGGCCGTCCTGGGTTCGACGAACGGTTGAGTACGCCGCTCTGGTGGTTCCTCTTCGCCGGCGGCATCGCCGTGCTGCTCGGCGCGGAGATCCACATGGGCTACCCGGGAGTGCGCTCCTGGATCGGCTACGCCGTCCTGATCCCGCTGGCCCTGCTGGTCGTCTGGCGCCTCGGCGGCGCCCGCGTGCAGGTCGTCGGCGGTGAGCTGGTGGCCGGGGACGAACGGATCTCCCTGGAGCACGTCGGCCGGGTCCAGATCGTCCCCAAGAAGCAGAAGCAGGAGGCGCTCGGCCCGGAGCTGGACCCGCTGGCCTTCACCCTGCACCGCAGCTGGGTCGGCCCGGTCGTGCGGATCGAGACCACCGAGCCGGGCAGCCCGGTGCCGTACTGGGTGGTCAGCAGCCGCCGTCCCGAGGAGCTCGTGGCCGCACTGGGCCGCTGAACCGGCCACCGATCGGGCCGCTGATCGGGCCGCGAACGACGAGAGGGCGCCCCCGGTGGGGGCGCCCTCTGTCGTCGTCCTTCGACGTCCGGATCGGACCCGGTGCTCAGGCAGCGCAGTCGCGGCAGATGAACAGGTTTCCCCGCGTCTCGGCCAGTCGGCTGCGGTGGTGCACCAGGAAGCAGCTGCCGCAGGTGAACTCGTCCGCCTGCTTCGGCAGCACCTTGACGGTGAGCTCCTCGCCCGAGAGATCCGCCCCCGGGAGCTCGAAGCTCTCCGCCGTGTCCGACTCGTCGACGTCGACCACGGACGACTGCGCCTCGTTCCGACGGGCCTTGAGCTCGTCGAGCGAGTCTTCGGCCATGTCGTCGGCTTCGTTGCGCCGCGGTGCGTCGTAGTCGGTCGCCATCGTTCCCACCCTCGTACTCATTCTCGTCAGCACTTCGTGCCGCTGCACAACGTCTCGGCCGAGGGCTTTTGTGCCCGCCATCGCCCGTGATGCCGGTCTCACCCGTTTGCGGGAGAGGACGCGGCCCTTCCGGGCCCCGGCCGCGGTCTCCCGCACCCGGTCCCGGACTCCTGCGTCGCTCGCCTCGGCGCGCAGAGGGTAGCCGAGGGGATTCGGGCGACCCACCCACCCCCGTCGGGTCGCCGCCGGGGACCGGCCGGAGCGGCCGGATAAGGTGCCCTGCGTGGTGCTGAGCGGGTGGGCGGGAGCGTTCTGATGACGGGTTTGCGGCCCTACCAGCGGCGGCGGATGCGGCCGATGGTGATCACCGTCTCCGTGCTGGCCGCCATCGCGATCGTCACGTGGTCCGTGGTGCTCGTGCACTCGGCCGGCAAGTCCGGGGTCGCCTCCTGCAACCCGCCGGCGTCCGGCGCGGTCGGGACCGTCCTCGAGGCCGGTTCGCTCGACGGCACGGCGCCGGTGGCCCCGAGCGCGGTGAAGACGACCGTGCTCAACGCCGGCGGCCAGCGCGGCCAGGCGAACCTGGTCGCCGCGCAGCTCGGCGACCTGGGCTTCGGCGAGGCCAAGCCGCCCGCCAACGACCCCCTGCACCCCACCGGGGACCTCGAGTGCCACGGCCAGCTCCGCTTCGGCAAGGGCGGTACGGCCGCGGCGAGCACGCTGAGCCTGGTCCTGCCCTGCCTCGAGCTGCTGCAGGACGGGCGGGGTGACGACACGGTCGACGTCGCGATCGGGACGGCGTTCACGGACGTCAACCCGAGCCGCTCGGTGCGCGACGTGCTGGAGCAGCTCGGCGCCCCCGCCGCCGGGGAGACCGGCGAGGGCCAGCAGGTGGCCGCGCCGTCCGTCGACCCCCAGCAGCTCGAGAACGCCCGCAAGGCCGCCACCTGCTGATCCCGGGATCAGACCCCGGCGGCCCCGGCCGAGGCGAGCAGCGCGACCAGGGCGTCGGCGATCCCGGGCGTGGCGGCCACCGTGATCTCCGCCCCCAGCTCCCCGCCGTGCCCGCGCGGCCACACGACCGCCCCGGCCTCCTGCGCGATCAGCGCCGCGGCGGCCCAGTCCCACCAGCCGAGGCCGTGCTCGTAGAAGGCGTCGAGCATCCCGGCCGCGACGAAGCACAGCTCCAGCGCCGCGGAGCCGTTACGGCGGACGTCGCGCACGCGCGGCAGCACCGTCCCGATCATCCGGGCCTGCCGGGCCCGCCGCTGCGCCGAGTACGCGAACCCGGTGCCGAGCAGCGCGAGCGACAGGTCCGTCTCGGCCGTGACCCGCAGCGGCCGGCCGTCGCACGTCGCCCCCTGCCCGGCCGCGGCGCTCCACACCCGTCCGCTCGCGGGCTCCACCACCGCCCCGGCCACCGACACCCCGTCGACGACGGCGGCGAGCGACACGGCGTACGCCGGCTGCCCGTACAGGTAGTTGACGGTGCCGTCGATCGGGTCGACCACCCAGCGCGCCGCGGCCGCGTCCCCGGCGGCCTCCTCGCCGTACACCGCCTCCCCCGGGCGCAGCTCGCCGAGACGCCGGCGCACCAGCCGCTCCACCGCCTCGTCCGACTCCGTGACGACGTCCGTCGGCGTGCTCTTGGTGCCCACCGCGCCGGTCTCGCGCGGGGCGGGCAGCGTGCGCAGGTACGCGGCCGCCTCCCCCGCCACCTGCTCCGCGACACGCCGGAGGGTGCCGAGCTCGGCGTCGTCCGGGAGGGTGGTCGGGTCCGCGCCGGGCAGGCCCGCGCTCGTCTGCGCCATGGGGCCATCCGATCACACCCTCCGGCGGCCCGCCCGCAGGTGGGAAGGGGGGCCGCCCGGCGCACGGCGAGTGCGTCCCGGCGCCCGTGACGGGCCGTCCGACCTCCCGGAACCCGCTCTGAACCGATGCGGTCGAGAAGGTCTTGACACGCATGGTCAGCGCATCGCCCGCACGCAGTTACAATGGTTCGGGAACTTCACCCCCGGGACGCGCGCCGACCCCATGAGAACGACGGCGTCCGGCGAGGCGAAGTCACCTACAAGCCAGCCGGACCGGAGCGCAGCGCGTTCACGAGCAGCGTTTCACCGCGCTCCGGCGGACCGCAAGCGCACGCAGCGAGAGGGCCTAGGTGGCAGCCGCAGACTCCGCAACCCGTACCGACCCGGCCGAGGGCATCTCGGACGTATCGGCTTCCGCGACGGCGGTACCCGCGCGGGGTCGCGCCGCGGGTACCGCGACGAAGGCCCGGCCGAAGAGCCCACGGGGGGGCTCGAAGACCGCGCCGAAGACCGCACCCAAGAAGGGTGTGAAGAAGGACGGCTCCGCCGAGGGCGACGACGACGCCGTCGACCTCGACGAGGGCGAGCTCGCCCCGGGCGACGGTGACCTCGAGGACGTCGAGATCGAGGACGTCTCCGACGACGCCGAGGACTCGGCGGACGACTCCGACGACTCCGATGACGACGACGAGGACGACGACGAGGTCGAGCCGGCCAACACCGGCGCCAACCGCCGCGCGCCGACCACCCGTTCGTCGCAGCAGAAGCCGAACGAGTTCGTGTGGGACGAGGAGGAGTCGGAGGCCCTGCGCCAGGCGCGCAAGGACGCCGAGCTCACCGCCTCCGCCGACTCCGTCCGGGCGTACCTGAAGCAGATCGGCAAGGTCGCGCTGCTCAACGCGGAGGAGGAGGTCGAGCTCGCCAAGCGCATCGAGGCCGGCCTCTACGCCGCCGAGCGGCTCCGCCGCGCGCTGGAGGCGGGCGAGAAGCTCTCCCCGCAGCTGCGCCGCGACCTGCGCTGGATCGTCCGGGACGGCGAGCGCGCCAAGAACCACCTGCTCGAGGCGAACCTCCGGCTCGTGGTCTCCCTGGCCAAGCGCTACACCGGCCGCGGCATGGCGTTCCTGGACCTGATCCAGGAGGGCAACCTGGGCCTGATCCGTGCGGTCGAGAAGTTCGACTACACCAAGGGCTACAAGTTCTCCACGTACGCCACGTGGTGGATCCGCCAGGCGATCACGCGCGCCATGGCCGACCAGGCCCGCACCATCCGTATCCCGGTGCACATGGTCGAGGTCATCAACAAGCTGGGTCGCATCCAGCGCGAGCTGCTCCAGGACCTGGGCCGTGAGCCCACCCCGGAGGAGCTCGCCAAGGAGATGGACATCACCCCGGAGAAGGTGCTGGAGATCCAGCAGTACGCCCGGGAGCCCATCTCGCTCGACCAGACCATCGGCGACGAGGGCGACAGCCAGCTCGGTGACTTCATCGAGGACTCCGAGGCGGTCGTCGCGGTCGACGCGGTCAGCTTCACGCTGCTGCAGGACCAGCTCCAGTCGGTGCTGGCCACGCTGAGCGAGCGCGAGGCGGGCGTGGTGCGGCTGCGGTTCGGCCTCACGGACGGCCAGCCCCGCACGCTCGACGAGATCGGCCAGGTCTACGGGGTCACCCGGGAGCGGATCCGGCAGATCGAGTCGAAGACGATGTCCAAGCTGCGCCACCCCTCGCGGTCGCAGGTCCTGCGGGACTACCTGGACTAGCACCGTTCGTACGAGCGGCCCCGGACCT
>NZ_BAAAQK010000012.1:419313-425880 GCF_039531635.1 Pseudonocardia ailaonensis | reverse complement strand
GACCTCCTGGTCCGGGGCCGCTCGTCGTTGTGCGCCCCTCCTCCGTAAGATACGGTCGCGTTTCCTACCGAGGGAGGCGGCATGAGGGCGATCGTGATCGGTGCGGGGATCGGCGGGCTCGCGGTGGCCGGTGGGCTGAGCCGGATCGGGGCCGCGGTCACGGTGCTGGAGCGGGCGCCCGAGGTCCGCGCCGGCGGCTCGGGAATTTCGTTGTGGCCCAACGGTTTCACCGCACTCGATGCGCTGGGGGCCGGCGCCGCGGTCCGGGCGGTGACCGGGCACGCCGCCGCCGGGCTGCAGGCGGGCCAGCGCCGCCCGGACGGGCGCTGGCTCTCCCGCACGCCCCCCGCCGCCGTGGCCGGGCTGGGCATCCTCGATCGCGCCGATCTGCACGCCGAGCTGCTCGCGGCGGCGGACCGCGCGGAGATCCGGTGCGGCGTCGAGGTCCGTGGGGTGTCTCCCGACGGACGCACGGTGACCCACTCCGGCGGCACCGAGACCGCGGACGTCGTGGTGGCGGCGGACGGGATCCGCAGCGTCGTGCGCTCCGGGTGGCCGGGCGACCCGGGCCTGCACTACTCCGGGTACTCGGCCTGGCGGGCGATCACGGCCGAGCCGGTGGACCTGCTCGGCGCCGCGGGCGAGACCTGGGGTCGCGGCCTGCGGTTCGGCCAGGCCCCGCTGCGCGACGGGCGCGTCTACTGGTTCGGCGTGGCCACCCTGCCCGCCGGCCGCACCCTGCCGGACGAGGACGCCGCCGTCCGCGAGGCCTTCGCGGGCTGGCACGACCCGATCCTCGCCCTGCTGGCCGCCACCCCGCCCGAGGCCGTCCATCGCCTCGACATCCACGACCTCGCGAGCGTCCCGCCGTCGTTCCGGCGCGGCCGCGCGGTCCTGCTCGGCGACGCCGCCCACGCCATGACGCCGGACCTCGGCCAGGGCGGCGGGCAGGCCCTGGAGGACGCGGCGACCCTGGTCCGGCTGCTCACCGGCGGCCCGGCGGCCGGCATCGACGCGGCGCTGGACCGCTACGACGCCCTCCGCCGCCCCCGCACCGCCCGCCTGCACCGCCTCGCCCGCCGGGTCGGCGCCGCCGCGCAGATCTCCTCCCCCGTGCTCGCGGCCCTGCGCGACATGGCGCTGCGCCTGGTACCGGACTCGCTCACCGGTGCCCAGGTGGAGCGGATCGCTGTCTGGGAGCCGCCGCCCGCGCCGGCGGCCGGCGGGGACTAGCGTGCGGGTGTGAGCGCTCCCGCCCGCCGCCGGCGCGGCGCCGAGCTGGAACGGGCGATCCGGCGGGCCGTGATCACGCTCGTCACCACCCGCGGGCCCGCCGGGGTCACGATGGAGGCCGTCGCCGCCGAGGCCGGCACGTCGAAACCGGTGCTCTACCGCCGCTGGCCGGACCGCGCGGCGCTGCTGCGGGACACCTTGCTGCACACCGCGGGCCGGGCCGTCCCGACCCCGGACACCGGGACCTACCGCGGCGATCTCCTCGCGGTGCTGCGCGGCTGGGCCGCCACCCTCACCGATCCCGCCACCGCGCCGGTCGTGGCCGCGATCGTCGCCGCCCTGCAGCAGGACGCCGAGCTGCGGGACGCCTTCCGGGACAGCGTGATCGGCTGGCGGAAGGCCGAGATGGCGCGGTTGATCGCGCGCGGGATCGAGCGCGGCGAGCTGCGGCCGGACGTGCCGGTCGAGTTCGCGCGCGAGCTCGGCCAGGGCGTGCTGTGGCACCGCTTCCTGATCACCGGCGACCCCATCGACGACGGCGTCGTGGTCCGGATCGTCGACGAGATCGTCATGCCGTTCGTCGCGGCCCGCCCCTGAGCCGGCGGGTAATTGCCGCGCGTCGGACCTCGCCGCGCGGCTACCGTCCTCGCCGGAGATCAGGGGGTGGACGGCGTGCGGCCGTTGAGTGGGCGTCGGCTGGCCGGGCCGGTCACCGTGGTGGCGGTCGCGGCGGCGACCGTGGCCGCCGGCGCGGAAGCGGTGGCCGCGACCGTCGTCGGGCAGGTCGCGGCCGGTCCGACGGCGTCGCTGGTGTCGCTCCTGGCGGCCCTGCTGCTAGGTGCCGCGGTGCTGGACACGATCGGCCGGGTGCTGTTCTCCGGCGTCGTGGGCCGGGCCGAGGGTCGGCTGCGCGCCGACCTGGTCGACGCCGTGCTGGCCCAGCCCGTGGCGCGGCTGGAGGACCAGGCCGTCGGCGAGCTGATGGACCGCGTCGACGACGACGCGCGCGAGCTGGGCACGCTGTTCCGCCGGATCGGCTGGGAGACCGGCTCCGCGGGCCTGCGGTCGGTGGCGGCCTGGATCGCCGCCGGCATCCTGTTCTGGCCGGCCTGGATCGCGTTCCCGCTGGTCGCCGTCTTGACGCTGCTCGTGGCGCGGCCGCTCACCGCGCGGATCGCCCGCTGCGCCGTCGCCGAGGAGGAGGCCTGGTCGGAGCACGCGGCGCAGCTCGAGGAGGCCGTCGCCGGGCAGGACGACATCCGGACGTCGCTGGGCCAGCCGCACGTCGTGCGCGGGTACGTCGCGCGCGCGGCCACCGTCCTGCGGCGCGTGCAGGCGACCCGCCGGGCCACGACCCGGGTCGGGCTCGCGACCGGCCTGGTCACCCACGCGCTGCTCGGCGCCGTGGTGCTGGGCGGGGTGTGGCTCGTCGCGGGCGATCCCGGCGGCGTCGCGGCGCTGGTGGCGCTGTGGCTGCTGGCGTCGGCGTTCGTGGCGCAGGTCGACGAGGTCGCCAACCAGCTCCCCGAGATCCAGACCGGGCTCGGCGCGCTCACCCGCGTCTCGGCCCTGCTCTCGGCGGAGCGGGAGCCGACGACCGGTGATCCGGTCCCGTCCGGCCCCCTGGCGGTGTCGCTGCGCGGCCTGACCGCCGGCTACCCCAACGGGTTCCGGCTGGCCGGAGTGGATCTCGACGTGCCCGCGGGGACGACGTGCGCCCTGGTGGGCCGCACGGGTTCCGGCAAGTCGACGATCGCCAAGGTGCTCTCCCGCGCGGTCGAACCCCCGCCCGGGCAGGTGTTCGTCGGCGGGCGGGACATCACGAACCTGGAGCTCGACGGGCTGCGCCGCGTCGTCGGCGTGGTCACCCAGCGCACCGAGCTGCTGACGGCGACGCTCGCCGAGAACGTCGCCCTGCACCGCCCGGTCCCTCGCTCCACGATCGAGGCGGCCTTCACCGCCCTGGGTCTCGACGAGTGGGTCGCGGCCCTCCCGGCGGGCCTCGACACCGTGCTCGGCGTCGGCGGCACCACGCTGTCGGCGGGCGAGCAGCAGCTGGTGGCGTTCGCGCGCCTGCTGGTCCGCGACGTCGGCCTGGTCGTCCTCGACGAGGCGACGGCCCGGATGGACCCCCGCACCGAGGAGCGCGTGACCCGCGCGACCCGGTCCCTGCTGGCCGGGCGCACGGGCATCGTGATCGCCCACCGGCTCTCGACGGTCCGGCACGCGGACTCCGTCGCGGTGCTGGAGGACGGCGCGGTGGTCCAGTCGGGGCCGCGGGCCGAGATCGAGCGGCAGCCCGGCGTCTTCGCCGAGCTCCTGGCGGCCGGCACCGACCCCGGGGACGGGACGTCGCGCGACATCCGCGGCGCCGGCGAGTCCGCACCGCCCGCAGGCGGTGCCGAGGTCGCCGGGACCCCCACCCTCCGCAGGGCCGAGCGCCGGGCCGCCCCGCCGCGGCGCGTCGCCGAGGACCACACCCCGCCGCTGTGGAGGGCGGTGCCGCGGCTCATCTGCGCCCACCCGCGCTGGGGCCTCACGGGCGCGTTCCTGTTCGTCCTCGCGGTGGCCTGCGGGGCGACCGGCGTGGTCACGGCCTGGCTCTGGGGCGACCTCGCCGCCGCCCTGCAGGCCGGGGAGACGCCGTGGGGGCACGCGATCGCCCTGACCGCCGTGCTGCTGTCGTTCCCGCTGTGGATCGGGCTCGCCTACCGGACCTACTTCATCTGGTGGACCGGCGTCACCCTGCGGCTGCGGCTCGCCGTGCTGCGCGGGCAGACGATGGACCGCCGCCCGGCCCGCACCCCGCCCGGGGAGGTCGTCGCCCGCGCCCTGGACTCCGAGCGCATGATCCTCTACCTGGACAACTGGGTCGACGTCACGATGGCGATGATCATGGTCGTGCTGGCCGGGGTCACCGCCGGGGACGCCCGCGCCGCGCTGGTGATCGCCGGCATGCTCGCCCTGTGCACCGCCGCCGCGAGCGTCGGCGCGCCCTTCGTGGGGCGCGCGGGGCGGGCCGCGGCCGACGCCCGGGCACGGTTCGGCGGCGAGCTCGCCTCGACGCTCGACGCCGTGCGCACGGTCAAGCTCGCCGCCGCGACGGACGCGCTGCGGGCCCGGCTCGCCGGCGTCGACCGGGCCCGTGTGCGGTCGATCATCCGCGAGCAGCGGCTGCAGACCCTGTTCGAGGGCCTGCCGGGCGTGCTGGTGCAGGCCGGGATCGTGCTCACCTGGGCCGTCCACCTCGGCGGCGGCTGGGATCTCGCGACGGCGCTGCTGGTCAGCACCGTGCTCGCGGGCTCGGGCTACTTCGGTCAGGTCGGCTCCACGGTGGTCACCGAGGCACCGGCCACCCGGCGCTGGCTCGCCGACGTGGGCAGGCTGGCCGCGCCCGCCGACCCGACCCGGCTGCCCGCGGGCGTCGACCTCCTGGCGGGCACCGCGCCCGCGCCGGAGGCCGCACCGCCGGCGCCGCTGGAGCGGCTGGTGTGCGAGAAGCTCGCCGCGGTCCACGACGACGGCACGATCGGCGTCGAGGGCGTCGACCTGGAGATCGGGGCCGGCGAGCTGGTCCTCGTGACCGGCGAGGTCGGCTCCGGCAAGTCGAGCCTGCTGGGCGCGCTGGCGGGGATCGTGTCGAGCGAGGGCCGGATCCGGTGGAACGGCACGGTGCTGGAGGACCCGGAGACGGAGCTGCGACCGGGCCGGGTCGCCTACGTGGCGCAGGTGCCGCGGGTGCTGTCCGGCACGTTCGCGGAGAACATCACGCTGGGCCGCCCCGCCGCCCGGCTCGCCGACGCGGTCGAGGCCTCGCGCCTCACGAGGGACCTCGTGGCGGCGGGCGGCCCGGACACCGCGGTGGGACACCGGGGCATCCGGCTCTCGGGCGGCCAGGTCCAGCGCCTGGCGATGGCCCGCGCGCTCGCGACCGGGGCCTCCCTGGTCCTGGCCGACGACGTGTCCTCGGCCCTCGACGCCCGCACCGAGCTGGAGCTGTGGTCGGCCCTGCGCGAGCGCGGTACCGCGGTGCTGGGCGCCAGCACGACCCGCGTCGCGCTGGAACGGGCGGACCGGGTCGTCGTGCTGGAGGGCGGCCGGATCGTCGACGAGGGGCCCTGGGCGGACCTGGCCGAGCGCTGGTCCCACCTGGCCGGCTGAGCCGGGCGGGGATCGGCGCTGGTGGGCACGGGTGAGCACAGGTGAGCGCGGTCGGCGGTACGTCCGCGCCCGCGGGGCGCGCTTGGATGGGCGCGTGCAGGGGGTGACGCGGCGCAGTCCGGTCGTGGTCGGACGGGGGGCCGAGCTGGCCGAGGTCCGGGCGCTCGCGGCGCCCCCGCTCACCGGGTGCGCCGTCGTCGTGACCGGGGAGGCCGGGATCGGCAAGACCCGGCTGCTCGACGAGCTGGTCGCGGCGGCCGGGCCCGCGCTCGTCCTCACGGGCCGGGCGGTGCCCGACGGCGGCGCCCACCGTCCCCTCGCCGAGGCCCTGATCGGGCACCTCGACCGTCCCGAGGCCGCCGGTCCCGGGGTCCGCCCGTTCCGGGCCGCGCTCGAACGGCTGCGCTCGGCCGCCGCCGCGGACAGCTCGCCCGGCGGCCCGGACCAGGCCGTCGTGCTCGGGGCCGGGGTGCTGCGGCTGCTGTCGGTGCTCGCCCCGCAGGGCGCGGTGCTGCGGCTGGAGGACCTGCACTGGGCGGACGCCGACACCCTCGCCGTCGTCGAGTACCTGGCGACGGCGGTGGCGGGCTCCCCGGTGCTCCTGGCCGTGTCGACGCGGCCGGGCTCCGCGTCCCGCCTGCTGGCGGGCGCCCCCGGCCTGCGGGAGATCGCCCTGCACCGGCTGGACCGGGCCGGGGTCGCCGCGCTGGCCGCGGCCTGCCGCGGGGGCGATCCCCTGCCGGAGCCCGAGGTCGACGACCTGTTCTCCCGGTCGGCCGGGTTGCCGTTCGTGGTGGAGGAGATGCTGGCCGTGCCGGACCGGGCGATCCCGCCGACCCTCGCCGCGCTCGTCGAGTCCCGGCTCGCGGCGCTCGGTCCCGCGGCGCGCACCGTCCTGGCCGCGGCGGCCGTCCTCGGCCCGGAACCGGACTGGACGCTGGTGCCGGCCACCGCCGGGGTGCCGGACGTGGCGGCGGCCGTGCACGCCGCCCTCGAGCAGTCCGTGCTCGACCGCGACGGCGGCGAGGTCCGCTGGCCCCACGCCCTCGTGCGGGAGGCCGTCCTCGCCACCGTCGTCCCGCCGGAGCGCGCCGTGCTCGCCGGGCGGGTCGCCTCGGCGCTGGGCGAGGACCCGCGGCCGGTGCCGCTGTGGCGCGACGCCGGCCGTCCGGC
>NZ_BAAAQK010000012.1:133068-419306 GCF_039531635.1 Pseudonocardia ailaonensis | reverse complement strand
CCCGCGGGCGGTGCCGCTGTGGCGCGACGCCGGCCGTCCGGCGGACGCCGCCGCCCTGGCCCTGCGGCTGGCCCGCCGCGATGCCGCCCGCGGCGCCCTGCGCACCGCCGACGCCCTGCTCGAGGACGCGCTGCTGCGGAGCCCGGACGTGCCCGACGTCCTGCGCGAGCGCGTGCGCATCCTCACCCTGGTCGGCCGGGCGCAGGAGGCACTCGACCTCGGCGCGGCGGCGCTCGACGGTCTCGCCGGCGACGCCCACGCCGACCTCTGCCTCGAGCTCGCCCGCACGGCGGTGGCCGCCGCGCGCTGGGGCGACGCGACGAGGTTCGTGGAGCGGGCCGGCCGCCCCGCGGACCCGCGCTCGGCCGTGCTGCTCGCCGACGCCGCCTTCGGCGAGGGCCGGGTCGACGACGCGGCTGCGCTCGCCGCCCGCGCGGTCGTCGCGGCCGAACGGGCCGGCGAACCGGCGGCGCTCTGCGAGGCGCTCGGGGTGGTGGCCCGGACGTCGTGGCGCGTCGACCTCGCCGCCACGGAGGCCGCGTTCCGCCGGGCCGCGCAGGTCGCGGCCGAGCACGGGCTCACGCCGTGGCGGGTCACCGCACTGGCGGGCGCGGGCATGATGGAGGCGCTCGACCCCGGCGACGCCCCCACCCTCGAGCTCGCCCGCACCCTGGCCCGCGACACGGGGATGCTGGGGCAGCTCGCGGCGTCGGACCTGATCGTGGCGGACGTCGTGCTGCTCCGGGACGGCCCCGAGGCCGCGACGCCGCACGCCCTGCGGGCGCTGGAGAGTGCCCGGACGCTGCGGCTGCCGGGCGTCGCCGACGCGGCGGCGGGGCAGGCCGCGACGTGCCGCGCCGGCGCCGCCGACCGCGCCGGGTGCGAGCGGCTGATCGCCGAGATGCGCGACCCGAACCTCGGCCTGCGGGCCCTGGGTGCCTTCGCGCTCGGGCTGTCGTCGCTGGTGGAACACGATCTGCGGAGCGCGGCGGCGTGCTTCGACCCGGTCGTCGACCTCGTGCTCGAGCACCGGGCGACGCCGCTCCTCGCCCCGGTCGGCGCCTGGCTGCTGGTGCGGACGGCCCTGGACGGGCAGGACGGTGCGCGGGCCCGGCTCACCGAGCACCCGAAGGGCATGACCACCCCGAACCGCGCCGCGGTCCGCTACGCCGACGCCGTCACCGCCGGCCGGGCCGGGCGGGGCGCCGAGGCCGTCGCCGCGCTCGCCGAGGCCGACGCGCTGCTCGCCGCCCGGCCCTGGTGGCGTCGCCTGCTGCGGCTCACGGTCCTCGACAGCGCGGTCCGCGACGGCTGGGGCGATCCGGTGCCCGAGCTCCGCGCCGATCTCGCCGCGCACGAGGCCGCCGGTGCCGTCCACCAGGCCCGGACCTGCCGGGACCTGCTGCGCGCCGCCGGTGCCCCCGCGCGCCGCGCCACCGGAGCACCGGTCGCGCCCCACCTGCGGGCGCTCGGCGTCACGGGCCGGGAGGCGGAGGTCCTGGCGCTCGTCGCCCGGGGCATGACGAACGCGCAGATCGCCGAACGGCTGGTGCTCTCGCGCCGCACGGTGGAGACGCACGTGGCGAACCTGCTGGCCAAGAGCGGTGCACCCGGCCGCCGCGAGCTCGGTGCGCTCGCCGCCGAACCTCCGTAGCGGATACGGATCCGCCCGGCCGCCCGCACCGGCACCGTGGCCGTCATGACACAGAACATGCGCGAGAACATGCGCGAGAACATCGTCGAGACCGACGTGCTCGTCGCCGGCGCCGGGCCCGCGGGCCTGGCCACGGCGGTCGCCGCCGCGGCGCACGGGGCCCGGGTGCTGGTGGTCGAACGCCGGCCCGGCACCTCCACCATCCCGCGCGCCACCGGCATCAGCACCCACACGATGGAGATCTTCCGCGAGTGGGGCGTGGCCGCCGCGGTCGCCGCCGGGGCCGTCGACTGCGAGCCCACGGTCGCGGTGGCCCGCTCCCTGGTCGACCCGCACCCGCAGGTCGTCCCTTCGGGTTTCCCGGGGCGCCGGGAGGCGCTGCGCGCCAGTCCGATGACCCCGCTGCTGTGCGGGCAGGACCACATCGAGCCCGTGCTGGTCGACGCCGTGCGGCGGCGCGGCGGCCGGGTCCGGTTCGACACCGCGCTCACCGGCCTGACCGTCCGTGCCGGCGGGGTGGTGGCCGAGCTGGGCGGGGGCGAGCGGGTCCGCGCCCGGTTCGTCGTGGCCGCCGACGGCCCGCGCAGCACGGTGCGCGAGGCGCTCGGTGTGGGCGTCGAGCAGCTCGGCAGGCTCGGGGACTGGGCCCAGGTGCTGTTCCGGCCCGATCTCGCCGAGCTGCTCGGCCGCCGCCCGCACGTGCTGTGGACGATCACCCATCCCGACGCCGAGGGCGTGCTCCTGCCGGTCGGCGGCGGCCGCTGGAGCTACGCGCGCCGCTGGGACTGTCGCACCGAGCGTCCGGCCGACTTCACGTTCGAGCGCTGGACCACGCTGCTGCGCGCCGCGACCGGCCTGCCCCGGTTGGAGCCCGAGATCCTCGGGATGCAGCTGTTCACCATGGCCGCGGCCGTGTCGGACACGATGCGCAGCGGGCCGGGGTTCGTCGTCGGGGACGCCGCGCACCGGATGACGCCGGTCGGCGGGGCCGGGATGAACACGGCGATCCACGACGGCCACGAGCTCGGCTGGCGCCTCGGCTGGGTGCTGCGCGGGTGGGCCGGCGACGCCCTGCTCGACTCGTTCGCCGACGAGCGGGAGCCGGTCGGCAGGGCGCGTGCGCTGCGTTCGTTGCGGATGGGCGAGCCCAGCCCGCTCGACGGCCTGGCCGGCGACCTCGGCCGCACCTACCGCTCGACCGCGGTGCTCGACGACGGGGACGCGCCCGCCGAGGGCCACCACCGCACCGCCCGCCCCGGCGAGCGCGCCCCGCACGCCGGCGTGCGCACCCGGTCGGGGAGCTGCGTCGCCGATGCCCTCGGACCCGGGTTCACCCTGGTCACCGGCCCGGAGCCCGGAGCATGGACGGCCGCGGCCGCCGCCTGCGCGTCCCCGCCGGTGCGGGTGGTGAGCCTGCGGGCCTCGCAGGCCGTCGCCCGCTACCGCCTGGGTCCGGCCTCCGCGGTGCTCCTGCGCCCCGACGGTGTGGTGGCCTGGCGCAGCGACGCCCCGGTCCCCGCGACCGCCGCCCTCCGGACCGCGGTCGACCGCCTCACCGCCCGGTCCCGTTCCGCCCGGGCGGCCTGACCCGGCCCCGTCTGGCAGTCTCGGCCCGGTGGCGGGGCACGGCAGCACGGGGAACAGCAGCGCAGGGAACAGCAGCACAGCGCACGGCAGCACGGGGAACACAGACCGGCGGGCGCGGATCGCGGTGGCCGCGGTGTTCCTCACCAACGGCGCCGTGTTCTCCAACCTGCTCCCCCGCTATCCCGAGATCAAGGCCGCGCTCGACCTGGGCAACGCCCAGTTCGGCGCGGCCGTGGCGGCCTTCCCGCTCGGTGCGCTGCTGGCAGGGCTGACCGCGTCGGCCCTGGTCAGGCGCTTCCGCAGCTCCCGGGTGGCGACGTTCGGCATGCTCGTCGTCGCCGCCGGGATCCTGCTGGCGGGCCTCGCCCCGACCTGGCTCGCGCTGGCGGGTGCGCTGTTCGTGGCGGGCGCCGCGGACGCGGTGGTCGACGTCGGGCAGAACGCCCACGGCCTGCGCGTCCAGCGCCGCTACGGCCGCTCGATCCTCAACTCGTTCCACGCCACCTGGAGTGCGGGCTCGGTGCTGGGCGGTCTGATGGGCTCGGCCGCGGCCGGGCTCGGGATCCCGCTCGGCGTGCACCTGGGCTTCTCGGCGGTGCTGTTCGGCGTGGTCGCGCTCATCGCGTTCCGGTTCCTGCTGCCGGGCCCCGAGGACGCCGAGCGCGGGCCCGTGTCCCCGGTCCGGCTGCGCTCCCGCGCCGCCGGCCGCGCCGTGCTGGTCCTGCTGGTCCTGGGCGTGATCGCCTCCGCGGGCGCCCTGGTCGAGGACTCCGGGGCCTCCTGGGCGGCGGTGTACCTGTCCGGCAGCCTGCAGGCCGCCGCGGCCGTCGCCGGGCTCGGCTTCGTGGCCCTGCAGGCGCTGGAGTTCCTCGGCCGGGTCGGCGGCGACCGGCTGGTCGACCGCTTCGGGTCGCGGGCCGTGGCCCGCGGCGGCGCCGCGATCGTGACCGTGGGCATGGGGTTCGCCCTCGCCTTCCCGAGCATCCCGCTGACGATCGTCGGCTTCGGCCTCGCCGGCCTGGGGGTGGCGACCCTGATCCCCGGCGCGATGCACGCCGCCGACGAGCTCCCCGGCCTCCCCAGCGGCATGGGCCTGACCGTCCTGAGCTGGCTCCTGCGCGTCGGCTTCCTGGTCGGTCCCCCGGTCGTCGGCCTCATCGCGGACGCGACGTCGTTGCGCGTCGGGCTCCTGGTCGTCCCCGTGGCCGGGCTGGTCATCCTGCTGGGGTCCCGGGTCCTCCCGGGGAGCGCCGCGCCCCCCGGCGGGGCCGCGCCGACTCAGGCCCCCGGCTGACCTGCGGTGATCTCCCACAGGGCGGCGACGACGGGCCGGCGGAGGTCGGCCCGCCGCACGCACAGCCCGATCGGGAACGGCGCCAACCCCTCCCCGACGACGGTGAGCCGGCCGGCCACCCCGCTCGCGTCGAGCACCAGCCGCGGGACGATCCCGGTGCCGTACCCCGCCGCGACGAGGGCGAGCAGCCCCTCGTGCCCGTCCGGCTCGGCCGCGATCACCGGCGTGGTCCCGCGCGACCGGAACCACCGCTGCGCCGCCTCCCGCACGAGCCCTCGACGCGGTACCACGAACGGGCCGCCCGCCGCGTCCTCGCGGCCGCGCGCGGTCACCAGCACCAGATCGGTCGTGGTGAGCGTGCGGCCGACGATCTCGTGCGGCACCCGGTGCGGCAGCCCGGCCACGGTCGCGTCGACCTCCCCCTCCTCGAGCCGGGCGAGCGCGGCCGCCGCGTCTCCGGTGCGCAGATCCACCCGGACCTGCGGGTGCGCCGTGCGAAGGGGGGCGAGCAGCGCGGGCAGCAACGCCTGGCAGGCCGTGACCGTGGCGAAGATCCGCAGGTCACCGGCCAGCTCGGCGTCCGGCGACGCCCCGTCCCGGAACTCCGACCACAGCCCGAGGGCCTGCTCGGCGTAGTGGGCGAACCGGCGCCCCTCCGCGGTCAGCGCGACCCCGCGCGGGCCCCGGTCGAGCAGCCGCGCCCCGGCCCGCGCTTCCAGCCGCTGGACGGTCCGGGTCAGCGTCGCCGGGCTGACGTGCTGGTCGGTGCTCGTCCGGCCGAAGTTCAGGGTGCGCGTGAGGTGCAGGAAGAGCTCGAGCTCACGGTGTTCCATGTTCGGCAACGCTCCGGTGCATTTCTTGCGCTTGTCGCAAGGATGCTGGTCAGCCTACAAACAGCCTCATGCGTTCGTCAGTCTTCGAGATCGAGACCCTGACCGTCCCCGGCGGCACCGAGAGCATCCTGCGCGGCGGCCGGCACCTCTTCGGGAAGCTCCCCGAGGCGTTCCACGGCGTGCGCCGGATCGGTGTGCTCGGCTGGGGACCGCAGGGCCGCGCCCAGGCCAAGAACCTGCGGGACTCGCTGCAGGGCACCGGGATCACGGTCGCGGTCGGCCTGCGTCCCGGGTCCTCGTCGGCCGACGACGCCCGCGCCCACGGCTTCACCGAGGCGGACGGGACCCTGGGCGACTGGCTGGCCGTGGCCGCGGAGTCCGACCTGGTCGTCCTGCTGATCGCGGACGCCGCGCTGGCCGCGCACCACGAGGAGATCTTCGCCGTCCTCAGGCCGGGCGCGACGATCGGTCTCTCGCACGGCTTCCTCCTCGGCCACCTGCGCGCGACCGGCGGCGACTTCCCCGCCGGTCACCCGGTGATCGCGGTGTGCCCCAAGGGCATGGGCGACTCCGTCCGCCGTCTCTACGAGCAGGGCGCCACCGTCAACGGCGCCGGCATCAACGCGTCCGTCGCCGTGCACGCCGACCCGGACGGCCACGCGGGCGACCGCGCCCTGGCCTGGTCGGTCGCCCTCGGCTCGCCCTACACCTTCGAGACGACGCTTCAGAGCGAGTACCGCAGCGACATCGTCGGCGAGCGCGGCATCCTGCTCGGCGCGGTCCACGGCCTGGTCGAGACGCTGTACCGGCAGTTCCTGCTCGACGGCGCGGATCCCGTCACCGCCTACGAGCGCTCCACCGAGGTCGTCACCGGCCCGCTCGCGCGCACCATCTCCCGCGAGGGGCTGCCCGCCGTCCGGAACGCGGTGGCCGACACGGACCTCTTCGACCGCGCCTACACCGCCGCCTACGGGCCGGCCCGGGAGATCGTCGCGGAGATCTACGACGAGGTCGCCGACGGCACCGAGCTGCGCAGCGTCATCCTCGCCGGCGCCCGCCTGGCCACCCGCCCGATGACGCCGATCGGCGGCTCGCCGATGTGGGCCCAGGGCGACGCGGTCCGGGCGCGGCGCCGTTCACCCGCCCACCCCGACCTGCCGATCGACCCGCTCACCGCCGGCCTGTTCGTGGCGACGATGGTGGCCCAGGTCGACGAGTTCGCCGACCGCGGGCACGCCTGGTCCGAGATCGTCAACGAGTCGATCATCGAGGCCGTGGACTTGCTGCTGCCGTACATGCACGCCCGCGACGTGGCCTACATGGTCGACAACTGCTCGGTCACCGCACGCCTCGGCACCCGGCGCTGGGGCCCGCGCTTCCAGGCGGCCTACGAGCAGATCGCGCTCCCGGCCGTCGCGGCGCCCGCGGACCCGAAGCTGATCGACGCCTTCGAGCAGAACCCCGTCCACGCGGCCCTCGCCGCGGCCGCGGAACTCCGCCCGAGCGTGGACATCTCCGTCTGACCCCTGTGAGTGGCAATCGTCGCTCTGGCGACGATTGCCACTCACGGGGAGGGTGGGGGCATGAGCACGACGCACCGCATCGCCCTCATCCCCGGAGACGGCATCGGGCAGGAGGTGATCCCGCCCGCCACGGCCGTGCTCGACGCCGTCGGCGCCCGGCACGGGATCACCTTCGCCTACGACTCCTTCGACTGGTCGTGTGAGCGCTACGCCGAGCAGGGCGCGATGATGCCCGCCGACGGCCTGGACCGGATCCGCGCGCACGACGCGATCCTCCTCGGCGCGGTCGGCTGGCCCGGCGTGCCCGACCACGTGTCGCTGTGGGGCCTGCTCATCCCCATCCGCCGCGAGTTCTCCCAGTACGTGAACCTGCGGCCGATCGCCGTGATGGAGGGTGTGGCCTCTCCCCTGGCGAACGCCGAGGACGTCGACTTCGTCGTGGTCCGGGAGAACTCGGAAGGCGAGTACTCCGAGGTCGGAGGTCGGGTCGGGCGCGACATCGCGATCCAGGAGGCGATCTTCACCCGCACCGGCGTGTCCCGCATCGCCGACTACGCCTTCACCCTCGCCGAGTCCCGCCGGGGTCACGTGACGAGCGCGACCAAGTCCAACGGGATCGTCCACACCATGCCGTTCTGGGACGAGATCGTGGCCGAGCGGGCGGCCCTGCACCCGGACGTCGAGTGGCGCTCCGAGCACATCGACGCCCTCGCCGCGAAGCTCGTGCTGCAGCCCGGGCGCTTCGACGTGATCGTGGCCTCGAACCTGTTCGGCGACATCCTCTCCGACCTCGCCGCGGCCGTCGCGGGCTCCATCGGCATCGCCCCGAGCGGCAACCTCAACCCGGAGCGGGAGTTCCCGTCGATGTTCGAGCCCGTCCACGGCTCCGCCCCGGACATCGCCGGCCAGGACCTCGCGAACCCCCTGGGCGCGATCTGGTCCGCCGCGATGATGCTCGACCACCTCGGCCACCCCGAGGCAGCGGAGGAGATCACGCAGGCAATGCGCACCCAACTGGCGGAAGGCAACCGCACGAGAGACCTGGGCGGCCAGGCCGGCACCCACCAGTTCACGAGCGAACTACTCCACCGCCTCTAGGGCGTTATGGAACCATAACGCGATTTTCGGGGCCCTTTTTCGACGTTATGGTTCCATAATGCGCCGGGCGTTGACCTCGACCCGAGTTGAGGTTGCAGGCTGACGGGGTGACTGTGAGCGTGCCTCCCGTGCGGGACGAGCTGTTCGGCCGGTCCCACCGGTCCGTGACGATCGGCATCCTGCTCCTCATCAGCCTCGTCGCGTTCGAGCAGCTCGGGGTCGGGGCGGCGATGCCGGCCGTCGTCGCCGACCTGGCGCGGGTCGAGGACTACGCCTGGCCCTTCGTCGCCTTCGTGGCGACGACCGTGGTCGGCACCGTCCTCGGCGGCCGCTGGTGCGATGCCCGGGGCCCCCGCCTCGTGCTGCTCCTCGCCCCGGCGGTCTTCGGCCTGGGCCTGCTGGTCGCGGGCACGGCCGCGACGTTCCCGCAGCTCCTGGCCGGCCGGCTGCTGCAGGGGCTCGGGGCCGGCGCCCAGGGCGTCTCGGTGTACGTGCTGATCGCGCAGGTCTACAGCGAGCGCGCCCGGCCCGCGGTGTTCGGGCTGGTGTCCTCGGCGTACGTGCTGCCGTCGCTGGTCGGGCCGCCGGTCGCCGGGATCGTGACGCAGTACCTGTCGTGGCACTGGGTGTTCCTCGGCCTGCTGCCGCTGGTCGCGCTGGCGGTCCTGCTCGTCCTGCCGGCCGTCCGCGACCTGAGCAGACCGCAGGAGCCGGCGCTCCCCCGCCGCGGCCTGGTCCCGGCGGCGCTGGCCGCCTCGGCGGGGATCGCGGCGCTGAGCTGGTCCGGCCAGCATCCGACGGTCGTCGGCGGGATCCTCGCCGCGGCCGCGCTGGCGCTCCTCGTCCCGGCGCTGCGGAGGCTCGCGCCGACGGGCACCTTCCGCGCCCGGCCGGGGATCCCGGCCGTCGTCGCCGGGCGCGGCCTGATCTCGGGCGCGTTCTTCGCCGTCACGGCCTACCTCCCCCTGATGCTGACGGCGACGCACGGCTGGTCGCTCACGGCCGCCGGCCTGCCGCTCATCGCCGGTTCCCTGGGCTGGTCGGCCGCCGCCGCGTGGCAGGGCCGCCGTCCCGACCTGTCCCGGCCGATGCTGCTCCGGATCGGGATGGTCGCCGTCGCCGTCGGCACCGCCGGGATGCTGGCGGTGGCACCGGGCTGGGGTGTCGCCTGGCTCGCCGTGCCGCTGTGGCTGCTCGCCGGGATCGGGATGGGCCTGGGCTACTCGGCGCTCGCCGCCCTGCTGCTCGCGGGCTCGACCAGCGAGGACACGGGCTACCACTCGTCCGCGGCGCTGCTGGCCGACCAGCTGACCCAGGCGACGTTCGTCGGCCTCGGCGGGGCCCTCCTGGCGCTCCTCACGAGCCCCGCCGTCGCCCTCCCGGTGCTGGTGGCGGTCCTCGCCGCCCTCGCGGTGATCGGCGCCCTCGTCGCGCCGCGCACCGCCGCCCGGTGAGGGGGAGCCGGGACTCCCCCTCCGCCGGTCAGCCGGCCTGGGACAGCCCCAGGACGTTGCCGTCGGCGTCACGGACCTTCGCCACCCGGCGGCCCCCGACGTCCGTCGGTTCCTGGACGATCTCCGCACCCGCCGCGGTGAGCGCCGCGAGCCGCTCGTCCAGGTCCTCGACGTGCCAGAACGCGGTCGCGACGGTCAGCCCGTTCGCCGCCCCGTTCGGGACGAGCCCGATGTGCTGGCCCGCCACCTCGTACCCGACGTAGTACTCGGCGTCCCACGCCGGCCCGGTGCCCAGCAGCGCCGTGAACACCGCCTTCGCCTTCTCCAGGTCGGTCACGGGGTGCAGGATGGTCAATGCTCCAGAGGTCATGACCACCTGTCGGATCCCGCCCGCGAGATGTGACAGCTCCCGCTACTCCGCCTCGAGGTCCCCCTCGGTCTCGAGGTACGCCTGCCGCAGCGCGGCGAGGGTGGCCGGCTCCGGGGCCTCCCAGAGCTTGCGCTCCACCGCCTCCAGCAGCCGCTCCGCCATCCCGTGCAGGGCCCACGGGTTCGACTCGGACAGGAACTTCCGGTTGTCCGGGTCGAGCACGTAGGTCTCGGTGAGCTTCTCGTACTGCCAGTCCGCGACGACGCCGGTGGTGGCGTCCCAGCCGAACAGGTAGTCCACGGTGGCCGCCATCTCGAAGGCGCCCTTGTACCCGTGCCGGCGCATGGCCTCGATCCAGCGCGGGTTCACCACGCGGGCCCGGAACACGCGGGCGGTCTCCTCGTGCAGGGTCCGGGTGCGGACGGACTCGGGCCGGGTCGAGTCGCCGATGTAGGCCTCGGGCGCGGTGCCGGTCAGCGCGCGGACGGTCGCGACCATGCCGCCGTGGTACTGGTAGTAGTCGTCGGAGTCGGCGATGTCGTGCTCGCGGGTGTCGGTGTTCTTGGCCGCCACCGTGATCCGCCGGTAGGCGGTCTCCATGTCGTCCCGGGCCGGGGCGCCGTCGAGGCCGCGGCCGTAGGCGTAGCCGCCCCAGGTCGTGTAGACCTCGGCGAGGTCGGCGTCGTCGCGCCAGTTCCGGGAGTCGACGAGCTGGAGCAGGCCCGCGCCGTAGGTCCCCGGCTTGGAGCCGAAGATCCGCGTGGTGGCCCGCCGCCGGTCCCCGGTGCGCTGCTCGTCCTGTGTCACATGGGCTCTGACGTAGTTCTGCTCGGCCGTCTCGTCGAGGTCGCTGACGAGCTGCACGGCGTCGTCGAGCAGGGCCAGGACGTGCGGGAAGGCGTCCCGGAAGAAGCCGGAGATCCGGACCGTGACGTCGATCCGGGGCCGCCCCAGCTCCTCGAGGTCGATCACCTCGAGCGTCGTGACGCGCCGGGACATCTCGTCCCACACGGGCCGGACGCCGAGCAGCGCGAAGACCTCCGCGACGTCGTCGCCGCTGGTGCGCATGGCGGACGTGCCCCACACCGAGAGCCCGACGGACCGGGGGTACTCGCCCGCATGATCGCGCCGGTAGCGCTCCACGAGGGACTCGGCCATCGCCTGCCCGGTCTCCCAGGCCAGCCTGCTCGGGACGGCCTTGGGGTCGACCGAGTAGAAGTTCCGCCCGGTGGGCAGGACGTTGATCAGCCCGCGCAACGGGCTCCCCGACGGCCCGGCCGGGATGAACCCGCCGTCGAGCGCGTGGAGGACCCGGTCGATCTCGTGCGCCGTCTCCGCCAGCCGGGGCACCACCTCGGTGGCCGCGAACCGCAGGATCCGCTCGACGTCGGCGTGTGTGTCGGCCTCCGAGATGTGCCGACTCGCGGAAGGGTCCCCGGCTTCCCCGCGAGTCGGCACTTCTGGTAGGCCGAGTCGCACGTTCACGACGCCGGGGGCGGCGTCGGGGTCCCAGCCCGCCGCCTCCATGTCCGCGACGAGCGAGTGGGCCAGGGCCTCGACGCGGTCGACCTCGCCGCGGGCCTCGCTGCCGTCCTCGACCAGGCCGAGGGCCTCGCGCAGGCCGGGGACGTTCTGCTCGCCGCCCCACATCTGCCGCGCCCGCAGCATGGCGAGCACCAGGTCGACCCGGGTGTCGCCCTCGGGCGCGGCGGCGAGGACGTGCAGCCCGTCGCGGATCTGGACGTCCTTGATCTCGCACAGCCAGCCGTCGACGTGCAGGAGGAAGTCGTCGAACTCGGCCTCGTGGGGGCGCTCCTCCAGGCCGAGGTCGTGGTCGAGCCGGGCCGCCTGCATGAGCGTCCAGATCTGCTGGCGGATGGCGGGGAGCTTGCCGGGATCGAGCGCGGAGATGTTCGCGTGCTCGTCGAGCAGCTGCTCCAGCCGCGAGATGTCGCCGTAGGTCTCGGCGCGGGCCATCGGCGGGATCAGGTGGTCGACGAGCGTGGCGTGCGCCCGGCGCTTGGCCTGCGTCCCCTCCCCCGGGTCGTTGACGAGGAAGGGGTAGATCAGCGGGAGGTCACCCAGGGCCGCATCGGTCCCGCAGCTCGCGGACATGCCGAGGGTCTTGCCCGGCAACCACTCCAGGTTCCCGTGCTTTCCGATGTGGACGATCGCGTGGGCGCCGAAGCCGCCGTCCGCCGGGTCCGCGGCGAGCCACCGGTAGGCCGCGAGGTAGTGGTGCGACGGCGGCAGGTCCGGGTCGTGGTAGATCGCGACCGGGTTCTCGCCGAACCCCCGCGGGGGCTGCACGATCAGCGTGACGTTGCCGCTGCGCAGCGCCGCGACGACGATGTCGCCGTTCTGGACGTAGTGCTCGCCCGGCGCGGCGCCCCAGTGCTCCTCGACGCCCTCCCGGAAGTCCGCCGGCAGCGTGTCGAACCAGCGTCGGTAGGTCTCGGCGGAGATGCGGATCGGGTTGCCCGCCAGCTTCTCCTCGGTGAGCCAGTCCGGGTCCTGCCCGCCGGCCTCGATGAGCGCGTGGATCAGCGCGTCGCCGTCCTCGGCATCGACACCCGGGAAGGCCCCGATGTCGTATCCCTTGTCCCGCATGGCCCGCAGCAGCGCCACCGTGGACGCCGGCGTGTCCAGGCCGACCGCGTTGCCGATCCGCGCGTGCTTGGTCGGGTACGCGCTCAGCATGAGCACGATCCTCTTGTCCGCGTCCGGGATCCGCCGCAGCTCGGCGTGCCGCACGGCGATCCCGGCCACCCGGGCCGCGCGCTCGTGGTCCGGGACGTAGACCGACAGGCCGTCGGCGTCGATCTCCTTGAAGGAGAAGGGAACCGTGATCAGCCGGCCGTCGAACTCGGGCACGGCGACCTGCGTGGCGACGTCGAGCGGGGTGAGCCCGTCGTCGTTGGAGTCCCAGGTGGCGCGGCTGGAGGTGAGGCAGAGGCCCTGCAGGATCGGGACGTCGAGCGCGGCGAGCTCCGTGACGTCCCATTCCTCGTCCTCGCCGCCGGCCTGGGCCTGGGCGGGCTTGGTGCCGCCGGCCGCGAGCACGGTGACGACCAGGGCGTCCGCCTGCTTCAGGGTCTCGAGCAGCGCGGCGGGCGCCTGGCGCAGGGAGGCGCAGAAGATCGGCAGCGCGGTGGCGCCGCGGGCCTCGACGGCCCGGCAGAGCGCCTCGACGTACGCGGTGTTCCCGGCGATCTGCTGGGCCCGGTAGTAGAGGACGGCGACGGTCGGCCCCTGCTGCGGGGTCGCCGCGCGCTCCAGGACTCCCCACTCGGGCAGCGCGGTCGGGGGCGCGAAGCCCTCCCCGGTCAGCAGGACCGTGTCGGAGAGGAAGGCGTGCAGCTGCGCGAGATTGTCGGCCCCGCCTTGCGCCAGGTACGTGTGGGCCTCGGCCGCGACGCCCGCGGGGACCGTGGAGAGCTCCATCATCTCGGCGTCCGGCGCCATCTCGCCGCCGAGGGCGACGAGCGGGGTGCCGGCGGCACGCAGGAGATCGAGGCCCTCCTCCCAGTACCGGTAGCCGCCGAGGACCCGGACCACCACGACGTCGGCCTCGGCGACCATGCCGGGCAGCTCGTCGAGCAGCACGCGGTTGGGGTTCGCCGGCCGGAAGTCCGCCCCCGAGGCCCGTGCGGAGAGCAGGTCCGTGTCGGAGGTCGAGAGCAGCAGGATGCGGCTCGAGCCCTGCGGCGCGGGCGGGGCAGGACTCATCACGGGGTCCCTTCCTCGGGATCCTCGTCCCGGGTCAGTGAGTGGGTCGGCGCGCGGGGCAGTGTCCTGGCTCCCGGATCGGCGCTCGCCCCGGCCTTCCGGGCTCGCGCCCGTGGCCTGATGCGGGGTCCGCTCCCCGGTGACAGTGGCGGGACCGCGCCGGACTCGCACCGGCTTCCTGGTTCCCGCACGCCTCTGCAGTTGTGGGGACCACTCTCCGCACCCGCCCGTCCCCGCGTCAAGCAGCCCTCCCGCCCCGGCCGAGATGAACCTCACCCCCGGTCGACCACGGCGCCGGCGTGGGTGGGTTCATCTCGACGGGCCGTGGTGGCGCATGCCTACAGTGTCGCCGTGTCCACCCCCCGCACCCGAGCCGACGCCTGCCCCGGCGTCCTCGCGACGCACGACGCCGCGGACGGCGCGCTGGCCCGCGTCCGGCTGCCGGGCGGAGTGGTGAGCGCGGCACAGCTGCGGGCGCTGGCGGGCTGCGCGCAGGAGCTGGGAGACGGTGCGGCGCACCTCACGTCGCGGGGGAACCTGCAGCTCAGGGGGCTGGACCGGGAGGACCCGCGGCTCGTGTCGCGGCTCGCGGCGGCCGGGCTGATCCCCGCTGCGGAGCACGAGCGGGTGCGCAACATCCTGGCGTCGCCGTTGTCGGGCCTGACCGGTGGGCTGGCGGACGTCCGGGGGCTCGCCCGGGCACTCGACGAGGCGCTCTGCGCGGTCCCCGGCCTCGCCGCGCTCCCCGGCCGGTTCCTGTTCGCCCTGGACGACGGGCGCGGGGACGTCGCCGCCGAGCGCCCCGACCTCTGCTGGCTCGCCGACACCCCGGACCACGGGTTCCTGCAGGTCGCAGGGGTGGCGACGGCGATCGGGTGCGCCCCGGCGGACGCCCCGGCCCTGCTGGTGTCCGCCGCTGAGGTGTTTCTCACGATTCGCGGGGACGGCGAGGGCGGTGAAGGCGGCCGGGGCGCGTGGCGCGCCGCGGAGGTGCCCGGCGCGGCGGCCCGGATCGAGGCGGCCCTGCCGCCCGGTGCCCCCGCCTCCGGCAGCGACCGGCCGCTCCCCTTCCCGGACGACGACCACGCCCCGGTCGGGCCGATCCACCGGACGGACGGCGGCACGGCGCTCGGCGTCGCCCCCGTCCTGGGCGAGCTGTCGGCCGCCCAGCTCCGGGCCCTCGCGACCGCGGCGCCGGAGGTGATCGTCACGCCCTGGCGCACCCTGGTCCTCCCCGATCCCGCGGACGACGCGTGGGAGCGCCTGCGCGCCAACGGGTTCGTCCTCACCGCCGACGATCCCGCGCTCGCGGTCTCCGCCTGCGCGGGCCGGCCGGGCTGCGCGAAGTCCCACGCCGACGTCCGCGCCGACGTCCGCGCGGTCCTGCCGCTGCTCACCGCGGCCCGCCGGGCCCACGTCGTCGGTTGCGAGCGGCGCTGCGGGGCGCCGCACGAGGAGCACCTCGACCTGATCGCCCTGCCCGACGGGACCTACCGCTACCGCGACGAGCTCACCGACGTGGTCGTGCCCGACCTGGCGTCCGCGTTGCGCGGCAGGGACTCCCGCCCCTCCGCCGTCGGCACCACCGCCACCGCCGCCGGCCCGGCCGGCCCCGACCCGTCCGGATCCGCCGACCCCGGCCCGTCCGGCCCCAGCCTGTTCGACGACACCCGCCCCAGCCCGACCGGAGCACCATGACCAGCGACTACATCCGCGACGGCGCGGAGATCTACCGGCGCAGCTTCGCCACGATCCGCGCGGAGGCGGACCTGTCCGGCTTCCCGCCGGACGTCGCGTACGTGGCGGTGCGCATGATCCACGCCTGCGGCCAGGTCGATCTCACCGGCGACATCGCGTACTCCCCCGGGGTCGTCACCGCCGCGCGGAAGGCGCTGCGCGACGGCGCCCCGATCCTGTGCGACGCGACCATGGTCGCCTCGGGCGTGACCCGGGCCCGGCTGCCGAAGGACAACGAGGTCGTCTGCACCCTGCGCGAGCCCGAGGTGGCCGGGATCGCCTCGACGATCGGCAACACCCGCTCGGCCGCCGCGATGGAGCTGTGGCGCGAGAGGCTCGACGGTGCGGTCGTCGCGATCGGCAACGCCCCCACGGCGCTGTTCCACCTCCTCGACATGATCGACGCGGGCGCCCCCCGGCCGGCCGCGATCCTCGGCATCCCGGTGGGGTTCATCGGGGCCGCCGAGTCCAAGGCCGCCCTCGCCGCGCGGACCGATCTCGAGTACCTCGTCGTCCACGGACGCCGGGGCGGCTCGGCGATCACCGCCGCCGCGCTCAACGCGCTGGCGTCCGAGCAGGAGATCGCGTGATCGAGCACGCGAGCGAGCCATCGGGCCCGCGCGGGACCCTCTACGGCGTCGGGCTGGGCCCGGGCGATCCCGAGCTCGTCACGATCAAGGCGGCCCGGCTGGTCGGCGCCGCGGACGTGATCGCCTACCACTCCGCCCGGCACGGCCGCTCCATCGCGCGCCGCATCGCCGAGCCGTACCTGCGCGGCGACCAGATCGAGGAGCAGCTGGTCTACCCCGTCACCACGGAGACGGTCGCGGACTACCAGCGCGCGATCGACGACTTCTACACCGACGCCGCCGCCCGCCTCGCCGCCCACCTGGAGGCGGGCCGGGACGTCGTGCTGCTCGCCGAGGGCGATCCGCTCTTCTACGGCTCCTACATGCACATGCACAAGCGACTGGCGGGCCGGTTCCGCGCCGAGGTCGTGCCCGGGGTGACCTCGGTGTCCGCGTCGGCCGCGGCGCTCGGCCAGCCGCTCGTCGAGCGGGACGAGATCCTCACCGTCCTGCCCGGCACGCTGCCCCGCGAGGTCCTGGCGGAACGGTTGCGCGCCACGGACTCCGCCGCCGTCATGAAGCTGGGGAGGACCTTCGGGAACGTCCGGGGGGCCTTCGAGGACGCGGGCAAGCTCGACCGGGCCCGGTTCGTGGAACGGGCCACGATGGACGGTCAGCGCACCGGCGCCCTCGCCGACGTCGACCCCGGCTCCGTCCCGTACTTCTCGATCGCCGTCCTCCCCGGCGAGGTCGCCGCGAGCATCCCCGGCGACCCCGTCGCACCCGACCCCGAGCCCCCCGCGAAGGCCACCGACCCCCTGAGTGGGGGCCGGGGGACGGCAGCCGGCGAAGCCTGCGGGGTGGGTGGGCACAGTCGTCATGGCGACCATCGCCACTCACGAGGGGGGCGGGTCACCGTGGTCGGGACGGGGCCGGCGGGCCGGGACTGGCTCACCCCCCAGACCGCGGCCGCGCTGGCGGCCGCGGACGATCTCGTCGGCTACGGGCCGTACCTGGACCGGGTGCCGCCGAACCCGCGGCAGACCCGGCACGCCAGCGACAACCGCGTCGAGGCCGAGCGGGCGGCGCACGCCCTGGAACTGGCCGGCTCGGGGCGCCAGGTCGTGGTGGTCAGTGCCGGCGACCCCGGCGTCTTCGCCATGGCGACGGCGGTGCTCGAGGTCGCCTCCCAGCCGAAGTACGCCGACGTGCCGGTGCAGGTGCTGCCCGGACTCACGGCGGCACAGGCGGTCGCGGCCGCGGTCGGTGCGCCGTTGGGCCACGACTACGCGATGATCTCGCTCTCGGACCGGCTCAAGCCGTGGGAGACGGTCGTCGACCGGCTCGTCCATGCGGCACAGGCGGATCTGGCGATCGCGATCTACAACCCGCGCTCCAAGGCCCGCCCGTGGCAGGTCGGCGCGGCCCGCGAGGCGCTCCTGGAGCACCGCGCCCCGGAGACGCCCGTGGTCCTCGGCCGCGATGTGGGCGGCAGCGGTGAGCGGATCACCGTCACCACCCTCGGCGACCTCGATCCGGAGCTCGTCGACATGCGCACCCTGGTGATCGTCGGCTCGTCCACCACCCGCGTGGTGGAGCGCGGGGGGCGCACGGTCGTCTTCACGCCCCGCACCTACACCCCCTGACACGATCGCCGGGCGGGTGCGTTGACGCAGGTCCGGGATTCGTCGGCGCACGGAGTCGTCGATCAGTGCGGCTCGGTGAGCGCGTAGCGGTGTTCCAACACCGCCACGCACTCACCGGGGGTCTCGACCACGAGGGCGCCGGGCGGGAGCGGAGGGCGGTCGACCACGATCACCGGCAGGCCCCGCTGCCGGGCCGCGGTCAGCTTCGCGGCCGTGAGGGAACCACCCGAGTCCTTGGTGACGACGACGTCGACCGCGTGCTCCCGCATCACGGCCAGCTCGCCCTCTACGGTGAACGGTCCACGATCGAGGATCGACACGAGGCGCTGCGGCACCGGGGGTTCGGGCGGGTCGACCGAGCGGAGCAGGAACCACAGGTCGAGGTCGGCGAAGGTCGCGACGTCCTGGCGCCCCGTCGTCAGGAACACCCGCCGGCCCACGGACGGGAGCAGCCCCGCGGCGGCCCGCAGCGACGGGACGCGCCGCCAGTCGTCGCCCGGCCCCTCCGTCCATCCCGGACGGCGGAGCACGACGAGCGGCACACCCGTCTCGGTCGCCGCGGCGCAGGCGTGGGCGGACATGCCCGCGGCGAAGGGATGGGTCGCGTCGACCAGCACGTCGACCCCGGACCGGAGGTAGGCGACGAGCCCGGGTACGCCGCCGAAGCCGCCGATCCGCACCTCCCCCGGGGGCAGCACGGGAGCCTTCACCCGCCCGGCCAGGGACGAGACCACGGACGCCCGGCCGTCGAGCAGCCCGGCCAACGCCCGGGCGTCCGACGTCCCACCCAGAACGAGTATCCGCAGGTCGGACCCTGTTACGGGGTGGTGCGGCATCGGCTGTCGGAGTACAGGTGCGAGTCCGGGAAGGCCTCGGCGGCCAGGGCGGGGCCGACGATGACCACCGCGGTCCGCCGGATGCCCGCGGAGTGGACCAGGTCGGCGATGTCGTCGAGGCGCCCGCGCAGGACGATCTCGTGCTCGCGGGACGCGTGGGCCACCACCGCGGCGGGGCAGTCGGCGCCGTAGGAGCCGATGAGCTCCTTGACCACCTCGTCGATCCGGTGGACCGCCAGGTGCAGCACCAGGGTGCCCCCGGCCGTCCCCAGGGCCTCCAGGGACTCCCCCTCGGGCATCGGGGTGGCCCGGGCGGCGATCCTCGTGAGGGTCACGGTCTGGGCGACCGTGGGGACGGTCAGCTCGCGCTTCAGCGCGGCCGCCGCGGCGGCGTACGCGGGGACGCCGGGGGTGACGTCGTAGGGCACGCCGGCGGCGTCGAGGCGGCGCATCTGCTCCGCCATCGCCGAGAAGACGGACGGGTCGCCGCTGGCCAGCCGGGCGACGTCGAGGCCGTGGGTGTGGGCCCGGACCATCTCGTCGACGATCTCGGCGAGGGTCATCAGGGCGGTGTCGACCGTGCGCGCGCCGGGCGGGCAGATCTCGAGCATCTCCGGCGGCACCAGCGAGCCCGCGTACAGGCACACCGGCGAGGCGGCGATCAGGTCCCTGCCCCGGATCGTCAGCAGGTCGACGGCGCCGGGTCCGGCGCCGATGAAGTGGACGGTCATCGGGTCGCGCTCCAGATCGTGACGGGCATGGCGGGCTTCCAGCCGAGGAACCCGCCGACGGGCTCGGCGCGGGAGACCTGCAGGCGCACCAGGGTTCCCCCGAACCGCTCGCGCGCCGCGGCCAGGGCGGACTCGGTCTCGACCGTGACCCCGTTCGCGACGATGCGGCCGCCCTCGGGCAGGGCCGCCCAGCACGCGTCGAGCACCCCGGGGCGGGTCAGGCCGCCGCCGACGAACACGACGTCCGGGGTGGGCAGGTCGGTGAGCGCGGCGGGCGCGCGACCGGTGACGATCTGCAGCGCCGGCACGCCGAGGCGGCCGGCGTTCACCGAGATCCGGTGCGCACGAACGGGATCCGACTCGATCGCGACCGCCCGGCAGCTGCGGTGCGCCCGCATCCACTCGATCGCGATGCTGCCGGCACCGGCGCCGACGTCCCACAGCAGCTCGCCGGGGCGCGGCGCCAGATGCGCGAGGGTGACGGCGCGGACCTCGCGCTTGGTGAGCTGGCCGTCGCTCTCGTAGGCGTCGTCGGGAAGCCCGGGGGTCTCGCCGAGGACCGCGGTACCGGGCGCGGCGACGCACTCGACGGCGACGATGTTGAGCGCGTCGCCCTCGGGCTCGGCCCAGCCCCCCGCGATGCCGGTGACCACGCGCTCCCCCGGCCCGCCGAGCTGTTCGAGCACGGTCAGCCGGCTCGGGCCGTAGCCGTCGGCGGTCAGCTGGGCGGCGATCAGGGCCGGGCTCGCCGCGCCGGCGCTGAGCACCAGGACACGACGCCCGGGGGCCACCGACCGCCGTAGCCGCTCGATCGGGCGGCCGACCACGCTGACCACGTCGACCGCCTCGGCCGGCCAGCCCAGGCGGGCGCAGGCGAAGGTGGTCGACGACGGGTGCGGGATCACCGTCAACGCCTGCGGGCCGACCGCGCGGGCGATCGTGGCGCCGAGGCCGAAGAACATCGGATCGCCCGAGGCCAGGGCGCACAGCCGCCGCCCGCCGAAGCGCTCCAGCAGCCCGGGCAGGGCCGGGACCAGCGGCGACGGCCAGGCCACCAGCTCCGCCGACACCTTCCCGGCGACCAGGTCGAGCTGGCGCGGACCGCCGAGGACCACGTCGGCGGCGGCCAGCGTCTCCTGGGCGGTGCCGGCCAGTCCCGCCCAGCCGTCCGCACCGATCCCGACCACGGTCACGTGCACGTCAGGCACCCTACGTGCTGTGATGCGGCCCGTGAGGTCAGCGGGGCGACCGTCACGCTGCGACGATCTCCGGTGTGACCCGCACGCTCGTCTTCGACGTCAACGAGACCCTCTCCGACCTGCGGCCGCTCGCGGTGCGGTTCGAAGCCCTCGGTGCCCCCGGGGAGCTCGCCCGCCTGTGGTTCGCCTCGACCCTGCGCGAGGGCATCGCGCTCGCCGCGGCGGGCGACGCGCGCTCGTTCGCCCTCGTCGGCGGGGAGACCGCGCACGTGCTGCTGGCCCCCTACGTGGACGATCCGGCGGTGGCGGCGGACGCCGTGCTCGACTCCTTCCTCGAGCTGCCGCTGCATCCGGACGTCGTCCCGGGCGTCCGGGCGCTCGCCGAGGCGGGGGTCCGGCTCGTCACCCTCTCCAACGGGGCCGCCGCGGTCGCCGAGCGGCTGCTCGGGGACGCCGGGATCCGGGACGCGTTCACCCATGTCCTGTCGGTGGAGGACGCCGGGATCTGGAAGCCCGCGCAGGGCGCGTACGCCTACGCCGCCTCGGTGTGCGGGGCCCTGCCCGCCGAGCTGACGATGGTCGCGGTGCACCCGTGGGACCTGCACGGCGCCGCCAAGGCCGGGCTGCGCACGATCTGGATCGACCGGGAGCGGCGGCGCTGGCCGGCGCACTGCACGCCGCCGGGTCAGCGGGTGGAGTCCGTGGGCGAGCTCGTGAGGTACGCGTAGTTCTTGGGCCGCAACCGCATCGCGTGGATGACCGAGCGCCCCTCGACCACGATCTCGAGCAGGTTCCGGTCCTCGCCCAGCCCGATGTAGAGCACCCGCTCCCCCTGCGGCACCTGCCGCAGTGGCTCCGCCAGCACCCCGCGGATCGCCTCCGCGGGGATGCCGTGCTTCAGGGCGCCGGCCGAGATCTCCACGCCCCCGGCACGGTCTGCGCAGCTCACCCCAGGACCTCCGGACGTCGGCCCCTCGTCGCTACTCACGGAGGGCGGTGAGCAGGGAGGACTCCGTCTCGGCGAAGACCGGGTCCGTGAGCTGGGCGACGTCGCGGGGGCGCGGGAGGTCGACGGGGATCTCGCGGTGGATGCGGGCGGGGCGCGGGGAGAGGACCAGCACGCGGTCGGAGAGGAACACGGCCTCGCGGATGTCGTGCGTGATCAGCAGGACCGTCCAGCCGTAGCGGGCCCGGACCTCCTCCAGCCACTCCTGCATGGTGGTGCGGGTCAGGGAGTCCAGGGCGCCGAAGGGCTCGTCGAGCAGGAGCACCTCGCGGTCCTGGACGACCGTGCGCAGCAGGGCCGCGCGCTGGCGCATGCCGCCCGACAGCTCGGCCGGGCGGGCGTCCTCGAAGCCCTCCAGGCCGAAGGGGGCGAACAGCTCCCGGGCACGGGCGCGGGCCTGTCTGCGGGGCCGGCCGGCCACCTCGAGGCCGAGCGCGGTGTTGTCCAGGACGCTGCGCCACGGGAACAGGAGGTCCTTCTGCGGCATGTAGCCGAAGGTCTCGCGGGTGGCCGGGGCGCCGTCGACCAGCACCTCGCCGGCGTCCGGGGTGATCAGGCCGGCGAGGACGTTGAACAGCGTGCTCTTGCCCGCACCGCTCGGGCCGATGATCGAGACGAACTCACCGGCCTCGACGTCGAAGGTCACGTCGTCGAGGACGGGGAGCTCCCCGAGGGCGACGCGCAGGCCGTCCACCCGGATCTTCATCTCGGCCCTCGGATCCACGGAGCCACCGCGCGTTCGACCAGGTAGGTCAGCGCGAACAGGGCGACGCTGACCAGTGCGGTGATCGCGACGGCCGCCAGCACCAGGTCGGTGCGGAAGGAGTTGCGCTGCTGGTTCATGAAGATCCCCAGCCCCGCCTGGGCGCCGACGTACTCGGCGAAGATCGCGCCCGTCACCGCGTAGGTCACGGCGATCCGCAGCGACGTGAAGAACGACGGCAGCGCCCCGGGCAGGCGGACGTAGCGGAACTCCGTCCAGCGGTTGCCGCCCATGCTGCGCAACAGGTTCGTGGCCTCGGGATCGGTGCGGGAGAAACCCTCGATGAGCCCGATGGCGACCGGGAAGAAGGTCACCAGGGAGATCACGAGGATCTTCGGGAGCAGCCCGAACCCGAACCAGATGATCATCAACGGCGCGATGGCGACGACCGGGACGGTCTGCGACGCGACGAGGAGCGGCACGAGGGCGGTGCGCAGCCAGGGCGAGAAGTCGACGGCGACCGCCACCAGCCACGCCACCGCGAGCGAGACGGCGAACCCGACCGCAGTGACCTCCAGCGTGGGGAGGGTGTTGTCCCACAACGCTCCGCGGAAGGTCCAGCCCTGCTCGACCACCCGCAGCGGCGACGGGAGGACCTGGGGGCGCACGTCGAGCAGGGTGACGGCGAGCTGCCACACCACGAGCAGGGCGAGGACCAGCGCGGCGGCGGGCCAGAGGCGCAACACGGACGTCCGCTCGCGCGCCGGGCGGAGCGTCACGGCCGTCATGACGTCGATCCGGCCGGGGTGAGGTAGTCGTTGGTGAACCACGTGCCGAAGTCGGGCCTGGTCGTCAGCGGCTTGCCGTCGGCGTCGACCACGCTGCCGGAGTCCACGAGGAACCCGGAAAAGCCCTGCCAGCGGGCGAGGGTCTGGGTGCCGACCTTCCCCTGGTCGTCCTTCAGGTAGCTCTTCGCGAGCATGTCCTGGCTGCGACTGACGAGCTCGGGCTCGGTGAAGACGCCCGGGTTCGCCGCCTCGAGGTCCCGGGCGCCCTTGGCCGGGTCGTCGGCGGCGAGCTGGTAGCCGCGCTGGGCGGCCTGGACGAAAGCGCGTGCCTGGTCCGGGTGCTGCCTCAGCCAGGTGGAGTTGCCCATGAGCAGGACGTTGTAGGAGTCCGGGAAGCCGTAGTCGGTGTACTTGAAGGTCTTGAGCGGCTCGTTGCGCAGCTGCGCCTCGATGCCCTCCCAGGCGACGAAGGGCTCGGTGAAGTCGACCTGCCCGGAGTAGAGCGCCTCGTAGGCGGACGTGCCGAGCGTGACGTTCTGGAAGTCGCCCCGGCCGCCCGCGTCCTGGATGATCGTGCGCATCTTGGGGACCTCGCCGGGGCTGCCGAAGCCGCCGTAGGTCTTGCCGTCGAGGTCCTTGGGGCTGGTGATGTCCGCGCGATCGGCCTTCACGGCGACCTCGCTGGCCCAGTGCTGCAGGATCGCCATCACGCTGGTGATGTCCGCGCCGGAGCCCTTGGCGTAGGTGAAGAGGTCCTGGAAGGAGATGCCGAAGTCCGCGGCGCCGGTGCCGACGAGGGTCTCCGGGGCGGTCTGGTTGTACGGCAGGAACTCGACGTCGAGGCCGGCCTGGCGGAACCAGCCCTCCTGCTGCGCCACGAACAGGCCCGTGTGGTTGGTGTTCGGGGTCCAGTCCAGGGCCACGCGGATCTTCTGGGGGCTGCTGCCCCCCTGGGCGGCGGAGCCGCAGGCCGCCAGCAGGAGCAGGGCCCCCAGGACGGCGACGATCTTGGGTACGGACGTACGCAACGCGTTCCTCCCTACGCCGGTGCTAACCGGGTCAGGTGCGAACGGTCGACGGCCGGTCCTGCCGCCCTCTCAGCCTCGGATCGTGAGTGCTCCCGCGGTGACGGTGGGACCCTACGTCGCGGCGGGGGCGGCGGCCACCACGGGGTGACGGGGGTCGCCCGGATCCGGCGGTGTCAGGGGCGGCGGTGGCGGGGCGGGCCGTCCGGGCCGGGACCGTTCGGGCCGCGGGGTGGGGCCTGGCGGGCGGCGCGGTCCGAGGGGTCGAACTGCTCGAACTGGTCGAGCTCCCAGGGGTCGCGGCCGACGACCATGGGGTCCTGGGCGGGCGCGCGGCGGCGGTCGCCGGAGGTGCTGCCGAGGCTGCGGTCGGCCCGGGCGGCGTGGCCCGGCCTCGCGCGGCTCCCGCTCCCGGCGCTCCGGTCCATGGGGCCGGCGGCCGAGCCCGGGGACCGGTGCTGGGAGCCACGGCCCTGTGGGGCGGACCGGTGGGAGCCGCTCGCCGGTGAGGACGGACGGGGGGAACCGGGGAGATCCGGCGTCGCGTTCCACCGGTCGTCCGCGGACGGCGCGGGCCCGCCGGTCTGGGACGGGTGGTCCTCGCGGAGCCTGCGGCGGCCGCCCTGGCGGGGAGCCGGGATCTCCGGGGCGCCGACGGCGCGGCCGCTGCCGCGGTCGGCGCCGCTGACAGGTCCGCGATCGGACGCTGCGGCCGCGCTGCGACCGTGGCCGCCGGCGGGCAGGTCGGGGCCGGCGAGACCGCGATCGGAGCCGCTGCCGGGCAGGACCGAACCGGCGGCGAGGCTGCCGTTCAGGCTCCGATCACGGCCGGCAGCCGGACCGCTGTCAGGATCGTGGTCCGAGGCGGCAGAGTTGCCGGTGGAGGTGCCGGTGGAGGTGCCGTGGGGGCGGCGCTCGCCGGCCTGCTCCGCCGCGCGGCGGCGGCCGGGGCGGGCGGACGCGGAGTGGTCGGCGAGCAGCTCGCGCGCCGGGGTGCCACCCCGGCTGCGGCGATGACCACCCGGGATGGAGCCCGTGGTGGAGCGCTGGGTCACGGCGGCGGTGGCGCTCACGCCGTCGACCTCACCGCCGACCGCGCCCTCCACCGCGCCGCCGACGGACCGGGCGGCTCGGCCGGTCGGGGCAGGAGAGGCGGGCCCGCCGTGTGCCGCGCGCGGGGTGGCGGCGCTGTCCCGGCTGTGTGCGGCGCTCGAGGGTGCCCCCACGTTCGACCCGGGTGTGCGCGCGACGGCTCGACCGTCGACGGCCGGGGGTGTCGCGGGGCCACGGCCGTTCGGGAGGCTCGGGCCGCCGAACGGCGCGCGGCCGGGATGGCCGCCCCCGGAGTCAGGGCCGGAGCCGTTCCGGGCCGCCGGGGCGGGACCGCGGCGTTGCTGCGGGACGGCACCGAAGGCCTCGGTCGGCGGATCGATCGCCGACGGGTGCGCGGGATCGGGCGCCGCGGCCTCGTCGTCGCGGCGGTCGAGGATCTCGGCCGCGGCCTCCGCCAGGGACCGGCCCGCCGTGGCGGCCCGGCTGTGCAGGTAGCGGCCGGCCTCCTCGACGTCCGTGCGGTAGCGCTCGGCCAGCATCCCGGTGGCCTGCTCGACCGGGACCGCGGCCTCGTGCTCGGCGGTGAGCCGGGCGACCGTGGCGGTGAGCCGGCGCAGGGCGCAGATGTCACCGAGCCGCGCCGACAGCGCCTCGGCCAGCCCGGCGACGGCGTCGACGTGGCCCTCGCCCACGGGGCGGCCGGGGTGGCCGAACAGCTGCAGCCCGCCGGCCGGCTCGCCGTCCACGAACAGCGGGACGACGACCGAGCAGGTCAGACCCGTGTCGGCCGCCGCGGCGGCGAGCTCGGGCGGACCGATGCGCGTGAGGTCCGGGGTGACCATCGGCCGCCCGGACCGGACGGCGCCCTGGACGGGCCCGGTGCCGGCGCGCAGCTCCATCTCACCGAGCCGGATCGCCGCGGTGTCCGACGCGGAGACGCCCGCGATGGCCCGGTCCGGCGGCTCGACGAGCACGATCGCCGCCCCGGAGACACCGAGGGTCGTGGGCAGGGCGGCACAGATCGACGAGAGCAACGTCCGGGGATCGGCGCCGGCGACCGCGGTCCGCCCGACCTGGAGGGTCAACCCCATGATCCCGGGATCGTCAGGATGCACGCCGCCCCCTCGCTCGTCCGCTACTACGGCCGGTAGTCAATCATCGGCCGAACGAGCGACGCCGCGGACGATCAAGAATTAGGCCGAACAGCCCAACAGACTCTCAGGTTCGGAGCGCCCGGACCTGCTCCCACGTGGTGCGGTCCACCGGGACCCCCACGGCCAGGTTGCGGGCCCGCACGGCCCGGGCGCGGTCGCCGGGTACCTGCACCCCGTGGTGGCCGGGGGCCGGTTCGAGCGCGCGCAGCTCGTCGAGGAACGGGTCGAGCGGGGTGCCGGTGCCGAACGCGGTCGGGGCGAACGCGATCAGCAGGTCGCCCTTGGTGACCGGTTCGGTGGTGTCGAGGGTCCCGCGGACGTCCCGGCCGAGCGCGGTGCCCGTGAGCGACGCGACGAGCAGCTCGAGGACGAGTGCCAGCGCGTAGCCCTTGGGGCCGCCGAAGGGGCTGATCGCGCCGTCGAGGGCGGCGGTGGCGTCCGTGGTCGGGGAGCCCGTGGCATCGACGGCGGCGCCCGCGGGCAGCGGCTCACCCCGCGCGGCGTGGTCGAGGACCTTGCCGCGGGAGATGCTGCCCGTGGCCATGTCGAGGACGACGGGCTCGCCGGCGGTCGGGATCGCGACGGCGATCGGGTTGGTGCCGATCATCGCGGGCGCCGCGCCCCAGGGATGGACGAGGGCCTCGCTCGTGGTCGTCGCAATGCCGGCGACTCCCGCCGCGGCCATCCGCTCGACGTAGGGCGCCAGCATGCCGAGGTGCCCGGCCCGGCGGATCGCCGCCACCGCCACCCCGGTCCCCGGAACGCGCGCGAGCAGCGCCTCGACGGCGCGGTGGGCCACTGGTGGGCCCAGCCCGGTGCCGCCGTCGACCGTGAGGACGGAGTCCGTGCGCCACACCGGCTCCGGCTCGGCGGCCGGGTCGAGCACGCCGTGGGCGATGCGCTCGGCGAGCACGGGCAGCCGCCGGATGCCGTGGGACGCGTGGCCGCGCAGGTCGCCCTCGAGCAGCATCTCCGCCTGCTCGCGGGCGGGCCCCGGCGGCGCGCCGAGGTCGGTGAGCACCGCGGAGGTGAGGGCCAGGTGCTCGGCCGCGGGGACGCGATGCACCCCGCCCCCGTGCTCCTCGACGATCACGCCCCGCACCCTACCGAGGCGCCGGCCCGAGATCGCCGTGTCGCTGTTGCCCGGCCAGGATGCGCCAGAACCCCGAAATGGCGATCATGGGTCGCGGGGTCGGCGCCGTGATCGCTGTCTCCGTGCGCCGACGGTCGGCCGAGGAAGCCTGGGAGCACCCTGACGGCGATCGTCGCGACCGGGGTCGCCTCGGATGATCGCTGATCGGCGACCGAGTGCAGCGAGGGCCCTGCCGGCACCGCAACGGTGATCTTCCCGCTCCCGGCGGCGCGGCCAGCGGCAGCGGATGCTGTCGACAGGCCGCGCCGAGCTCCCGGAGGCGGGGTCGGTAGGCACAGCCACCCGTGGCTTCGTCATGATCGCTGTCTGGGTGCCCGGGGCGCTGGACGAGCAACCGTGCTGGCACCGAGCGGCGATCTTCACGGCGCAGGTGCGTGTGCCGCCCTCAGGCTGCGCTCGGACCCGTCTGGACGACTCGGGTGCGACCCCGACGCGGGTCGTCCCCAAGATCGCTGTCCCGGTGCCGTCAGGGCTGCACGAGCAACCCTGACGGCACCGCGGCGGTGATCTTCACGGCGCGGGTCTGAGGGCCGGCGCCATCGTGAAGGCCGGCGGCGCGGCGCCGGAGCCGCGGCGGCGCACGCCGTCGTCATGTCTGCTGTCTCGGTGATCGCCGACTCGGTGCTCGGAGGGCTGCGCGGGCGGGCGTGTCGGCACCGGAACGGCGATCGTCGGACTCGGGCGGGCGGTCGGCTGCCGCGGGTGGGGGCTACGGGCGGCTCGTGGAGAGGGTCTCGTCGGACATGAGGCGTTCGCAGGTGCGGATCAGGGTGGCGGCGGCGGCGCGCTGATCGCGGGTGGCGACCGGGTGGGCGGCGTGTCGCTGCCAGCGGTTGAGCTGGGCCGCGGCGGCGAGGCGGATCTCGTCCGGTCCGGCGTCGGGGGCGAGGCCGAGGCGCTGGTGGGCGGCCGGGCCCGAGGCGCCGAGGAGCAGCTCGGCGGCGGCCCGGTCGTCGGCGTTGAGAGCGGGGCTGCCGGCGCGCAGGCCGTCGACGAGGTCGAGCTCGGCGAACTCGTGGGCGCTGCTGCGGAGGCGTTCGAGGTGGTAGCGGAGCCGGCCGTCGCGGCGCGGGGGCAGGGTCGCGGCGAGGCCGTCGAGAGCACGCAGGGCGGCCCGGGCGCGATGGGCGTCCGCGTGCTCGGCGACACCCGACACCAGGAGCTCGGCCAGGCGGGGCACCCCGCTGCGGCGCCGGAGCTCCGCGGCGAGCTGCTCGGGCGGCAGCTCGGCGGCGAGCCGGGCGCCGATCGCGGTGACGTGCACGGGATCCCCGGGCGCGGCCGCGCTCAGAGCCAGGCGCGCCGACACGGGATGGACGGCGTGGCAGCGGCGGCGGACGGCCGGTTCCGCGACGAGGCGGTGGACGAGCTCCCAGGGGTCGCCGGGGATCTCGTCCGCGCGGCCGAGGACGCCGATCGCGGGTGGCCCCGGAGTCGGCGGACCGGCCGGGGTCAGCAGGAGCAGGACGGCCGCGGGCTCGGCGCCCGGCCTGGTGGCTCCTGCGCCAGCAGCGGGGCGGGGCGTCCCGGCCGGACCCGCACCGGACCCGTGAGCGGCAGTGCCACCGCCTGCTCCGGGACCGTGGCCCGTCGCGAGGGCGGGTCCGTTGTCGTGGGCGGGAGGGCCGGACGGGCTTCCCCGCTCCGGCGCGGATCCCTCGACCAGCACCAGCTCCGCCGGCAGCCCCTCGGCCGTCAGGGCGGCCACCAGCGTCGACACCCCGGAGCCGCGCGGGCCGTCGACCAGCACCCGCAGGGGCTCGTCGAGCCCGCGGGCGACGTCGACGACGGCAGGGCGGGCGGGCTCCTCCACCCCGGCCGCGATCTCGGCGAGGGCGGCGCGGACGGCGGCGACGAGCGGACCGTCGGCCGGGTCCGGGGCGGTCGGGTCGACCGCGATCTCCGGCTCGACAGGCGCACCGGCCTCCGGGCGCTCACCCTGCGGCCCACCGGCATCCGGTCCCGCCGCGGAGCCGGACACACCGGCCCCCCCTTCGGCTGCCGGCGCCCCCGCGGCGGCGGGTCCAGCGGCGGTGGGTCCAGCGGCGGCGGGTCCAGCACCCGACCCCACCGCACCGGGTCCGGCCGCACCAGGCCCACCCAGGTCCGGTCCAGCCGGACCGGAACCGGCCGCGGCCGACCCGGGACCAGCCGCTCCCCCACCACCGGACCCCGCACCACCGGATCCTGCTCCACCGGCTCCTGCTCCGGCGGGACCGACGCCGGCGCGCCCGGGGAGGGCGATGAGTGCCGTCGGTGCCGAGTCCGACCTCACCGGCAACGCCGCGGTGTCGACGACCAGGCCCGTCTCCGCGCCCGGCCTCGGCTCCACCACCGCGAGCCGGACCGTGGCCTCCACCGGTGCGGGCGTCCAGCCCTCCGGCGGGGGCGGGACCGGGACCGAGCCCTCGACCGTCGTCCCCTCCCCCGGCGCCGAGCGCAGGTCGACCCGCCCGCCGGCGTTGACGATCCGGGCGGCCACGTTGCGCAGGCCGCGGCCCGCCGTGGCCGCACCCGGCCCGACCACCGCGGGCTTGGGCACGACGAAGCCGGGGCCGTTGTCCCGCACGGTGAAGTGCAGCCGCCCGTCCGCCTCCGAGAACCGGACGGTGATGTCCGCGCCCGGGGCGTGCTTGTGGGCGTTGTTCACCGACTCCAGGCAGCAGAAGTAGACGGCGGCCTCGAGCTCGAGCGGGAACCTGCGGCCCGGGAGCAGCAGGGACTCCACCGGCACCGCGGGCGGCCCGGCCAGCTCGGCCTCGAGGGCCCCGACGAGCCCGCGTTCGGCGAGCGCGATCGAGCGGACGCCGCTGGCGGTCTCGGCGAGGACGGACTCCGCGGTGTCGAGCTGACCCGCGAGCACGCCGAGGCGCTCCCGGGCCTGCTCCACGCGCCCGTTGTCCACCTCGTGCTCCACCAGCCCGAGCACGAGCCGCAGGGACACGAGCTGGTGCTGGGCCCCGTCGTGCAGGTCCCGCTCGATGCGGCGCCGCTCACCGTCCATCTCGGACACGGCCTCGCGGCGCGAGACGGCGATCTCCGCGGCGTGGGCGAGCGCCGCCCGCAGCTGGCGCTCGAGCTCGACACCGAGGCGGCTGGCCGCGACGACCACGCCGAGGCTGTCCGCGATGTCCTCCAGCAGGTGCCGGCGCTCGGCGTGCAGGCCGGCGACGGCGGCCCGGTCGACCTCGAGGGTCCCGAGCCGCTCCACCCCGCTGCGCACGGGGACCGCGACGAGGCCCGCGCCGTCGTCGACACCTCCGTCCGGGGCCGACCAGGCGTAGGTGCGGTCCCGAAGCCCGGGCCGGACGACCGTGAGCCGGCACCGGGTGGCGCCCAACGCCTTCCCGACGGCCTCGGCGACCCGCGCGAGGTCCGGCGCGTCCGACGACGTGGTGCGGGACAGGGCCGCGACCTCGGCGAGCGCGGCGTACGGGGTGGGGCGGCGGCCGTAGAGCAGCCGGTCCGTGAGCCCCTCGACGTACCGGTAGACCGGCAGGAACGTGACCGCGGCCAACAGCGACGCGATGAGCGTGGCCCCGAACGGCCCGATCCCCGACACCCACCCGATCGCCTCGACGACGATCACGCCGCCACCCACGACGGCCACGGCGAGGACGGCGGCGAGGACCCGGGAGAACAGCCGCTCGGCGGCCCACAGCCGCTCGGCCCGCATGGCGACGAAGATCGCCACCGCGATCGCCGCCGAGCCGAGCCGCGACGCCCAGAACAGCAGCGCCACCGGGAGCCCGGGGGCGCCGTGGGCCGTGGGGTCGTACAGGTTCAGGCCCGGGACCCCGAGCAGCCACAGGACGAGCGTGACGAGGCCGAGCACGAGGATGGCCGCGAAGGCCGCCGCGAGCAGCGAGAACACCAGCCGGGCCTGGGTGCGCACGGCGGCGGTGGGCCCGCGGCGGATCCGGTCCGGCAGCACGGCGATGCCGACCAGCGGCACCAGCAGCCCGAAGAACAGCACGCAGCTCGTGGTGTGCTGCAGCAGCGCCGTCCCGAACCCGACCAGGCCGAGGACGACGACGCCGAGCACGCCCAGCACGACCCGTCCGGACCTGCCGGCGCGGGCCAGGAGCCGGCTGTCGACCGTCGGGAACACGAGCAGCGCGAGGATGTACGCCGCGCAGGCGGCGCCGTGCAGGACGTACTGGTGGATCGGCCCGGCGGCGATGCCGGTCGCGGAGTCCACGGCGGCCGCGGCCGCGTGGGCCTGCAGGTTGAAGGCGCCGGCCGAGCCGACCATGGCCAGCGTGAGCAGCCGGGTGGTCCAGCTCCTCCCGCCGCGGACCAGCAGCGTCACGGCGATGCCGAGGGCCACCAGGGTGAGCGCGTAGTCGACGAAGAGCTGGTCGAGCGGCTCGCTCGCGGGTGCCGCGGCGGCCACCGCGCGGGCCCAGGTGCCGTCGCCCGCGCCGAAACCGGGGAGGTACCGGGCCGCGGCGACGTAGGCGCCGACGGAGAGCCAGCTCAGCGCGACGATCGAGCAGAGGACCAGCACGACCCAGTACAAGGCCCCGACGACCCGCAGGCCGACGCTCGGCGCGGGAGCCCCCGCCGCAGGAGATGCACCGGGCCCGACCACCCCGGACCCGATCCCGCCCGACCCCACCGCTGCGGGCCTCACAGCCGTACCTCCCGGGTGACCTCCACGGCCGGTTCCAGCCGCTCGGGCAGGCTCGCCTCCAGCACGAGCCGCCCGCCGTCGTCCTCCAGGACCAGCTCGCCGCCGAGCGCGACGAGCCGCTCGAGGTCTCCCGCGAGCATCCCGCGCAGCTCGTCGGTGGAGATGCCGGGATCGGGGTCCACCAGGCGCACCGACAGCCGCCCGCCGGCGTGGGTCAGCTCGAGCTCCAGGTCGGGGCCGGGCCGCTCCGCCAGCCACTGCATGGCCGACGCGGCCACGTAGTAGACGCCGGACTCGACCTCCCAGGCCAGCCGGGCCTCGGGTGCCCCGCCGATCCGCACCCGGCGGTCCAGGTCCGCGGCGACCTCCTCCAGCGCGCCGACGGGCCCCTGGTCGCGCAGCACCGCCGGGTAGACGCCGCGGGCGATCACGCGGAAGCGGTCGAGCAGCTCGTCGAGCTGGGTGCGGGCACGGACGAGCCCCTCACCGGCGGACCGGCAGTCCGGCACGTCCCCGGTCAGGTCCTGACGGGCGCCGTCGAGCACCAGCCGGAGCGTGGCCAGCCGGTCCGTGGTCGCCTGCGAGAGCTCGCCGACCAGCCGGCGCCGCTCGACGTCCCGGGCGTTGGTGAGCCGCTGCCGCGAGCGGTCCAGCTCCGTGGCCAGCTCGTCCGCCCGCCGCACGCGGTCGCGCAGCTCGGTGTTCATGGCGACGCCCCGCAGCAGCAGGCCCGCACCGCCGGCGACGTCCCGCATCAGCTGCTGGTCGGCCGGGGTGATCGGGCCGTCCTTGCGGATCGCGAGCACGGCGCGCAGCGTGGTGCCCTCGACGATCGGGACGACGTGGTCCGTGCCCGGGGTGTCCAGCAGCACGGCGAGGTTGGGGATCGACTCGGCCGGCTCACCGGGCCCGGCGGCGGGGTGCACCGCGGCGGGGACGAGCCTCTCCGAGACCGCCAGCCAGACCCGCGCCTCCTGCGCGCCCGTCCCCTCGGCCAGCACCTGGGCGAGCCCGGGCAGCGCGGACTCCGACGTGCCGGTGCGGATCCGGGCGGCGGCCTCGGCCAGCGCCGAGTACGGCGTGCTCCCGCGGTGGTGGGTCAGCCGCTCGACCAGCCGGTCCACGGCGGGCAGCCCCGGCGCCGCCCCCGCCGCGCACACCACGGCGGCGACGAACGGGAGCAGCACGCCGATCGGCCCGAGCCCGGTCCCCAGCAGCGTGGAGGGCAGGACGACGAGCACCACGAACACGACGAGGACCGCGCCGCCGACGAGCGCGGCGCGCAGTCCGAGCGCGGTCCACCGGTTCACCGGCCTCTAGTCGTCCTTCTGCGAGCGCAGGTAGGTCAGCACCGCGAGCACCCGCCGGTGGCTCTCGGACTGGTCCATGTGCAGGTCGAGCTTGGAGAAGATCGACGCGATGTGCTTCTCCACGGCCTTGGGCGTGACGAACAGCTGCGCCGCGATGCCGCCGTTGGAACGGCCCTCGGCCATCAGCTTGAGCACGTCGAGCTCGCGCTCGGACAGCGCCGCGACCTCGTCCTTCTTCTCCCCGCGGGGCCGCTCGACCAGCCGCTTGGCCAGCACGGGCTCGATGACGATCTCGCCCGCGGCGATCCGGTCGAGGGTGTCGGTGAGGACCTCGACGCTGCCGACCTTCTCCTTGAGCCGGTAGCCGATGGCGTCCGTGCCGATGTCGAGGATCCGCATGAGGTAGTGCGACTCGGCGTAGTGCGACAGGAACAGCAGGCCCATCTCGGGCCACTTCTCGCGGATCCGCTCGGCCGTGACCAGCCCGCCGTCGGGCTCCGGGGGCATCCGGATGTCCAGCACGGCGGCGTCGGCCGGCGTGGTCGCCAGCAGGGTCAGCAGCTCGTCACCGCCGGCGGCCACCGCCACCACCTCGTGACCGGACGCCTCCAGCAACATCTGCAGCCCCTGGCGGAAGAGGGCGCCGTCCTCGGCCAGTGCTACTCGCATGGGGCTACTCGCATGGGATCCTCACAACGATCGTTCCGGTACCGACGGTCTCGTCCGGGGAGGCCGAAACGTCACACCGCACCGTCCCCCCGAGCGGGCGGGCACGGTCCAGCAGCAGCTCACCGAGCTCGCGGACCGCTCCCGTGATCGTCACCACGAGCTCCTCCGCGCCCCCCGCGACGGACACCTCACGGGGCACCGACCCCCCGGCGAGCGCGTCCGCCAGCGCGAAGTACACCGCACCTTCGGCCGCGGCCCCGAAGCGGTCTCCGGAGTCCCGCACCCGTACCGGGGCGTCCAGCCGCTCGGCCAGCTCGCGCAGCGCCGGGCCGAGGCCCGCCTCGTCCAGCAACGGCGGGTAGATCTGCGCCGCGACGTCGCGGAGCTCCTGCAGGACGGTGTGCAGCTCGTCCTGCAGGGTGACGACGGCGTCCCGCAGCTCCTGCTCCCCCTCCGGTACCCGGTGGCGGAACAGGCCCAGCTGCAGGACGAGCGCCGACGCGCGCAGCGCCGCCCCGTCGTGCAGCTGACGTTCCAGCCGGCGTCTGCCCTGCCACTGTTCGCGCTCACGACGACGTCGCGCCTCGGGAGCAGCCGTGGTCACGGGTGCTCGCGCTGCGTCGCCGGGGAGGGCGGGCTCCAGCCTCATCGGGGCATGATCCCGCCCCGCACGTTCCTCCGGAAGGGGGAGCGCCCCACACACAGGTAGGGTTTTCCCCCCTTGCGGTAATGCTTCCGTGACCTGCGGCGAGTATCAACTTGACCGGTCGTGCGCTCGTACGGTCGGTAGAGCTCATCTGCGGGACCGATCGTCCCGCCTCGCGGAAGGCACCCCAGTGTCCTACAGCCTCGGTGTCGATCTCGGTACGACCTTCGTGGCCGCGGCCGTCTCGCACGCGTCGCGGGTGGAGATGTTCACCCTCGGCGACCGGAGCGTGGTCACGCCGGCGGTCGTCTACCTCCGCGAGGACGGCACCGTCGTGACCGGCGACGCGGCCGGTCGCCGCGCCGTCAGCAACCCCGACCGGGTCGGCCGGGAGTTCAAGCGCCGCCTCGGGGACCCCACGCCGGTGATGCTCGGCGGGGCGCCGCACGCGGTCACCTCGCTGCTCGCCAGCCTCCTGTCGGACGTCGTGGCGCGGGTCTCGGCGACCCAGGGCGGCGCACCGGACTCGATGGTCCTCACCCACCCCGCCAACTGGGGCCCGTTCCGCCGCGAGCTGTTCGACGAGGTGCCGCAGCTCGCGGGCCTCGCCGGCGGCCCGACGCCGCGCATGGTCACCGAGCCGGAGGCCGCCGCGGCCCACTACGCCGCCTCCCGGCAGCTGGACAACGGCGAGATCGTCGCCGTGTACGACCTGGGCGGCGGCACGTTCGACGCCACCGTGCTGCGCAAGCGGCCGGACGGCATCGAGATCCTCGGCTCGCCGGAGGGCATCGAGCGGCTCGGCGGCGTGGACTTCGACGAGGCGATCCTGTCCTACGTCAACTACACCGCGGGCGGCGCGCTCTCCGAGCTGGACATGAGCGACCCGCAGACCATGATCGCCCTGGCCCGGCTGCGGCAGGACTGCGTGCTGGCCAAGGAGGCGCTCTCGGTCGACACCGAGACGACCATCCCCGTCTTCCTGCCCAACCGGCACTTCGACGTCACGATCACGCGAGGCGCGTTCGAGGACATGATCCGCGCCCCCATCGAGTCGACGATCGGTGCGCTGTCCCGGACGCTGCGCTCGGCCGAGGTCACCCCCGAGCAGCTCAGCGCGGTGCTCCTGGTCGGCGGCTCCTCGCGGATCCCGCTGGTGGGCGAGATGGTGTCGGCCGAGCTGGGCCGCCCGACCGTCGTCGACACGCACCCGAAGTACGCGGTCGCGCTCGGCGCGGCCACCCTCGCCGGCACCCGGTCGTTCGCCTCCGGCGGCACCACGGGCAACAGCAACGGCACCGCGAACGGCAGCTCGAACGGCGCCGCGAACGGCAACGGGGCGGTCGTGGCACCGCCCGCCCGCCGCGAGATCGACGCGACCACGGCCATCCCGGCCGCCGCCGCGGCCACCGCGGGTGGCGCCGCCGCCTTCGCCGCGGCCGCCGCGAACGCGGCCCCGAGCGCGCCCCCTGCGCCCTCCGGGCCCGGCTTCGGCTCGCACCCCAGCAACCCGGGCTTCCCGCTGGCCGAGCCGGGCGCCTACGTGCCCAACTACGGCCCGCCGCCCGGCCCGCAGCCGGGGTGGTCGCCGCCGCCCGGTGGGCCCGGTGGCCCGGGCGGGCCCGGCGGGTCCGGCCCCGGTGGCTCCGGCCGCGGTGGCCCGGGTGGTCCCGGCGGGCCGGGCGGGCCGAACGGCGGCGCTCCGGCGCCCGAGTCCGGTGGCCGCCGCAAGGGCGTGGTCATCACCGCGATCGTCGCCGTCCTGGTGCTGGTGATCGCGGGCGTGGGCTACTTCGCCTACACCAAGCTCAGCGGCGGCACGGACACCGGCAGCGCCAGCACGGCGCAGCCGCAGGCCCCCACCGGGGGCGGCGGCGCGGAGACGGTGCCGGCGGCGCCGCCGGTCAAGCCGGCGGTCGCCACCAGCGTGCCGATCCCCTCGCTCGGCGCGACCATCCCCGTCGGGCAGACCCCGGGCTCGGTGCAGATCTCGCCGAACGGCCGGCTCGCCTACGTGGCCAACCGCAACGCCGGCGTCATCACGGTGCTGGACACCTCGGTGGACAAGGTCATCGCGACCATCCCGGTGCAGGCGGGTCCGCCGCAGTACCTGGCGTTCTCGCCGGACGGCCGCAAGGTCTACGTGTCGATCTACAACGACGCCAAGACGGTCAACGTCGTCGGCATCCTCGACACCACCACGAACTCGATCACCTCGACCATCCCGGTGGGCACCCGGCCGTTCGCGCTGGCCGTCACGCCGGACGGGTCGAAGCTGTACGTGCCCAACCACGACTCGGGCACCGTCAGCGTGATCGACACGGCCAGCAGCAAGCTCGTGCACGACATCAAGGTCGCGCCGAACCCGCACTGGGTCGCGTTCTCCCCGGACGGCAAGCGCGCCTACACCGCCAACCACGAGTCCGGCGTCATCTCGATCATCGACACCTCGAACGACTCCGTGATCGGTGAGGTGAAGGTGCAGGTCAGCCCGCACAGCATCGAGGTCTCGCCGAACAAGCCGCTGGTCGCGAACGTCAACTACGACAGCGACTCGCTCACCGTGACCGACACGAACTCCGAGAAGGTCATCGCGACCGTGCCGGTGGGCAAGAAGCCCCAGGACGTGACGTGGGCGCCGGACGGCCGGTTCCTCTACGTCACCGCGGTCGAGGGCGACACCGTCACGGTGATCAACACCGAGACCTGGCAGGTCACCGCCACGCTGCCCACGGGCGACGCGCCGACGAGCATCGCGGTCACCCCGGACGGCAAGAAGGGCTACATCACCAACCTCAACAGCGGCACGCTCACCGAGCTGAGCCTGGCCGGCTGACGTCCTCGCAGTTCCCGCGTGGGGTTCTCCCCACCTCCGCCGGCGGGTCCACCCCGGCAGAGGTGGGGAGTACGTCATTCTGGCGGGGACCCCTTGCGCGCCATGCTTCTCCTGCCCCGGAAACGCCCGGGACGACGAGGCCGGAAGGAGCCCGCCATGAACGCCACGATCCTCTCCCTCTCCAGCCGCGACCGGGCCGTCCTGCGGGCCGTCGACGCGGGCCGCGTGCGGCTGTCGGGCCGCTCCGCCCTCGTCGTCGACGGGCTGTTCCTCGCCGACCCGTTCGCCGGGCCCCGCCTCGCCGACGCCGGCCTGATCGACGGTGCCGCCGACGCCGCGGTGTCGCTCACCGCCTCCGGCCGCGCCCTGCTGGCCGCGTGATGGCGGCCTTCCCGGTCAGCGATGCAGCTTCGAGAACCGCTCGCGCTGCCAGCGCCCCAGGGCCCACACGACCCAGGCGACCAGGCCGGCGAGGAGGAGGGCGGCCACCACCGTCGCCGTGATCCCGGCCGCTCCCGCGGGGGCCATGAGGGTGACGTTCCGGGCGCCGCTGTCGTGGTCGTGTCCGGCCACGGGCGGCGCGGCGGCCACCGGGGCACCGAAGGGCAGCAACAGGTCCCCGTGGGCCGGCGGCGCCTGACCGGCCGGCTCGATGTCCGTCCAGGCCGTCGTCGCCCCGGAACGGGTGGTCTGCAGGAGCCGGAACCGGACCGGACCGGCGCCGTCGGGCATCCGGCCGACCTGCAGCACGAGGTCGACCGGGTCGGCCCCGGCCGCGCTGCCCTCGGAGGCCGTCCATTCGACCGTCCCGAGCTCACCGGAGGGCCCGGGGGTCGTGGCCACCTGCCAGCCGGCCGGGGCCGGGACCCGGACCTGTTGCAACGGCCGGGCGCTCGGCAGCTCCGCCCGCAGCGACACGACCGGATCACCCGGGTCGTCCGCCTTCAGCCGGAAGGTGACCGTGACGTCCGTGGCCCCGGCCTCGGTGTGGTCCGGGGAGAGCACGACATCGGCGGCCGCCGCACCGGCGAGCCCCACCAGCAGAACAGTGACGACGGAGAGGAGGGACAGGCCGGTGACCAGCGTCCTGCACAGCCGCACCTCTGCCTCCCCCGGTCGCTCCCCCGTAGTCTTGCCGAGCAGGGCGTCCGGGAGAAGCCCGGGGAGCCCACATTCGGCCCCGGGAGCTTCGCGCGAGGCCGACGGCGACGATCCCGCCCGACCGGCGGCCCAGGAGGTGGCGGTGCGTTACGGCCTCGCGGTCGATCTCGGGACGACGACGGTGGCGGCCGCGGTCGGCCTCCCCTCGGGCCCCGAGACCGTCATGCTCGGGGACCGCTCCCCGGGCGTGCCCGCCGTGGTGCACCTGACCTCGGACGGCACGCTGCTCACCGGCGACGCCGCCGCGCGCCGGGCCGCCACCGCCCCCGAGCGCACCGTGCGCGCGCTGCGCCGGCGGCTCGGCGAGCCCACCCCGGTGATGCTCGACGGCAAGCCCTACGGCGTCGCGGACCTGATGGCGCGGATCCTGTCCGACGTCGTCGCGCGCGTGACCGGTGAGCAGGGCGGCGCCGCGGAGCGGATCGCCCTCACCCGCCCCGCCAACTGGGGCCCGACCAAGGTCCGGCTGCTGGCGGACGTCGCCGAGCGGGCCGGGGTGCCGTCGCCGCTGCTGGTCACCGAGCCCGAGGCCGTCGCGACCCGGTTCGCGCTGGCCCGCGAGCTGCCCGAGGGTGCCGTCCTGGCGGTGCACGATCTCGGGGGCGGCACCTTCGACTCGGCGGTGCTGCGCCGCGGACCGGCCGGGATGACGGCGATCGGTCCCGGTGAGGGCGTCGAGCGGCTCGGCGGGATGGACCTCGACGAGGCGATCCTGCGGCACGTGGACTACAAGACGGACGGGGCGATCTCCGCCCTGGACGCGAAGGACCCGCAGTCGGTGACCGCGCTGGCCCGGCTGCGCGAGGAGGTCACGCTCGCGAAGGAGACGCTCAGCGTCGACGCCGAGGTGGACCTGCCCGTGTACCTCCCGGGCAAGCACCTGGAGATCACGCTCACCCGCGTGGAGCTCGAGGCGATGCTGCGCGCCCCGGTCGAGTCGACGGTCGGGGCGCTGGTCCGTGCCCTGCGCGCGGCCCGGGTGGCGCCCGGGGAGCTCGCCGGGGTGCTGCTCGTCGGCGGATCGGCGCGGATCCCGCTGGTGGCGCAGATGGTCACGGAGGCGCTGGCCGCGGAGAGCAGCGACGGGCGCGGGGCCCCCGTCGAGATCGTGACGGAACCCGCCGCGGCCCTCGGGGCGGCGGCGCTCGCCCTCGCGGCGGGCCCGGCCCCGGCGCAGGCGACGGCGATGATCCGGCCCACGCCCGCCCAGCCCCCGGTGGCGATGCCACCCGCCCCCACCCCGCAACCCGTGCCGCCGCCGGTCCAACCCGCGGCCCAGCCGGCTGCTCCGGCTGCTCCGGCTGCTCCGGCTGCTCCGGCTGCGGGGAACGGTGCCACGCCGCCCTGGGCCGGGGCCGGGCTCACCCCGCCGCGCGGCTTCCCGGCCGCCGCGGAGGCCTACACCCGCCAGGAGGCCCCCCAGGCTCCGGCCGCCTCGCCGGCACCGAGCGCGCCCCCGCCCTCGGCGGCGGGCGGGCAGGGCGGCTCGCCCTCGCTGCCGCAGGGCGGGAACCCGGGGCAGGGCGGCGGGCACAACTCCCCGTCCTACGGCGGTTCCGCGGGCTACGGCGGCTCCTCCGGCGGCTCCGGCGGCTCCACGGACTACGACAGCTCGTCCTCCGGCTACGGCGGGTACGGCGGCTCTCCGTCCGGCTACGGCGGCTCCGCGGCCGGGTACGGCGCGGCCACACCCCCGCCGCCGACACCCCAGCCGCCGGCATCCCCGCCGTCCGCGGCCCAGGCCCCTGCACCACCCGCCCCCCAGTACCCGGCGGCGCAGTACCCGGCGACGCAGTACCCGGCGGCGCCGCAGTACCCGACACCCCAGTACCCCGCGCCCCAGCCATCCGCGCCCCAGCCGCCGGTGGCCCTCCCCCCGGCGCAGCCCCCCGCCTCCTACAGCCCGCCGGCGCCCCCCGCCCCGTCCTACGGCGCGCAGGCGCCCGCACCGAGCCGCCCCGCACCCCCGCGCGCCGCCGCACCCCCGCCCCGTCCCGCCGTCGGCCCACCGCCCCGCGGCGCGGCCCAGGCACCCCCTCCGGCACAGAAGGCCGCGAGCAGCCGGGACACGGGCGGCAGGGGCACGAGCAGCAGGAGCACGGGCAGCGGCGACGCCGACGACCGGACCGAGTGGCCCGAGCAGTCCTCCCTGGGCCGCACCCTGGCGATCGCGGTGGCGGTGCTCGCCGTCGTCGTGGCGCTCGTGGTGATCGGGTTCGTGGTGTTCAACCGGGTCAAGCCCACCACGAACGGCCTGCCCGCCCCCGGCTCACCGGCCGTCACGACCCTCGCCGCGTCCCTCCCGGAGTCCTCGTGCGCCTGCCCGACTCGCCTCGTCTGACGGCCGCCGTCGACGCCGGCGCCCCCCTGCTGTTCCTCTCCGCCCACCTCGACGACGGGGTCCTGTCCTGCGGCTCGCTGATGACCGCGGTGGCGGGCCGCTGTCCGCTCACCGTCGCCACCCTCTTCACCGAGGGCGACGACCCGCCCTACACGCTGGCCGCGCGGAACTTCGTGCGGCAGTGCGGGGCCGCGGGCATCCCCAGCCTGTTCGCCGACCGCCAGGCCGAGGACCTCGCCGTCCTCGAGCAGATCGGGGCGCGCGGGCTGCACCTGGGCGGGGTGGATGCCTTGTTCCGCAAGCGGACCCGCCTCGCCGGCACCCCGCTCGCGCGGATCCCCGAGCTGGTGCACCGCTACCCGACGTACCGCTTCGACATCTCGCTCGGCCGGGTCTCCCGCGGGGACCGCGACGTCGCCGGGCCCCTCGCCCAGGCACTCGCCGGCCCCGCCGCCGAGGCCGCGCTGATCTTCGTGCCGATCGGCGTCGGGAAGCACGTGGACCACCTGCTCACCCGCCGGATCGGCGAGCAGTGGGCCGAGAAGATCGTCTACTTCTCGGACTTCCCGTACGACTTCCGCGGCGGCAGCCCGGACCCGCGGTTCCGGGCCCGCCGCGACCTCACCCGCTGGACCGTCGACCCGGCGCCCGAGAAGATCGGCCTCGTCGAGGGCTACGCCACCCAGGTGGCAGCCCTGTTCGAGGGCGGCGTGGTGCCGGAGCGGCCCGAGACCTACTTCGAGCCGATCGCGGCCGCGTAGGCGGAGAAGGGCAGCGTCCCGTCCCACAGCTGCTCGTCGTGGGCCCAGTAGAAGGTCCGCAGCCCGCACGCCCGGACCTGGCGCACCGCGGTGGCGAGCATGCCGCCGTCGGAGGTGTCCTGGTAGCTCGACTCCGAGGAGCCCGGCTGCTGCCAGCCCGGGTTCTCCCCCGAGATCGGCAGGCCGTGCTCCGTGGCGAGCCGGGTGAGCCACCGGACGGCCGACCAGTCCTGGACGTCGTCCGAGGTCAGGGAGACGCGGGCATCCGCGGGGGTGCACGCGCCGTCGTCCCCGGAGCCGTCGGCCACGGACGGCGTGTACGCCACCAGGTCCGCGCGCTGCGGCAGCCCGGCGTAGAAGGTCGCCCAGGCCGCCCCGCTGCCCAGCAGGCCCGGCGGCAGGCCGCCGCGCACTGCGTCGTCGTACTGCGCGGGCAGCACCCCGACGCCCGGGGTGAGCAGCTGGTACTCGCCGCGGAAGCCCCGTGAGGAGAGCACGTTCGCCTGCCAGGCCACGACGTCGTCGAGCGCGGTGACGTACCAGTCCGCGAAGGCCCGCACCTGCGCCTGGGGCGCGGGATCGCCCGGCCGCCAGCCCGGCATCGGGTTCGGCCGCAGCGACGCCGGCTTCTCCGGCCCGTTCTGCGCGCCCTCGCCGTAGGCCCAGTAGGAGTTGCCGCCCGGGTAGAGGATCTCGGCGTTGCCGCCCGACGTGAGCCGGATCGCGCTCACCCCGGCGAGGTCGATCGCGTCCCCGACCGCGCCCAGGTACTCCTCGGCCTTCGTCCGGTTGACCTGGTCGAACACCAGGTCGGGCTGGTCGGCCTCCTTGCCGGACTGGTCGACGAACCGCGCCCCGGGCCGCGCGAGCAGCCACTGCGGCGCGTAGTGCAGGCCGAGCGCGAGCGTCACCGTGCGCCCGGCGGTCCTCGCCGCGCGGACCTCCGAGGCGACCGAGCGCAGGTAGTCCCGGTCGAAGGTGCCGTCGGCGGGTTCGGCCCGGTCCCAGAACATCTCGATCATCGCCGCCGGGACGCCCGCCCGGACCTCCTCGGCGGCGTGCTCCTGCTGCGCGCCGAGCACGCCGAAGACCGGGCCGGAGCCCGCCGCCGGCGCGGGGACCGGAGTCCCGGTGACCGAGCAGGCGCCGCTCAGCAACGCCAGCACCACCAGCGCCAGCACGGTCCTCATCGGACGAGCGTGTCGGCCGGACGGAGCAGTGTCCACGTCCACTAGGACCTACCACCCGCGTGGGCCGCTGACATCACCCGACGAGCCCGGATAGCCTTCGCCCCAGCTGACGTCAGCACGTGCCCGACCGCCGGGCCCGGGGGGACCGGAGAGGCCACACCGTGGGTACGCGACCGTTCGCGGGCAAGGAACTGCAGGGGCTCGATCCCGAGCTCGACAAGCGTTGGGACGCACTGGCCCTGGCCTCGGGCGCCCCGGTCTTCCTGCGCCCCGGCTGGGTGCGTGCCTGGGCCACGGCCTTCGGGAAGACCGACGCCGTGCGCCTGCTCACCGTGGAGCGCGGCGGCGAGCTGGTGGCCGTCATGCCGCTGCTGGCGGGCGCCCTGACACTGCGCTCGGCCACCAACGCCGAGACCGCCGTGTACGCGCCCGTGGTCGCGGACGCCGAGGCGGCCGCCGAGCTGGCGGACACCCTCCTGGGCCTGGGGGCCCCGTCGATCGATCTCGCGGCCCTGTCCGCGGCCGATGCCGGCACCGATGCCCTGGTCAAGGGCGCCGAGCGGGCCGGGTCGGCACTGCTGCGGCGTACCCTGCGCAGCTCGCCCTACATCGACACGAGCGTCGGCGACGCCGCGTCCTTCCGGGCCGGGCTGTCGAAGAACAAGCGGCACGGCCTGCGCCGCCTGGAGAAGCGCCTCGCCGAGGTGGGCGAGCTGGTGCTCGACGTCCAGGACGGCCGGGAGAACCGGGCCGCCCTGCTGGCCGAGGGCTACCGGCTCGAGGCGCGCGAGTGGAAGCTCGCGGCGGGCTCGGCGATCCTGTCCAACCCGGCCACCACCCGCTTCTACGACCTCGCCGCGGAGTGGGCGGCCTCCGAGGGCCTGCTGCGGCTGGCCTTCCTGCGCGTGGGCGGCCGGGCCGTGGGCTTCGGCTACCTCGTGGAGCAGGCCGGGACCCTGAGCTTCCTCAAGCTCGGCATGGACGACGCGAGCGCGAAGCTCGGGCCGGGCATCGTGATCATGCACCATCTGATCGACTACGCCTTCGCCGACCCGGCGGTGACCGAGCTGGACCTGCTCGGCGAGAACGACGCGTACAAGAAGGACCTCGCGAGCGGCACGCGGGAGCAGCTGCGGATGCAGCTGTTCCCGAACCGCCGCACCGGATCCGCCCAGCGCGCCGCGGTGGTGACGGCGGGCGAGCTGCGCACCCGGATCGTGGAGAAGCTGTCCGACGACACCCGCGACCGCCTCTCCGCGATCCGGAACCGCATCCTGCGCTGAGGGGCCGCGGGCGCGCCCGGACCGCCGCCGACCAGGCCGGCGACGAGGTCGCGGTAGCGCTGCCCCACCGTCGTCCAGTCGAACTCCCGGCTGCGCTCCAGGGCGCCCGCGCCCAGCGTCGCGCGCAGCGCGGGATCGCCGTGCAGGCGCAGGAGCGCCTCCCGCAGCGCCGGGACCTCGAAGGGCGGCACCGGGATCCCGGCACCGTCGCCGATCCAGGAGTTGCGCTCGATTCCGAAGTGGACGACCGGTCGCCCGTACGCCATGGCCTCCAGCGCGGTGAGGCAGAAGGTCTCGTAGCGCGAGGGGACGACGAGGAAGGCGCAGTCCCGCAGCAGGTCCTCCTTCACCTGCCCCTCGACCCGGCCCACCAGGTGCACCCCGTCCGGGAGCAGGGCGCGCAGCTTCTCCTCCTCGGCCGGCGTGCCGGAGCCGGCGAGATCGAGCTCCACACCGGACCCCTGCAGCGCCTCGAAGAGCAGGTCGAGACCCTTCTGGCGGACGTCGATCCGGCCCAGGAACAGGGCCCGTCCCGTGCCCGGCGCGGTGGGCACCTCGGCGGGCGGGTCGATCGCGTTGGGGATCACCGTGACCGCGGTGCGCGGGCTCGCGGCGCGCACGATCGCGGCGTCGACGTCGTTGAGGGTCACGATGTACCGGTACAACCGCAGCCCGACCTTCTCGACGGCCTCGAACGGCAGCCCGTAGCGCCGCTGCATGTCCGAACCGGAGAGCATCTGGACCAGCCCCGCGACGGGGGTGCCGACGAGCCGGCCCAGGACCGGCAGCAGGCTGGCGGACGCGGGCGGGGTGAGGCTCTCGATCCAGGCCGCCGGGCGGCGCCCCCGAAGCCCGAGCAGCAGCACCACCAGCGGCAGGAACAGCACGAACAGCAGCTGCCCGGCGCGGGGGCCCGCCCAGCCGACGGGGACGAACGTGTAGCGGATGCCGTCGCGCTCGGCGTGCCGGCCGCTGCCGGTGTACGACCCGACGTAGACGCGGACCTCGTGCTCGGCCGCCAGCTCCTGCGCGATCCGGTGGACGATCCGGGGCCCGCCGCCGCCGTAGTGGGGGTTGCCGACGTCGTCGTAGATGGACAGGACGACGCGGCTCACGAGCCCGAGCCCGGCTTCTCGGCCGCGGGTGCCGCCGGCTCGACCACGGAGGGCCTCGCCGCAGCCGGCTTCGCCGCAGCCGGCTTCACTGCGGCCGGCTTCTCCGCTCCGGACTTGACCGAGGCCGGCTTCTCCGCCGCGGGCTCGGCCCGGTCCGGCTTCCCGGCCGCGGGTTCGTCCGCTACCTCCGGGGTCGCCGCGGGTCCGCCCGCCCTGCGCGCCCGGAGCTCCGCGACCTTGGCCTTGGCGGCGGACGTCGCCTCGCCCGCCTTGCCGTAGGCCACCCGCAGGCCCTTCTCCGTCCTCGACAGCGGGAGCCGCTCGAAGCGCAGCACCTCGTAGTCGACCGGGAAGGCGCCGAAGTAGGCCTTGAAGTGCTCCGGGCCCGAGCCGCTGTCCGACTCGCCCATGTGGAACCAGCGCACGCCGTGCTCGCAGGCGTCCTTGATCGCGACGGAGTGCAGCAGGTAGGTCGCGAGGGTCGTGCGGGCCAGCTCGGTGTCCATCGCGCACATCCAGCCGAGCGCGTGCCGGCCCCGCTGCAGCACCACGTTCACCGCGACCGGCCGCCCCTCCTGCAGCACCGACCACACCACGCAGTTCTCCCCCAGCGCCTTCGCCACCGCGGCGACCTGACCCGCCCGGTCCCGGTGCGCGGCCAGCCGGCGGGCGATCACCAGCGGCTGCCCGCGGTGCTCGGCCCAGCGGTCCACGGACTGCGCGTAGAGGTCCGCGAAGATCGAGATGCCACGGCCCGGGAGGCTCGCCGCGGCGCCGTCCTCGCGGCGGACCTCGAGCTCGAACTTCTCGGCCTTGCGCACCGAGTTGCGGGCCTGGCGCTTGTAGCGCTTCTCCCAGATCTCGTCGAAACCGGGCTCGAGGTCCACGACCTGGCTGCGGTACCGCACGCGCTGCAGGGGCAGCCCGAGCGAGTCGGCGGCGGCCGACCAGACCTTGCCCTGCAAGGGGTTGGGAACCACCGAGCGCAGCACGGCGGGGCGCTGCGCGAGATCCGACAGCACGATCCGGCAGTCGGCCTCGGTGAGCTCACCGCCCTCGACGAGCAGGCCGCCGTAGGCCCAGCCGTAGGGCCAGGACTCCTCGCTCACCGGGACTCCGAGGCGCCGTCGCGCCACCAGCGGCAGGACGCCGCGGCGGCCGCCGGGGAGCGCGTAGAGCCGGGTGGCGTCGGTGTAGCCGCGGGGGGCCAGCGCGTCGACCCACTCGGGGGCCTGGCTGGCGACCGCCTCGGGATCGGCCGCCAGCACCTCGCGCCAGGTGGCCCGGGACACCGGGGTGGCCCCCGAGGTCGGGGCGGGACGGGTCGCCGGGTTCATGCCGCACTCATCTCGTCACTTCCGAAGGGTCGCATAGGGATTGCCGGGAGCGGCCGCGCCGGAGAGGGCGGCGGCGGCGTCGGTCAGGGCCTGGGTCTGGGCGGGGCTGAGCCCGCGGGTGTCGGTCGGTGAGAGGCCCGCCCTGACCTGGGCGAGCGGCTGCCCCCGGAGGAGCTGGAGCAGGGCACCCGTGACGACGACGGGGCCGGTGCCCGTGTCGTCGTGCAGCAGGACCGTGCCCCCGGCGGACTTCACGAAGTCCGAGATCTGGGTGAGCTGCTCGGCGGTCGGGGCCTCGCCGTCCGGGACCCGGACGGCGACGAAGTCGAGCCCGAGCGCCTGGGTCACGGCCTGTTCCTCGACCCCGGGGATCCCGATCATCACGATCCCCTTGACGCCGAACTGGTCGCGCAGCTGCCCGTACTGCGGCTCGAGCGGGGTGTCGGCGCGGATGACGTCCGGGAGCACCCGGGCGACCGCCTCGAGCGGCGGCAGGGCGTCGGGGGGCGGGGCGGGATGGAGCACCCCGGTGGCCCGCACGGCGAGCCCGATCGCGAGCAGCAGCACGAGCACCCCGAGCCGGACCGCGATGGACCGGGCCCTCAGGCGCTCGGTCCTCCCGAGCGCCGGGGTCCCCCGCTCCCGCGGGGGCTTCGTCGCCGTCGCGGCCGGCCGGCCCGCCCACGGCTGCGCGTACTGGGGCGAGTACTGGCCGGCCCACTGCGGCTGCCCGTTCTGCGGGGACGACCCGGCCTGCGGGTACGCCGGGTGGCCCTGCGGCCCGGCGCCCGGGTACGGCGCGTACTGCGGATCGGAGGGATGTCCCGGGTACTGGCCCGGGTACTGCCCCGCACCGGACCCCGCCTGCGGGTACTGCTGGCCGGCCGGGGCCTGCTGGCCGGGGTACTGCTGGCCGGAGTACTGCTGGCCGGAGTACTGCGGCGCCGCTCCGACCTGCCCCGATCCCTGCTGCTCCGATCCCTGCTGGCCCGATCCCTGCTGGCCGGCCCCGTTCCCGGGCGTCGGCCACGCCTGCACCCCCGGCGGCGGCCACTGGTCCGGACGCTCCGGCCCGCTCACGGCCTCCGTCCCTTCGGGACCGGGCGCCGCACCAGCCGGGAGATCTCGAACGCCACGACCGGGATCGCGATGTAGAGCGCCAGGCCCGCGAGCAGCGCGGTGACGAAGGGCTGCACCGACGTCGGCTGCGGCGGCCCCAGGTTCGAGGGCAGCGGCGGCGCGGCGAGCGGGGTCCGCGCCTGCAGCGAGGGCTTCACGATCCCGCTGTCCAGCGCGAGCTGCCCGATCGGCGCGAGCCGGACGGTCTTCGCGTCGGGCCCGTGCTCCACGACCCCGCCGGCGAACGCCTGCCGCACCCAGCCGTCCTCCATCGTGGACACCGGGCCGATCGGGGCGCCGAGCGCGGCGCCGACCTTCTGGGCGTACGCCGTGATCAGCGGGTCGCTCGGCCGCGTGTTCCCGCCTACCGGGGGCAGGTTCGCCTTCCGGTACTCCGGCGTCACGGACAGGGCGGTGACCACGGGCTTCGCCGTGACGACCCCGCCCGGGTCCGCGCTCAGCACCGCGCCGGTGAACACCTGCGTGCCCGCCCAGACCGACGTCATCGGCGCGCCGACCACGGCGCGGCCGCCCAGGGCCTCGACACCGTCGGTGAAGTTCCCGCCCGGCCCGTTCGTGACGGGGAAGCCGCCGCAGCGGTTGTCGTCCGTGATCACGAAGGTGCCGTTCGGGTAGGGCTCGGTGTCGGCGAGCGGATCGTAGGAGTCGAACGGCGTGCGCCAGACCTCGAGGCCGTTGTAGGTGAAGGTGTCGTAGGAGGCGACCAGCTCGCCGTGCGAGCGCACCCAGCCGGTCAGCTCGGTCGTCGCGTCGCCGAAGCCGGAGGCCACGTCCTTGTCGCTGAGCACGAACAGGTGCACGCCGTGGGCCTGCGCGCCCTCACCGGTCGCGAACATCACCGCGGTCTGCCCGTTCATCAGGTACTGGTACTTGTCCGGGTCGCCGGTCACCGCCATGGTCGTGCACTCCGGCAGGGAGTTGCCCATCTCGGCCACGGCGAACACGCCCCGGTTGTCCAGGGAGTAGTGCCGCACCCACCCCACCAGCGAGGTCCCGACCGCGGCGACGGCCAGCAGGCCGAGCACCGCGGTGGCGCCCTTCGTGCCCAGCCGGGCCGCGGCCGCGTCCCCCATCATGACGGTGCCCACGAGCGCCGCGGGCAGGATGTAGACGAAGAACTGCTCGTTGAGGCTGCCGATCAGCACGATGTACGCGGCGAACGCGTAGCTCGTGACCAGCCACGACAGCATCCAGCGCGAGGCGCCGGTCACCGCCCGGGTGAGCAGCCACAGCAGCGCGACCGCGCCGGTCAGCAGGAACACGTACGAGGTGGCGTAGGCGGAGAGCTGCCCGGCGATCGAGTCCACGAGGGACACCCCGGGCCGGTTCAGCCCGGTGATCTGCACGGCGCCCGCGAGCCGCTGGAAGGTCGCGAACTTCATGTCGACGAAGTCCGTGGTCAGCCCCAGCGCGACCGCCCAGAGCGGGAACAGCAGCCAGAGCCCGAGACCCCAGACGAACCCGCCGAGGGTCTTCGCGACCGCCCGCTTGTCCTTGGCGAGCAGCGCGTGGATCACCGGGGTGAAGATGATGAACGCCGTGACCTCCTTGGTCAGCAGCGTCAGCCCCGTGGCCAGCCCGACGACCGGGACGTAGATCAACGGGCGGGAGTCCCGCAGCCGGATCGCCAGGCAGAGCGTGAGCATGCCGGCGAGCAGCGCGATCGGCTCGATCAGCGCGAGGCGGCCGTAGCGCAGCAGCACCGGGTCCGTCGCGGCCAGCACGAGCACCAGCCCGACGAGGACCAGCCCGCGCCGCCGCGACGCCGCCGGCATCAGGTACGCGGCGAGCAGCCCGAGCAGCAGGACCGCGAAGACCATCATCAGGGCGGTGAAGAACCGGGCCGCGATGATCGCGTCCGCCAACGGGGCGTGGGCCATGCCGGTCAGCCGCAGCCAGAACGCCTGGGCCAGGAACGAGATCGGCGGATGGACGAACATCGGGCTGTTCGTCCAGGTCAGGTGCCAGCCCTGGGCGACCTGCTGGGCGGCCTCGGTGTAGACGACCTCGTCGTACTGGGTGTCCGGGGAGTTCCAGAGGTTCCAGAGCATCGTGACGCCGGCGAGCACCGCGCCACCGAGGATGATCAGCAGCTCGGCCCGGGCGATCCGCCCCGACCGCGGCGGCCCGGACGGCCCGGCCGGGGCCGGCGGCGGCGGGGTCGGCGGGGTGGTCGGGTACCAGGTCTGCGTCACTCCGACACCCCCTGTGAGTGGTGGTGGCCCCCAGGGGGGACATCCTCACCCACGATCCCTGCCGCGCCGGGCATCTCCAGGCCCACGGCCGTGGCTTCCGCGACGGGGCCGGCGGCGGCGGTGCGCGCGACCAGGCTCGGGACGACGTGGTCGCGCCCCGCGTGATCCGGCGCGAGGCGCTCGGCCCCGGGGGCGGCGACCGTCGCCGCACCGGGCGCCAGGTCCGCGGGCGCGGGATCGGTCGCCTCGGCGGTCGGGGCGGCGGGACGGCCGCCCGGCAGCCTCGAGCGCAGGACCGCCATCTCGCCGTCGGTCAGCAGGCCCAGCCTCAGGATCCCGATCCCGTAGACCAGCAGCCCCCCGATCGCGACGAGCAGGTCGAACGGCGCCGGCACCCGCTCCGCGAGCAGCAGCACCCCCACCAGCACGGCGACCGGGACGAGCCACCGCACGACCGTCCCGATCCGGACCACCGACGGCCGGAACCGCCGCAGGTACTCGACGCCCAGCAGCGCGACCGTCGCCCAGGTGCCGGCGGCGAAGGCCCAGGCCGCACCGATCGCGCCGAGCCGCGGGACGAGCAGGAGCAGCGCGGCCAGCTGCACCGCCACGGACACCGGCACCCGCAGCGCCACCGAGGCGGCGAAACCGCGGGCGAACAGCGCCTTGAGCAGCATGTCCGCGAAGATCAGGCCCGTGGTGCCGATGGTGATCACGCGGGCGAGGTGCGCGGCGTCCTCGTAGCCGGCGGGCAGCACGAGATCGAGCACGGAGGCGGGGGTCACCAGCAGGACCAGCTGCATCGGGATCAGGGCGAGCGGGACCCAGCGCAGGACCGTCATCAGCTTGGCGTGGGCCTCCCGCAGCGTGGGGGCACCCGCGATGAAGGGGAACACGGCGTCGGACAACGCGGAGCCGACGAAGAACGGGGCGCGGGCGAGGATCGCCGCCGCCTGGTAGACGCCGACGGTCGCCACGGTCACCCCGTGGCCGGCGCCGACGGTGCCGAGCAGCAGCACGTCGAGGGTGCCCATCAGGCCGAAGCCGGTGGTGGCCACCGCCATCGGCACCGCGGTCGCGAAGGCCCGCAGGCCCGCGATCCGGCCGCGGCCCGGGCGGCGCCCGCGCAGCGACCACCAGGCCCAGGCGGCGGACACCGCGGCGCTGACGAACAGCGCGATCGCGACCCCGGAGACCCCGAGCCCGAAGAGCGTGACCAGACCGAGCGCCACCACCACCTTGACGACGATCTCCAGCACCCGGGTGGCGCCCACGGCGTCGAACCGGCGGTTGCCCTGCAGCGCACCGAGGAGCACGGCGCCGAGCGCGAGCAGCACGATGGTCCCGGCCGCCAGGACGGTCGGGACGGTGCCGATGCCCGGGAGCACGGCCCCGGTCGTCAGCTGGATGGCGCCGAAGACGACGGCCAGGACGAACCCGAGGCCGACGTTGCCCGCGAGCGCGGCGCGGAAGGTCTCGTCCGCCGCCTCCTTCTCCGCGGGCCCGTGGTCGCGGCGGGCGACGGCCCGGGCGAGGCTCCAGGGGAACCCGGCGGCGAGCACCGAGGTGGCGAGCAGCAGCAGGTTGAGCAGCATCCCGACGCCGCCGAAGGCGGAGGGGGTGAGCAGCCAGGCGAGCGCGACGCCCAGGCCGTAGTTCAGGGCGGCGGTGACCACGATCCCCACGAGGAGCACCGCGCTCCCGCCGGCCGCGCCCCGTTCCGTCGACATCCGGGAAGACATCGGTTCAGCCCACCGACCCGGGCCGGTCGGCCACCGTCATGCCATGCAGGGTCACGGTTCCGACCGCCTCCGCCTTCGTCCGAGCTCGACGTGCGGGAACCATGACACACGGCCCCGTCACGACGTACTCGTCCGAAAGGGTCGAGACGTGACGCCGGTGGGTGGTCGAGTTCGCCCGGTGCTCGTCGAGGGAGACGACACCGGGCCGGGGATACGCGACCGGGGCGAGCCGGGAGGCCGTGCGCGGCGAGCGCCGCGAGCGGCGGGTGCGCAGGGTGCTGGTGCGCAGGACCGCCAGGTGCTTGAAGAAGCGCAGGCCCTCGCGGACCGTGGACTTGGACTCGCCGGCGTGGCGCTGGCCGAAGGTGAAGCCGACCTCGGCGACCTCGGTGAGGCCGGAGCGGACCACCAGCTCCAGGAGGATCTTGTAGCCGATCGGGTCGACGGCGTCGAGGTCCAGGGCGGCGGGGCGGACGGCGAAGAAGCCCGAGAGCGGGTCGCTCATCCGGCTCACCGGGCCGCCCAGCAGCGCCGCCGCGACGACCTTCGAGGCGCGGGAGACGAAGTGGCGGTACGTCGAGCCCAGCCCGCTGCCGTCGCCACCCTCGGCGTACCGGGTGGCCACGACGACCTGGGTGCCGGTGCCGGCCGCGGCGACGAGCTCGGGGACCAGGGCCGGCGGGTGCTGCAGGTCGCCGTCCATGACCACGGCCCAGGGGGCGCGGGCGGCCCGCAGGCCCTCGACGACCGCGCCGCCGAGCCCGCCGGAGGGGGTCTCGCGGTGGATCAGGGTGACCGGGAAGGGGCGGCCGGCGGACTCGGCGCGGACCACCGCGGGGGTGTCGTCCGTGGAGTCGTCGACCACGATGACCTCGGCGGCACGGCCGGCCAGCGCCGCACCGAGCCGGGTGAAGAGCTCCGCGATGTTGCCCGACTCGTTGAAGGTCGGGACGATCACCGAGATCTCGGGGGTGATCTCGGGGGTGGTCGTGGCGGGCCGGACGAGCCGGAGGGCGGTGGTGGTCGCGGTGCTGGTCATGTCCGGCTCCTTCAGGTCGGGTCGTGCTCTGGTGAGGAGAACTCTGCCGCGGCGGGCCGTCCGGAACGATGGAGTGCGCCCCCGGCCGTCCGGAGAGCACCCCCGAGCTCCGGTAGGGCTGTCCCCCGAGGCCTCGGGGGGCGCCGGTCCGGGCCGGGACGGCGCACGGTAGACACGGTGCTGACCTGGGGTGATACATCCGGTTGGACACTGTGCGACCACGCAGAAGACACTGGGTGAGGATCAGCGGCGAGGGAGGTGACGGGTGCACGTCTGCGTGCCGCCGGAGCCGTGCTCCCCGGGGGACGAGTTCACCTGCGTCTGCCGCACCCGCTGGGTCGCCGTCCGCCGGCGCTGGTGGTCTCGCCGGCTGCGCTGGGAACGCGTGCTGTTCTCCGTACCCACCTGACCGGGTTCGGCTGGTGGGGCCAGCCCCCTCGCGGAACGGCCGGGCGCCGTGCCACGCTTCCCGCGCTTCCGCCGACCGCGAGAGAGGTTCCGATGCCCACCACCCGTCCCCGCCGCACCGGGACGCTGTTCGTGCTGGCCGGAGCCGCCGCCGCGCTGGTCTTCGCCGGTGCCGCGGCCTGGGCGGGCCTGTCGTCGAGCCCGCTGACCCCGCCCGTCCGGCTCGAGGGGACGTCGGTACCGGGCGTCTCGCCCTACACCCGCCCGATGGGCACGGACCAGGCCGGGCTGATCCCGCCCGCGGGCCTGAGCGGGGACCAGGCCGGCGACGCCGAGAACCTCTACGCGCGCCCCGGCGCCGCCCCCGCGTGCGACGCGGCCGGGCTGAGCGCGGCCCTGAAGACCGACGCGGCGCGGGCCCAGGCCTGGAGCGGCGTGCTCGGGAGGCCCGACGCCACCGGCCTCGTCCCCGTCCTGCTGCGCTCGGACCTCGCCGTGGTGGAGCACACCTTCGCCCGGGGCGCGGACGTCGCGAACCCGGTGGTGCTGCAGGCCGGCACCGCGATCCTCGTCGACGCCCACGGGGAACCGACGGTCAAGTGCCAGAACGGGAATCCCCTGCGCCGTGGCACGGTCCCGGACCGGGCGGGGGGCTTCCTCGGTGATCCCTGGTCCTTCTTCGCCCCGACGAACGTGGTCACGGTGAGCCCGGCGGAGGCGGCCCGGCCGACCCTCACGGTCCTGGACCTGACCACCGGGAACCCGGCCACGGTCCCGACCGCCGGCTGACCCACCCCGTCAGACCGCGCCGAGGACGGGTTCGAAGGCGAGTTCCGCGGCGCCGACGAGCTTGCCGTCCCGGCCCAGGGGCGACACCGCGATCCGGGTGCCGCCCGCCGCGCGGCTGACCAGGCTGCGGCGGCGGAGGTCGTCGCGCACCCGGTCGACGAGCGTCGGGGGCAGGGCGGCGAAGAGGTCGCCGAGCACCACGAGCTCCGGGGCGAGCATGTTCACCGCCGTCACCAGGCCCGTGACCAGCCACTCCCCCACCTCGGCCAGCAGGTCGAGGCGTCCGGGATGGGCCTCCAGGTCGCGCAGCTCGGCCACGAGCACCCCGCGCGGGGTGTCCTCGGGCAGCCCGAGCGCCCGGCACAGCGCGGGCTCGCCGACCTCGGTCTCCCAGCACCCCTGCTCGCCGCAGAAGCACGCCCGCCCACCCGGCCGGACGATCATGTGCCCGATCTCGCCGACGTACCCGCCGTTGCCGCGCACCGGCATCCCGTCGAGGATCACGCCGCCGCCCACCCCGACGTCCGCCGACAGGTAGATCAGGTCGGACGCGTCGCGCGCGGCACCGCGGACGTGCTCGGCGAGCGCGCCGAGGTCCCCGTCGTTGCCGACGGCGGTCGGCGAGCCGAGGACGGCGGCGAGCCGGGTGGCGAGGGAGACGTCCCGCCAGCCGAGGTTCGGGGCCTCGACCACCATCCCGTCCGAGCGCCGGATCACGCCCGGCACCGAGACGCCGACGCCCTGCTCCCGCACCCCCAGCTCGTCGCGGAGCAGCTGCGCGGACTCGGCGACGTGGGTGATCACCTCGCCCGGCAGCCGCGTGGTGCGGTGCAGGTTCCAGCTGTGCCGGCCGAGGATCTGCCCGCCGATGCCGACCATGGCCATCGAGACCTGGTCGACGCGGACGTCCACGGCCAGCACCACCGCCGAGTGCGCCTCCGGCAGCACCAGCAGCGACGGCCGGCCGGCCCCGTTGCGCTGGGCCGGCACGGCCTCCGTCACCACCCCGGCCTCGGCCAGACCGTCGACGACCGCCTTGATCGTGCTGCGGTTGAGCCCCAGCTCGGTGGCCAGGGTCGCCCGCGTGCACGGCCCGTCCACGTGCAGCCGGCGCAGCAGCGCGGTGCGGTTGTGGCGGCGGGCGTCGTCGGGACGCGTACCCGAAAGCGGCGTGGTCACCTTCCGGCGGCCGCCGACTTCCGCCTGGACAGCACGTCGACGCTCGCGGCGAGCAGCAGGACCAGGCCGGTGATCACGAAGACCACCGCGGCCGGCTGCTTGAGCAGGCCCAGCCCGTTCTCGACCATCGCGAGCACCGCCCCGCCGATCACGGCGTTGGACACCCGGCCGCGGCCGCCGAACAGCGACGTCCCGCCGATGACCGCCGCCCCGACCGCGAAGAGCAGGGTGTTGCCGCCACCTGCCGCCGGCGACACCGAGCCCACCTTGGACGAGTAGACGATCGCGCCGATCGCCGCGAAGGCCGAGCTGATCACGAACACCGCCGCCCGGATCTGGACGACGTCGATGCCCGCCCGCCGGGCCGCCTCCCGGTTCCCGCCGACCGCGTAGACGTGCCGCCCGAACCGCGTCCGGTCGAGCACGTAGGTCCCCAGGATCAGGAGGACCAGCACAATCGGCACGACATAAGGAATACCCGAGATGCTGATGATGCCCGGCGACCGGTCCTGCGTCAGCGCGTACGTCGCCGCCGCGCCGAGGAGCAGGACCACCCCGACCTTGATCAGGACGAGCCCGGTCGGCTTCGCGACGAGCCCCTTGCTCAGCCGGGACCGCTGCTGCAGCAGCAGGACGGCCGCGTACCCGCCGCCCGCGACCACGAACAGCAGCCAGGACCCGAGCGTCGACAGGTTGCCGTTGGCCACCGCGTTGATCACGGGATCACGCAGGCCCAGCGTGCCGCCGTCGCCGATGAGCTGCAGGATCACGCCCTGCCAGGCGATGAACAACGCCAGGGTGACGACGAAGCTGGGCATGCCCGTCCGCGCCACGAGGAAGCCGGTGAGGCAGCCGACCGCCACGCCCACGCAGATCGCGAGCAGCATCTCGACCCAGGCGTTGGGCGGCACCCCGACCAGCAGGAGCACCGCCCCGAGCAACGCCCCGGCCGCGCCCGCCCAGACCTTCGTCCAGATCGCCAGCCCGGCGCAGACGACGAGGCCGATCACGAACACGACGAAGACGAAGCCGCCCATCGCGCCGAGCAGGTTCCCGCCGCTCACGAGGTGCAGCGCCATGAGCGCCGCCGCCAGGCCGGACGCGGTACCCGCGGCGAGGTCGATCTCGCCGGTGAGCAGCACGAACACCAGGCCCATGGCGATGATGGTCCGGCCGGCACCCTGCTGGAGGAGGTTGGCGAGGTTCAGCAGGCTGGGGAAGGTGCCGCCGTGGTCGAGGGCGGTGAAGAGGATGAACAGCGCGGCCAGGCCGAGCAGCGCGGGAAGCGAGCCGAGCTCGCCGTTGCGCAGCCCCGACACGTAGCCGCGGATCGCCTCGCCGGTGGTGCGGGCGGTGGTGTCGATGCCGAAGTCGGCGGCCCGGTTGCCCGGGTTGGCCTTCTCGGCGGCGGACTTCTCGGGTGCTGTCATGATTCCGCCTCCGCGGGAGTGAGTAGGTCGGCGGTCATGCCCCGACCACTCCTTCGGGACGCGCCAGCCCGAGATCCCCGGACCGGCCTGCGGTGATGAGCTCGACGACCTGCCCGTGCGTGACCTCGCGCGTGGGCACCTCGGCGACCATGCGGCCGAGGTAGAGGGTGGCGATGCGGTCCGCCACCTCGAAGACGTCCGCCATGTTGTGGCTGATCAGGACCACGCCGATGCCCTGCTCGGCGAGCCGGCGCACCAGGTCGAGGACCTGGCGGGTCTGGGCGACGCCGAGCGCCGCCGTCGGCTCGTCGAGCAGGACGACCCGGGAGTCCCAGAGCACGGCCTTGGCGATCGCGACGGTCTGCCGCTGGCCACCGGACAGCGACGCGACCGGGGTGCGGACGCTCGTCACCGTCCGGACGGAGAGGGACGCGAGGGTTCGCCTCGCCGCCTGCTCCATGTCGGCCTCGTCGAGGAGCCACGGCTTCCCGCGCTCCCGGCCGAGGAACATGTTCTGGACGATGTCGAGGTTGTCGGCGAGCGCGAGGTCCTGGTAGACGACCTCGATCCCGAGCTTCGCGGCGTCCGCGGGAGCGCTCATCGTCACGGCCCGGCCGTCGAAGACGATCTCCCCGTCGTCGATCGGGTGGATGCCCGCGACGCACTTGACCAGCGTGGACTTGCCCGCGCCGTTGTCGCCGACGAGCGCGGTGACCTCGCCCGCCCGCACGGTGAGGTCGACGTCGTGGAGCACCTGGACCGCGCCGAAGCTCTTCGACACGCCTCGCAGCTGCAGGATGGGTTCGGACATGCGCGGCCCTCCGTGCGAGGGCGCGCGGCCGGGTCCCGGCCGCGCGCCCTGGTCGTCGTTACTTGATGCCGGCCGCGGCACAGGCCGCCTGGGTGGCCGTCACGCAGATCTCGCTCGCCTTGACGTACCCGGCGTCGGTGACCACCTTGACGTTGTCCTTGGTGATCAGCTGCGGGGTGAGCAGCACCGACTTGACCTGACGGTTGCCCTTCGGGTCGTTGACCGTCTGGGTGGCGGTGGAGTCCGCGGTGGCCTTGTCCCCCTTGGCCAGGGCCGCGGCGAGCTTCGCCGTCGAGTCCGCCTCCTGCTGGATCGGCTTGAAGACCGTCATGTACTGGTCGCCGCGCAGGATGGCCTGCAGACCGTCCGCCGTGGCGTCCTGGCCGGTCAGGGCCACCTTGCCGTTGAGGCCGTACTTGGTCAGCACGGTGACGATCGCGCCGGCCAGGCCGTCGTTCGCGGCGACGACGCCGTCGACCTTGCCGCCGTTGCCGGTGAGGATCTGCTCGAAGGTCTGGCCGCCGACCTGGTTGTCCCACTTGTCGATGGCCTGCTTCTGCACCAGCTTGAGCGCGCCCGAGTCGTACATCGGCTTGAGCACGGTCTGCTGGCCGTTGTAGAACAGCGTCGCGTTGTTGTCCGTCGGCGCGCCCTCGATCTCGATCACCTGGGCGCCCTGCTTACCGGTCAGCGCCTGGGCGAGGCCCTGGCCCTGCAGCGCCCCGACCTTCTCGTTGTCGAAGCTGACGTAGTAGTCGCTGGTGCCGCCGAGGTTGAGCCGGTCGTAGTCGATGACCGGGATGCCCTGGGCCTTGGCCTTGGCGGCCACGGCGGAGCCGCCGTCGGAGCTGATCGACGCGATGACCAGCACCTTCACGCCCGAGGAGATCATCCCGTCGGCGAGGGTCGAGAACTTCTGCTCGTCGCCCTGCGCGTTCTGGATGTCCGGGTCCAGGCCCGCGGCCCGCATGGCCTTGTCGAGCATCGGCTTGTCGAAGCCCTCCCAGCGGGCGGACGTGTCCGTCTCGGGGAGAATGACGCCGACCTTGACCCCACCGGCCGCCGGGGCCGCCGAGGCCCCGCCCGATCCGCTCGAGGAGCCCCCGGAGCTGTTCGCCCCGCACGCGCTGAGGGTCAGGACGAGGCCCAGACCCGCAGCAGCCAGTACTCGCGGCGTCGCTGTGAGCGCCGCCTTCCGAATCCGCATCCAGTCCTCCACGCCGATGTGGCCCCGACGCGGTTGGACGCCGGGTGAATGTTGTGGGCGACAACGTATGCGGAAAATCTGTGTGATGTGAAGCATGGTGAATCGATAAAGTTACGGGGCGATCATCACGATTCGGTCACACAGGTCACGTTTTGTTGCCGGTCCCCGCACTACTCACCTCGCCACCCCGGCCCCCACGCACCCCGGTCCCCCACCCCGCGCGTCGGATCGCGAGCCCCGCGAGTCGGCAGTTCCGGGAGGCGAGTCGCACATCTGCGACGTGCCCCGTGCGACACCCGGCCCGGGTCGCGTACCGCGACCCCGGCACACCCGACCTCACGCCTCCGCCCCACTGCGCCGTCTGGTCGCGCGCCTCCCGGGTGAGTCCCTCCCGACGCACCCTGACCGTCGGGTCGGGCACTCGCTCGTCCGCCCGGAGCGAACAGCGCGAGCCCGGCGGCGCCCGACCGGACGTGTCCCCCGCCACCTTTCGGAGCCCTCCGCAGGTCACGTCCACCCACTCGGGTGATCTTCACTCGACCGCCGCGCCCGATGTCACGCTGTGTCACTCCCGCCGCGGGTCACGGTCCGTCACCGGATACGGCTGCCCGGGGGCCTCCACCGGCACGTCGCCGTCGCGCGAGCGGACCGCCACTGCGGCCACGACGGCCGCGATCCCCGCCGCCTCGGCCAGCCCCGGGAGCTGCCCGAGGACCACGAACCCGATCACCGTGGCCGTGGCCGGGAGCAGGGCGAGGAGCACCGCGAACCGGGCCCGCCCCACGCGTCGCAACACGATCTGGTCCAGCCCGTAGGGCACCACGCTCGACAGCAGTCCGACCCCGACGACCAGCAGCAGCACCGTCGGCTCGGCCAGCGGCGCGAGCCCGTGCGGACCGCCGAGGAACAGCGCCGGCGAGCAGACGATCCCGGCCACCGTGAAGCCGACGGCCATGTCGTCGACCCCGTTGCCGGCACTCGCCACCCTCGTGCCGAGGAGGATGTACGCCGCCCACATGGCCGCCGCCGCGAACGCCCACAGCACCCCGGACACGCTGCCCGACCAGCGGACATCCGCGATGAGGGCCACGCCGCCGGCCGCCAGGAGGACCGCCGCCACGTCCCGTGGCCGCCGGGAGAGCACGGCCGCCACGGCGACCGGGCCGCAGAACTCGACCGCCACCGTCGTCCCGAGCGGGAGGCGGGCGATGGCCTCGTAGAACGCGACGTTCATCAGGCCCGTCGCCACCCCGAACGGGACCGACCGCCGTAACCGAGCGCGACCCCACGCGGCCCGTTCCGGGCGCCGCACGACCAGCAGCACCACCCCCGCCGCCAAGATCCGTAACGCCGCCACGGCGGCCGGCGACAACCGGTCGAACAGACCGACGGCCAGGGCGGCCCCGACATACATCGAGACCGCCCCGGCGACGAAGAGCACCGGCGCCGGGACCCGGCCCGCCACGCTCGGCGTCACGACTGCGCTCCGTAGTCGGCTCGTCCGGACTGTTTACACACGACACCTTGCGGTGTCACAACAGGCACCGCATCATTCACTCGTAGTCAACTGAATCCGTGTTCGTACACCGGACCGCCACCGTGCCGATGATCTGACGACGGTCACCCGTCGAAACGTGATTGTCGTCGCGACACGGACCGGGAACACATGCAGGGGTGTCGAGCGTCTGGAAGAGTGGGACGTACCGCGCGAGCGGTCGTCACAGCAAGCGGTGCCGGAGCCATCCGGCACCAGACGGAGGGAGACCGCTATGCAGCCTGGAACCCTGACCCGGCCCGAGTTGACCCTCGCCGACCGCTGTGACCGCTGCGGAGCAGCGGCGAAGGTCCGCGCCGTACTTCCCAAGGGCGGCGAACTCCTCTTCTGCGGACACCACGCCCGTGCCCACGCCGACAAGCTGCGTGAGCTCGAGGTGGACGTGCAGCAGGGCTGATGGGTACCGGCGACTCCCCTCGCCGGCTTCGAGAACTTCCGCGAGAGGGCGGGCACCAGCAGGTGCGGCCCCTCTCGCGTACCCAGGTCCTGACTCCCCGAGACCCGGCCTCCGAGTCCGCGCGAGTCGGGGTGTGAGCCCGCGCGAGTCGGGGTGTGGATCGGGCGAGCCGCGAGTCGGCGGGTGAGCGGCGGGGCGCCCCGCCGCGAGATGATCTTTCCGACGGGCACCTCCGTGTCCCGGAGGTCGCTCGGCCGTCACCCTCGCGCTGATCATCGCCGAGGTGATCGTTGTCGCGGCGCCACCACGGTGGTCGGCGCCGCTCCCCGTTGTCCGTCGCAATGATCATGGGGACGGCGACCTCGCGGCTCGCGTCCCTCGGTACGGGGTCGTCGGATCGGCCGGCACGTCGTGAACGTGGGTTTCGGCCTCGGAGAAAGTGCCGACTCGCGGGCTCGACAGCCCGACTCGCCGGGAGCCAGGTCCCGACTCGCGGAATACGGTGGTCAGCGCCAGGAGCGGATCGTGGCGATCCGTTCCTCGATCTGCTCGATCGTCGCCATCGCGATGGGCGGGCCGCCGCAGGTCTTGCGGAGCTCGTTGTGGATCATGCCGTGGGGCTTTTTGGTGCGGTGGTTGTGCAGTGCGACCAGGGAGTTCAGCTCCTTGCGGAGCTTCTGGATCTGCTCTCGCACCGACAGCCCGCGCTCGGGCTCCGGGGCCGGCGGCGGGGTGGCGCGGGCGGCGGCACCGGTGCGCGGGGAGCCCCGGTCGACCCAGTCCTGCTGGCGCTGCTGCAGCAGCGAGCGGACCTGGTCGGCGTCGAGCAGGCCGGGCAGGCCGATGTAGTCCTCCTCGTCCGCGGAGAAGGAGGCGCCGTCGTAGATGAGCTGGTCGAGCTCGGCATCGGCGTGCAGGGCCGTGAAGGACTTCTCGTCCTCCCCCGGCTCGTCCTCCTGCCGGTTGGCGAGCATCAGCTCCTGGTCGTTCCACTCCTCCTTGGGCCGGTGCGGGGCCCCGAGGACGTGGTCGCGCTGAGCCTCGAGCTCGCTGGCCAGCCCCAGCAGCACCGGGACCGACGGCACGAACACCGACGCCGTCTCCCCCTGCCGCCGCGACCGCACGAACCGGCCGATGGCCTGCGCGAAATACAGGGGGGTGGACGCCGACGTGGCGTAGACACCCACGGCGAGCCGCGGCACGTCGACACCCTCGGACACCATGCGGACCGCCACCATCCACCGGTCCCGCGACTTCGAGAACGCCTCGATCCGCTCCGACGAGCCCGCCTCGTCCGAGAGCACCAGGGCCGGCATCGTGCCGGTGATCGTCATCAGCAGGGCGGCGTAGGCGCGGGCCGCGGTCTGGTCGGTGGCGATGACCAGCCCGCCCGCGTCGTCCATACCGCCGTTGCGGTGGGCGTCGAGCCGCCGGTCCGCGGCGGCGAGCACGGACGGCATCCACTCGCCGGCGGGGTCCAGCGCGGTGCGCCAGGCCATGCCGGTCTGTTCCTTCGTCATCGGCTCGCCGAGGCGCGCGGTGATCTCCTCGCCGGCGCTCGTGCGCCAGCTGGAGGTGCCCGAGTACGCCAGGAACACCACGGGCCGGACGACGTTGTCGGCCAGCGCGTCCGCGTACCCGTACTGGTGGTCCGAGCGCGAGCGCAGCGCGCCCTCCGCGTCCCGCTCGTACTCGACGAACGGGATCGGGTTGTCGTCCGACCGGAAGGGCGTCCCGGTGAGCGCCAGGCGCCGCTCGGCGGGCTCGAACGCGAGCTGGACGCCCTCGCCCCAGGACTTCGCGTCCCCGGCGTGGTGGATCTCGTCCAGGATCACCAGGGTCCGGCGGTTCGCGGTGCGGGCCCGGTGGGTGTTCGGGTGCACGGACACGCCGGCGTAGGTGATCGCGATGCCGTGGTAGTCCCGCGAGGTGCCCTGCGAGGCCCGGAACTCCGGGTCCAGGGCGATGCCCACCGCGGCGGCCGCCTGCGCCCACTGGTACTTGAGGTGCTCGGTCGGCGTGACGACCGTGATCGCCTCGATCGTCCGGTCCGCCAGGAGCTCGCTGGCCACCCGCAGGGCGAACGCCGTCTTCCCCGCGCCCGGGGTCGCGACGGTGAGGAAGTCCTGGGGCTTCGCGGCGAGGTACCGGGCCAGCGCGGACCGCTGCCAGGCACGCAGCGGACGCGAGGACGGGGACAGCGCGACCGTCCCGGATTCCGTCTGCGTCACGCGTCTCCCTGTCCTGCCGACCAACCGATCCGGCCGCCGTTCAGGGTATCCGCCCGCCCCGGCCCGGCGAGTCGCGACCCGCCTCACGCACGATCGCCGCACGTCATGGTGGACTCCCTCCCCGCCATGACAACCTCGCTCCGCGCCGGGCACCGGACCCGGCTCCGCACCCACCCGGCCACCCGGGTCGCCGGCCGGACGCTGGGCAAGGCGTGGGACGACGGCATCTTCTCGATGTCCGCGCAGGCCGCCTTCTGGCAGGCGCTGAGCCTGCCCCCGCTGCTGCTGGCGCTGCTCGGCTCGCTGGGCTACGTCGGGAGCTGGTTCGGGCCCGGGACCGTCGGCCGGGTCGAGGCGACGATCGTCGCGGCGTCCCGGCAGGTGTTCGCCGGCGACGTCGTGGACACGATCATCGCCCCGACCGCGGCGGAGATCCTGGGCCACGGCCGCGCCGACGTCGTCTCCATCGGGTTCGTGGTGGCCCTGTGGGCGAGCTCCTCTGCGGTCGCCTCGCTGGTCGACTCGACGACCCGGGCCCACGGCCAGCAGGGCATCCGCAACCCCGTCTGGCAGCGGCTCGTCGCCTGGACGATCTCGCTGGTCGCGCTGCTGCTGTCGCTGGTCGCGCTGCCCGGCCTCGCGCTGGGCCCGGAGCGGCTGAAGGCCTGGTGGCCGGCCGTCTCCCCGCTCGTCGACGCCGGCTACTTCCCCGGCCTCGGCCTGCTGCTGGTGTTCTGCCTGGCCACCCTCTACAAGGTCGCGCTGCCGTGCGGGCTGCCCTGGCACCGGCTGCTGCCGGGAGCGGGTCTGGCGGCCGTCGTGTTCGTGCTCGCGACCTCCGGGCTGCGGTTCTACATCGCCTTCGTCACCAGCACCGGCTACACCTACGGCGCGCTGGCCACCCCGATCGCCTTCCTCCTGACCGCCTACCTCTTCGGGTTCGCGGTCGTGCTGGGCGCGCAGCTCAACAACGCGCTGCAGGAGGTCCGGCCGGCCGAGCAGACCCGTCACCGGGAGCGCCTCGCGGGCGCCGCACGCGGGTGGGGACAATCGCTGCGATCCGCGAGAGGGGGCCCATGACCAGCAGGAACCACACCGACGACGCCGCACTGCCACTGGACGCGCTGCTCACCGAGGCGGCCCGCGGCCCGCTCGCCCGGCTGCTGCCCGCCGCGGCCGCCGCCCGGTTCGTCGGGGCACTCGTGCGGCACCCGACCCGGGTCGCGGCCCGCGGGACCGGCCTGGCCGCCGAGCTCGGCCGGATCGCCGGCGGCGGAGCCGGTCCCCGCCCGGACGCGACCCACCACGCCATCCGGGCCGCCGTCCTCGATCTGGTCGACGATCTCGCCGAGGCCCCCGAGGACGCGGAGCGGCTGCGGTTCGCGGCCACCCGGATCGCGGAGCTCCTGGCGCCCCGGCGCCCGGCCGAGCTGCGCGCGCTCGCGGCGGACCTGGCGTCGCTCCCCCGGGTCCCGGGCAGCGGGCTGCGCCTCGAACCCGGCACCGACACGGCCACCGCACCCGGCGCCGTCGTGTGGCGGACGCCGGTGTGCGAGCTGATCCGGTACCTGCCGGTCACCGAGCGGGTCGGCGAGGTGCCGGTGCTGGTGGTCCCCGGCTTCGTCAACCGGGTGCACCTCGTGGACCTCGCGCCGGACCGCAGCCTGGTGGCCCACCTCGTCGGGGCCGGGGTGCAGGTGCTGGCGCTGTCCTGGCGCGATCCGGGCCCGCAGGACGCGGCCCGGGACCTCGACACCTACGCGGACGCCGTCGCCGGAGCCCTGGACGCCGCGGGGCGGATCTGCCGCGTGGACCGGACCACGCTGCTCGGGCTCGGCGCGGGCGGGCTGCTCGCGGCCGCCGTCACGGCGCGCCTGGAGCGGCAGGAACGGGTCGCCGCGCTGGTCCTGGCCGGCACCGCGCCCGGCCGGGACGCCGGTAACACCGGGCCCGGCGCGCCCACCCCCGTCGACGAGCGGGAGGTCGAGGCCGCGGTCGGGGCCGTGACCCGCGCCGGGCGGCTCGACGGGCGGCGTCTCGCCGAGCTGCACGCCCTGCTCTGCCCCGCGCTGCTCCGGCCCGCGCGCGACGGCACCGCCGATCCGCTGCGCGCCTGGAACCTCGACACCCTGCACGTCCCGGCCGGGCTCTACCGCGACCTCACCCGGATCGCCCTGAGCGGCGAGGTGCCCGGCGCGGACCTCGGATCGGTCGACCGGGACGTCTACCTGGTGGCCGGCGTGACGGACCGGCTCGGCAGCTGGCAGGGCGTCTACCGGACCACCCAGGTCCTCGGCGGCAAGAGCCGGTTCGTGCTGGTCCCGGGCAGCACCGCGGCCGCCGTGGGGTACGGGACGAGGGTCTTCCGGGCCGCGGACGGCGGCGTCTCGTCCGGGAACCCGGCCGATCCCGAACGCTGGCGGAGCGCGGCCCGCCTGCACACGGGCTCCTGGTGGGCGGACCTCACCGCGTGGCTCGACGAGCGGTCCGGCGACCGGGTCGACGCGCCGCCGGAGCTGGGCGGGCGGGGGCTGCACGCGCTGCACCCCGCGCCCGGCACGTACTTCTAGGGGACCACCGTCACCGGCCAGCGACCCGCCTTCACCACCCGCGTCGCCACCGAGCCGAACAGCTTGTGGCCGGCCTGCACGCTGGCCCCGACGACCACCGCGTCCGCCCGCTCGCGCTCCGCCACCGCGACCATCGCGGCCACGGGATCACCCGCCACGGTCTCGAACGTCACGTCGACGCCGTACTGCGGGCCCATCTCGGCCACCTCCGCCCGCAGCTCCTCGATCAGGGTGTCCACGCCCGGATCGGCCACGGCCGCCGCGGCGAGCGGGACCGCGGTGGCGAAGGCGGCGGCCGGCAGCCGGTCCGCGTAGACCGCGACCACCCGTCCGCCCTGCCGCCGGGACTGGCCGATCGCGTAGTGCAGGGCCCGCCAGCCCGTCTCCGAGCCGTCGATCCCCACGACGACGGCCCGCGGCCCGTCGCAGCCGTACTCGAACCCGGTCATGACCGTCCGCTCTCGTGCCTCAGGGCGTCCTCGGCGAGGATCGCCTCCTCCGGATCGGCCGGGATCTCCGTGACGGCCTCCTCGGCGGCCTCCCCGTCGGCCGTCGCGTCGGCGTTCTCGAGGTCCCGGTGCACCGTGGTGAGCAGGGCCACGCCGGCCAGCACGACGACCGCCCCGATCCAGAACGGCACGTGCACGCTGATCCCGGCCGCGAGCAGGCCCGCGGCCAGCGGGGCCAGCCCGCCGCCGATGAACCGGACGAAGCCGTACGTGGCGCTGGCGACGCTGCGCGGCACCGGCGAGATGCTCATCACGGCGGTGGTGACGAGCGTGTTGTTCAGCCCGACGAACGCGCCCGAGGCGATGACGGCGACGATCACCGTGGGCACCGACCCCGAGAAGGTCCCGATCACCGCGAGGATGACGGCGACACCGACCAGGCTGCCGTAGAGCGTGCGCGCCGTGCCGAAGCGGTCCTTGAGCCAGATGGCGCCGAAGACCGCGAACAGGGCGACGAGCAGGCCCCAGCCGAAGAACACCAGGCCCAGCCGGATCGCCGAGAGGTTCATGAGGAACGGCGCGTAGCCGAGCAGGGTGAAGAAGCCCCAGTTGTAGAGGAGCCCGACCAGGCTGGTCGTGCGCAGGCTGCGGTGCCGCAGCGCCGTGAGCGGCTCGGAGAGCCTCGATCTCTCGGCGGGCGGCGGGGTCTTCTCCACGAACGCGACGGTGGCCACCAGCGCGACCAGCATCAGCACCGAGACGCCGAAGAACGGGCCGCGCCAGGAGATCGAGCCGAGCAGCCCGCCCAGCAGCGGGCCGGTGGCGATGCCGATGCCCAGCGCCGTCTCGTACAGGACGATGGCGCCGCCGAACCCGCCGCTCGCGGAGCCGACGATCACGGCCAGGCTCGTCGCGATGAACAGGGCGTTGCCCAGGCCCCAGCCGGCGCGGAAGCCGACGATCCCGCCGATGCTCCCCGACGCCGCCGCGGCCGCCGCGAACACGACGATCAGCACGAGGCCGGCGACGAGCGTCTTCTTGGCGCCGATCCGGCTGGACACCCAGCCCGTGACCAGCATCGCGACGGCCGTGACCACGAGATAGCTGGTGAACAGCAGCTCCGCCTGGGTCGGCGTGGCGTGCAGCTGGTCGGTGAGCGCCGGGAGGATCGGGTCGACCAGCCCGATCCCCATGAACGAGATGACGCAGGCGAACGCGACGGCCCAGACGGCCCTCGGCTGCCGGAACGGGCTGGCGGTGTGGGTACTCACGCGGCTCCCTCGGTGGTGTGGGTGAGGGCGGCCAGCGCGCGCGTCGCGTCGAGCAACGCGCGCCGGTCGTCGGCGGGCAGGGTCGTGATCCGGTCGGCCACCATGACGGCGCGCTGCGCGTGCCGCTCCCGGATGTAGCGACGACCGGCGTTCGTCGGGGCGACGAGCGTGGCGCGTCCGTCGGTGGGGTCCGGGGCGCGGCCGACCAGCCCGGCGGCCTGCAGCCGACCGACGATCCCGGTCATCCCCGGCTGGCTGGCCCGTTCGAGGGCGGCGAGCTCGGTGACCCGCCGCGGCCCCTCCCGCACGAGCTCGTCGAGGACCGAGAGCGCCACGGTGTTCCACTCCTCGTTCCGCAGCGTGCGGCGCAGCCAGCTGGCCACCTGCTCCAGGACGCCGGCCAGCTCGGCCACGTCGGGTGCATCGGTCTCCACCGTCCGGTTCACCCCTCCATTACATCACCGACTTATATAAATGGTCGATACAGGTGACCCGGTCCCGGCGCGGTCGAACACCTGTTCTACGGTCAGGCTTGTCGTCCCACCCGCCTGCCTGGAGAGGGAGCCCGTGACCACTGCCGAGCCCACCCCCGCCGACGTCCCGTCGACGGTCCCGCCCGCTGCCGACGCCTCCGGCTCCCCCGCCGGCACCGCTACCGATGCCGCCACCGGGACCAACGACGTCACCTCCGAGAAGCCCAAGCGGGGGCGTCCGAAGGGCTCCACGGCGCGCACCACGCGTGTCGTCGAGCTGACCCTCACCGTGAGCGGCTCCGCGGACGGCGAGTGGCAGGCCGAGCTCAAGCGCGGCGCCACCTGGCTGGCCCGGGCCCTGCCGGTGTCCGCCGCCGCGGTGGTCAAGGCCGCCGCGGAGCTGCACCCCGAGATCGGCGGGCCGATCGAGGAGGTCATCGGGGAGGCCCGGGCCGCGCGCGAGGCCAAGGTCGCGGAGCTGGAGGCCCAGCTCGAGCAGGCCCGGAAGGCCCTCGCCGAGCTGGAGTGAGAACCGGGTTCCGTACCCTTTCCCGGTCAGCACGAGGCGAGGGATACGGATGACGGTGGACGCTGAGGACCGGAGCGCAGGGATCGACCCCGGGGAGCTCGCGACCTGTCTGAGGGTGCTCGCGGCGCTCGACGAGCTGCCGCCCGAGCATCCCGACGCCGTCACCGTCCGGCGGGCCACCGCGGGCATCTGGAAGTCGGTGAAGGCCCGCCGCAAGAGCGACCGGCGCAAGGCCGTCACGGACGCGGACAACGCCGTGTTCGCCGCCACGGCGACCGCCGCCCCCGGCCGGGTGGACGACGAGACCGCGGGCATCCCGCTCGCCTCGACCACCCCGGGCGCGACGGCGGGCACGCTGCTGCGCGCCCGCTCCTGCTACATGTGCAAGCAGCGCTACACCGAGGTCGACGCGTTCCATCACAACCTCTGCCCGTCGTGCGCGGGGTTCAACAGGGCCCGGCGGGACGCCCGCACGGACCTGAGCGGCCGGCGCGCCCTGCTGACCGGCGGCCGGGCCAAGATCGGCATGTATATCGCGCTGCGGCTGCTCCGCGACGGCGCGCACACCACCATCACCACCCGCTTCCCGCACGACGCGGTGCGCCGCTTCTCCGCGCTCGAGGACAGCGCGCAGTGGCTGCACCGGCTGCGGGTCGTGGGCATCGACCTGCGTGATCCGGCGCAGGTCGCGGCGTTGGCGGACGACGTCGCGGCCCAGGGCCCGCTCGACGTCCTGATCAACAACGCGGCCCAGACGGTGCGCCGCGCCCCCGGCTCCTACGCCGCGCTGGCCGAGGCGGAGGCGACGCCGCTGCCCGCGGACACCGTCCCGGAGGTCCTGGTCTTCTCCCACGCCTCGGACGCGCACCCCGCGGCACTCGCGGGTGCCGTCCCCGCGCTCGGCGCGGTGGTGGAGACGGCGGAGGGCGGCTCGGCCGCCGCGGACCGGCTCGCCTCCCTGGCGATGACGGCGCGCAGCGCGTCCCCGGAGCGGATCGAGGCGGGCATCGCGGTCGACGCCGGCGGGCTGCTGCCGGACACGGCCCGGGTCAACAGCTGGGTCGCGAACGTCGAGGGCGTGGACCCGCTCGAGCTGCTCGAGGTCCAGCTCTGCAACCAGACCGCGCCGTTCATCCTGATCTCCCGGCTCCGGGCGTCGCTGGCCGCCGGGGCCGCCCGCGCGGGGCGCGCGTACGTGGTCAACGTCAGCGCGATGGAGGGCGTGTTCGGGCGGGGCTACAAGGCTCCGGGGCACCCGCACACGAACATGGCGAAGGCCGCGCTGAACATGCTCACGCGCACCTCGGCCGAGGAGATGTTCCGCTCCGACAAGATCCTCATGACGGCCGTGGACACGGGCTGGATCACCGACGAGCGCCCGCACCACCAGAAGCTGCGCCTCGCCGACGAGGGCTTCCACGCCCCGCTGGACCTGGTCGACGGCGCGGCCCGGGTGTACGACCCGGTGGTCCGGGGCGAGGCGGGCGAGGACCTCTACGGCTGCTTCCTCAAGGACTACGCCGTCAGCACCTGGTAGCGCCCTCGCGAGTCACGCCCGTTCCCCGCGAGTCGGCCCGCCGGCGGAGCCGGCCGATCGGCAGAGCCGGGAGGCCGAAACACACATCTGCGACGCCCGATCCTGTGGACAACCCGGGCTCGCGGGCGTGCCCCGCGCCGGAACCGTCGGCCCCCGTCAGTAGGTTCGTTCCCGTGCTGCTGATCCACCGGGCCGAGCGGGCCGACCGGTTGGCCGACGCGCTCGCCGAGGTGATCGGCGGGCCGGCGGTGGACCCCTTCGTGGCCGAGATCGTCGCCGTGCCCGAGCGCGGTGTGGAGCGCTGGCTCGGGCAGCGGCTGGCGGGCCGGTTGGGGACGGGCGGGGGGACGGACGGCGTGTGCGCCAACGTCCGTTTCCCCGCACCCGGGCAGATCCTGTCGGAGGTGGTCAACCTCGCGACCGGCACCGACCCGGAGGCCGATCCCTGGCACGCCGCCCGCGCGGTGTGGCCGCTGCTGGAGGAGATCGTCCGCGCCACCGCCGACCCCGGCGACACGTTCGCGGCCCTCGCCGCGCACCTCGCCCAGAGCGGCGGCTCCCGCACGTACGCCGTCGCCCGCCGGCTGTCGGACCTGTTCGCGGGCTACGCGATCCACCGCCCGGACATGGTGCGGGCGTGGCACGAGGGCGGGTCCGCGGGCGTCCCGGCGGACCTGCGGTGGCAGGTCGAGCTGTGGCGGCGGCTCCGGGCCCGGATCGCCGTCCCGAGCGCGGCCGAGCGGCTGCTCGCGGCCGATCGCGCGCTGCGGGCGGATCCCGGCCTCGTCGCCGCGATCGTCCCGGAGCGGCTGTCGGTCTTCGGGCCCACCCGGCTCGCCGCCGAGCACCTCGCCGTGCTGTCGGCACTCGCCGCGCACCGGGACGTGCACCTGTGGCTCCCCCATCCGTCCCCCGCCTTGTGGGAGTCGTTGCGGGGCAAGGACTTCGGGTTCACCCGGGAGCAGGACGAGTCCGCGCGGGCCGTCCGCAACCCGCTGCTGCGTTCCCTGGGCCGAGACATCCGCGAGCTGCAGCTGCGGCTCCCGACCGGCGCGCAGGACCTGCATCACGAGGCACCCGCTCCGCCGGACACGCTGCTCGGCTGTCTCCAGGCCGCGCTCCGCGCCGACAGCCCGCCGCCGCCCGCACCGGAGCCGCTCGCCGCGGGCGACCGGAGCGTCCAGGTGCATGCCTGCCACGGGCCGGACCGGCAGGTCGAGGTGCTGCGCGAGATCGTGCTCGGCCTGCTCGCGGCCGATCCCACGCTCGAGCCGCGGGACGTCATCGTGATGTGCCCGGACATCGAGGCCTTCGCGCCGTTGATCTCGGCCTCGTTCGGGCTGGCCGCGGAGACGGACGCCGAGGACACGCACCCCGGACACCGGCTCCGGGTGCGCCTCGCGGACCGGTCCCTGCGGCAGGCGAACCCGTTGCTGGGCACCGTGTCCGCGCTGCTGGAGCTGGCGGACTCGCGCGTCACCGCGTCCCAGGTGCTCGACCTGGTGGGGTCGAGCCCCGTCCGGCGCCGCTTCCGCCTCGACGACGACGCGCTGGACCGCCTCGGTGAGCTCGTGGTCGGTGCCGGCGTCCGCTGGGGGCTCGACGGTGAGCATCGCCGGCCCTTCCGCCTCGAGGGCTTCCCGCAGAACACCTGGTCGTCGGGCCTGGACCGGATGCTTCTCGGGGTGGCGATGGCCGAACGCCCCGGCGAGCAGGGCTGGCTCGGGACCGCGCTCCCCCTCGACGACGTCGACTCCTCGGACGTCGACCTCGTCGGCGCGCTCGCCGAGGTCCTGGAGCGGCTGCGCACCGTGCTCGACGCGCTGCGCGGCCCGCAGCCCCTCACCGCGTGGGTCGGGGCGCTGCTCGACGGGCTGTCGGCGCTGGCCTCGACCACCCTGACGGACGCGTGGCAGGAGGCCCAGGCCCGGGCGGAGCTGGCCGAGGTGGTCCGCTCCGCGGGCCCGCAGGCCGGCACGGTCGACCTGTCCCTGTCCGACGTCCGCGGCCTGCTCTCCGACCGGCTGCGCGGCCGCCCGAGCCGCGCGAACTTCCGCACGGGCACGCTGACCGTCGCCACGCTCGTGCCGATGCGCTCGGTGCCGCACCGGGTCGTCTGCCTGCTCGGGGTGGACGACGGGGTGTTCCCCCGCACCGGCGCCCCGGACGGGGACGACGTGCTGGCCCGCGATCCCCACCTCGGCGAGCGGGACCTCCGCAGCGAGGACCGGCAGCTGCTGCTCGACGCGGTCACCTCCGCCACCGAGCACCTCGTCGTCGTGCACTCGGGGATGAACGAGCGCACCGGTGCGCCCCGCCCGCCCGCGGTGCCGATCGGCGAGCTGCTCGACGCCGTGGACGCGGTGGCCGGGGCGGGCGCGGGTGAGCGGGTCACGACCCGGCATCCCCTGCAGCCCTTCGATCCCCGCAACTTCCGCGCCACCGGATCGCAACCGGCGCCGTTCAGCTTCGACCGCACCGCGCTGGCCGGCGCCCAGGCCCTGCAGCACGAGCCGCGCCCGGTGCCGCCCTTCCTCACCGAGCCGCTCGCCCCCGCACCGGAGCCGGACGGCGTGGAGCTCGACGATCTCGTGCGGTTCCTGGAGCACCCGATGAAGGCCTTCCTGCGCCAGCGGGTCGGCATGGTGCCCCGCTCGGAGGACGAGGAGCCGGCGGACGCGCTCCCGGTGCAGCTCACCGGGCTGGACGAGTGGTCGGTCGGCGACCGGATGCTGCGGGACCGGCTCGCCGGGGCCGACGCCGGGCACGGTGTCCAGGCCGAATGGCGGCGCGGCGAGCTGCCGCCGGGCGCGCTCGGCGGGGCCGTCCTGGAGAAGGTCGGGACGGCCGTGGAGCCGCTGGTGGAGGCCAGCGCGGACCTGCGGGTGGGCGACCCGGTGTCGCGGGACGTCGCGGCCGGGCTGCCGGGCGGGGCCCGCGTCGTCGGGACCGTGGCGGGCATCCACGGGAACACCCTGGTCACGGTCGAGTACTCGCGGCTGGGCCCGAAGCACCGGCTGCGCGCCTGGGCCCGGCTCCTCGCGCTCACGGTCACGCGCCCGGACACGCAGTGGCGGGCGGTCACGCTCGGCCGCGGCCGGGGTGGCGGCACGGCGAGGGCCTCGCTGCGCCCGCTCGGGCTCGAGGAGGCCCGCGAGGCGCTGGCCGGGATCGTCGCGCTGCACCGCGAGGGCCTGCGGGAACCGTTGCCGCTCACCGCACCCTGCGGGCTGGCGTACGCGAAGGCGCGCCGGACCGGGGCCGCCGTGCGGGACGCCGAGGCCGCAGCCGGCGGCGAGTGGCGGTTCGAGGCGGAGGACGAGTCGATCATCGCGGTGCTGGGCACCGGGGCCGGCTTCGACGCGCTGCTCCGGCAGCGGGATGCCGCGGGCGAGTCCCGGTTCGGGGCCCTGGCCGAGCGGATCTGGCGGCCGCTGCTCGACGCCGAGCACCTGGAGGTCCTGTGAACGAGCGGGGAGTCGCGCGATGACCCAGGCACTGCTGGCCCACCCGCAGTTCCGGGTCGACGGCGAGCTCCCCTCCGGCACCACGGTGCTGGAGGCGAGCGCCGGCACCGGCAAGACCTTCACCATCGCCGCCCTGGCCACCCGGTACGTGGCCGAGGGGATCGCGCTGCCCCGGCTGATGCTCGTGACCTTCGGCCGCGAGGCCACCCAGGAGCTGCGCGAACGCGTGCGGGAGCGGCTCGGCGCGACCGAGCGCGGGCTGGCGTCGGGCGAGCCGTCGTCGGACGAGGTGACCCGGCTCCTGCAGCAGGGCACCCCCGAGGAGGTCCGGTTGCGCCGCGACCGGCTCCGCACGGCGCTCGCGGACTTCGACGCGGCCACCATCGCCACCACCCACCAGTTCTGCCAGCAGATGCTCGCGGGTCTCGGGGTGGCGGGCGACAGCGATCCGGACGCCGAGTTCGTCGAGCACGTGGACGACCTGGTCACCGAGGTGGTCGACGACTTCTACGTGCGCAAGTACGCCGCCGCCGGGGCGGGCCGGCCGGACTTCGGCCGGGAGGACGCGCTGAAGCTCGCCCGCCAGGCCGTCGGGGACCCGCAGGCCCGGCTCGAGCCGCGGGACGCGGGTCCCGGCTCCGGACCCGGCGTCCGGTTCAGCTTCGCCGCCGCCGTGCGCGGCGAGGTCGACCGGCGCAAGCGCGCGCGGCGCCTGTTCAGCTACGACGACATGCTCACCCGGCTCGCGGGCGCGCTGCGGGACCCGGTGCGCGGCGAGGCGGCGCGGGCGCGGCTGCAGGCGCGCTACGACGTCGTGCTGGTCGACGAGTTCCAGGACACGGACCCGATCCAGTGGGAGATCCTGGAGCGGTCCTTCCACGGGCACGTCACGCTCGTCCTGATCGGCGACCCCAAGCAGGCGATCTACGCGTTCCGCGGGGCGGACGTCGTGTCCTACCTGGAGGCGGCGAAGGAGGGCAGCCGGCTCACCCTCGGCACCAACTACCGCACGGACGAAGAGCTGCTCGGCTCGCTCGACGGGGTGTTCGGCGAGGTCGCGCTGGGCAGCGACGAGATCGTCGTCCGGCACGTGGAGGCGCACCACACCGCCCGCCGGCTGTCCGGCGCGCCGTCCGACGCCCCCTTCCGGCTCCGGGTCGTGGACCGGGACCGGCTCGAACCGCTGACCGGGCGCAGGCTGGGACGGGCGGCCAAGGCGCGGGAGATCGTCGCGGAGGACGTCGCGGCCGACATCGGCGCGCTGCTGGCCTCGGGGGCGCGCTTCGAGGAGCGCGACCTGCGGGCGGGGGACATCGCCGTCCTGGTCCGGACCAACGCGCAGGGCGTGCTCGTCCGGGAGGCGTGCACGGCGGCCGGGGTCGCCGCCGTCCTCACCGGCACCACCAGCGTGTTCACCACGGAGGCCGCGGCCGAGTGGCTCACGCTGCTGGAGGCCGTCGAGCAGCCGCAGCGCACCACCCGGCTGCGGGCCGCGGCGCTGACCTGCTTCGTCGGGCACACCGTCGAGGAGCTCTGCGGCGACGGTGCCGAGCAGCTGGTCGACGAGCTCGGCGCGGACCTGCGGGCCTGGCACGCGATCCTCACCGAGCGGGGGGTCGCCGCGCTGCTGGAGGCCGTCACCACCCGGACCCGGCTGCCCGCCCGGCTGCTCGCGCTCCGCGAGGGCGACCGGATGCTCACGGACGTCCGGCACATCGGGCAGGTGTTGCACCAGGCCTCGCTCGAACGGCACCTCGGACCGTCCGCGCTGGTCGAGTGGCTGCGCCACCGCATGGCCGACGCCGCGCGCGACACCACCACCGAGCGGAGCCGGCGCCTGGAGTCGGACGCGGACGCCGTGCAGATCGTCACCGTGCACCGCAGCAAGGGGCTCGAGTTCCCGGTCGTGTACGTGCCGTTCGGCTGGGACCGCTGGGTCAACGACAAGGCCGAGGTGCTCCTGGTGCACGACGACGAGGGCGCCCGGGTGCTCGACGTCGGCGGCCCCGGTTCGCCGGAGCGCGGCGCCCGCCTGCAACGCCATCTCGACGAGGAGGCGGGCGAGGACCTGCGGCTGATGTACGTCGCGCTCACCCGCGCCCGCTGCCAGGTGGTGGCGTGGTGGGCACCCACCACGACCACGGAGTCCTCCGCGATCCACCGGTTGCTGATCGGGCGGCCGGCGGCGGGGACGGTCCCCGCCCCGAGCTACAAGGTGCCGTCGGACGCGTCGGCGGTGCAGCTGCTCTCGTCGGTGCCCGGGATCGTGGTGGAGACCCTGTCCGACCGCGGGCCCGCCGCCCCCGCGGAGCCGGCGGGTGAGCCGCCGCGGCTCGACGTCGCCCGGTTCGGCCGCCGCCTCGACTCGGCGTGGCGCCGCACCTCCTACAGCGCGCTCACCGCGGACGCGCACGGCTCCCACACCGCCGAGACCCCGGAGCCGCCCACGCCCGGGGTGGGTTCGGAGCCGGAGGTGGCCGGGACGGACGACGAGGCGGAGCTCGACGCGCCGGAGGTCGTCTCCGAGATCGGGGCGGACGTGCCGTCGCCGATGGCGGAGCTGCCGCTCGGCGCGGCGTTCGGCACGTTGGTGCACGCCGTGTTCGAGCACCTCGACCCCACGGTGGCGGACCTTCCCACCGAGCTGCTGGCCCGCACCCGCGAGGAGCTGGAGAAGCAGCCCACCGAGGTCGACGCCGAGGTCCTGGCCGCGGCACTCGTCCCCGTGGTGGAGACCCCCCTCGGCCCGCTCGCCGGCGGCCGCGCGCTGCGGGCGGTGCCCACGTCGGACCGGCTGCCGGAGCTGGACTTCGAGATGCCGCTCGCGGGCGGGGACCTGCCGACCGGCGAGGTCACGCTCGGGGACCTCGCGCCGGTGCTGCGCCGGCACCTGCCCGCGGGCAATCCGCTGGCGGGCTATCCCGATCTCCTCGCCTCCCCCGGCCTGGCCGGCCAGCCGCTGCGCGGGTACCTGACCGGCTCGATCGACGCGGTGCTGCGGGTCGACGGGCGGTTCCTCGTGGTGGACTACAAGACCAACTGGCTCGGCCCGTCGGGTCCGGGCGGCCGGGAGCCGCTGACGGCGGCGCACTACGCCCCGCCGGTCCTGGCGGCGGCGATGCAGGCGGCGCACTACCCGTTGCAGGCGCTGCTGTACTCCGTGGCCCTGCACCGTTTCCTGCGCTGGCGACTGGCGGGCTACTCCCCCGACGAGCACCTCGGCGGGATCCTGTACCTCTTCCTGCGGGGGATGTGCGGCCCGGACACCCCCGTCGTCGACGGCACCCCCTGCGGGGTCTTCGGCTGGCGCCCGCCGGGCGCCCTGGTGGAAGAGCTCTCCGACCTCCTCGCCGCCGCTCCCCGGGCACGGGCCACCCCTCCGGCCGACGTGTCCGGGCCCCCGGCACCGGAGCACACAGCGCCCCCCGGCCCACCGGCCGCACGCGATGATCACCGGCCCGGACCCGTCGACGCCGCACACGGCACCACGGAGTCCGAAGCGCCGAGCACAGACGAGCCCTACCCCGTTCATGATCACCGTATGGGACTCGGACACGCCAAATCCGGCGACCATGGGTCAGAGCCGCCGATCATGGACGGGGCGCCCGACCTCGACCTGTCCAGCCCGGTTCATGATCGCCAGCCTGGACCCGTTCCCGCCACATCCGGCGCCGATGGGTCCGAAGCGCCGATCATGGAGGAGGAGTCCGGACCGGCCGATGATCACCGGCCCGGGCCCGTCCTGGTCGCATCCGGCGCCGATGGGGCCGAGGTGCCGATCGTGGAGGAGGAGACGGGCGAGCTGGCGCTCGATCTGGGCGAACCCGCGACCACGACCACGTCCGGAACCACTTCCAAGGCCGCACCCCGAGGCGCGGCGGGCAAGGCGGCGCGCGCGTCCACGGAGGCACCGGCCGAGGAGGCCGGGCTGTTCGACCTCGACGATCTCGGAGGCTCCTCGTGACCGCCCCGGCCGCTATCTCCGCCCCGATCCCGGCCGCGAGCGGGTCGACCGGCCCCGGAACGCCGGCCGTCGGGGCGACCACCGCGCGGCGGCCCGAGCGCGATCCCCACGACCTCCGTACCGCCCTCGGCGCCCGGGGACTCCTCGGCGAGTTCAACGTCGCGGGGGTGCTCACCGCTGCGGACGTGCACGTCGCGACCCGGCTCGGCGCGCTGGGCGGCGATCCGGGAGGCGAGCCCGAGGAGGTGCTGCTCGCGGTGGCGCTGGCGGTGCGCGCCATCCGCAACGGCTCCGTGTGCCTGGACCTGGCCGAGGTCGCCCACACCGTACTGGGCGAGGGCGAGGAGAGCGTCGACGTCACCGACCTGCACTGGCCCGAGCCCGAGGGCTGGCGGGCCGCGGTCGAGCGCAGCCCGCTCGTCGCGCTCGGCACGGACGCCCCCGCCGGCCGGCCCCTGCGCCTGGTCCCGGTCTCGGGCGGCCGCGGCCTGCTCTACCTCGACCGGTACTGGGCCGAGGAGGAGCTGGTCCGCCGGGAGCTGCGGGACCGGGCCACGGGCGAGCAGCCAGAGGTCGATCCCACCCGCCTCGCCGCGGCCCTCACCCGCCTCTTCGGCCCACCCGCATCGCCCGGGGCGACCACCACCGACCCGACCGACACCGACCCGACCACCACCGGCCCCACGGCAGCCGGCCCCGATGAGGCCGCCACGAGCCCCCGACCCACGACCCACGAACCCGACCTCCAGCGCCTCGCGGCGGCGGTGGCGGCGCTCCGCCGGGTCACCGTGCTCGCGGGCGGGCCCGGCACGGGCAAGACCACCACGGTCGCCCGGCTCCTCGCCCTGCTCCACGATCTCCACGAGGCCGGTGGGATCGGGCGCGGCGAGCCCACCCCCCTGCGGGTCGCGCTGGTGGCGCCGACCGGCAAGGCGGCAGCCCGGCTCGGCGAGGCCGTCGCCCAGCACACCACCGAGCTCCCGCCCGAGGACCGGGCGCGGGTCGGCCGCCCCACCGCGTCGACGATCCACCGCCTGCTCGGCCGCCGCGCCGGCTCGTCCAGCCGCTTCCGGCACGACCGCGCCAACCGCCTGCCCCACGACGTCGTGGTGGTCGACGAGACCTCGATGGTCTCGCTGACCCTCATGGCGCGGCTGCTCGAGGCCGTGCGCCCGGACGCCCGGCTGGTGCTGGTCGGCGACCCGGACCAGCTCGCGTCCGTGGAGGCGGGGGCCGTGCTCGGCGATCTCGCCCGCGCCGGCGGCACCGCCGAACCCGCCCTCGACGAGCGGCTCCGCGCCGCCGGGGCCCTCGAACCGGGCGATCCACCGGTCGTCCACGGCGTCGTCACCCTGCGGCACACCTGGCGCTTCGACGGCGGCATCGCCGAGTTCGCCCGCGCCGTGCAGGCGGGGGACGCGGACACCGCCGTCGGGCTCCTGCACGCCGGGCTCCCGGACGTCACGTTCGTGGAGACCGATCTCGAGGTGCGCGAGCCCGCCGGCCTGGAGGGCCTGCGCCGGGACGTCGTGGCGGCGGCCGGGGCGCTCATCGACGCCGCCGCACGGGGTGATGCCGCGGGCGCGCTCGGGGCCCTGGAGCAGCACCGCCTGCTCTGCGCCCACCGCCGCGGGTCCTTCGGCGTGGCGCGCTGGGGCCTGGAGGTGGAGCGTTGGCTCGCCGCCGCACGCCCCGGGTTCGACGAACCGCCGCCCGGAGAACGTCGCAGCCCCTGGTACCCGGGCCGGCCCCTGCTCGTCACCACCAACGACTACGACCTCGGGCTCTACAACGGCGACACGGGCGTGGTCGTGCGGGAGAACGGGGTGCTGCGGGCGGTGTTCGGCCGGCCGGCCGAGCCGCAGTCCTTCGCCCCCGCCCGCCTGGGCGCGGCGCAGACCGTGCACGCGATGACCGTCCATCGCAGCCAGGGCAGCCAGTTCGCGCAGGTCACGGTCGTGCTGCCGCCTCCGGAGTCGCCGCTGCTCACCCGCGAGCTGCTCTACACCGCGGTCACCCGCGCCCGCGAGTCCGTCCGGATCGTCGGGGCCGAGGAGGCCGTCCGCGCCGCGGTGGGCCGCCCCGTGAGCCGCGCCAGCGGACTGCGCGAGCGGATGGGATGAGCCCGATGGACCCTTTGCAGTCGAATCACCGATGCCGCCGCTCGCCGGGCAGGGCAGGATGAGGTCATGACGGATGCCCCCACGTCGTCCGGGCCGCCCGGCTCGCTCGTCCCTGCCAAACCCGCACTCGTCACCGTCGACGACGATCCCTCCGTCTCCCGTGCCGTCGCCCGGGACCTGCGCCGCCGCTACGGCGCCGACCACCGCATCGTCCGGGCCGAGTCCGGCCAGCAGGCGCTCGAGGCGCTGCGCGAGATGGCCCTGCGGGGCAACGACGTCGCCGTGCTGCTGGCGGACTACCGCATGCCCGGGATGAACGGCCTGGAGTTCCTCGAGCAGGCCATGGACCTGTACCCGGCGGCGCGCCGGGTCCTGCTCACCGCCTACGCGGACACGGACGCCGCGATCACCGCGATCAACGTCGTCGACCTGGACCACTACCTGCTCAAGCCCTGGGACCCGCCCGAGGAGAAGCTGTACCCCGTCGTCGACGCGATGATCGAGTCGTGGCGCGCCGCGGACCGCACCGAGGTCTGCGAGACGCGGGTGATCGGGCACCGCTGGTCCGCCCGGTCGCACGAGGTGCGGGACTTCCTCGCCCGCAACCAGGTCCCCTACCGCTGGTACCCGGTCGACCAGCCGGAGGCCGCGCGGCTGCTGGAGGCCGCCGGCGTCGACGCGTCGACGTTGCCGGTGGTGATCTCCCCGTCCGGCGAGTGCCTGATCGCGCCCGCGGAGGTGCAGCTCGCCGAGCGGGTCGGGCTCTCGACCGTGCCGGCCACGGACTTCTACGACCTCGTCGTGATCGGCGGCGGACCGGCCGGGCTCGGCGCGAGCGTGTACGGCGCCTCCGAGGGTCTGCGGACGGTGCTGGTCGAGCGCACCGCGACGGGCGGCCAGGCCGGGCAGAGCTCCCGGATCGAGAACTACCTCGGCTTCCCGGACGGCGTCTCGGGCGCCCAGCTCACCGACCGCGCGCGCCGCCAGGCGGTGCGGCTCGGGGCCGAGGTGCTCACCGCCCGCGAGGTCGTCGGTCTGGAGGCGAACGGCTCCGCGCGCACCGTCCGGTTCTCCGACGGCAGCGCCATCCACGCCCACGCCGTCGTGCTGGCCACGGGCGTGAGCTACCGCGAGCTCGACGCCCCGGGGCTGGCCGACCTGGCCGGGCGCGGGGTGTTCTACGGCTCGGCGCTCACGGAGGCCTCGGGCTGCGCGGGCAGCGACGTCTACATCGTCGGCGGGGCCAACTCCGCAGGTCAGGCGGCCGTCTACTTCGCCCGGCACGCGCGCAGCGTGACCATGCTGGTGCGCGGCCCGAGCCTGCAGGCGTCGATGTCGCAGTACCTCATCGAGCAGATCGACGGCATCCCGGAGATCACGGTGCGGACCTGCGCGGAGGTCGTCGAGGCCACCGGCGGCGAGCACCTGGAGAAGCTCACGCTGCGCGACCGCACCACCGGCGAGACCGAGACCGTCGACGCCGGCTACCTGTTCGTGTTCATCGGGGCCACCCCGCGCACGGAGTGGCTCGACGGGCTGGTGGCCCGGGATGCCGCCGGTTTCGTGCTCGCCGGCCCGGATCTCGTCGTGAACGGGAAGCGGCCGGCGGGATGGTCCGCGGACCGGGATCCGTTGCACCTGGAGACGAGCCTGCCCGGGGTGTTCGTCGCGGGCGACGCCCGTGCCGAGTCCGTCAAGCGGGTCGCGTCGGCGGTGGGCGACGGGGCGATGGCCGTGTCCCTGGTCCACCGCTACCTGGAGAACCCGTAGAGGGAGTGACGATGACGGTCTGCGATCCCGAGGAGCTCAAGAGCCTCTTCCTCTTCGAGAAGCTCGACGACGACCAGCTCGCGGCGCTGTGCGAGCAGGGCGACATGGAGACGTTCGAACCCGGCACGGTGTACCGCGAGGGCGACACCGCGACCTGCTTCTACGTGCTCGTCAGCGGCACGGTGGTGCTCAGCCGCCGGTCCGGCGAGGAGGACGTCGAGGTCGAGCGGACCTCCCAGCCCGGCGTCTACGCGGGGGCCTGGCACGCCTACCTGGGCGACCGGGTGCCGCAGGTCTACAACAACTCGCTGCGGGTCACCGCGCCGTCGCGCTTCTACGTGCTCGACGCGGACAAGCTCTCCCTGCTGATGCGCGAGTGGTTCCCGATGGCGCTGCACCTGCTCGAAGGGCTGTTCTTCGGCATCCAGAACACCCAGCAGGCCGTCAGCCAGCGCGAGCGCCTGCTCGCCCTCGGGTCGCTGTCGGCCGGGCTCACCCACGAGCTCAACAACCCGGCGGCGGCCGCGGTCCGCGCCACCGCCACGCTGCGCGAACGCGTCGCCGGGATGCGCAGCAAGCTCGGCATGATCGCGGCCGGCCCGTACGACCGGGTGGACCTGGAGACGCTGGTGCGCCTGCAGGAGGACGCGGCCGACCGGGTCGGGAAGGCACCGGAGCTCTCCCCGCTGGAGACCGGGGACGCCGAGGACGCCGTCGGCGACTGGCTCGACGGGCAGGGCATCGACGGCGGCTGGGACATCGCGCCGAACTTCGTGGCCGCGGGGATCGACGTCGAGTGGCTCACCCGGGTCAAGGAGAGCGTGCCCGCGGCCGTGCTCGAGGGTGCGGTCCGCTGGCTGAACTACACCGTCGAGACCGAGCTGTTGATGAACGAGATCGCGGACTCGACCACACGGGTGTCCACGCTGGTCGGCGCGGCCAAGCAGTACTCGCAGATGGACCGGGCACCCTTCCAGACGGTCGACGTGCACGAGCTGCTCAAGTCCACGATCATCATGCTGCACAACAAGTTCGGCGACGGCATCACCCTGGTCAAGGACTTCGACCGGACGCTGCCGAAGATCGGTGTCTACGCCGCCGAGCTCAACCAGGTGTGGACCAACATGATCGACAACGCCGTCCAGGCCATGGCGGGCCACGGCACGCTGACCGTCCGCACCGCGCGCGACGGCGACAGCCTGCTCGTCGAGATCGCGGACACCGGCCCGGGCATCCCCGCCGAGATCCGCAGCCGCATCTTCGAGCCCTTCTTCACCACGAAGGCGGTCGGCGAGGGCACCGGGCTCGGCCTGGACATCTCGTGGCGGATCGTCGTCAACCGCCACCACGGCGACCTGCGGGTGCTGTCCGAGCCGGGGAACACCCGCTTCCAGGTGCGCCTGCCGTTCGAGCATCAGGAGGACTCGTGACCATCGATCCCTCGGTCCCGCCGTCGGGCGCGGGCTGCGTGGAGTGCGACGCGGCCGGCGGCTGGTGGGTGCACCTGCGCCGGTGCGCCACCTGCGGGCACGTCGGCTGCTGCGACTCCTCCCCCGGCCAGCACGCCACGGCGCACTTCGGTGCCACCGGGCACGCGGTCGTCCAGAGCTTCGAGCCGGGCGAGGACTGGTTCTGGGACTACGAGCACGGCGTGGGTGCCTCGGGCCCCGAGCTCGCCCCGCCGACCTCGCGCCCGGAGGACCAGACCGTCCCCGGCCCCGAGGAGCGGGTCCCCGGCGACTGGCAACGCCACATCCACTGACCTGCGGGCTCCGCCGCCCCTCGGGGGCGAAAGTGCCCACGCCCCCCTGACCTGCGAGGACGCGCCGTGCTGACGAGTGCCGGGATCCTGCTCCACCGGGAGCGCGAGGGCGCTGTGGAGGTGCTGCTCGGGCACATGGGCGGGCCGTTCTGGTCGCGCAAGGACGCCGCGGCGTGGTCCATCCCGAAGGGCGAGCTCGACGAGGGCGAGGACCCGGTCACGGCGGCGCGCCGCGAGTTCACCGAGGAGCTCGGCATCGCCGTGCCCGCGGGCGAGCTGCGCGAGCTCGGCTCGGTGGTCCAGTCCGGGCGCCGCAAGACCGTCCTCGGGTTCGCCCTGGCCGGGGACGTGCCCGACGCGGACGTGGCGGCGGTCGCCGGCCGGCCGGACGACGAGACCTGGGTCGAGATCGAGTGGCCCCGCAACTCGGGCCGGCGGCTGCGCTTCCCCGAGATCGACAAGGCGGAGTGGTTCGGCCTCGACGCGGCGCGGGAGAAGCTCGTCAAGGGCCAGGTGCCCTTCCTCGAGCGGTTGACCGCGCTGCTCGCATGACCGGCGCCCGGCGGGGTATCCGCAGGTCATGCCGAATCCGAGCATCAAGAACGAGAAGGTCTACGAGAAGATCCGCGACGAGGGCGGCTCGAAGGAGAAGGCCGCCCGGATCGCCAACGCCTCCGCCGCCGAGGGCGCGGGGACGGTGTCCGCGCGCGGCGGCCGCGCCGGCTCCTACGACGACATGACCAGGGACGAGCTGTACGAGCGGGCGCGGAAGATCGGGATCGAGGGCCGCTCGGACATGTCGAAGGACGAGCTGATCGCGGCCCTCCGCGACCACTGAGCCGGACCCGGAGCCCGCTCCGCGCCGCGCCGATAGCCGGGCCCACGCTGCAGGAGCACGAGAAGGCGCGACCGTTGGTCGCGCCCGGCCCTCCGCTGAGCGGAAGCGATGCGGCTGAACGGGTGACTGTCGGTTAACGCCCGGCACCTCGCGGTACTCCGGCGTCAGGGGACGGACGGGACGAGTTGCCCGCCCCCGAGTTGTGACCCGGCGGGGCCGCGGCACCGTCCCCGAGCCCGCCGGATGCCCACCCGCCGCCGGCTGCATCCCGGCGGCGGGTGGGGCACGCTCCCGATGAGCGAACGGGCCGCTCGCTCACCAGATGTGAACGAGAGCGCCGTTCGCTCACGAAACCCGCGGGGACCGCGCCCGCATCCCGCGGGGGACCACGCCTTCGCACCCGGTGAGCGAGGGGGCCGCTCGCTCACTAGGTATGAGCGAGAGCGCCGTTCGCTCACTCGGGGCGGGCGTCGGCGGCGGGGACGATCCTCGGGGGGCGGTGGGCGTCGACCGGTGGTGGTGCGCCCTCGTACCGGCTGACCTGCACCGTCGTCAGCTGGCCCGTGCAGCCCTGGGCCAACCGCGAGCTGCCGACGTCCCGGGTGAGGACGTTGGGGTTGCCGTGCACACAGGTCGGGTCCTCGTCGGACAGTGGCGTGTACCAGGCGCCGGTGGGCAATTGCACCACCCCGGCCCGGATCTCGTCCGTCACCCGGGCCGCGGCCAGGCAGGCGCCGCGCGCGTTGTGCAGGCGCACCACGTCGCCGTCCGTGATCCCCCGGACCCTCGCGTCGGACGGGTGGATGCGCATCACCTCGCGTCCGTCCACCTTGGCCTCCGCGCTGGTGGCGCCGAAGTCGAGCTGGCTGTGCAGCCGGGTGGCGGGCTGGTTGGACACCAGCCACAGCGGGTGCTCGCGCGTGGGCGGCTCGGTCGGCGGGATCCAGGCGGGGTGCCCGGGGCAGTCGTCGTAGCCGTAGGAGGCGATCTCCTCGGACGCGATCTGGATCTTCCCGCTCTCGGTGTAGAGCGGTCTCCCGCCGTTGCGGAAGGCGGCGAGCATGCCGCCGTCGTCCGGGCCGGGCGGGAGCAGGAGCTCCCCCGCCGCCCAGAACTCGTCGAAGTCCGGCGCCGGGAAGCCCTTGTCCGCCAGGCCCTTGCGGGTGCGGTCCCAGAGGTGCTCGAGCCACTCGCGGGGCGTGCGGCCCTCGGTGAAGCGCTCCCCGAAACCGAGCCGGCCGGCGAGCGCGGCGAAGATCGCGTGATCGTCCCGGGCCTGCCCGAACGGCGCCGCGACCGGCTTCATCGCGACGATCAGCGAGTCCGTGCCGGCGGCGCCGATGTCCTCGCGTTCCAGCGTGGTCGTCGCCGGGAGGACGACGTCGGCGTGGCGCGCCGTGGCCGTCCACACCGACTCGTGGACGACCACGGTGTCGGGCCGGCCGAAGGCCCGCCGCAGCCGCGTGAGGTCCTGATGGTGGTGGAACGGGTTGCCGCCGCACCACCAGACCAGCCGGACGTCCGGGTAGACGTGGTCCTCACCGTTGTACTGGTAGAGCGCACCGGGGTTCAGCAGCATGTCCGCCACCCGCGCGACGGGGATGTAGCTGCGGATCGGGTTGGGACGCCGCGCCAGGGTCGGGACGGGGACGGCGTTCGGCACGCGGCCGTACTGGGCCAGCGAGCCGAGGCCGTAGACGAAGCCGCCGCCGGGCAGCCCGATCTGGCCGAGCATCGCGGCCAGCGCCAGCCCCGCCCACACCGGCTGTTCCCCGTGCTCGGCGCGCTGCAGCGACTGCGAGACCGTGATCAGGGTGCGGCCGGCCGCGAGCCGCCGGGCCAGGGCGCGGATCTCGTCCGCGGGGATGCCGCAGATCCCGGCCGCCCAGTCGGCGTCCCGCAGGGTGGCGGCGTAGGTCTCCCAGCCGGCGCAGTGCCGCGCCAGGAAGGCGCGGTCGTGCAGGTCCTCGGCCACCAGCGTGTGCGCGAGGCCGATCATCAACGCCGCGTCCGTGCCGGGTTCCGGGGCCAGCCACCGCGCGTCGACCTCCGGCGGGAGGTCCGGCCGCAGCGGGCTGACCAGCACGAACCGGGCTCCGCGGCGGTGCGCGGCGCCCATCGCGCCCCGCTCGACGTGCCGGCTGACCCCGCCCGAGCCGACCGTCGAGTTCTTGAGCGCCATCCCGCCGAACGCGAGGACGGTGTCCGTGTGCGCGGCCACCTGGTCCCAGGTCACGACGGAGCGGGTCACCGGTTCGAACGGCCCGAGGACGTGCGGCAGCAGCACCTCGGCGGCGCCGCCGGAGTAGGTGTTGACGGACTGGGTGTAGCCGCCGGACATCGAGAGGAACCGGTGGATCTGGCCCTGGGCGTGGTGGAAGCGGCCCGCCGAGGCCCAGCCGTACGAGCCGCCGTAGACGGCCGCGGGGCCGTGGCCGGCGTGCACCCGGCGCACCTCGGCCGCGAGCCGGTCGAGCACCTCGTCCCAGCCGACCTCGAGGAACTCCTCGTCGCGACCCCGGTCGCGCGGGCCCGGACCGCCCTCCCACCAGGACCGCCGCACCGCGGGCGCCGCCACGCGGGCACGGTTCCGCAGCGCGGACGGGATGTTCTGCAGCACCGGCGACGGGTTCGGGTCCGCGGGATGCGGCAGGACCTGCAGCGTGTCGCCCTCCCACCGGGCGCGGAACGCACCCCAGTGCGCACTGTGCGAGAACTCCGGCATCGGCGAGACCCTCTGTGAGCGTGGAACGGTGCCCCCGCACTGTTCCACGCTCACGGGCGGATTTGTGTCGGTGGTGGGTCGTAGGGTCGTCACATGCCCCGCACCCCCCGCGCCCACGACCGCGATGCCGGCGGCGATCCCGCCGTGCTCGAGGCCAAGTCCGCGCTGCGCACCGAGGTATGGGATGCGCTCACCGAGGCCAAGGTCGCGCGGTTCCCCGGCGCCCGGCACCGGATCTCGAACTTCACCGGCGCCGAGAAGGCCGCCGAGCGGCTGCGCGGGCTGCCGGAGTGGGCGGCGGCGCGGGCGATCAAGTCCAATCCCGACTCGGCGCAGCTCCCGGTCCGCCAGCGCGCGCTCGAGGACGGGAAGACGCTGTACATGGCCGTCCCCAAGCTGGCCGAGGTCGATCCCTTCTTCCTGCTCGATCCGGAGGACCTCGCCGATCCGCCGCGCAAGGCCGTCTCCATCAAGCACGCCACGCGCAACGCCCGCCGGGTGTCGGTCGCCGAGCTGGATCCCGTCGACCTGGTGGTCACGGGGTGTGTCGCGGCCGGGGAGGACGGGGCGCGGCTGGGCAAGGGCGGCGGGTTCGCCGATCTCGAGTTCGCGCTGGCCGGGGCGGCCGGGCTGATCTCGGCGGCCACGGTCGTGGTCACCACCGTGCACGAGCTGCAGGTCCGCCCGGCCGGCGTGATCCCCCGCGCGGCGCACGACATCCCGGTGGACCTGATCGTCACCCCGGAGCGGGTGATCGACTGCCGGGCCGCGCGCGGCGAGCGGCCCACCGGCGAGATCCTGTGGGCCTCGCTGACCGAGGAGAAGATCGCGGCCATTCCGCTGCTGCAGAAGCTGAGAGGTGAGGCATGACCCGCATCGAGCTGGTCCGGGGCGACATCACCGAGCAGGAGGTCGACGCGATCGTCAACGCGGCGAACTCCGGCCTGCTCGGCGGCGGGGGCGTCGACGGCGCGATCCACCGCGCCGGCGGGCCGGCGATCCTCGCCGAGTGCCGGGAGCTGCGCCGCACCCGTTATCCGGACGGGCTGCCGACCGGGCAGGCCGTGGCCACCACCGCGGGGGACCTGCCGGCCCGGTGGGTGATCCACACCGTCGGGCCGGTGTACGCGAAGAAGGACGACCGCTCGGCCCTGCTGGCGTCGGCCTACCGCGAGTCGCTCCGCGTGGCGGACGAGCTCGGCGCGCGCACCGTGGCGTTCCCGGCGGTGTCCGCCGGCGTCTACGGGTGGCCGCTCGACGACGCCGCGCGGATCGCCGTCACCACGGTGCGCGAGGCGGGCGCGAAGGTCGAGCTCGCCCGGTTCGTGCTGTTCAGCGCCGACATTCTGAAGGAGTTCGAAGCCGTATGAGGATCGCGTTCCTGGACGACTACCAGCAGGTCGCGCTCGGCCTCTGCCCCCTGCCCGCCGGCGTGGAGGCCGTCGCCTTCGCCGACCACCTGAGCGATCCGGGGCAGCTGGTGGCCCGGCTCGCGGGGTTCGACGCCGTCGTCGCCATGCGGGAGCGCACGCCCTTCCCCGCCGCGGTGCTGCAACGGCTGCCGGACCTCCGGCTGCTGATCACCACGGGCATGCGCAACGCGTCCATCGACGTCCCGGCCGCCGTGGCCGCCGGGATCACGGTGTGCGGCACCGACAGTTCCGCGGGCGTCTCCTCCACGAACGAGCACACCTGGGCGCTGCTGCTCGCCCTGGCCCGCAACATCCCCGCGCAGGACGCGGCGATCCGGGCCGGCGGCTGGCAGCTCGGCCTCGGGACCGTGCTGGCCGGCAAGACCCTCGGCCTGGTCGGGCTGGGCCGGCTCGGCGCGGCGATGGTGCCCGTGGCGACCGCGCTCGGCATGCGGATCACGGCCTGGAGCCGCAACCTGACCGACGAGCGCGCGGCCGAGGTGGGCGTGACCCGGCTCGAGCACGGCGAGTTCTTCTCGACCGCGGACGTGTTCTCGGTGCACCTCGTGCTGTCCGAGCGCTCGGTCGGCACCGTCGGGGCGGCCGAGCTCGCCCTCATGAAACCCACGGCGCTGGTCGTCAACACCTCACGCGGCCCGATCGTCGACGAGCGGGCGCTGCTCGCGGCGCTGACCGAGGGCCGGATCGGCGGCGCGGCCCTCGACGTGTACGACCGGGAGCCCCTCCCGCTCGACCATCCGCTGCGCCGCGCCCCGAACACCGTGCTCGCCCCGCACACCGGGTACGCCAGCCGCGAGTCCTACGGCGGCTACTTCTCCGACGTCGCGGACGACGTGCGGGCGTTCCTCGACGGCGCGCCGGTGCGGGTGCTCGGGGGCGCCTGAGGATCCCGCGGCGGCGTCACCCCGCCCGCGCTCCCTCGCCCGAGCACGGGGTGTGCGCCGGCCGGGTCGGAGCGCCGGGCCTACCCGGTGACCGACCAGTCCCCCCGGGCGATCCGGCCCGCCACCGTGAGCAGCCGGACGGCGTGGCCGTGCAGCACGTCGCCGGTCTCCCGCGGTGCCTGACCGGCCGAGGCCCGCGCGTTCGTCCCCTCCAGGACGATCCCGAGCTTGAAGCCGGCCAGTGCGGTGTACCAGTCGAGGTGCACGGGTTCCCGCCCGCCGCCGGCCGCGTACGCCGCGACCATCTCGGTGCGGGTCGGAAGGCCACCGAGCCGCGCGAAGGGCCCGCCGACGTCCATCGCCTCGGGCTCCTCCGGCCAGCTGACCATCAGCCAGCCGAGGTCGAGGAGGGGATCGCCGACCGTCGTCATCTCGAAGTCGACCAGGGCCGCGACCCGCGGCTCGGCGCGGGCGAGCATCACGTTGTTGAGGTGGTAGTCGCCGTGGAGCACGCCGGGCGGGGCGTCCGCCGGGCGGTTCGCCTCCAGCCACTCGGCGACCGGCCCGACGTCCGGCAGCCCGCCCGGCTCCCACTCCGGGAACTCCCGGTAGCCCTCGAGCTGCCGGAGCCACTGGGGTACCTGCCTGCCCAGGAAGCTGCCCGGCTTCTGCAGGCTCCCGAAGCCCTCGGCGACGGGATCGACCGCGCCGAGGCGGGCCAGCGACCGGGCCACGTCGAGCGCCTGGGCGTGACGCAGCGCCGGATCGGCACGCTGCTCGGGGCTGGTCTCCTCGCCGGGATTGACCCCGTCGACCAGCTCCATCAGGTAGAAGACCACGCCGAGGACGTCCGGTTCCTCGCAGCCGGCGACCAGGCGGGGGTGCGGGACGTCCGTGCCGGCGAGGCCGCGCAGGACCGTGATCTCGCGGGCGATCGTCCGATTGCTGGAGGGCCGCGGGTGCACCGGCGGGCGGCGCAGCACGAGCGGGCGGCCGTCGATCTCGATGCGCAGCACCACGTTCTGCGTGCCGCCGGCCAGCGGCCGGACCTCGCCGATCTCGCCGCGCATCCCCCGGCCGCGCAGCCATTCGGCCAGCGCACCGAGGTCCACGAGATCGGCCACCGGCGTCACCGGCGTTCGCGCAGCCGCAGGGTCTCCGCCGAGCTGCGCGCGCCCAGCAGGCCGGTCATCGAGTCGACCAGCTGGCTCACGAACAGCCGATGGTCGGTGCGGCCGGGCGCCCGGGTCCGCTGCGCCAGCTCGACGAACATGAAGCGGATCGCGTGGAAGCGCCGGTGCAGCTCGATGGCGTCGGCGTCGAGCAGGGGGTTGATCAGGGCCCGCCAGCGGAAGACGCTGCCGCTCTCGGCGTCCATGCCGATGGAGGCGGTCGACGGTTCGGGACGGGTCAGCATGTCCGCCACCGTGCGCAGGTAGCCCGCGCCGCTCGTGCCGTCGTCGAGCTTGTCGGCCTCGGGCCGGACGAGGGCGCCGACGAGGGTGTGCAGGCGCTCCGCCTCGTCGCCCGCGGTGCCGTCGGCGAGGGCGCGCTCGTAGTCGTCGAGCAGCGCGGTCCGGCGCTCGGCGATGCCCGGCGCGTGCCGCTCGATGAGCGCGGTGACCAGGCCGTCCCGGTCGGTGAACCAGTACTGGGCGGCGATCACGTTCTTCGCGCCGGCGGCGCGGCCGATCTCGCGCAGGGACACCGTCTCGCACCCGCGTTCGGCGAACAGGGCCTCCGCGGCGTCGAGCAGCCGGCTGCGGGTGTCCGGGCGCCCCTCGGCCTGGTCGGTGGCGGGCCGTGGCCGGGTGGCCGTCATGCCGGCGCCCAGACCAGCCCGCCGTCGACCTTGATCACGGCGCCGGTGGTGTAGGACGAGTCCGGGCTGGTCAGATAGCGCACGGCGCCGACGATCTCCGGCGCCTCGGCCACCCGGCCGAGCGCGATCCGTTCGACGAGCGTCATCGTCTCCTCCGTCCACGCCTTGGCGATGTCCGTGCGGAACATGCCGGGCATGATGCTGTTGACCCGCACCGTCGGGCCGAACGCCCGGGCCAGGCCCTGGGTCAGGGTGTTGACCGCCGCCTTCGCCGCCGCGTACGGGATCTCCTCCCGGTGCGGCTCGATCGCCGACGTGCTGCTGACGTTGACGATCGTGCCGCCGTACGTGCGCGCCATCTCCTCGCCGGCGCGCACCGCGAGGCGGAACGGGCCCTTGAGGTTCACGCCGATCACCTTGTCGAACAGCTCCTCGGTGACCTCGCCGAGCGACGGGTACAGCGGCGACATCCCCGCGTTGTTGACCAGCACGTCGATCCGGCCGAACTCGGCGAGGGTCCGGTCGATGAGCGCGTCGCAGTCCTCCCAGCGGCCGACGTGGCAGGCCACACCGATCGCCGCGACGCCGAACTCGCGCCTGATCTCGGCGGCCACTGCCTCGCAGGCGCCGAGCTTGCGGCTCGCGACGACGACCCGGAACCCCCGGGCCGCCAGGTCGCGTACGATCGCGGCGCCCATGCCCCGGCTCCCGCCGGTCACGACCGCCACCTGCTGGTCCCCGCTCACCACGCCTCCCCGCTCCGCATCATCTCAATGCAGTCGCCTCAAACGGGGACCCTACCGGACCGTCAGCGCGTGGAGCCCCGCTCGTTCCACTCGCGGTCCGACTCGTCCTCCGCCTCGGTGCGCTCCTTGGCGATCTCCAGGGCGCGGGCGGCCGTCGCCTTGTCCGGGTACGGGCCCAGGCGGTCCGAGGCGCGGCAGCCGTCCGCGCCTTCCACCGTGTGGTGCTTGAGGCAGAAGAACCATTGCTCGTCGCTCATGCGAGGAGCGTGCCAGGTCCACGCGATCACTGCTAGATACCTTGTCGGCTATATAACCAAGTAGCTATGGTGTGGTCATGGTCGCCCCGTTCGCCGTCCTCGCCGAGCCGGCCCGCCGGCGGATCCTGGACCTGCTGCGCGAGCGTCCGCGCCTGGTCGGGGAGCTGTCGGCCGAGCTCGGACTGAGCCAGCCGGGCACGTCGAAGCACCTGCGGGTGCTGCGCGAGGCCGGGCTCGTCGAGGTGCAGGCGATCGCCCAGCGCCGCCGGTACGCGCTGCGGGCCGCGCCGCTCGCCGAGCTGGACGACTGGCTCGCCCCCTACCGCCGCTTCTGGACCCGCCGGCTCGACGCCCTGGAGCGCGAGCTGGACCGGATGGAGGACGCATGACCCCGGACTCGATCGGCACCGACGGCGGCCGCACCGTACTGCGGATGGAGCGCCCGCTCCCCCACCCGCCGGAGAAGGTCTGGCGCGCGCTCACCGAACCCGCGCACCTCGCCGCGTGGTTCCCGTCGACCGTCGAGATCGACCTGCGCGACGGCGGCGAGATCCTCTTCGACGGCGGCGACACCCGCGGCCGGGTCACCGCCCTCGAACCGCCGCACGTCCTCGCCTTCACCTGGGGAGACGACGACCACCTCCGCTGGGAGGTGCGACCCGACGGCCCGGGCACGGTCCTCGTCCTGCACCACGCCTTCACCGACCATCACGGCGCCGCGAGCTTCGCGACGGGCTGGTCGGCGTGCGTCGGTGCCCTCGCGGAGTCGCTGGGCTCGACGGCCCGACCGGTCGACATGGTGGCGCGGCACGAGGAGTACGTTCGGGAGTTCGATCTCGACGCCCCCGTGCTCGACGGCGGCCGGGTGCGCATCGAGCGCCAGCTCACCGCCCCTGCCGATCGGGTCCGCCCCCTCCTGGCTCCCGTGGCCGGGGTGACCTGGGAGCTCACCGAGGGCACCGGCCACGGCGCCCGCCTGATCGCGACGGCCACCGACCCCGCCCAGGCCTCCGTCCTCCGCACCCGGGTGGCCGAGATCGCCGCCGCAGCCGCCGCGGGGTAGCGCGCGAACGTCACATTCGGCCTCCCGCCCCGCTCATTGGCGGGCTCCGCCCGCAGGCCGACTCGCGGAAGTTTCGAAGCCCACCCCCGCGAGTCGGCACTTCCGGTAGTCCGAAATGCACGCCTGCGACGGTTTCGTGAGCATCGCTCATAGCTCTGTGTCAGAGGTATAGTCCGCGGCATGCTCACCACCCTCACTCCCGCCGAGGAAGCGCTCGACGTCGCCGCGGGGATCCGGCGGGTGCTGCGCCGGCGGCTGCGGGCCGAGCTGGCACTGCCGGCGCTGCGCGGCGCCCAGCTGGAGCTGCTCCAGCTCGTCGAAGCGGAGCCCGGCATCGGGGTGGCCGCCGCCGCGCGGTCGCTGCACCTGGCCGGGAACTCGGTGAGCACGCTCGTCAACCAGCTGGTCGAAGCCGGGCTCCTCCGCCGCGAGCCCGACCCCACCGACCGGCGCGCGGTCCGGCTGTTCCTGGGCCCGCCCGCGGTCGAGCGGCTCACCCGCTGGCGCACCGCCCGTCACGACCTGCTCGGATCCGCCCTCGCCACGTTGACGGACGCGGAGCGCGCGTCCGTCGGCGCCGCACTGCCCGCCCTGTCCCGCTTGCTCGACTCCCTGGAGGAGACGTGACCGACGACCCCGCGGTGCGCTGCGCGGGCCTGCGCCAGGTGTTCGGCGAGACCGTCGCCGTCGACGGGTTGGACCTCGAGGTCCGGCGCGGCGAGGTGTTCGGCCTGCTGGGCCCCAACGGCGCCGGCAAGACCACCACGATCCGCACCATCACGACGCTGCTGCCCGCCCCGCCGGACACGGTGACGGTGCTCGGCCGCGACGTCGCGCGCCGGCGCACCCAGGTCCGCCGGCTGATCGGCTATGTCCCGCAACAGCTCTCGGCCGACGGAACGCTGTCCGGACGCGAGAACGTGATGCTCTTCGCCCGGCTCTACGACGTGCCGCGCCGGCAGCGCCGCGAGCAGGTGGAGAGCGTGATCGCGGCGATGGATCTCGAGGAGGCCGCCGACCGTCCCGTCAAGACGTACTCCGGGGGGATGGTGCGCCGCCTCGAGCTGGCGCAGGCGCTGGTCAGCGCCCCGCAGCTGCTGATCCTCGACGAGCCGACCGTCGGCCTGGACCCGGTGGCCCGCGACGGCGTGTGGGAGCGGATCGCCCGCACCCGCGAGGAGACGGGCATGACGGTGCTGGTCACCACGCACGCCATGCAGGAGGCGGACGAGCACTGCGAGCGGATCGCGCTCATGCACCGCGGGAGCGTGCGGGCCCTCGGCACTCCGGCCGAGCTGAAGGAGGGCGTCGGCAGCCTCGACGACGTCTTCCGGCACTACACCGGCAACACCCTGGCCGAGGCCGAGAAGGGAGGGATGCGCGATGTCCGTGCCGCTCGCCGCACCGCAGGCCGACTGGGCTGAGACGGAGCCGGGGCCGCTCGCCCTGACCCGCACCGCCCTGTCGCGGATCGCCACGATGTGCCTGGTGGAGCTGCAGAAGCTCCGCCACGACCGCACCGAGCTCGTCACCCGCGCGGTGCAGCCCGCGCTGTGGCTGATCATCTTCGGCCAGGTCTTCACCCGGATCCACGCGATCCCGACCGGGAACACGCCCTACCTGGACTTCCTCGCGCCGGGCATCCTCGCCCAGTCCGCGCTGTTCATCGCGATCTTCTACGGCATCCAGATCATCTGGGAGCGCGACGCCGGCGTCCTCGCCAAACTGCTGGTGACGCCGACGCCGAGGGTCGCCCTGGTGGCCGCGAAGGCCTTCGCGGCGGGGGTACGGGCGGTGGCGCAGGCCGTCGTGGTGCTGCTGCTCTCGCTGATCCTCGGCGTGGGGATCACACCGAACCCGCTGAAGCTGCTGGGCGTGGTCGTCGCGCTGATGCTGGGCTCGGCGTTCTTCTGCTGCCTGTCGATCACCATCGCGGGGCTCGTGCTGTCGCGGGACCGGCTGATGGGCATCGGGCAGGCGATCACGATGCCGCTGTTCTTCGCCTCCAACGCGCTCTACCCGGTGGAGCTGATGCCGACCTGGCTGCAGGTGATCAACCACGTCAACCCGCTGTCGTACGAGGTGGAGGCCCTGCGCGGCCTGCTGATCGGCGAACCGGCTCGCCTGGGCCTGTGCTTCGGGGTCCTGGTGGTCGCGGCCGGGGTCATGATCACGATCGCCTCCGCCCTGCTCCCCCGCCTGACCCGCTGACCCCCCGTGAGTGGCGATAGTCGCCATGGCGACTATCGCCACTCACGAGGTCAGGACGGCGGTGACGACCGTGGCGACGTCCCGGGCGGCCCGGTCGGCGGGTCCGAGCGGCAGGACGATGTGGCTGACGGTGAGGCGGGCCGCGGTCTCGGCGGCGAGCCGCGCCGTCGCCTCGTCGATCTCCGGCCATCTGCGCAGGTAGGCGGCGGCGCGGTCCGTCGCCGCCCGCACGATCGGCTCGCTGCCCGAGCCGAGGACCCCTTCGGTGAGCAGGGCCTTGAGCAGCGGGTCCTCCTCCGCCCGGCGGAGCGCGGCGCCGACCGCCGCCATCCAGGCCGCGTGCAGGTCGGACTCCCCCGCCAGCGCCTGCTCGATCTCGTCGAGGAACCGCTCGGTCGCCCGCAGGACCAGCGCCGAGGTCACGCCGCGGCGGTCGCCGAACTCGGAGTAGAGGGTCTGTCGGCTCACCCCGACCCGCTGCGCGAGGTCCCGCATGGAGAAGCGCCCGGCGACGACCAGCGCCGCGGCGGCGTCGAGGGCCTCCTCACGCAGCCGGGCGCGGGCACGTTCGGCGAAGGTCAACACCGGGCCAGCGTGGACAGGCGAGCAGCAGCCGTCAAGCATCTGGACACTTTGCTCATTGTGTCTAGCGTCGGGCCCATGGTGGCATCGCTACGGGAGCGGTACTCGTCCGCCCTGACCCTCCCCCTGCCCGGGCGTCTCGACGCCGCGCTCCTCGACCGCTCGTCCGGCGGGGACGGCACGCCGCTCGGCCCGGTCCCCGAGGGCCTGCTCCCGATCCCGGGCGACGACGGCCTGCCGCTGCTGGGCCACGCGCTCGGCTACGTCCGGTTCGGGCACGAGCTCACCCGCCGCCGCACCGCGCACTACGGCCCGGTCTGGTGGATGCGCAGCCCGACCGGGCGCGCGGTCGTCGTCGGCGGGGTGGCCGCCACCCGCGAGGTGCTCACCAACCGCGACAAGGCCTTCTCGCAGGAGGGCTGGCGGGTTCTCGTCGATCGCTTCTTCCACCGTGGGCTGATGCTGCTCGACTTCGACGAGCACAGGGCCCATCGCCGGATCATGCAGGAGGCCTTCACCGCGGACCGGATCGCGACCTATGTGGACGAGACGGTGCCGGTGGTGCGCGGGACCGTCCCCACGTGGTCGGGGTCGATGCGGTTGTACCCGGCGCTGAAGGCGATGACGCTGGACGTGGCGACCCGGGTGTTCATGGACGGCGGAGGCAGAGCCGACCATCGGGACGGAGGCGGAGCCGACCATCGACTCTCGGGCGCCGCGGAGATCAACCGCGCCTTCGTCGACTGCGTGCGGGCCGCGAACGCGTTCGTGCGGTACCCGATCCCGGGGACGCGCTGGTCGAAGGGCCTGCGCGGTCGCGCGGTCCTCGAACGCTGGTTCCGCGAGGCGTTGCCCACCAAGCGATCCGGCACCGGTGACGACCTCTTCTCCGCCCTCTGCCACGCCGTGACGCCGGAGGGCGAGCGGTTCTCCGACGACGACGTCGTCAACCACATGATCTTCCTGATGATGGCCGCGCACGACACGTCCACGGTCGCGACGGCGTCGGCGGCGTACCACCTGGGGCGCCACCCCGAGTGGCAGGAGAGGGCGCGGGCGGAGTCCCTCGCGCTGGGCGACGCACCCCCCGGCGTGGCCGAGCTGCGTTCGCTGACCACACTGGACCGGGTGGTCCGCGAGGCGCTGCGGATGGACGCGCCCGTCCCCGTCGTGATGCGGACGGCGGTGAAGGACACCCAGGTCGCGGGCCGCTTCGTACCTGCCGGGACCCGGGTGGTGGTCGCGCAGGCGGTGAACCACTACGACCCCGAGTGCTGGACGGATCCGGAGGCGTTCGATCCCGGCCGCTTCGACGGACCGGTCGAGCGCGACGCGTGGGTGCCCTTCGGCGGCGGGGTGCACAAGTGCATCGGCCTGCACTTCGGCACGCTCGAGGTCACGGCGATCCTGCACGAGATGCTGCGGACCTTCCGCTGGACCGTCGAACCGGGCCGTCAACGCTGGGACAACACGTCCCTCCCCGTGCCCGTCGGCGGCATCCCCGTGCAGCTCAGCCCCCTGTGAGCGTGGAACAGTGCTAGAGCACCGCTCCACGCTCACAGGGACGGCCAGCCCACGCGCGGGGCGCCGACACGGGCGGTGCGGACCTGGCCGGTCCGGTCGCCCCACGGGTCGGCCGGGTTCCAGATCGCCATCAGGACGTGCAGCGTGCGGCCGTCGTCGCCGCCGAGCATGAGGGCGAACGCACTGCGGTCCAACGGGATCCGATCGAGGATCGTCCCGCCCTCGGCCACGCGGACGCAGTCCTTCTCCTCGCCGCCCCGGTCGAACGCGGCCGACGACGTCCAGATCGCGCCCTCGGCGTCCATCGTGATCCCGTCGGGCATGAGACCCTCGGCCCAGATCCGGCGGTTCGAGAGGCCGCCGTCCTCGGCGATGTCGAAGGCCACCAGCGTGCCGGGGAACGAGTCGGCCAGGACCAGGGTGCGGTTGTCCGGGGTGACGACCATGCCGTTGCCGAACTCGATGCCGTCGGCGACCTGCCGGACCTCGCCGTCCGGGGTGACCAGCGCGATCACGCCGGGGACGAACTCGGCGCGGCCGGCGAAGAACTCGAGGAGATCGAGGTCGGTGCCGTTGAGGTAGATGTTGCCGCGCCCGTCGACCACCATCTCGTTCCAACCGCCCGAGAGCTCGCGGAGGTCGGCGTGGACGACCACCGACCCGTCCGGCTCGACGCGCAGCAGCCGGCCGGCGTAGGCCTCGCCGCGGGCGACGATCAGCATGCGGCCGTCGGGCAGCCAGTCGATGGTGTGGGGGCCGATCTCCGGGGAGTGGAGGACGACCTCGGCGCGGCCGTCGGCGTCCACGGCGACGATCTCGTCGGCACCCCAGTGGCAGAACCAGAGCCGGCCCGCGTGCCAGCGCGGGGACTCGGGGAGCCGGAGGTTCTCGAGCAGCAGGTTCGTGTTCATGCCTCCTACACGAACGACTCCCACGGCTTTCGACAGTCGTGAGTGGCGATAGTCGCCATAGCGACTATCGCCACTCACGGGGGCTCAGGGGTAGGCGCCGGCTCGTTTGACGGTGCGCATGATGGGGCCCGTCTCGACCTCGCCGATGCCGGCCAGGGCGCCGATGCGTTCGGTGAGGTAGCGGAAGAGGTCGGCGTCGTCGCGGCAGACGACCGAGACGGTGAGGTTGGCGCGGCCGGTGGTCGCGGCGCAGAAGGCCACCTCGGGATGCGCCGCGATCGCCCGCCCCGCGTCGAGCAGGTGCGCGGGCGGGACCGAGATCCACAGCCGGGTGTGGGCGTGGAAGCCGAGGAGACGGTCGTCGACGTCGAAGTCGAAGAACAGCAGGCCGGCGGCCCGCAGGGCCTCGATCCGGCGGGCGACCGTGGACTCGGACCAGCCGGTGGCGCCGGCGAGCTCGGCGTAGGGGGCGCGGCCGTCGCGGTTCATCACGCGCAGCAGCGGGCGGTCCGCGTCGGTGATCCCGGTGGCGGGTTCGGTGCGGAAGACGGGCGTCAGGGCGGCGATCTCGTCCGGGGTGAGGACGTCGACGGCGTGGAAGACGTCCGGCCCGCCGCCGAACACGTGCAGGATGCTGTGCGCGGTGACGCTCTGGATCTGGGCGGTCCGCTGCAGGCGCTGCAGGATCAGCTCGTCGCGCTCCTCGGGTGACCAGGCCTGGATGCTGGCGCTGATCTCGGTGCCGCCGGAGAGCAGCTGCACCCACCGGGTGTCCTCGCGGCGGGCGAGCGCGTGCGCGACCTCCTCGGCGCTGCCCGGCCGGCACCGCATCCGCACGATCCACTGCGCGCCGCCGAGCCCGGCACCCCCGACGGCGCCGACCAGCCGCACCCGGTCCGTCTCGCGCATCCGCGCCCACCGCCGCGCGACGGTCCGGTCCGACACCCCGAGCACCTCGCCGATCCGGGAGAAGGGGGCCCGGCCGTCGATGTTCAGTGCATGCATGATCCGACGGTCCAAGGCGTCGATCTCCGTCATGAATCCCCCTTCGGTGTCGGATTCTTGCACAACGGCCGCTGGATTCGCGGGGCGCTGATCAGGGACCGATCCTTGCGGCATGCGTTCTCGGTGGTGGCCCCTGGTGGCCATCTGTCTCGGTTCCTTCATGCTGCTGCTCGACGTCACGATCGTGACCGTCGCGCTGCCCGACATGGCCGCCGACCTGCAGGCGTCGTTCACGGACCTGCAGTGGGTCCTCGACGTCTACGCCCTGGTGCTCGCGGCACTGCTGCTCGGCGCCGGCTCGGTCGCGGACATCGTCGGGCGCCGGCGGGCCTATGTCGTCGGGCTCGTGTTGTTCGCCCTCGGCTCGCTGGCCTGCGGGCTCGCGCCGACCGCGTCCGTGCTGATCACGGCGCGGGGGCTGCAGGGCATCGGCGGCGCGCTCATGTTCGCGACGACCACGGCGATGCTCAACGCGACCTACTCCGGCCGGGACCGGGGCGTCGCGTTCGGCATCTGGGGGGCCACGAACGGTGCCGGCTCCGCGCTCGGCCCGCTGGTCGGCGGCCTGCTCACCCAGCACGCGGGCTGGCGGTGGATCTTCCTGGTCAACCTGCCCGTCACCGTGGTCACGGTGGTCCTGACGCTCCTGGTGTGCGCCGAGACCCGGCGCCCGGGCGTGCGGATCGACGTCCCCGGCATCCTGGCCTTCACGGTTTTCGCCGGCTCGCTCACCTACGGGCTGATCCAGGCGGGCGACCACGGCTGGTCGGCCTTCGGGACCTGGTCGTTCCTGGTGCTCGCCGGGGTAGCGCTGCTCGTCTTCCTGCTGATCGAGCGGCGGGTGCAGCATCCGCTGCTGCAGCTGAGCCTGTTCCGCTCGGCCTCCTTCTCCGCGACGATCACGGCCGGGCTGATGCTCATGGCCTCGGCGTTCGCGATCCTGGCCTACACGTCGGTCTGGCTGCAGGGGGTGCTCGGGCTGACGCCGGTCGCCGCGGGCGTGGCGCTGCTGCCGATGGCGGTGTGCTCGTTCCTGGTGTCCGCGCTGGCCGGGCGGGTGCTGCAGGGCATCTCGCCGCGATGGACGGTCGGGATCGGCATGGTCCTGATCGGCGCGGGCGGCTGGCTGCAGTCGATGGTCGGCGCGGACTCCGGCGCCCTCGCCCTGCTGCCCGGGCTCGCCGTCGTCGGGATCGGGGTGGGGCTCGCGATCCCTACCCTGACGTCGGCGGCGATGTCGGCCGTCCCCCCGCAGCTCGGCGGCATGGTCGCGGGCACCCTCAACACCGCCCGTCAGCTCGGCTACGCCCTCGGTGTGGCGGTCCTCGGGCTGGTCTTCAGGACGACGGTCGAGGGGCACGTCGCGAACCCGGCGCTGGTCGGGGCGGTGGTGTCGGGGCAGGCGCCACGGACCCCCGAGGTGCACGCCGCCGTCGCGGCCGGGCTGCACACGGGGTACCTGGTCGCCGGCGCCGCCGGGATCCTGGGCGGTCTCCTGGTCCTGGTGCTGGTCCGCGCGACCCGCCCGCACCCCACCGGCCCGGCCCCCACCCGCGAGTCGGGGTCTGACTCCGCGCGGGTCGGGATCTGAGCCCGCGCGGGTCGGGATCTGAGCCCGCGCGAGTCGGGGCTAGGTCCGCGCGAGCCGGGTCTGAGCCCGTGCGGGTCGCGGGCGTGGCTCGCGGGCGTGGCTCGCCACGTTGCAGACGTGCGGCTCGCACTACCGAAAGTGCCGACTCGCGGAGAGGGGGCCGCCGCTTCCGCGAGTCGGCACTTTTCGGAGGCCGAGACACACGCCCGCGACGCCCGCTCGCTCACACCTCCTGAGCGAGCGCGCCGTTCGCTCATCGCCGGGTGGGGGCGGATAGCCTGCCGCGCATGAACGACGGGCGGGCGGGGCGGGCCGCGGGGGCGGCGGAGACCGGGGCCGGGCTGGCGGCGTCGCCGTTCCGGGTGGACCGCGACCGGATCGCGGCCTCCCCCTTCTTCGCGCGCCTCGCCGGCGTGACCCAGGTCGTGAGCCCCAACGGCTCCGGATTGCTCCTGCACAACCGGCTCACCCACTCCCTGCAGGTCGCGCAGGTCGCGCGGGCCATCGCCGAGCATCTCGACGAGGAGTTCGCCGACGCCGTCGACAAGCTGGGTGGGTGCGATCCGGATGTCGTGGAGGCCGCCGCGCTCGCCCACGATCTCGGCCATCCGCCCTTCGGGCACCTCGGCGAGCAGGTGCTCGACCGGATCGCCCGGGAGCGCCTCGGCCTCACCGACGGCTTCGAGGGCAACGCCCAGAGCTTCCGGATCGTCACGACGATCGACCTGCACGGCCCCGGCCGGACCGGCCTGGGGCTGACGGCGGCGGTGCGGGCGGCCGTCCTCAAGTACCCGTGGGCGCGGCACGGCTACCCGGACCCGCACCCCGCCGACGCCTCGCCCGCACCCCGGGGCGCGACCGGGAAGTTCTCCGCCTACCGCACGGAGATCGGCGAGCTGGTCGCCGCGCGGGAGCCGTTCCCGGTGGGGCCGTGGCAGCAGACCGTCGAGGCGTCCGTGATGGACACCGCGGACGACATCGCCTACGCCATCCACGACGTCGAGGACTTCCACCGCGTCGGCGTCCTCCAGCAGGCCGGGGTGGCCGCCGAGCTGCGGGGATGGGCGCTGGCCGGGAGCCCGGAGGCCGGCCCGGGCGCCGCGCTCGAGCGCCTGCGCCGTCGGATGGCCGAGCGCGACGACTGGATCTACTCCGACGACGCCTTCGCCGCCGCAGTCGCCCGGGTCCGCGCGGAGCTGGTCGACGGCCTGCTCGCCACGCCCTTCGACGGCTCGATGGCGGCCGAACGCGCGGTCGCGGAGTTCTCGGCGCGCTGGACCTCGCGGCTCGTCGGCGGGATCCGCGTGCTCACCGATCCCCCGGTCCGCGCGGCCCACGTGGTACTCGGCGAGGCGCAGTGGCACGAGGTGGCGGTGCTGAAGTTCGTCCACCAGCAGTTCGTGCTGCGTCGCGCCGACCTGGCCTCCCACCAACGGGGACAGGCCACGGTCGTCACCGGGCTGGTCGGGGCGCTGCACGAGTGGCTCGTCGACGCCCGGTCCCCGCAGGCCCCGTCGCTCCCGCCCCGCCTGCACGATCTCGTCGAGCTGGCCCGGGGTGAGTTCGCGGTGCTGGCCGACGACGGCGTGGTCCCGGCCGCGGAGGTCGCCGACCTGGCGCGGGGGCGGGCGGTGATCGACTACGTGGCGTCGCTGACGGACGCGCAGGCGGGCGCGCTGCTCGACGTCCTCACGGGACGGTCCGCGCGGCTCTGGACCGACGCGATGGCGCTGTAGCCGCGCCTGCCTGCGCTCCCCGGCAGAGGCGCGCTCCCTCGCGGCCGGACGACGCCGCCCGGGGACGTCGCAGATGTGCGTTTCGGCTTACGAAAAGTGCCGACTCGCGGGCTTGGGGTCGTTCCTTCCGCGAGTCGGCCCGCGGGCGGAGCCGCCATTGAGCAGAGCCGGGAGGCTGAATGTGACGTTCCGGTCGGTCAGAGGGTGAAGGGGCCGCCGACGTAGCGTCGGCCTGCTTCGTCCTTGGTCGGGTCGCCCGGGGACAGCTGGTCGGCGAACTGTTCGGCGTCGTCCTGGGGGTGGTAGCCGATCGCCCTGCCGCCGTCGAGGGACCAGAAGCGGCGGGTGTTGGCGCTGATCCCCCATACCGTGCGGAAGCCGGGGTTCTCGCAGGTCAGGGCGGCGTCGACCAGGCGGGTGACGTCGCCCGGGGAGAGCCAGGTCGAGAGGCCGCGCAGGTCGTGCGGGGCGTCGAAGCAGCTGCCGATCCGCAGGCAGAGCACGTCGAGGCCGTGCCGGTCGTGGTACAGGCTGCCGAGTGCCTCGCCGAGGACCTTGCTGACGCCGTAGTAGGTGTCCGGGCGTGGGGCCAGGTCGTCCGGTGCCTCGGGAGAGTTCTCGTGGAAGCCGACGGCGTGGTTGCTCGACGCGTGGACCACCCGGCCGACCCCGGCCCGTCGCGCCGCCTCGAAGACGCAGTAGGTGCCCTCGATGTTGACGTCCCGGATCCGCTCCCAGGCGTCCTCCCCGGAGATGCCGCCGAGGTGCACCACGGCGTCGACGCCCTCGCAGGCCGCGACCATCGCGTCCAGGTCGGTGACGCTCGCGGTGATCCCGCCCTCGATCGGCTCGATGTCCAGCAGCCGGAGGTCGTAGCCGGTCAGCCGCTCCCGCAGCATCCGCCCGATCCGTCCCGCCGCACCTGTGACCAGTACCCGTCGCACGCACCGGATGCTACGGTCCGAATTAGTTCAGGTCCTGACTTAATGGGGAGTCGCCATGCACCCGACGCCGGCCGACCGCTTCTCCTTCGGGCTGTGGACCGTGGGCTGGCAGGCCCGCGACCCCTTCGGCGACGCCACCCGACCCCCGCTCGACGTCGTCGAGGCCGTGCACCGGCTGGCCGAGCGCGGCGCCTGGGGGCTGACCTTCCACGACGACGACCTGATCCCGTTCGGCGCCGACACGGCGACCCGCGACCGGCAGATCGCCCGGCTGCGCGGTGCGCTGGACGAGACCGGCACGACCGTCCCGATGATCACGACGAACCTGTTCACCCATCCCGTCTTCAAGGACGGCGGGTTCACCAGCAACGACCGGTCGGTGCGGCGGTTCGCGCTGCGGAAGGTGCTGCGCAACATCGACCTGGCGGCCGAGCTCGGGGCGCGGACGTTCGTGCTGTGGGGCGGGCGCGAGGGCAGCGAGTACGACTCGGCGAAGGACGTGCGGGCGGCACTGGACCGCTACCGCGAGGCGATGGACCTGCTGTGCGGCTACGTCCTCGACCAGGGCGTCGACCTGCGGTTCGCGCTGGAGCCCAAGCCCAACGAGCCGCGCGGCGACATCCTGCTGCCGACGGTCGGGCACGCGCTGGCGTTCATCGAGCGGCTGGCGCATCCGGAGCTGGTCGGCGTCAATCCCGAGGTCGGGCACGAGCAGATGGCCGGGCTGAACTTCGTCCACGGCATCGCGCAGGCGCTGTGGGCCGGGAAGCTCTTCCACATCGACCTCAACGGGCAGCGCGGGATCAAGTACGACCAGGACCTGGTGTTCGGGCACGGCGACCTGCTGAACGCGTTCGCGCTCGTCGATCTCCTGGAGACCGCCGGCTACGACGGCCCCCGACACTTCGACTACAAGCCCTCGCGCACCGAGGACATGGCCGGGGTGTGGGACTCCGCGAGCGCCAACATGCGCACCTACCTGCTGCTGCGCGAGCGGGCGGCGGCGTTCCGGGCGGATCCGGAGGTGCAGGAGGCGCGGCGGTACGCCGGCGTCGACGCCCTGTCGGAGCCGACGCTGGCCCCCGGTGAGTCCCTGGCCGACCTGCGCGCCGAGGAGCTCGATCCGGACAGGGCGGGCGAACGCGGCTACGGCTTCGTCCGGCTGCACCAGCTCGCGCTGGAGCATCTCGCCGGGGCGCGGCTCATGGCACGGTGAGATCCATGTTGGTTGCGGGGATCGACTCGTCCACCCAGTCCTGCAAGGTCGTGGTCCGCGACGCGGCGTCCGGGGAGCTCGTCCGCGAGGGCCGGGCGCCGCATCCCGACGGCACCGAGGTCCACCCCGACCGCTGGTGGGAGGCCCTCTCCGCGGCCCTCGAGCAGGCCGGTGGGCTGTCCGATGTGGAGGCGGTGAGCGTCGCCGGGCAGCAGCACGGGATGGTCTGCCTCGATGCGGACGGCGAGGTGGTGCGGCCCGCGCTGCTGTGGAACGACACCCGCTCGGCCGAGGCCGCGGCCGATCTCGTCGACGAGATCGGCGCGCAGGCCTGGGCGGACGCGGTGGGCACCGTGCCGGTCGCGTCGATCACCGTGACGAAGCTGCGGTGGCTGGCCTCGCACGAGCCCGATCACGCCGCCCGGGTCGCCGCGGTCTGCCTGCCGCACGACTGGCTGACCTGGAAGCTCTCCGGCTCCCCGTCGCTCGACGATCTCGTGACCGACCGCTCGGACGCCTCCGGCACCGGCTACTTCGACGCCCGCTCCGGGGACTACCGGCGCGACCTGCTTCGGGCGGCGTTCGGGCGCGACGACGTCGTCCTCCCCCGGGTCCTCGGGCCCGCGGAGTCGATCCCCGGGCCGGGATGTCTGCTGGGTGCGGGGGCCGGGGACAACGCCGGCGCGGCCCTCGGGCTCGGGGCGGACGACGACGTCGTGGTGTCGCTGGGGACCTCGGGGGTCGTGTCCGCGCGGGGTGACCGGCAGGCCGCGGACCCCACCGGCACGATCGCGGGGTTCGCCGACGCGACGGGCGCCTTCCTCCCCCTGGTGGTGACGCTGAACGCCGCGCGGGTGCTCGCCGCCGCGGAGCATCTGCTCGGCGTGGACCACGCCGCACTGTCCGGGCTCGCGCTGTCGGCGCCTCCCGGCTCGGCCGGGCTCACGCTCGTCCCGTACCTGGAGGGTGAGCGCACGCCGAACCTGCCGCACGCCACCGGCGCGATCCACGGCCTGACCCTGGCGACCTCGACCCCCGCCCACCTCGCCCGGGCGGCGATCGAGGGGATGCTCTGCGGGCAGCGGGGCGGGATCGCGGCCCTGGAGTCCGCCGGCGTGCGGGTGACGGGTGTGCGGCTGGTCGGCGGGGCCGCCCGCTCCGAGGCGGTGCGGCAGATCGCGCCGACGGTCTTCGGGGTGCCCGTGACGGTGCCCGAGCCCGGCGAGTACGTGGCCGACGGCGCCGCCCGGCAGGCGGCCTGGGCGCTGACCGGATCCCTGCCGGAGTGGACGGCGGGCGGCGCCTCGACGGTGTACTCCGGCCCGGAGACGGAAGGTCTGTGGGAGCGGTACACGGAGGCGACGCACAAGCATCTGGACCACGTCGAATGAGCCCCCGGGTGCGGAGCCCCCGAGTGCAGTGCGGAGCCGGGGTGGGGGGCCGGTGACGGCGGCGGGGCTGCCGGCCGGGCCCGGGGCGCTGCGGCGGCACAATCTCGGGCTGGTGCTCGGCGCGCTCCGCGGCGGGCCGCTGTCACGGGCCGAGCTGGCGGCGCGGACCGGGCTGACCCGCGCGACCGTCGCGACGCTCGTCGAACCGCTGCTCGACGGCGGTGTGCTGGCCGAGGAGCTCGCCGTGCCACGTGGGGTGGGGCGGCCCTCGCGGCCGCTGCGGTTCCACGAGCGGGGGCCGGTGGCGCTGGGGGTGGCGATCGACGTCGACGCGCTCACCGTCGCCGGGGTGGATCTCGGCGGGCGGGTCGTCGCGCTGGAGCGGGTCGAGGGCGACAACCGGCAACTGCCCGCCGCCGCGATCCTGGCACGGGCCGGGGAGCTGGCGGCGCAGGTGCGGGCGGCTCTCGGTCGCCCGGTTCTCGGGGCGGGGGTGGCGGTGCCGGGGCTGCTGGGCGAGCCGGGGAGCGGTGCCGGGTCCGGTACCGCAGCCGGGTCCGGGACTGCGGGTGGGATCGGTGCCGCGGGTGGGATCCGCCGCGGTGGGGGCGTCGTGCTGCGGGCGCCGAACCTCCCGCTCCTCACCGGCACCCGGCCCGGGCCCGTGCTCGCGGCTGCCCTCGGCGTCCCCGTCTCGGTGGAGAACGAGGCGACGCTGGGCGCCCTCGCCCACCTCGGCCTCGCCCCCGACTTCGTGTACCTCTCGGCCGGGATCGGGCTCGGGGGCGGGGTGGTGATCGGCGGACGGGTCTTCCGCGGGGCGCGCGGGCTCGCCGGCGAGCTGGGGCACGTCGTGATCGAGCGGGACGGGCCGCGGTGCGGGTGCGGCGGGCGGGGCTGCGTCGAGCAGTACGCCGGGCGGGGCGCCCTGCTGAGGGACGCCGGTCTCCCCGACGTCGACGCCCTCCGGCACGCCCTGGATCTGGGGGAACGCCGCGCGACGGCCGCGGTGCGGCGGGCCGGGTCCGCGCTGGGCGTGGCGGTGGCGTCCGTGGTCAACCTGCTCGACGTCCCGACGATCGTCCTCGGCGGCGACTACGCGGAGCTCGCCGACGTCCTCGGCCCGGCCCTCGCCGGCGAGCTGCGGAACCGCTCGCTGCACCCCGACCCGCCCCGGGTGATCGCCTCCGACGCGGACGGGTCCGCCGCGGTCCGCGGCGCGGCGAGGCTCGTGCTGGAGGATGCCCTCCGCGCCCCGGACCGGCTGACCGCAGCGCCGTGACACCGCCCCTCGGTTACACGTCGGTCAGATCGCACGCGGCCAGTTCCTCCAGACCCACCCATTCCTGTGCCAGCCTCTCCCCCGCCGCGAAGAGCGCCGCGACCCGCGGGCGGAGATCACCCGGCAACCAGGACAGGTCGACGTCCGCCTTCCGACCGGGTTGCGGGATGCCGACGTCGAGCAGCAGGGCGTACAGGCGCGCTGCCGGCTCGAGGGGCGGCAGCCCGAGCCCGGCCGCGACGGTGACCGAACGGGTGGGGATCCGGACGCCCGCTGGGTCGAGGTCTCCGAAGTAGCGCAGGTCCCGCGGCGGGACGGGCTCGGCGGCAAGGGCCGCAAGCGCACTGCGCAGGTCGTTGCCCTGCCCGAAGACGAGCCGGCCGACCGCACCGCTGCCGTCCCGGGGCAGCGTGCGGGACAGCGAGTCGTAGGTCGCGACGTTCTCGACGATCAGCGTCACCGGTCCGGGCCCGATGGTCCCGGTGGTGACGGGGCGCCCCACCTGTCGCGTGCGCAGCAGCTCGGTGGAGAGGCCACCCCGGGTGAAGAGCCTGCCGGTGAGCATGCGGTCGAGCAGTTTCTCGTCCCCGAGCAGGTGCAACGACCGCTCGGCGGTGGGCACGTCGTGGGTCGCGGCCTCCTCCCTCAGCATGTCCTGGACACCGGAGAGAAGCAGCATCTCGTTCCCCGTCGGAGGCGGGCGCAGGGTAGTGAGGAACCTCGGGACCCAGCTCAGGCGATGGTGCCAACCCCGGCCGGGCGGCTGCAGAGCGGGGCGCGGGTCCCGGGGCCCGACCGGACGGGCCACCCGAAGCGGTAGTGGAGGGTGTGGGATGCGCTCCCAGGACCTGCCCGACTCCGAGGGGAGGATCGCCAGGCCGGCGTCGCGCAGCTCCTCGAGTGCGTCGCGCAGTCGGTGGCGTTGGTCCGGTGCGGCGATCAAGCTGGAGTCGGAGTCGACCGCCGCGCGGCGCAGATCCTCCATCGGCACCCACACCCGCCGAGACGTCCGGATCGTCTCGGCGAGGTGGGTGGCGAGCCTGGACAGCGTCACAGCAGGGTGAGGACCGGGTCGTCGCGGTGCAGGCGGGTGCTGTCGACCGCGCCCGACGGGTCGTCCCCGGCCTGCGTGCGGTCCGCGATCCGGACGTACTCCCGGCCCCGGTTCGCGCTGTTGCGGAGCCGGATGATGTTCGGGAAGCGGCCGACCGCCTTCATGTCCCCCACGCCCGTCAGGAAGATCAGCTGGACGCCGTTGGCGGCCGCGACCTTGCGCTGCAGGTCCAGGAACACGACGTAGTTGGCCTTGCCGAGCGGGTTGTCCAGCGGCAGGGCGCCGAGGCCGGGCAGGTCGCGGCCGCGGCTGGTGGCGCGCAGCTTGGCGACCATGCAGAACAGCAACAGCGAGATCGTCACCTTCTCGCCGCCGGACCACTTCCGCATCCGCTCGACCGAGACCCGCTCCACGGCGAGCGCGGTGGAGGGCTTGAGCACCCGGGCCCGCCAGTTCCCGTCCCCGACCACGGCGTTCGTGGCCTGCCAGAGCAGCTCCTGGCCGCGCGGGACCTCGGCGCCGCGGGAGGTCAGGAGGTCGACGAGGCGGGCGCACCGGTCCCGGACCACGACGTCGGCGGTCTCGACGGCCGAGCGGGGCCCGACGTCGAGGAACCGGTGCCCGGCCCAGGCCCCCAGGCTCTCCGGCAGCTCCGACAGCGACTGCGCCCGGGCCAGGGACTTCAGCGCCTGACGGACCATCCCGGTCATCGCCGTGACCACGACGGACTTGTGCTCCTCCAGCTCCTCCAGCCGGCCCTGCAGGTTGGTCGCGTACGTCTCCAGCTCACCGGCCAGCGACTCGGCCTCCGGGCCCAGCTCGCCGGCGACGTCGGTGACCCGGAACCGATCCCGCACCGCGGCCTTCACCGCGGCGAACCGGTCCGCGGCGGACCACACCACGATCTCGCGGGCGACCTTCTCGACGACGCCGCGTCCGCGCCGGACGGCGGTGCCGGCGGCGTCGAGCCGCGCGCGGACCGCCGCGACCTCGGCCTTCGCATCCTCCACGTCGACGACCCGGTCCGGCGCCTCGTCCTCGGGAGCCTCGATACCCAGCAGCTGTCCCTGGTGGCCCAGCTCGGACGCCCGCTCGCGCGCCTCCGCCCGCAGGCCACCTGCCTTCTCGTGCTCGGTGCGGGCCCGCTCGGTGGCGGCCCGCTGCTCGACGAGCTCCTCGGCCGCCTCCGCCGCGAGGGCCAGCGCCGTCGCCGCGTCCGCCGGGACGGGATCGGGCAGCGGCCCGCCCTGCGGGTAGCGGCCGGCCTCGTCCTCGGCGAGGTGGACGGCCGAGCGGGCGGCGCCGACGGCCTCGTCCGCGGCGCCCACGGCCGTCTCGGCGCGGGCCAGGGCGGCGGCCCGGGCCTCCGCGTCGACGGCCTCGGGTCCCCCTGCCAGCGCGGTGGCCGCGTCGACGACCGCGGCGGGGAGGGCCGCGACCTGCTGTGCGGGCCCCTCGACGGCGCGCCGGGCCTCGTCGAGCGCGGCGGCCAGCGCGGAGTCGGAGACCTCGCGGGCGTAGGCGCTCGCCGCGCTGTCGTGGGCCCGGCGGGCCTCGTCGAGCGGAACTTCCGCCGCGGTCTCCAGGTCGGCGGCGGGCACGTCCAGCCCGTCCCGTGCCTCGCGCAGGGCCGCACCGGCGCGGCGCAGGGTCGCTGCGCGGTCCTCGGCCTCACGGGCCTCGCGACGGGCGGCCTCCTCCTCCGACTCGCCGCGGGTGATGTCCGCGCGGGCGGCATCGATCTCCGCCGGCAGGGCCCGCGCGCGTTCCCGGGAGGGCTCGGCCCCGGCCAGGCGTTCGGCCAGGCCCGCCAGGATCGCGACCGCCACACCGGCCTCGCGGCGGATCCCCTCGGCCGCCTCGCGACGGGTCTCGCACTCCTGTTCGCGCTCGTCGACGGACTGGAGCTCGGCCGCAACACGCTCGGCGTCGACCGTCGCGCGGGCCTCGGTCTCCCGGGCCCCGGCGACCTCGGCGTCGAGGCCCTCGACGGTGCCGGGCGGGCAGTCCGCACGCAGCGCCCGCACGCGACGGCGCAGGTCCTCGTCCCGGTCCCGGGCGGCGCGGAGCCCGGCGTCCGCACTGACCCGGCCGGCCCGGGCCTGCTCGCGCGCGGCGGTCTCGGAGCCGCCCGCGGCAGGGTCGGTGAGGGCGGCTGCGGGGTGGATCAGCGTGTACGGCACCGCGGGCCGCTCCGAACCGTTCAGGGCGCCCGGGCCCCGCGCCGCCTCGAGATCGGCCGTGGTCGCCAGCACCAGCGCCGTCGTGGGCCGCAGGCCCGTGTCCTCGACCGCGGTCCGCGCGCGGACGAGATCGTCCGCCGAGTGCACCAGCAGGCCCGCGGCCAGGGCGGCCGCAGCCCGCATGACCGCGGTGTGCTCCCCCGCCGGCACCGAGTCCGCGAGGTACCGCCAGCCCGTCGTCACCGGGATACCGGCGGCCTCGACGGCCTCCTGCGCGCGGGCCAGGTCCAGGGTCGGCGGCAGCAGACCGGACGCGGCCAGCGCGGCGAGCGCCCGCTCGTCCTCGGCACCCTCGACCGCCAGCTCCACCCGCTGCCTCTCGGCGCGCGCGACCGACGCGGTGAGCAGCTCGTCCAGATCTCCGGCCTCGACCACCGGATCGAGCTCGTCGCCGCCGGTCAGGGCGCGCAGCCGGTCGTCCCCGGCCAGCTCGGTCACCCGCTCCCGCAGCGCCGCGGCGCGCTCCGCGGCGGCCCGCCCACGCTCCTGCGCGGTACGCCGCTCGGCGGCCAGCCCGTCGGCGGCGGCGCGCAGCTCCTCGCGGCGTTCCCGCAGGCCGGCGCGCTCCTCGACGAGCCGGCCGAGCTCGACGGCGGCCTCGCCGTCCGCGGCCCGGTGCCGCTCGACCGCGCTCCCGACCTCCTCGTCCGCCTCCACGTGCCCCGCGGCCCGGGCGGCGGCGATGCCGGAGTCCAGCTCGGCGAGCACGCCGCGCAGCGCCGCGAGCTCCCCGTCGAGCCTGCCGTGCACGATGGTCGCCGCGCGGGTGCGCTCGCGAGCATCCTCCGCCCGTTCCTGGGCCTCGGTCGACCGCGAGGCCAGTTCCCCTGCCTGCTCGGCCTGTTCGGCGAGGACGCCGTCGAGCGCGCGGGCGTAGCGGGCCGCGGCCTCGGCGAGCTTGCGCCGCAACGGCTCCGCGTCCTCCTCGGCAGCCGCGAGCTGCTCCTCCAGCGAGCGCACGCGGGCCCGGGCGCCGCGCAGGCGCAGCACCTCGACGACGCCGCGCCAGGCGGCGGCGGTTGCCCGGGCGGCGTCCTGCGTGTCCCGTGCACGGTCGAGCTCGGTGCGCGCGACGGCGAGCCGGTGCCGGGCCGCGACGCCGCGCAGCGCCCGCTCCCGTTCCTCGGTCCCGGCTGCTCGCCCGCGCAGCTCGGTGACCTGCGTCGACAGCTCCTCCTGGCGGTCCGCGTGCTCGGCCTCCTCGGCGCGGGCCCGCTGCAGCGACGCCGCGATCGCCCCGGCCAGCCCGGTCGCCCGCGCCTGGAGCGCCCGCTCCGCCGCCTCGGCCTCCTCGAGGCCGCCGCGGCCCTCGGCGAGGGCCCGCAGCCGCGGCACCGCCTCCGTGGCGAACGCCAGGTCCGCCAGCAGCTCCGGCCGCTCCGCGAGGCCCGCGCGCACCCGTTCCAGGATCGCCGAGACCTGCCCCGGCACCTCGGGATCGACGATCAGCTCCAGCAGGTACCGCACGAACTGGTCCGCGTTGCGGAACTGGAACTGCCCCTCGATGCCGCCCTCGGTGGCGTTCATCTGCAGCAGCGCGGTGAAGATCGCCGGATCGAGGCCCTGCTCGTCGAGCAGCCGCGACCAGCGGTCCTGCCCGTCGGTGATCGCGACGCCGGCCTTCGGGACGGCGTCCCAGCCGCGCAACGCGGCCAGGAACTCCTTCTGCGGCGCGGGTCTCCCGTCGAGCTCGAACGGCAGCAGGTCCAGCTCGGCGCGGCCGGCCTGCGGCGTGAACAGGTACCAGCGGGAGGTGAGCCGGTCGTGGTCGCGGTTGGGGTCCGCGGGCTGGGCCCGGTCCGCCCACTCGTGGACCGCGCCGGTGACCAGGCGCCGCCCCTCCGGCCCCGACCACTCGACGACGACGTGGGCCGTGTCCGCCCCGAGCACGTAGTCCTCGAGGTGCTTGCCGGTGGCCTGGGTGGCGAGGAAGTCCGTGCGCCGCGGCCGGATCAACGCGCAGATCAGCGACAGGACGGTCGACTTCCCGCCGCCGTTGCGCAGCCAGAGGATCGAGTCGAGCGGATGGCCGTCCCGCTCGTCCGTGAAATCGAGGGTGACGTCGAGGAACCGGGCCGCCGTCGGGCCCACGCGGTCCAGCCGGACGCGCGACATCTTCCACATGACGGGGGCGCTCACGAGACGCTCCGGAGCTCGCGCAGCGCGTCGAGCGCCGCCCCGCCGGCCGAGTCCGCGACGAGCAGCCGGAACCGGTCCGTGAGGTGGTACACGTCCGGGCCCAGGGTGCCGGCCTCGCGGGCCGCGCCCTGGTCCACGAGCCAGCCCAGCGCGTCCTCGATCGCCTTGAGGGTGCAGCCGCGGCCGCGCCGGCCGGTGGACGTGGTGATCAGCTGGGGCATGTCGGCATAAACCTCGGCAGCGGCGCGGGCGCGCTCCTCCGGCGTGCCCTCCGCGCCCTCCTGGGCCGTGAGGGTGTCGATGGCCGCGCGGAGGAACTCGTCGACCTTCACCACGTCGACCAGCTTGGTCTCGGGATCGTCGAAGTCGACGTCCTGCGGGTACGCGTAGGCCGCGATGCCGATCAGCACGAGACCGAACACCAACCGCTCCGCCTGGTCCATGGTCCGCAGGTCGGCGAGGCGGGTGGCGAACGCTCCGCCCGGATCGGGGGCGAGCACGATCCCGGAGCGCGGGGTGCCGAGCACCTCCAGGCCCAGGCCCTCCGCCAGGGTGTCGACGACGTCCCGGAACCGCAGCTCGGAGCGGTACCGGTCGAGCAGGGCGCGGTAGTCGCTGCCCTCGACCGGGCGGGAGCGGCGCTGCAGGCCGAACCCCACCAGCTCGGCGGCCGCCCGGACCTCCGTGAGGTCGGCGGCGACTGAGTTACTCACCGTTACTCACCGTTACTCACCCACGAGCTCCAGTTCCGTGTCCGGGACGGCAGCGGGTACGGCCCGCAGCACCAGGTTCCGGCCGCGCGCGAGCCGGTGGTCGAGGCGGGTGCCGTCGTCCTCCGCGACGAGGCCGGCGGCCAGCTCCGCAGATCCGTCCGCGCTGTCCGGTTCCTCGGAGTCCGCGGCGGGATCGGGCGCGAACGCCCACAGGGCGGTGAGGAGCACCAGCTCCGCGATCTCGTCGCTCGCGCACCCGTCGAGCAGGTCGGACAGCCGGGCGGACCCGGCGCGCGCGCCGTCGAGGACCCCGCGGGCGGCGTCGACGACGGCCTGCGGGTACCGCTGGACGTCCTCCTCCGCGATCTCCTCCAGCCCGGACTCCTCGGCGACCGGCTCGACGGTCTCGCGCTGCCGCGGCGGCGCCCACAGCTGGTCCACGAGGTCGTCGAACCGGACGAGCCGGGGCACGCTGATCCCGAGCGCCCTGTCCGCGAAGGCCGACGCCGCCTCCGCCGCCTGCTCGCGCGGCAGCTCCAGGGTCGGGCGCAGCACGTCCTCCCCCAGCGACAGCATGCGCAGCCGGCGGCGCTTCGCCAGCCGCTGCCGCACCTGCGCGGTCAGGAAGACCTCCCGGGCGCCGACGAGCCGTCGTTCCAGGTCGAGATGCACCTGCCGGACCCGCCCGAGCAGGTCCACGATCCGGCCGGACGCGGCCCGCACGTCGGGGCTCGTCGCCGAGTCTCCCGCGTCGAGCCCGCTCTGCACGTGCTCCAGGAACCGGTCGTCCTCGCCGATCCGCTCCTCGACGTGGCGGCGGGCGATGGTCAGCCGCTCCGGCACGTCGACCAGCCAGTCGTGGGAGCCGACGTCCCGTCGGGTGGCGTCGAGCAGCTCGGAGAGCGTGGCCGCGATCCCGACCGAGGTGCGCTCGGCCTGCGCCGCGGTGCGGACGGCGGCGTCGAACCGCCGGTCGTCGAGCTGGCGCTGCAGGACGTGGGCCAGCGCCCGGTCAGCGTCCTCGAGATCGACGTCCAGCCCGTGCAGGAACAGGGTGATCGCCTGGTCCGACGCGGTGAGCACCGGGCCGTACTCCGCCTCGCGCAGCGACAGCAGCCGGAAGGCGTAGGGCTCGCGGACGACCTCGGGCCCGGCGAGATCGGCGAACCAGTAGGTGAAGCGGCGGTGCTCGTGCGCCTCGTTGAGCAGCCCCTTGAGCACGACCTGAGCGACGTCCCGCGCCTGGCCCGCACGGTCCGGCCGCATCCGGGCGGCCAGCGCCGTGAGATCGTCCGCGACCTCCTCCAGCGTGGCCTCGCGGGCGAAGCCCATCGACCCGACCACCACGTCCACCGCGGCCAGGGCCAGCTGGCGCAGGTCGAACAGCTCGTCGTCGATCCCGGCGTGCGCCGCGTTGCGGACGAGCCGGGAGATCGGGTCGGTGAGCGCGAGGGCGCGCCAGCGGGCCCGGGCCGTGGCGTCGGCCGCGGGCGACACGATGGAGCCGACCGTCATGCCCCCGACCTTAGAAGGGGGGACCGACAGGAAACTCTCAGCCCCCTCTCACCTGCGAACCGGACACTCGGGGAGGTAACGAGAGGAGAACGTCGTGATCGCCACCCTGCTCGGCCTGCTGCTCGTGCTGTTCCAGCTGGTCCTGGTCGCCCGCATGGTCGTGGACTGGGTCGGGGTGCTGTCGCCCGGTACCGGCGGCAGCGGGCTCTACCAGGCCCGCCGCATCACCCACGGCATCACCGAGCCCGTCATCGCGCCCGTGCGGAGGGTGCTCGGACCGGTGCGGCTCGGCGCGGTGTCGCTGGACCTGGCGTTCCTCGCCGTGTTCGTCGGCGTGCTGCTCCTGCGGACGGTCGTGGTCCCGCTCATCCCGTTCTGACCGGATTCTGTCGGGGGTCGGGTCTACCGTCCCGGGCATGCAGCTGGAGAGCGTCGACTACGTCGATACGTTCATCGCCGTGTCCGAGGACTGCCCGGTCCCGGAGGGCACCGTGCCGCCCGACGCGAGGCCGACGATCGCGTCGCTGAGCTTCCGGATGCTCGCCGGCCGGCCGTACGAGCTGACCTCGGGGGACGTGCTGTTCGGGGTGCACGCGGAGCGGCGCGGCATCCCGGAGGAGGAGCGGGCTGCGGCGCGGGCGGAGTTCTTCGCGAAGCCCCAGCCCTGCCTGCGGGCCTCGGACCTGGGCCGGCGCTACGGCTGGGGCCTGCACGCGGACGGTGCGGGCCGCCTCGCGCTGGTCGGCGCGGGCACCCCGGAGTACGCGGAGTTCGCGGAAGGCCGTTTCCCGACGACCGGGGGCGAGCGGGGCACGGTGCGCCGGGCCATGCGCCGGGCCAGGAAGAAGTGAGTCAGGCGGGTTCGCCGTGGCGGCCCGCCGCCGCTTCCCCCTCGTCCCGGGCGGCGACCGCGGGGCACAGGGTGAACAGCACCTCGGCACCGGTCAGGCGCAGCACGCGGCGCAGCCCGTCGGTCACCCCGGCGAGCGTCACGGTGCCGTTGCGGCGCGCGGCGCGGCGCTGCAGGCCGATCAGCGCGGCCAGCCCGGCGGAGTCGCAGAACCGCAGCCGGGCCACGTCGACCACCAGGTCCGGCGCCCCGGCGGCGGCGCGCACGTGCTCCTCCAGAGCCGCGGCGGTGCCGTACGTCAGGTCGCCGACGAGCACGAGCGTGGTGTGCCCGTCCGCGGCGTGCGCCTCGATCCGCAGCGGCACCGGCCGGGCGTCCCCGGTGGTGGCGCTCATGCGGAGGCCCCCGCGACCTGCTCCCGCACCAGCGCGGAGCCGCGGGCCAGGCACTCCTGGGCGAAGGGGAAGTCGTGCAGGCCGCCGTCGAACTCGGTGAGGACCGCGTGGATCCCGTCGAAGCCCGCCCCGCGCTCGGTCAGCAGCGCGGCGAGCCAGCCGAGGTACCCGGTGAAGACCTCGGGATCGGAGAGGTAGACCGCGGCCGCGAGGAAGTCGACGGTCTGGGTGAGGTCGTCCTCCAGCCCGGCGTCCAGGCCGGCACCGAGGTCGCCGCCGGTCGAGCCGAGCGCGGTGCGGCCGTCGAGGGCGCGCAGGGCCGCCGCCACCAGGGTGCTGCGCCGTTCCCGGAGGCCGGCGTACTCGGCACCGGGGCCGTCGTCGCCGACCTGGTCCGGTTCGGGCTCGGGCCAGGGCAGCTCGTCGAGCAGCCGGACGGCCTCGCGCGCGTCCGGGGCCCAGGCGTCCACGCCCAGCTTGCGGGCCCAGCGGCCGTCCGCCCCGAAGCCGGGGCCGCCGGCGAGGACCGGGGTGCCGGTGCGCTGCGCGGCGACGATCGTGCGGTGCGCGGCGGGCAGGTGCACGGGCAGCGCACAGCTGACCGCGACCACGTCCGGGCCGTGCTGGTGCAGGTACGCCACCAGCTCCCCGGCCGGGACGCTCGCGCCCAGGAAGGTCACCGTCCAGCCCGCGAGCCGCAGGACCTCGGCCACGAGCCGGCCGGGCAGCGCGTGCCACTCGCCGTCCAGGCAGGCGAGCACGACATGGCCGCGGCTCCCGGGCGGGGTGCGCCGGCCCAGTGCCGCCACGACCCGCTCGTTGACCGCGGTAGCGGCGTGCTCCTGCGCCACGCTCCAGCTGCCCCGCTGCCAGCGCAGCCCCACCTCCTCCTGGCTGCGTCCCACCAGGTCCAGCAGCACGCGGGGTGGCGGCACCCCGGCGTCGAGGAGATCCAGGGCGATGCCGACGGCGGCGTCCTCGTCCGCGACACCCAGGGCGTCGAGGAAGTCCGCGTACGCGGCGGGGAGCAGGTCGGCGGGGACGGAGGGAGGGGAGGTCACGCACGCTCCTCTGCGGCGGGATCGGGGTCGGGCGTCCGGGTGCGCACGGAGTGCAGGTGGCGCTGCCCGGGGGCGCGCTCGGGGGTGGCGCGCGGCAGGGGTGCCTGGATGACCAGGACCGCGATGTCGTCGTGGGCCCCGGAGGCGAGCCAGCGGGTGGTGTGCTGCTCCACCCGCTCGGCGATCGCCGCGGCGGGCATCACGTGGCTGCCGGCCAGCAGCGCGGCCAGCCGCTCCTCGCCGAGGGTCTCGTGACCGCCGACGCCGCCGCGGGCCTCGCTGATGCCGTCCGTGTAGAGCACGCAGGCCTCGCCGGGGGCGAGGCGGACCGTGCGGCTGGTGAACCGGGCGGACGGGACGGCGCCGACCAGCATGCCGCCGATCTCGATCTCCTCCACCCCGTCCGCGCGCACGACGAGCGGGGACAGGTGTCCACCGCCGGCGAGCAGCAGCTCGAGGCCGCCGTCCGCGGTCGGCACGGCCGTGCCCAGCACGACGGTGGCGAAGGCCGGGTCGGCGTCCGGATCGGCCGCGTCGAGCATCGTCTCGTTGAGCAGCCGCAGGAGCGTGAGCGGATCGCGGTCGAGCCGGCGCAGCGCCTGGATGGACTGCCGGAGCTGCCCGGTGCTCACGGCGGCGTGCACGCCCTTGCCGCACACGTCGCCCAGGACGAACATCGCCTCGCCGTCGCCGGACCCGTCCGCGGGCCCGCCGGCGTGCACGTCGTAGAAGTCGCCGCCGATCAGCAGGCCCTCCTCGGCGGGCCGGTAGGCGGCGCCGAAGGACATCCCGGCCACCCGCGGCAGCTCGGGCTGCTGCAGGCTCCGCTTGAGGACGGCGGCGGTGCCGGCCTGGTTGGCGTAGAGCGAGGCCGCGGCGAGGGCGAGCCCGGAGCGCTGGGCGAACTCCTCGGCGAGCGCCTCGTCGAGGATCCCGGCCGCGACCGCGTCGGCCTCCTCGCGCAGGAGCACGAGGGCGCCCGCGGGGACGCCGTTGCCGGGCAGCGAGATGAGTGCCGCCGCGGGCCGTCCGCTCCCGGTCGCGGCCCAGGGCTGGCCGGCGAGGTCCTCGGCCAGCAGGGGCCGCGGCCCGGTGGAGAGACCGGCGAGCGCGTCCCGCAGCTCACCGGGCATGTCCGCCGCGTCGGCCCGGCCGCTGCGGGTGACCCGGTCGCCGTCACAGGCGTACCACTCGGACACCCCGGCCCGGATCGGCAGCACGACCACGGCGGCGTCCGCCAGCTCGGAGGACGCCAGCTCGACGACCGCCTTCGCGGTCCGCCCGGGGTGCAGGGAGAGCCCGAGCCGCCGGCTGGCGGTGGCCAGGAAGCGCGAGCGGGCCCGCTCCGCCAGCAGGTTGTCGAGCCGGCGACGGTGCTCGGTGACGTCCTCGACGTGCCAGGCGGTCCAGCCGTCGGGCAGGTCCTGGCGGCGCGCGGTCAGGGCACGGCCGGCGATCTGGCCGGCGCCGGAGTCGAGCGCGGCCAGCTCCCTCGGTGGCAGCTCGCCCTCGCGCAGCCCCGGCACCAGCCGCCGGGCTGCCGCGTTGGCCTGGCGGACGATGCCGCGGCCGTCGCAGGCGAGGACACCCACCGACGAGCCGTCGAGCAGGCGCTCGCTGAGGGAGACCGCGCGGGGCGCGGCCGGTGGTCGCGGCGTGGAGGCCGGGGCCCGGACGGGCGCGGAGGCGGTGGACGGGTCGATCGACCCGCCCCCGATTCCGGCCGCGATCCGGCCGGTGTCGCCGTCCTTGCTCATGGAGATGATCTCGGTGTACTTCCCTCCCGATCGGGCCGACGTCGCCCTCTGCGGCGCCGCGGGTACACGTCCCCAGGGTATCGCTCTGCCCCACGGCGTCCAGTGCAAGCCTCTGACCGGGAGATACGCTGCGTGTCGTGGCCCGCTCCCGTCTCCGCTCCCCGCTCCCCCAGCGGCACGGGCTGGACCCGGTGCGGCTGCGCACCCCGGACTCGGGCCCGTGGCGGACGCTGCACGAGCACCTCGTCGAGCGGCTGCCCCGGGTGGAGCCCGAGCGGATCACGGAGATGCTGCGCGAGGGGCGCATGGTGGGGCTCGACGGCCCGCTCGGGGTGGACGCGCCGTTCGTCCCGGGGTCGTTCGTGTGGTTCCACCGCGACCTGCCCGAGGAGGTGCCGGTCCCGTTCGAGATCGGGATCGTGCACCGCGACGACGACATCCTGGTCGTGGACAAGCCCCATTTCCTGGCCACGATCCCGCGCGGGCGGCACATCGTGGAGACGGCGCTGGTGCGGCTGCGCCGCGATCTCGGGCTGCCGCAGCTCTCCCCCGCGCACCGGCTGGACCGGGTGACCGCCGGGCTGGTGCTGTTCGTGGTGCGGCCCGAGCTGCGCGGGCGCTACCAGACGCTGTTCCGCGACCGGCGGGTCCGCAAGGTCTACGAGGCCGTGGCCCCGGTCGATCCCGCGCTGGAGCTGCCGCGCACGGTCCGGAGCCGGATCGTGAAGGAGCGCGGGGTGATCCGCGCCTACGAGGTGCCGGGCGAGCCCAACGCGGAGTCGCACGTGGAGCTGGTGGAGCAGCGCGGCGCGCTCGGCCGCTACCGGCTCGGCCCGCTCACGGGGCGCACCCACCAGCTGCGGCTGCACCTGGCCGGGCTCGGCATCCCGATCGTCGGCGACGACTTCTACCCGGACCTGCGCGAGACCCCGCTCGACGACTTCTCCACCCCCCTGCAGCTGCTCGCGAGGACGCTGGAGTTCACCGACCCGCTCACCGGGCACGTCCGCCGCTTCGACAGCCGGCTCGCTCTCGCCGAGTGGCCGGCGTCTTGAGGGTTTCCGGGGCCGTTCGGCCCACGGGCTGACGACGTCCGGGGCAACCGGCCGCCGCTCAGCGCTCCGGTGACCGCGTGCGACGGCCCGACCTCTCAGCGTGGCAACACGCGGGTCGTCGACGTTCCTACAGTCGATCGTCGGCTCCCGTCCCCGCTCCCCGGGACGGGAGACGCACACCTCGCTCCCCGCGAAGACCCGAAGGAACCACCATGACGCTCCCCCGTCAGCGCTCCCCCGAGGCGCGCCCGCCGAGCCGACGTGTCCGCACGTCGGTGCTCGCGGCCGCCGCGCTCGCCGCTGCGGCCGCGCTGTCCGCCTGCAGCGACGCCGGCTACGTCGACGCCGCCCTCGCCCGCCCCGCCGGTGGGTCCACCGCCCCGGCCACGAGCGCCCCCACCGGCGGGCTCGGGACCGGCGTCACGACCGTGGGCACGGTCGTGACCAGCGACGGCTTCACCCTCTACCGGTTCACGAAGGACCCGACCCGGCCGTCGAAGTCGACCTGCACCGGCGAGTGCGCGGTGGCCTGGCCCCCCGTGCACGGCGACGGTCAGCCCGTCCTGCAGGGCATCCCGTCCGGCCTGGTCGGGACGATCGGGCGGCCCGACGGCACCCAGCAGCTCACCCTGGGCGGCTGGCCGCTCTACCGCTACGCCGGCGACCGCAGGCCGGGCGACGCGAACGGTGAGGGGATGGGCGGGGTGTGGCAGGCGATCGGCCCGGCCGGCAAGCCCGCGGCGACGCTCCCCGGTTCCTCCCCGGGCGCGGCCGCCGGCACGCTGCCCGCCCCGGCCACGACCCACGACCAGACGGCCGACTCCGGGCACACCCCCGCCGCGGGCTACTGATCCGGCACTGATCCGCTCCTGATCGGCCGCTGGTCCGGCACCGATCCGGCACCGGGGTACCCGCCCACTGCCGCGCACGACGAAAGGCGCTCTCGTTCCGGTGAACGAGAGCGCCTTCGTGCGTGCGCGGGGCCGGTGTCAGCCCCGGGGGTCGTCGTCCCAGAGGCCCTCGCCGGTCCAGGGATCCCGGCGGTCCTCGATCCGTTCGATCGTGGGGCCCGGGAGGGGCCCCTGGACGGGGGCGGCGGCCCAGCCGTTCTGCCTCTGCTCGCGGGTTCCCGGCCGGGAGCGCGGCGCGAGGCCGTTGCCCTGAGGTGCCGGGTTCTCGGGGCGGTCGGTGGCTCGGGCGGGCGGGGTTCCGGGCACGTACTCCGGGCGCGGGGCCGGGGGCCCGGGATAGCGGACGTCGCCGGACGTGCCGCCGTCGTCCGACCAGCCGCTACCCGACCAGCCCGTGCCCGACCAGCCGTTGTCGGCCGCGCCGATGTCCGAAGCCCCGTTGTCCGAAGAGCCGGCGTCCGAAGAGCCGTAGCCGCCGTTGCCCGTGCCCCTGCGCCCGGCACCGTTGCGCCCGGCATCGCTGTACCCGGAATCGCTGTACCCGGCACCGCCGAACTGGGCACCGTTGAACTGGGCACCGTTGGACTCGGCGCGGATCTGCTCGGTGCCGCCGTACGGGGCGCTGCCGTGGTCGGCGCCGTGCTGGGTGCCGCCGTGCTGGGTGCCGCCGTACTCCGGGCGGTCGGCCTCACCGCCGGTGTACTCGGCCGCGACGTACCCCCGGCCGTTGCGGTCGGCGCCGCTGGAGGGGGCACCGTGGGAGGAGACACCGTTGTAGGGGGGATCGTCGTAGGGGGAACCGTTGTAGGGAGAACCGTTGACCCCGGCACCGTTGACCTGCGCGACGTCGCCCCGAACGCCGTAGTCGTGACCCGGGGTCCCGCCGCCGAGGGCGCTGCTGTCCGGGGCCCCGCCGTACTCGAGCCCGCCCCGGCCGGTGCCGTCGCGGCCCGCTCCACCGTGGACGTCCCGAGCGCCGTACCCGTTGTCGGATCCGGAACCGTTGCCGCCGTAGGGAACCCGCGACGGCGTGGGCCGCGGGTTGTCATAGTCCGGGGCGCCCCGGTGACCGCCGTACTCCGGGTCGGCGGCCCGATGGCCGCCGCGGCCGGTCCACGCGTCGCGTTCCGGGGAGGAGCCGAACCCGCCGACGGGGGCGTCCACGGGAGAGCCGTTGCGGTGCCCGCCGCCTGCGGCGGGTGCGGAGTCGCCGGGGTACTCGGCCGGTTCGCGGGTCGCGAGCCCCTCCCAGGCGTCGCCGGCGGGGGCTTCCTCCTCGGGGTCCGCGGCGCGGTGTCGACCGGCCTGCAGTCCGCGCTGGTAGGTCGAGAGGCGGTGGCGGACCCGCTCGGGTTCCCGTTCCGCGGGCAGCTCGGGGCCGGCGTCCGCGGTGGCGCGCAGGGGCGGCGCCACCATCTGCTTGCCGGGCCGGCGCTGCGGCAGGCCGCTGGCGGTGGTGGGCAGGACGGCCTCGGCGTCGGCCGCGCGGGCCGCGGCGGCCCGCCACTCGGCGTCTCCCGCCGAGGACCAGTCCGACGGCGCCGGCCCCGACAGGGCGTCCGTCGAGCCCGCGCCGATCCAGCTGTCGGCGAGCCCGCCGGTGCCGTGGGAGCCGTCCCGGGGGGCCGGGTCGTCGTCCGTCCGGAACCAGGCGGAGGCGACGGCGGCGAAGATCGGGGTGCCGGCCAGGTCCTCGTCCGCGGGGAGCGCGGTGCTGCCGGTGTACGGACCGAAGAGCTCGTCCGCGCCACCCGCCGACGGGGACGACAGGGCCGGCGAGGAGGACAGGGCCGGGTCCGGCGCGAAGGCGGGGACGGACGGGGCCGACGGAGCGGCACCCCCGACCGGCTCGACCAGCCTGCGCGGCATCCGGATCAGCGCGACCGTGCCGAACCCCGGTGTGGTGGGGCCGCCCAGCGGGGCCTGCAGCTCGACCTGGGCGCCGACGCGGCGGGCGAGCCGCGCGGCCAGGTGCAGCCCGAGGCGCTCCGGCGGGACCGCGCCCCCGGTGCCGCCGGCCAGCTCGTTCTCGAGCGCGACGGCCTCCTGCCAGGGCAGGTCGACCCCCTCGCCCAGCACCTCGACCGTGACGCCGCCGTCCCCGGCCCAGCGCCCGACGAGCTCGATCCGGCCGGTGCGCGGCACCGTGCGCTCGGCGTGCGCGAGCAGCTCGGCGAGCACCTGACCTGCGGTGACGGCCGTCTCGACGGCGATGGCGGCCGAGGGCGCGGGCGGTACGGACACCCGGTCCGGTTCCTCGGCCCCCGCCGCGGTGTCCGCCAGGATCCGGCCGACTCCGGTGGGGATCCGGCCGCGGCGCTCGGGGGTGCCGCCGGCCATCGCGAGGACGCTCTCGCCGTCGCGCAGCAGGCGCCGGGCACCCGCTCGCAGCTCGGTGGCCGCCTCAGCGGCGTCACCGAGCCGCTCGGCGACCGTGAGCTGCCGCTCGGCGTGACCGCAGATCCGCCTGGCGAGGGCGGCCAGCAACGCGTCAGGTCGCTGGTCTCCCGGCTCGTCGAGCCAGGATGCGGGCGAGAGATCTCGCTCCACGCTGTCCCTCCGCTGGTTCCTCACCCCGGCCGCGTCGGGACGCGGCACGGACACCGACCGGCCGAGCGGTCCGCACCCGCCGGGGAGCTCGCGACCCGACATCTGTAGGTGCCGGGGACACTACCCGGCGGTCATCCGGTCGAGGGTCTCTCGACGCGGCCTGCGATGACCGGTCGGCGCGGGGTGGTCCGGCGGTGATCGGCAAGCCGACACGCCGACCCGATCTGTGACGAGCGCCGCTCACCCCGGGTTCGTGCGGTCAACGACGGCGACGGTCGCCCGCGCGGGACCCCGACACGAAAAATGCCGGCCCGAAGGCCGGCAGTTTCCGCGATATCGCACAACAGGCGCGCCTCCGCCACGCTGCGGCGGTGCGCCCGGTCACAGAGGCTAGGTGAGCGCGGCCCGGGAGTCCATAGCCGGGATCACTCGAATCGGGACGGATCCCCGGCACCCTTGCGGATGATCTCCGGCTCCGGTCCGGACAGGTCCACGACGGTCGTCGGCTCGGTGCCGCACTCCCCCGAGTCCACGACCGCGTCGACGGCGTGGTCGAGGGTCTCCTTGACCTCCCAGCCCAGCGTGGGCGGCTCCTCCTGCTCGGGGAGCAGCAGGGTGGAGGACAGCAGCGGCTCGCCCAGCTCGTCGAGCAGGGCCTGGACGACGACGTGGTCCGGGATGCGCACGCCGACCGTCTTCTTCTTGGGGTGCAGCAGCCGCCGCGGCACCTCCTTGGTGGCCGGGAGGATGAACGTGTACTGCCCCGGCGTGGCCGCCTTCACGGCGCGGAACACGGGATTGCCCACCTGCACGAACTGGCCGAGCTGGGCGAAGTCCCGGCAGACCAGGGTGAAGTGGTGGCGGTCGTCGAGGCGGCGGATGGTGCGGATCCGCTCCAGCCCCTCCTTGTTGCCGAGCTGGCAGCCGAGCGCGAAGCAGGAGTCGGTCGGGTAGGCGATCAGGCCGCCCTGGCGCACGATGTCGACGACCTGGCCGATCGCGCGGCGCTGCGGGTTCTCGGGATGGACGTCGAAGTACCGGGCCATTCCGCGGAGCCTAGGTGCCGCGGCCGGGCCGAGCGCTCTCGGCGCGTAACGATTAGCGTTCACCCCGTGACTCCCGCAGAGCTCCTCACGGACGCCTTCGGCCGGATCTCCGAGGGCGTGCCCGCCGTCCTCGACGGACTCGAGGAGGACCAGCTCGGCCTCCGCGTCGACGGCTCGGCCAACTCGATCGCCTGGCTGGTCTGGCACCTGACCCGGGTCCAGGACGACCACCTGGCCCAGGCCTTCGGCACCGACCAGGTCTGGATCACCGACGGTTGGCACGAGCGTTTCGGGCTGCCCCTCGAACCCGAGGACACCGGTTACGGCCACGGGTTCGACCAGGTCGCGGCGGTGCGCGCGGGCGCCGGGCTGCTCGCCGGCTACCACGCCGCCGTGGCCGCGCGGACCGTCGAGCTGCTCGCCAAGGTCACCCCCGAGCAGCTCGACGAGGTCATCGACGACCGCTGGGACCCGCCGGTCACCCTCGGGGTGCGGCTGGTGTCCGTGGTGGACGACGACGCGAAGCACCTCGGCCAGGCCGAGTTCGCCCGCGGCCTGCTCCCCGGCTGAGCGGACGGGCGTGGACCTGCAGCTGGAGGGCAAGCGCGCGCTGGTCACGGGCGGCAGCCGCGGCATCGGGAAGGCCGTGGCCCGGGCACTGGTCGCCGAGGGCGCGCGGGTGGCGATCGCCTCCCGCACCGCCGCGACGGTCGAGGCGGCCGCGGCCGAGCTCGGGGCCGTCGGGATCGTCGTCGACACCACGGACGACGCGTCGGTGCAGGCCATGGTGGCCACCGCCGTCGCGGAGCTGGGCGGTGTGGACATCCTGGTCAACTCCGCGGCGCCACCCGCGAGCGACGGCCCGGTGCTCGCCGCCTCACGCACCCCGGACGACGCGGTCCGCGCCCAGGTCGAGACGAAGGTGCTCGGCTACCTGCGGTGTGCCCGGGCGGTCGCCCCGCTCATGACGGCGCAGGGCTGGGGCCGGATCGTGAACATCAGCGGTCTCAACGCGCGCAGCTCGGCCTCGCTGGTCGGCTCGGTGCGCAACGTCGCGGTGGCCGCGATGACCTCCGCGCTGGCGGCGGAGCTGGGCCCGCAGGGCGTCAACGTCACCGTGGTGCATCCGGGGATGACCGCGACCGAGCGGACCCCGCGGCTGGTCGCGGAGCGCGCGGCCGCACAGGGCGTCGACGAGGCCGAGGTCGAGCGGGCCATGGGCGCCACGACCACGGTCGGCAGGATGATCACCGGGGACGAGGTGGCCGCCGTCGTCACCTTCCTGGCCTCGCCCCGCAGCGTGGCGATCAACGGCGACGCCATCGCCGCAGGTGGTGGGCAGCCGGGCGTGACGTACTACTGACGCCACGCCGCCGATCACGGCGAGTGTGGACGATCACCCGAACGCGAGGACACGTTCCGGCGCTCCGCCGCGATGACCAGATATGGACGCGCTACCGAACGACCCCCGCCCGACCCAGGGTCAGGCCACCGGCGTCCTCTCTCCCGCCGACCCCGCCGTGCTGGCCGACGACGCGCTGATCGAGGCCGTGCGCGCCGGCCGCCGCGGCACGGCGGACCCGGACCCGCTGGTCCGGCTCCTCGCGTGCTGGCGTGAGCTCGTGCGCCGGCCGCGGCGGGGGCGCCGCGCACCGCGCACGCCGCACCGCTAGCTCCCCGTCGGCTCCGGCCCGTCAGCTCCGGCGCAGCGAGGCGAGCCGGCGGGTCGTCGGCCACCGCACGTCGTGCGCCCAGCCGAACTTCTCGAAGAACCAGATCAGCCGGGCCGAGATGTCGATCTGCCCCTTGAGTACCCCGTGCCGGGCGCAGGTCGGGTCGGCGTGGTGCAGGTTGTGCCAGCTCTCGCCCATGGACAGGATCGCGAGCGGCCAGAAGTTGCGGGAGCGGTCGCGCGAGCGGAAGGGCCGCGCGCCGATCATGTGGCAGATCGAGTTGATCGACCAGGTCACGTGGTGGCACACGGCCATCCGCACCAGCCCGCCCCAGAAGAACCCGGTGACGGCCCCGGCCCAGGACCAGGTCAGCAGGCCGCCCAGCAGCGCGGGCAGGACGAGACTGACGGTCACCCACAGGCCGAACAGGGCGCTCACCCGGCGCAGCACGCGGTCCGCCAGCAGGTCGGGGATGAAGCGGTCCCAGTTGGTCTTCTTGCGGTCGAAGACCCAGCCGATGTGCGCCCAGAAGAAGCCGCGCGCGACGCCCCACGGGGTGCTGCCGTAGCGCCACGGCGAGTGCGGGTCGCCCTCCTTGTCGGAGAACGCGTGGTGGCGGCGGTGGTCGGCCACCCAGGCCATCATCGAGCCCTGGATCGCCATCGACCCGGTGATCGTCAGGGCCACGCTCAGCCAGCGCTGCGCCTTGAACGAGCGGTGCGTGAAGTGCCGGTGGTAGCCGACGGTCACACCGAGGATGCCGACGGTGTAGAACACGGCCCCGATCGCCACGTCCCACCAGCCCAGGCCCCAGCCCCACACCACGGGCACGGTCGCGAGCAGGGCGATCATCGGGATCACCACGAACGCCCACACGAGGCCCTGCTGCCAGCCGCTGCGCCGATCGCCCAGGATCGGCTTCGCGCCTGCCGGCGCGGCGTCGCGGGCCGGGTCGTCGGGTGCTGCCTCGACGCTGTCGACGCTCAAGCGGGTTCACCTCGGGGTCTCGGGGAGCGGGCCGGACGGTTTTCCACGAACGAGGGTAAGGGGCGGCTTCCGCCCGGACCTACCCTCCCGGGCGATCGCCACACGAGCGCCACCGGCGCGTCACCCGATCCTCTCCGCCCGACCACTCCGTGCCGTCCCCCTTCAGCGTGCCCCCGCCACCATCAGCCGTGCCACGATCAGCCCCGCGACGAGTACCGACCCGAAGGAGACCCCCCATGACCGCCCCCGCCCGCTACGAGCGCGTCACCGCCCCCGACGGCGGCACGTTCGACGCCTACTGCGCCGTCCCGGAGTCCGGCTCCGGCCCCGGGGTGCTGGTGTTCCAGGAGATCTTCGGGATCAACGACAACATCCGTGGCATCTGCGACCGCCTCGCCGGCGAGGGCTTCACCGCGCTCGCGCCGGACATGTTCTGGCGGCTCGAGCCGCGCTTCGAGCGCAAGGACGAGTCCGGGATGCCGGACGGCATGGCGCTGGTGCAGCGCCTGGACTTCGGGGCCGCGGCGGGCGACATCACCGCCGCGTTCGCGCACCTCAAGGGCATGGCGGAGTGCACGGGCACGGTCGGCGCCACCGGTTTCTGCCTGGGCGGTGCGCTCGCCTTCCTCTGCGCGACGACGGCCCGGGTCGACGGCGTGGGCGTCGACGCCGCCGTCCCCTACTACGGCTCCGCGATCAACGACATGCTGGGCAACTTCGCCACCCTCGACTGCCCGACGCTGTTCCACTACGGCAACCACGACCCGTTCATCCCGGAGGAGAACATCCGGCAGGTCGAGGAGCTCGTCGCCGACAGGCCGAACGCCACGGTCCGCCGCTACGAGGCCGGGCACGCCTTCTCCAACTGGGACGCCCCGTCGATGTACGACGAGAAGGCGGCCACCGAGGCGTGGGGCCACACCCTGGACTTCCTCCGCGCGAACCTGGGTTAGGAGGGTGCTGAAAAGCTCCGGCCGTAGCGAGCGACGTCCAGGTGGTGGCATCGCAAGGCGCGCGGATGCGCCGATACCGTTGTTGTATCGGCGCATCCGCGCAACGCCGCGAGGTCGCCGGCTGGGCGGCGCGCAGCAGGCCCGAGCTTTTCAGCGCGCTCCTAGGAGCCGGTGGGTACGCTCGGTGCGTGCCCAAGGTCCTCGGTGGATCCCTGGCGGCCCATCGGGACGAGGTCCGCTCGCGGGTCTTCGCGGCCCTGCGTGAGCTGCTGTACGGGCGCGGCTTCGACGCCGTCACCCTCGCGGGGGTCGCCACGGCGGCCGGGGTCGGCCGCAGCTCGATCTACAACCACTTCCCGGACCGGCAGGCCCTGCTCATCGCGTTCGTCGAGCACGAGGCCGGCCGGTACGTCGCGGACCTGGAGGCGGCCCTCGCGGCGGCGCCGACGCCGACGGAGCAGCTGGCCGCCTTCGTCCGGCTGCAGGTCCAGCGGCTCACCGAGTTCCACCTGCCACCGGGGCAGGCCCTCGCCGCCGCGCTCGATCCCTCGGCGTACCGGCGGATCGCGGCCCACGCGGACCCGATCGGCGAGCGCCTCTCCGGCATCGTGCGGGCCGGCATCGAGGCCGCCGAGATGGCCGTGCCCGGCGATCCCGAGGTCGTGGTCGCCATGATCGGGTCCGCGCTGTCGGCCGGACACCTGGTCGAGGGCCGGTCCGACGCCGCGGACACCGCCGTCGAGGTCGTCCTGAGGATGGTCGGAGCCGGGAAACAAGGCTAGCCTCACCCGGACGGGTGCCCTATCGTTCTATCTGACACCGTGTCAGATAGTTCCGGAGGGGAACCCGCATGAGCGAGCTCGCGAGCCGCCTGCGTCAGGCGACCACCGAGGTGCACGAGCGCGCGCACCACTCCGGGTACATGTCCGCGCTGCTCGGCGGCCGGTTGCCGCTCGCCGGGTACACGCTGCTCGCCGAGCAGTACCTCGCGCTCTACGGCGCCCTGGAGGCCCGGGGCGACGAGCTGGCGTCCGACCCGGCCGCCGCGCCCTTCGTGATCGACGACCTCCGCCGCGTCCCCGCCCTGCGCCAGGACGTGGCCGCCCTCGGCGGCTCTGCCGACGCACCGCGGGTCCTGCCCGCCACCGAGGCGTACGTCGCCCGCCTGCGCGAGGCCGACGCGCCCCGCTGGGTCGCCCACCACTACACCCGCTACCTGGGCGATCTCGCCGGCGGGCAGATGGTCGGCAAGCTCCTCGAACGCACCTACGGCATCACCGGCCCCGGCGCCCTGTTCTACGACTTCTCGGTCCTGGGCAGCCCCTCGCGCTTCCGCACCCACTACCGCGAGCTGCTCGACGGCGCCCCGTGGGACGAGGTGGAGCAGCGCGCCGTGATCGACGAGGCCCTCCACGCCTTCGAGCTCAACATCGCCCTCCTCGACGCCCTCGCCGACCAGGTGGGCGTTCCCACCGCAGCCTGACCTGTCCCGGCTCCGCAGGAGGACCGGCCTCCGCGAGGGCGCCGGGCGCTCACGCCCCCAGGAGTCCGGCGAGCACGCGCGGGAGGATGCGGTCCAGGAGCTCACCCTCCGGCGCTGCGCTCCCGCCCCCGACCGCGGCGGCGAGGTGCGGGTGTGCGCCGTCCGCGACCGCCCGGGTGACCAACGCGGCCTGGTCCGCCTGCCACTGCGCGGCGTCCCCCGCGGACAGCTCGAGGCGGGCGACCAGCTGCACCACACCCGTCAGCATCCCGAGCGCCTCCAGCTTCGCGGCTCCCGGCCGGTCCAGTGGGGACAGCAGCGCGAGCCCCTGCTCCAGGTAGCCGAGACCGTTGGGGCCCAACGGTCCCCGGCCGGCCTCGAGCAGCCAGGGATGGCGCCGGTACAGGCCGAGGACCTCCCGGGCGAGCGCGAGGAGATCGGCCCGCCACTCCCCCGTCGCCGGGACCGCCACCAGCTCGCCCACCGCCGCGTCCGCCATCAGCTCGAGCAGCTCCTCGCGGGTGCGGACGTACCGGTACAGCGCCGCCGCGCTCGCCCCGATCTCGGCGCCCACCCGGCGCATGGACGCGGCCGCCAGCCCGCCCGCGTCCGCCAGCCGGATGCCGGCGGCGGCGATGGCGGCGCGGTCGTGCTCGGGTTCGGGGCCGCGCCCGCTGCGTTCCGGACGGAGCCAGATGCCGGACACGGCGTCAGAAGACGATCACGCCGCGCAGGTTGCGCCCGGCGTGCATGTCGTCGAAGCCCCGGGCGACCTGGTCGAGCGTGTACCGGGTGGTGATCAGCTCGTCGAGCTTGAGCGCGCCCCGCCGCCAGAGCTCCAGCTGCGCGGGGATGTCCGCGCTCGGGGCCGACGCGCCGAACAGCGAGCCCTGCAGCCGCTTCTGGTAGAGCACGAGCTCCATCAGCGGGATGTCGCCCTCGTGGCTGCGCACGTCCCCGAGCCCGACGACGACGGTGGTCCCGCCCTTGCGGATCGCCCGCAGCGCCGCGCCCACATGGGACCCGAGCGTGACGCCGACGGTGACGATCGCGGCGTCCGCACCCTGGCCGCCGGTCATCGACCGGGCCAGGCCGGCCGCCTCGCGGATGTCCTCGACGGCGTGGGTCGCGCCGAACCGCAGTGCCGACTCGCGCTTGAGCTCCACCGGGTCCACCGCGATCACGGCCGCCGCGCCGGCGTGCGCGGCGCCCTGGACGGCGTTGATCCCGATGCCGCCGATCCCCATCACGATCACGACCTGCCCGGGCCGCACCGCGGCGGAGTTGACCGCCGCGCCCCAGCCCGTGCCGACGCCGCAGCCGGTCAGGCAGGCGATCTCGAGCGGCACGTCCTTGTCGATCTTCACGGCGGACGCGGTGGAGACGGTGGTGTACTCGCAGAAGGTCGAGAGCCCGCACATCTGGCCGACGGGCGCGCCGTCGAGCGCGAGCCGGAACGAGGCCGGGTCGTCCCAGCGGGCGCCCGTGCCCAGTGACGCGCCGAGGTCGCACAGGTTCTGCATGCCGTGCGCGCAGAAGCGGCACTTCCCGCAGGAGGGCAGGAACGAGAACACGACGTGGTCGCCCTCGGCGAAGCCGGCCGTGCCGGGCCCGACGGCGTCGACGACACCGGCGCCCTCGTGGCCCCCGGCGAACGGCAGGATCGGGGCCACCTGGTCGCCCGTCGCGTAGTGGTCGTCCGAGTGGCACAGGCCCGTGGCCACCATCCGCACCCGCAGCTCGCCCGGCCGCGGATCGTCCACGTCGAGCTCCACGACCTCGTACCGGCCCGGGGCCTCCCGCAGCACTGCACCTCTGGTCCGCACGCGGGTCACGCTACGCGGTGGGGCCCCGGGGCGCGGACCACCGCGCGCCGGTCCACACTGGAAGCCGTGCGGGTAGTCCTCCTGGCCCACGGTGCCACCAGCGCGGTGCGGCGCGCCTCCTTCGCGGCCGACGAACCGCTCGAGGAGGGGGCGCTGGCGTCCGCGCCGGCGTTACCGCGCTACGAGGAGGTCCGGTGCGCACCGGCGCTGCGCTGCCGGCAGACGGCCGACGGGCTGTCGCTGCCCGCCGCCGTCGACGACGACCTGGCCGGGCTGGACCACGGGAAGTGGACGGGCCGGACCCTCGACGAGATCGCCGCCGAGGATCCGGCGGGCCTCACCCAGTGGCTCACCGATCCCGAGTCCGTGCCGCACGGCGGGGAGTCCACCGCCGCGTTCGTGGCCCGGATCGGCTCCTGGCTGCGCGCCGTGCCGACCCGCCCGCGCGGGCTGCTCGCGGTGGTCGACCCGGCGGTCGTCCGGGCCGCGCTCGCCCATGCCCTCGGCGCGCCGCCGACCGCGTTCTGGCGCGTCGACGTCGATCCGCTCGCGGTGGCGGTCCTGGTCGGCGAGTCCGGCCGCTGGACCCTGCGGGAGCTGCGGACCGGACCCGGCCGCGGGACCGGTACTCCCCCCTAGGCGCGCGCTCCTAGCGACCGTCGGCGGCGATCGCCACCGGCTGCCACTCACGCCAGGTCGCGAGCCGCTCCTCGTACTCCTGCTCGGCGATCCCGAGCGGCACGGCGCCCAGGAAGGCCCGCAGCGGGGGCTGCTCGGCGTCGACGATCGTCAGGACGGCGGCGGCCGACGCGATCGGGTCGCCCGGGTTCGAGGCCCGGGACTTGCGCAGCTCGGCGACCTCGGCCCGGAAACCGTCGTATACCGGCAGCGGATCGGCATGCCGGGCGGAGGCGCCGCCCCAGTCCGTGGAGAAACCGCCCGGCTCGATGATCGTCACGTGGACGCCGAAGTGCGCGGCCTCGGCGGCGAGGGCCTGGCTGAATCCCTCGAGGCCCCACTTGGACGCGTTGTAGATCCCGATGTTCGGGAACGCGCTGACCCCACCGATCGAGCTGACCTGCAGGAAGTGCCCGGAGCCCTGCGCGCGCAGGAAGGGCATCGCGGCCTGGCTGACCCACAGGGCCCCGAAGAGGTTGGTCTCGATCTGGGCGCGGGCCTCGGCCTCGGACAGCTCCTCGATCATGCCGAACTGCCCGTACCCGGCGTTGTTGACCACGACGTCGAGCCGCTCGAAGTGCTCGTGCGCCCGCGCGACGGCGGCGAACGCCGCCTCGCGGTCGGTCACGTCGAGGGTCAGCGGGAGGATCCGCTCCCCGTACCTCGCGACCAGGTCGTCGACGCTCGACGCGTCCCGTGCGGTGGCCGCGACCGAGTCGCCCCGCTCCAGCGCGGCGATCGCCCACTCACGTCCGAAGCCTCGCGATGTCCCGGTGATGAACCACGTCTTCATGTCCGGCCCAACGAAGAGGAGGGCCCTCCGTATTTCATCGGGAGCAGCATCTCATCGGGTGGCGCGCCTCACAGTCCGGTCCAGGATGCCGAGGGTCGCCTTCAGCGAGGCCTCGGAGATGATCGGAAAGATGTCCCGGGCCCGCCAGTCCGGGTGGATTCCGGACCAGTCGTAGAACTGGGTGACCCGGGTGCCGTGGTCGTCCGGCTCCAGCAGGTAGCCGTAGACGTGCCCGATCGGCGGGCGCACGGTGCCGTCGATCGTCCAGGAGATCTCGCGGTCCTCCTCGTAGCTGCGGATGATCACCGTGACGTCGTATTTCCCCAGCTCGGGCCGGTCGCCGAGCGCCTCCCGGTCCATGTGCACGACGAAGGTGTCGCCGGGCGCGGAGGCCGGCTCGCCGGTGGCGTCCTGCAGCATTCCGGAGGCGTCGATCGCGACGTGGCCCTGCGGGTCCCGCAGCACCGCGAAGATCGCCGCGGGCTCGGCGTCGATGGTGCGGGAGACCTCGATGCGTTCCATTCCGCGCACTCTGCCGTACTGCTCGGCGAGCCGCCGTCCGATCCGTGCCAGGTGGGCCCGGACCTCCGGCGGGCCCTCGACGTCGACGTACCCGGCCCAGCCCGCCAGCTGCTCGGCCAGCGCGTGGTCGGCCTGGGCGGTGATCCGCGCGCGCGTGGCGCTCACCGGCTCGAAGTGGCGCCCGAACCGCGCCCGCAGCACGGGGAGCAGCCGCTCCTCGAAGGTCACGGTCGCGGTCGCCGAGGAGCGGTGCCGCTCCATCGCGTCGACCGTCTCCCGCCAGGCCCCGGCCAGGGAGAAGTCCGCCGGGCGCTCGGCCGCCAGGTCCGTCCGCTCCGGGTCGGACATCCGGTCCACGCGGAAGGTGCGCCGCCCGCCGTCCGTGCCCGCGATCAGGTACCAGGTGTCGGCCTTGTCCACGAGCCCCCACGGGTCGACGAGCCGTTCCCGGCCGCCGTACCCGAAGCGCACCTTGCGCCGGGCCGTCACGGCATCGGCCAGGAGGTCGACGGCGGGGCTCCGCTCGGCGCCGTGCTCGCCCCACCGCGCCGGATCCAGGACGACCGAGTCCGCCGCCGCCCGGAACGTCTCCGGCAGCGCGCCCGTCAGCTTGCGCAGGGCGGACCGCAGCTCCGGTGCCGCCCCCGCCCCGGACCCGGTGAGCAGGAACAACGCCCGCGCCTCCCCCGCCGTCAGGCCGGTGAGGTCCGTGCGCGCCCCGCCGACCAGCGACCAGCCGCCGCCCTTCCCCGGCTGCGGGTAGACGGGGACGCCGGCGACGGACAGCGCCTCCAGGTCACGACGGGCGGTGGCCACCGAGACCTCCAGCTCCGCCGCGACCTGGCGGGCGGTCACGCGACCCCGCGCCTGCATGAGGAGGAGGACGGCGACGAGCCGGTCTGCGCGCATGCGGTCGATTCTGCCCCGATAAGTGTGCAAGAGGTGAGCACTTAGGGGTGCGAGGCTGTCGGCACACTCACCGAGGGAGACGGACATGCTTCGCGGAATGGCCACCCACAACTTCTTCGCCGCCGATCTCGACGCCGCCCGGGCCTGGTACTCGGACCTCTTCGGCGAGCAGCCCTACTTCGTGGTGGACGGCGGGTACCTCGAGTGGCGCATCGGCCCGCGCCGGGACGAGTTCGGGATCGTCAACGCCGCCTATGCCCCGCACCCGACCGGCACCCCGGCCGGCGCGATCACCTTCTGGGCGGTCGCGGACGTCGCCGCGGCGCTGAAGGACCTGGTGGCGAGGGGTGCGACCGAACAGATGCCGGTGACGGAACGCGGCCCCGGCTTCGTCACGGCAACGGTCGTCGACCCCTTCGGCAACGTCCTGGGGATCATGGAGAACTCCCACTTCGAGGAGGGCCTCCGGTAATCGCGTTATGGAACCATAACGCGATTTTCGACGTCCTCAGCGTGCGTTATGGAACCATAACGCGCATTGCGACGGCCCTGGGTTGCGTTATGGATCCATGATGCGTGGGGTGGTGAGGAGGCGGGCCGCGGAGTCCAGCATCCACTCCGCCGCCCGCGCGCTCGACCAGCCGAGCTCGCGCGTCAGCCGGGTGAACAGCGCCGGCTCCAGCAGCGCCCACACCGAGTCGACGGCCTCCTCGCGGGACAGGCTCAGGGGAGCCCGGGCCGCGATCCCGTCGACCAACCAGGCCGCCGTCCCCCGCCGCTGCGCGATCAGCTGCGCGACGAGCGGGGCGAGGCCGGGTCCCCCGGGCCCGGCACCCACAGCCTCGCCCTCCCGACCCCCGCCCTCCCGACCCCCGCCCTCCCGAACCCCGCCCTCCCGAACCCCGCCCTCCCGAACCCCGCCCTCCCGAACCCCGCCCTCCCGAACCCCGCCCTCCCGAACCCCGCCCTCCCGAACCACGATGTCGGCACGCGCCTCCTGCCGCCCGGCCTCGAACGCCGCCTCCACCAGCCCCGCCGACCGCTCCGCCGCCGCGGCCAGCACCGGCGCGGCCACGGCGAGGAACCCCCGCAGGTCCGGCGCCTCGGCGGCGGCCCGCGCCCACGGCCGTTCCAGTACCGCGACCGGCTCGCCGTCCCCCGCGATCGCGACGTCGATCGCCCCCTTGAGCAGCGCCGCCTTGGTCCCGAACCGCTGCTCCACGGCCTGCACCGACACCCCGGCCGCCGCCGCGATCGCCTTGACGGTCGCCCCCGCATACCCCCGCGCGGCGAACTCCGCGGCCGCCGCGGCGAGCACCCGGTCCCGGGTCCGCCGGGCCTGCTCCGCGCGCCGGGGCGACCGGTAGGCGCGCGGGGTCCTGCCGTCGTCGGGCACCTTGCGTTCCTCGGCCACACGGTCGATATTAGCTGGGGTCACCCCCTAGCGAAATGAGCCGCGCATGGCACCGACCCTGGGCCACGGCAAGATCTGCTACCTCGAGCTCCCCGCCCGCGACGTCGCCGAGTCCGCGGCCTTCTACGCCCGCGTCTTCGGGTGGCGGTCCCGCACCCGCGGCGACGGCTCCACCGCCTTCGACGACGGGGTCGGCCAGGTCAGCGGGACCTGGACCACGCGCAGGGCGGCCTCCGCGGACGGCCCCGGCATGCTGCTGTACGTCATGGTCGACGACTGCGCCGCGGCGATCGAGGAGGTCCGCGCGGCGGGCGGCGAGATCGTCCAGGAGATCGGCGGCGACGCCCCGGAGATCACCGCCCGCTTCCGCGACCCCGCCGGCAACCTCCTCGGCCTCTTCGAGGAGCGCGGATGATCGAGCACGGCCAGGTCTGCTACCTGCAGCTCCCCACGACCGACGTCGAGGCCTCGAAGGCCTTCTACGCAGGGGTCTTCGGCTGGACGGTCGACGACGGCACCGGCTTCGAGGCCCCCGGCGTCATCGGCCAGTGGATCACCGACCGCCCGGTCGCCGACGCCGGCCCCCTCCTCTGGATCGCCGTCTCCGACATGGACCGGACCCTCGCGGCGACGACGGAGCACGGCGGCACCCACCACACCGCCCCGTTCCCCGACGGCGACGAGCGCACCCTGGCAGTCGTCCGCGACCCGTCCGGCACCGAACTGGGCCTGGCATCCCACCCATGACCAGGCATTATGGAGCCACAATGTCCATTTGACGGCCCCGAAACGACAGTTATGGCTCCATAATGCCGTCCTCCTGCGGAGCACGGCCGCGTTCGGGTTGCTCCTTCGTCAGGTGCAGGAGCCAGTCCTCGCCGGTGTGGATCAGGGCGTAGCGGCGCGAGCCCTCCCTGCCGTGCAGCGTGAACACGATCCGCCGCTCGTCCCGGTCGTGCTCCTCCCACCAGCCGATGTCGGCGATGGACTTGTGCTCGTCGGTGTAGGTCAGGTGCTCCAGGTCGTGGTCGGCCACGGGCACGGCGAGCCGGTTGCGCCGCGGATCGTCCGGCAGCCCCCGCGGCACCGCCCAGGAGCGCAGCACGCTGGTCCCACCCGCCCCGTCGGCGTCCGCCCCCCGGACCTCCTCCAGCCGCAGGTCGAAGTGCGGCCGCGGCTTCCGGTGGTCGTGCAGCACGAACGCGGGTCGGTCCACACCCCCACCTTCCCGCGAGTCGGCCCGTCGGGCGAATCCCGCCATTCGGCAGAGCCGGTAGCCCGAAACACACATCTGCGACGTCCATCTTGCCGCGGCTCCCCGACTCTGGTCCGCTGTGCCCGTGGCCCGAACCCCCGCCCCGACCGGCCCCCTCCCCCGCATCGTGGTCCTCGGCGCCGGTTTCGCCGGGCACACCGCCGCGAAAGCGCTGCTCCGGAAGCTGAAGGGCCGCGCCCGGGTCATCGTGATCGACCAGCTCGACCACTTCCTCTACCTCCCGCTCCTCCCCGAGGTCGCGGTCGGGACCCTCGAGCCCCGCCGCGTCGCCGTCCCGCTCGCACGGTCGCTGAAGGGCGCCGAGATCGTGCTCGGCGAGGTCACCACGATCGACGTCGAGAACCGCTCGGTGAGCTGGCGCGATCCCGAGGGCGGCGCCGGCACGCAGGCCTACGACCATCTCGTGATCGCGGCCGGCAGCGTCAACAAGCTCCTTCCGGTGCCCGGCGTGGCCGCGTACGCGCACGGCTTCCGCGGCCTGCCCGAGGCCCTCTACCTGCGCGATCACATGATCCGCCAGATCGAGCTGGCCGCCACGGCCGCGGATCCGGCCGAGCGCGCGTCCCGCTGCACCTTCGTCGTGGTGGGTGCGGGCTACACCGGCACCGAGGTCGCCGCGCAGGCCGCGAGCTTCACCGCCGAGCTGGCGAAGGCGCACCCCCGGCTGCGCGACACCCCGGTCCGCTGGCTGCTCCTCGACCTCGCGCCGCGCGTCCTCCCCGAGCTCGACGAGCGGCTCTCCCGCACCGCGGACCGCGTCCTGCGCGAGCGCGGCGTCGAGGTCCGCACGGGGCAGTCGGTCGAGGAGGCGCTGCCGACCTGCGTCCGCCTCACCACGGGCGAGGAGGTCCCGACCCACACGCTGATCTGGTGCGTCGGCGTCCGGCCCGATCCGCTCGTCGAGGACATGGGACTACCGACGGACCGGGGCCGGCTCGTCGTCGGCACCGACCTGTCGGTACCGGGTCACCCGGAGATCCTCGCGTGCGGCGACGTCGCCGCGGTCCCGGACGTCACCCGCCCCGGCTCGGTCACGGCCATGACGGCGCAGCACGCGACCCGGCAGGGCACGCTCGCCGCCCGCAACGTCGCCGCGGCCCTCGGCGTCGGCAGCCCGAGGAGCTACGAGCACCACGACCTGGGCTTCGTCGTCGAGCTCGGCGGGACCGACGCCGCGGCCAACCCGCTCGGCATCCCGCTCTCCGGCTTCCCGGCCGCCGCCGTCACCCGCGGCTACCACCTGCTGTCCATGCCCGGCAACAGGATCCGTGTCGCCGCGGACTGGCTGCTCGACGCCGTCGTCGGCCGTCAGGCGGTCCAGCTCGGCGTGGTCCGCGGCGTGCACGTCCCCCTCGAGACCGTGCCGCACGACGTCAGCTGACCAGCGGTTTCAGTGTCAGGGCGAGGTGCAGGGTCAGTCGGTCGCGGCCATCGGCCAGGTCGAGGCCGGTCAGCTCGGTGATCCGGCGCAACCGGTAGTAGAGCGTCTGGCGGTGGATCGACAGGGCCTCCGCGGTCCGGGCCGCGTTGCCGGCCAGGTCGAGGTACACGGCGGCGGTCTCGGCGAGGACCGGCTGGTCGAACAGCGGCCGGACGGCGGCGTCGACGGCGGCCTCGCGCAGCGCCGGCCGCGGCCCGCAGGCCAGCAACCGGTACGGGCCCAGGGCGTCCCAGCAGGCCACTGGCCTTTCCCGGGGCACCTCGTGCGCCACCCGGACGGCGAGCCGCGCCTCCTGCACCGAGTCCCTGACCTGCGCGAGGTCCGGCCGCACGCCGCCGATCCCGGCCACCAGCCGCGGGTGCGCGGCGGGATCCAGGCGCTCGGCGTAGAGCCGGTGGGCCGTCCGCGCGATCTCGGCGGCCACCGCCGCGGGCGTGATCAGCACGACCTGGTCGTCGGCCACCGCGGCGACCACCGAGCGCGGCAACCGCCAGAGGTTGACCGGTGCCACGGGCCGGTCGCGGTCTGCCGCCAGGTGGAGCACCACCGCCCGCACCGGCGTCTCGCGGCGGATCGCGCCCAGCCGGTCGATCTCCGCGGCCGCCGGTTCGGGATCGCCCGCCACCAGGTCCCCGACGAGCGCGGCGAGGTTCTCCCGCGTGCGCGCCTGCCCCGCCATCAGGGTCCCGGCCCGGTCGGCGTGCCGCATGGCCCGGTCCAGCTCGTCGTCGCGCAGGCGGTGGTGGGCGTCGAGCACCCACAGGTAGCCGTAGGTGCGGCCGTTCCAGCGTGCCGGCAGGCAGACCCGCGCGACGACCCCGAACGCCGGATCGTCCGGTGTCCGGACGGGCCCCTCGCTGGTCGCGATGCCGAAGCGCTCGAACCAGTCCTGGACCTGCGCCGACGAGCGCCGGTGCAGGATCGTCCGCTGCCGGACGGCGTCCAGCTCGCCGGGGTGGTCCCCGTAGGCGACCAGCGCGAAGTCCCGGTCCTCGAGGACGACCGGCTCGCCCAGCGTCCGCGAGACCTCGTCGACGACGTCCTGCAGCTCCATCAGACAAGTGTACGAAGAATCCGCGCCGATGTTCTGCCTTCTGCTCGTATTGAGGCAGCACCGGCGCGGGCACCCTGGACCCATGTTGGGGACCGCCGTTCTCGCCGCCAGCCGGCGACCGCTCGTGCGCAGGGTCGTCACCGGCACGTCCGCCACCCGCAGGGTCGTCGAGCGGTTCGTCGCCGGGGAGACCCTCGACGACGCCCTCGCCGTCACCTCCGCCCTGAACGCCGACGGCCTGCTCGTCACCCTCGACCACCTCGGCGAGGACACCCGCGACGCCGCCCAGGCCGCCGCGATCACCGAGGCCTACGTCGCGCTGCTCGACAGGGTCGGCCCGGGCGCGGAGGTGTCGGTCAAGCTCACCGCGCTGGGCGCCGCCCTGACCGGCGAGCTCGCGCTCGACAACGCGGCCACGATCTGCGCCGCGGCCGAGCGGGCCGGCACCACCGTGACCGTCGACATGGAGGACCACACCCACGTCGACACCACCCTGGAGACGGTCGGGAACCTGCGCGTCGAGTACCCGTGGGTGGGGGCGGTGGTCCAGGCGGCGTTGCGGCGCACCGAGTCCGACTGCCGCGAGCTCGGCGGGCGGGTCCGGCTCGTCAAGGGTGCCTACGCCGAGCCCGCCTCCGTCGCGTTCCAGGCGAGGTCCGAAGTGGACGACTCGTACGAGCGGTGCCTGCGCACCCTCTTCGCCGGGGAGGCCTACCCGATGGTCGGCACCCACGATCCCCGCTTCATCGCCCTCGCCGGACAGCTGGGGACACCCGGCGCGTTCGAGTACCAGATGCTCTACGGCGTCCGCACCGACGAGCAGCGCCGCCTCGCCGCCGAGGGCCACCGGATGCGCGTCTACGTCCCCTACGGCGCCGACTGGTACGGCTACTTCGCCCGCCGCCTCGCCGAACGCCCCGCCAACCTGGGATTCCTCGTCCGCGCACTGATCGGGAGCTGACCACGATGGACGCGATCACCACCGTTCCGGAGCCGGTCAACGAGCCGGTCCGCACCTACGCCCCCGGCTCGGCCGAGCGGGCGACCCTCGAAGCCCGCCTCGCCTCGATGCGGGACGAGACCCCCGACCTGCCCCTGACGATCGGCGGCGAGCGCCGGATGGCGTCGGGCGAGCGGTTCGACGTGGTCGAGCCGCACCGGCACGCCTCCGTGATCGGGGTGTCCGCCCACGCGTCCGACGCCGACGCGGCCGCCGCCGTCGCCGCGTCCAAGAAGGCGGCGCGCGACTGGGCCGCGCTGCCGTTCGACGAGCGCGCCGCGGTCTTCCTGCGCGCCGCCGACCTCCTCGCCGGCCCCTGGCGCGACACGATCAACGCGGCGACCATGCTCGGCCAGTCGAAGTCCGTGCAGCAGGCCGAGATCGACGCCGCCTGCGAGCTCATCGACTTCCTGCGGTTCAACGTCCACTACGCGCGCCGGCTGCTCGCCGAGCAGCCCCGCAGCGTCCCCGGCGAGTGGAACCGGATGGACTACCGCCCGCTCGACGGGTTCGTCGTCGCCATCACGCCGTTCAACTTCACCGCCATCGCCGGGAACCTGCCGACCGTGCCCGCGCTGATGGGGAACACGGTCGTCTGGAAGCCGACACCGACCCAGCAGCTCGCCGCCGAGTACACGATGCGGCTCCTGGAGGCAGCCGGCCTTCCGCCCGGCGTGATCAACATGGTGACGGGCGACGGCCTGGCGGTCTCGCGCGTCGCCCTCACCGATCCGGACTTCGCGGGCCTGCACTTCACGGGTTCCACCGCGACCTTCAAGACGCTCTGGCGCAGCCTCGGCGAGAACCTCGACCGCTACCGCAGCTACCCGCGGATCGTCGGGGAGACGGGCGGGAAGGACTTCGTGGTCGTGCACCCGTCGGCGGATCCGTCGGTGCTGACGACCGCGCTGGTCCGGGGCGCCTTCGAGTACCAGGGGCAGAAGTGCTCGGCGGCCTCGCGCGCGTACGTGCCCCGCTCGCTCTGGCCGGCGCTGCGCGACGAGCTGGCCGCCGTCGCGTCGTCGCTGACCTACGGCGACGTCACGGACCTGCGGAACTTCGGCGGCGCGCTGATCGACTCGAAGGCGTTCGCCCGCGTCCGCACCGCCCTCGACCGCGCCAAGAACACGCCGTCGCTGGAGGTCCTGACCGGCGGCGGCAGCGACTCGTCGGAGGGCTGGTTCGTGGAGCCCACCGTGCTGGTCGGCACCGACCCGCACGACGAGGTGTTCAGCACCGAGTACTTCGGCCCCGTCCTCGCGGTCCACGTGTACGACTCGGGCTGGGAGGACGTCCTCGACCTGGTCGACTCCACCAGCCCCTACGCCCTCACCGGCGCGGTCTTCTCCACCGAGCGCCCGGCGATCGAGGAGGCGCACCGCCGGCTCCGCCACGCCGCGGGCAACTTCTACGTCAACGACCGCCCGACCGGCTCCGTCGTCGGCCGCCAGCCCTTCGGCGGCAGCCGCGGCTCCGGCACCAACGACAAGGCCGGCAGCATCGTCAACGTCCAGCGCTGGACCAGCCCCAGAGCGATCAAGGAGACCCTCGTCGCCCCCCGCACGCACACCTACCCCCACCAGAGCGTTATGGAACCATAACGCGCTTTCCGGACCCGTCTCAGCGCATTATGGTTCCATAACGCGAATTTTCGGAGCCTTTTATCGCGTTATGGTTCCATAATGGGAGGTTTTAGAGGCCGCCGCGCTTCACGAGCTGGGCGGCGATCACGTTGCGCTGGATCTCGTTGGTGCCCTCGCCCACGATCATCAGCGGGGCGTCGCGGAAGTAGCGCTCGACGTCGAACTCCGTGGAGTAGCCGTAGCCGCCGTGGATGCGGACCGCGTTGAGCGCGACCTCCATCGCGATCTCGGACGCGAACAGCTTCGCCATGCCCGCCTCCATGTCACACCGCTCGCCGGCGTCGAACTTCTCCGCCGCGAACAGGATCAGCTGACGAGCAGCGGTGATCTTGGTGGCCATGTCGGCCAGGTAGTTGCCGATGGACTGGTGCTGCCAGATCGGCTTGCCGAAGCTCTCCCGCTCCTGGCTGTAGCGCAGCGCGTCGTCGAACGCCGCCTGCCCCACGCCGAGCGCCCGCGACGCGACCTGGATCCGACCGGTCTCCAGGCCCTTCATCATGTGCCCGAAACCCTTGCCCGGCTCCCCGCCGAGCACCGCCGACGCCGGCACCCGCATGTCGTCGAACACCAGCTCACAGGTCTCGACGCCCTTGTACCCCAGCTTCTTCAGGTCCTTGGACACCGTGAGCCCCGGGCCGTGCTCCACGAGCAGAACCGAGATGCCGCGATGCTTGGGCTCGGCCTTCGGGTCCGTCTTGCACAGCAGCGCGATCAGCCCCGAGCGCCGGGCGTTGGAGATCCACGTCTTGGACCCGTTGATCACGTACTCGTCGCCCTCCGGCCGGGCACCGGTCGCCATGGCCTGCAGGTCCGAGCCGCCCCCGGGCTCGGTGAGCGCCATCGTCGCGCGCAGCTCACCGGTCGCCATCCGCGGCAGGTAGCGGTCCTTCTGCTCCTGCGTCCCGAACGCCAACAGCAGCTTGGCGACGACGGTGTGCCCACCCATCGCCCCCGCCAGGCTCATCCAGCCCCGCGCGAGCTCGGCGGTGACCAGCGCGTAGCAGGGCATCGAGACGGGCGCCTCGCCCCACGGCTCGGGGATCGCCAGCCCGTAGATCCCCAGGTCCTTCATCTGGTCGATGAGCTTCTCGGGGTACTCGTCGGCGTGTTCGAGCTCCCCGGCGACCGGCCTGACCTCGCGATCGACCCAGTCCCGGACCGTCTCGACGACGGCCCGCTCCTCGGTGCTCAGCTTCGCCATGCCAGGACCCCTCGTGCGTCGGAAATGATGCCGGAATGATTCTGCAGAATATACAAGTTGGCTCCGGCCTCGAACCACCCCGAGCGACTGTGACATGGAGCGGCAGCCGGGTCAGGTCGGGTCGGGGCGGGTCGGGGCGGGTCGGGGCGATGCGAGCCGGGGTCGGGGCTGGCAGGCTCCGGTGCACCAGCTCCCCTCACGCCCGGAGGCCGATCGGTGCCCGAACCGCAGCCCGTGCTCGCCCCGCTCACCGAGAGCGCGGTCTTCCTCACCCTCGTCGTCGAACCCGGCGGCGAGCAGGCCGTCCACGACTTCCTGCCGGACCTGGGCGGCGTGGTCCGCTCGGTCGGGTTCCGGATGCCGGAGGAGGGCCTGACCTGCGTCCTCGGCATCGGATCCGACGCCTGGGACCGGCTCTTCGACGGCCCGCGCCCCGCCCGGCTGCATCCCTTCCGGGAGATCCGGGGCGAGCGGCACCGGGCGCCCGCGACCCCGGGCGACCTCGTCCTGCACCTGCGCGCGGCCCGCACCTACCCGTGCTTCGAGCTCGCCCGCCGGATCACCGGTGCGCTCGGCGGCGCGGTCCGGGTGGTCGACGAGGTACAGGGCTTCCGCTACTTCGACCGCCGGGACCTGCTGGGCTTCGTGGACGGCACCGAGAACCCGACCGGCGCCGCCGCCTCGGCCGCCGTCCTGGTCGGCGCGGAGGACCCGGAATTCGCCGCCGGCTCCTACCTCCTCGTGCAGAAGTACCTGCACGACCTCGAGAAGTGGAACGCGTTGCCCGTCGAGGCCCGCGAGCACGCGGTGGGCCGCCGGATGCTCGACGACGTCGAGCTCTCCGACGAGGAGAAGCCCACCGACTCCCACGTCGCCCTCACCACGATCGTGGAGGAGGACGGCACGGAGCGGGAGATCCTGCGCGACAACATGCCCTTCGGCTCGATCGAGCGGGGCGAGTTCGGCACCTACTTCGCCGGCTACGCCGCGGACCCCGGCGTGACGGAGCGGATGCTCACCCGCATGGTCGTGGGCGACCCGCCCGGCCACTCGGACCGGATCCTCGAGGTCTCCCGGGCCGTCACGGGCGCGCTGTTCTTCGCGCCCTCCGCGGACTTCCTCGACGCACCCCCGCCGCGGGTCACCCCGCCGCAGCCTGCGCAGGAGGAGCCGACGCGAGCGGACCTCGGCATCGGCAGCCTCCGCGCGACCTGACCCGCCCAGGCCCCGTCGACGCCGCTCGCACACACCTCCGGTCACCCGCACACCAGTTCTGGCTGGTGTGCGAGGCACCGGACGTCTGCGCGAGCCCCGGGAGAGCTACTCCATCTCCGCCGTCGCTCCGGCGAACTGGGCGTTGTACAGGCGGTGGTAGGCGCCCTCGGCAGCGAGCAGCTGCTCGTGGGTGCCCTGCTCCACGATGGAACCGTCCTCCATGACCAGGATGAGGTCCGCGTCCCGGATCGTGGAGAGCCGGTGCGCGATCACGAAGCTCGTGCGGTCGCTCCGCAGCGCCGCCATGGCCCGCTGCACCAGCACCTCGGTGCGGGTGTCGACGGAGCTGGTGGCCTCGTCGAGGATCAGTAGCGACGGATCGGCGAGGAATGCCCGCGCGATCGTGATCAGCTGCTTCTCCCCCGCGCTGACGCCGGTGCCCTCCTCGTCGATCACGGTGTCGTAGCCCTGGGGCAGGCTGCGCACGAACCGGTCCACATAGGTCGCCCGCGCGGCCGCGAGGATCTGCTCCTCCGTGGCGCCCGGCCGCCCGTAGGCGATGTTGGCCCGGATGCTGCCGTTGAACAGCCAGGTGTCCTGCAGCACCATGCCGATGCCCGAGCGCAGGTCCGCCCGCGCCATCCGGGCGATGTCCACGCCGTCGAGCGTGATCCGCCCGCCGTCGAGCTCGTAGAAGCGCAGCACCAGGTTGACCAGCGTGGTCTTGCCCGCGCCCGTGGGCCCGACGATCGCGACCGTCTGCCCCGGCTCCGCGACCAGCGAGAGGTCGGTGATCAACGGACGGTCGGGCACGTACCGGAAGGAGACGTGCTCGAACGCGACCCGCCCACGACGCTCGCTGCGGACCTCCGGAACCTCCGGGTCCGGGGACTGCTCGGCCGCGTCGAGCAGCTCGAAGACCCGCTCCGCCGAGGCCACCCCGGACTGCAGCAGGTTCGCCATCGACGCCGCCTGGGTGAGCGGCTGGGTGAACTGCCGGGAGTACTGGATGAAGGCCTGCACGTCTCCCAGGCTCATCGAGCCCGAGGCCACCCGCAGCCCGCCGATCACGGCCACCAGCACGTAGTTGAGGTTCCCGAGGAACATCATCGACGGCATGATGATCCCGGAGATGAACTGCGCCCGGAAGCTGGCCTGGTAGAGCGCCTCGTTCTTCTCCCGGAAGATCTCCTCCACCTCGGCCCGGCGGCCGAACACCCGCACCAGCTCCTGGCCGGTGAAGGTCTCCTCGATGTGCCCGTTGAGCACGCCGGTGTTGCGCCACTGCGCCACGAACTGCTTCTGCGAGCGCTTGCCGATGGCCCGGGTGAGCCAGAACGTGACGGGGACGGTGATCAGCGCGACGAGCGAGAGCAGCGGCGACACCGTGAGCATCATCGCCAGCACGCCGACGATCGTGAGCAGCGACGTGAGCAGCTGCGACATCGTCTGCTGCAGCGACTGCTGCACGTTGTCGATGTCGTTGGTGACGCGGCTGAGCACCTCACCGCGCTGCCGGCCGTCGAAGTAGCTCAGCGGCAGCCGGTTGATCTTGTCCTCGACCTCGCGGCGCAGCGAGAACACCGTGCGCTGCACGATGCCGTTGAGCAGGTAGCCCTGGACGTAGCCGAACACGGCCGAGCCCAGGTAGATCGCCATCACCCCGGCCAGCACGAGGCCGAGGGCGTGGAAGTCGATCCCCATTCCGGGGATGACGTTCTGCGCCTCGATGACGTTGGCGATCGTGTCGTTGCCCTGCGCGCGGGCCCCGGCCGCCGCCTGCGCTGCGGTGATCCCGGCCGGCAGCTGCTTGCCGATGATCCCGGCGAACACCAGATCCGTGGCGTGGCCGAGGATCTTCGGGCCGATCACGTTGAGCGCCACGCTGACCACGCCGAGCACGAGGACGACGATCACGCCGATCCGCTCGGGCCGCAGCCGCGCGACGAGCCGCTTGGCCGAGGGGCCGAACGTCATCGCCTTCTCGGTGGGCTGGCCCGCGCCGGCCCACGGCGGACCGCCGCCCCGGCGCTGCGCGGCCATCCCGCGCGCGGCGGAGACGGTGTCCGCGTCCTGCTTCGGTTTGCCCTGCTGGGCACCCTGGGTGGTGGACCGGGCCGAGGGTTCGCTCGTCACCTCGCTCACGCGACAGCCTCCGCACTCAGCTGCGACTCGACGATCTCCCGGTAGGTCGGGCACTGCTCCAGCAGCTCCCGGTGCCTCCCGACACCGACCACCCGGCCGTCCTCCAGGACGACGATCTGGTCCGCCCCCTCGATCGTCGACACCCGTTGCGCGACGATCACCACCGTGGCCTCCGCCGTGACCGGCCGCAGCGCGGCCCGCAGCCGCGCGTCCGTGGTGAGGTCGAGCGCGGAGAAGGAGTCGTCGAACAGGTAGATCTCGGGCCGTTTGATCACCGCCCGGGCGATCGCGAGCCGCTGCCGCTGGCCACCGGAGACGTTCGTGCCGCCCTGGGAGATCGGCGACTCCAGGCCCTCGGGCATGGCGCGCACGAAGTCCTCGGCCTGGGCGACCCGCAGGGCCTCCCAGAGCTCTGCCTCCGTGGCGTCCGCCCGCCCGTAGCGCAGGTTGCTCGCGACCGTGCCGGAGAACAGGTACGGCTTCTGCGGCACCAGGCCGATCCGGGACCAGAGGTCCTCGGGATCCAGCTCCCGGACGTCCACGCCGTCGACCAGCACGGCACCGCCGGTGGCGTCGAACAGCCGGGGCACCATGGAGACCAGCGTGGTCTTGCCCGCGCCCGTGCTCCCGATGACGGCCGTGGTCCGGCCGGGCAGCGCGGTGACGGAGATGTCGTGCAGCACCGGCGACACCGCGCCCGGGTACTGGAAGGTCGTCTCCCGGAACTCCAGCCGCCCGGACCGCGACGCCGGCAGGACCGGCTCGAGGGGCGGCGCGACGGACGACTCGGTGTCGAGCACCTCGGTGATCCGCTCCGCGCACACGGCCGCGCGCGGGATCATGATCGCCATGAACGTGGCCATCATGACGGCCATGAGGATCTGCAGCAGGTAGGCGATGAAGGCCGTCAGCGCCCCGATCTGCATCTCCCCCGCGTCGATCCGCGCCGCGCCGAACCACATGACGGCCACCGTCGAGGCGTTGAGGATGAGCATCACGATGGGGAAGATCAGCGCCTGGAGCCGGCCCGCCGCCGTGGCCACCTCCGTGACCTCGCGGTTCGCGGTGCCGAAGCGCACCGTCTCCTCCGGCTCGCGCACGAAGGCGCGCACCACGCGGATGCCGGTGATCTGCTCGCGCAGGACGCGGTTCACGGCGTCGATCCGCGTCTGCATCAGCCGGAACTTCGGGACCATCCGGACGATCACCAGCCCGATGCACACCACCAGCAGCGGGACGGCGACCGCGACGAGCCACGACAGCCCGACGTCCTCCTGCAGCGCCATGATGATGCCGCCGACGCACATGATCGGCGCCGCGACGAGCATCGTGCAGGTCAACAGCACGAGCATCTGCACCTGCTGCACGTCGTTCGTGCTGCGGGTGATCAACGAGGGCGCGCCGAAGCGGTTGACCTCGCGCGCCGAGAAGCTGCCGACCCGGTGGAACACCGCACCACGCACGTCCCGCCCGAAGCCCATGGCGGTGCGCGACCCGAAGTAGACGGCGACGATCGAGCAGGCCACCTGCACGAGCGTGACCAGCAGCATCCAGCCGCCGATGCGCACGATGTAGCCCGTGTCGCCCCGGGCGATGCCCTGGTCGATGATGTCCGCGTTGAGGCTCGGGAGGTACAGCGCCGCCATCGTGCCCACGAGCTGGAGCGCGACGACCGCGGCGAGCGGGCCCGCGAACGGGCGGAGATACCGCCTCAGCAGGCTGAGCAACATGGGCTGGTCCTTCGTCTCGTGGTGGTGGGACGACGATAGCGACGGCCACCGACAGTTCTGCCCGCACCGCCCGTGACCGGCACGATTTCGCCCGGGAACGATATCGGAGCCGGCCGCGGGCCCACCAACGGGTTTCGGGTCCCACCGATCCGGACTGCGCACTTCCCGCACTACCGTCGGTGGCCGGGCCAGGTCGACCCTGGGCCCGACGAGGAGGGGTCGATGGCACGGTGGGTCGTCTGCTGCGACGGGACCTGGCAGGGCGTGGCACAGGACAGCAACGTCCGCCGGCTGAGCGGGGCCTACGTGCCCGCCGCGGGGGACGCGGCGGCCCACTACGTCCCGGGCGTCGGGACCTCCACCTGGAACGTGGTGGCCAACCTGCGCGCGGGCCTCACCGGCGCGGGCCTCGACTCCTCGATCCTCGACGGGTACGACTTCCTCGTCCGCTCCTGGCGCCCGGGGGACGAGATCGCCCTGTTCGGTTTCAGCCGCGGCGCCTACACCGCGCGCAGCCTCGCCGGCATGATCGGCCGCGTCGGGCTCGTCGACGGGCACGGACCGGACGGCCGGGACCTCGACGAGGCCGCGCGGCGCGACGCCGTCCGCCGCGCCTACCGGCGCTACCGCGCGATCGGGAGGACCCCGCAGGACGACACCTGGCACGCGGGCCTCACGCTCGGCTACACCCCCGGCGACCCGGACATCCCGGTGCGCCTCGTCGGCGTCTGGGACACCGTCGGCGCGCTCGGCATCCCCACCTACCTGGGCGTCCCGGACCTCGGGCACTCCCGGGAGCGCTACGAGTTCCTCGACGTCGCGCTGAACCCGCACATCCCCTTCGCCCGCCACGCCGTCTCCCTCGACGAGCGCCGTGGCCCCTTCCGCCCGACGCTCTGGTCCCCGCCCGCCGCCGGCCAGGACATGGTGCAGGCGTGGTTCCCCGGCGACCACTGCGACGTCGGTGGCGGGAACCCGTCGACGCAGCTCAGCGACGTCGCGCTGGAGTGGATGGCCGAGCAGGCCGCCGTCGCCGGCCTGCGGTTCGACCTCGCCCTGGTCGAGGGCTTCGATCCCTCCCCGCTCGGCCCGCTGCACGGCGCCGACGCCGGGATGAAGGGCGCCGCGACCGAGATCGCGTTCCAGCTCCGGCCGCGCGCCGTGCCGCGGATCGACGCCCCTGACATCTCGCGGAGTGCCCGCACCCGTCACGACCTGGCCGGATACCGGCCCACGACCACCCTCGAACCCGGCGAGTCGGCGACCGTGACCGTCGCCGGGGCAGCGGCCTGGACCGAGACGGGCCTCTGGCTGGTCGCGGGCGGCCGGTACCGCTTCGAGGCCAAGGGCGACTGGCGCAGCGCCGGCTACCCGTCCGGCCCCGCGGGCGACACGCGGCTGTGGCACCTGTCCGGACGGGTGTTCAGCAGCCTGTTCGACGGCCTGCAGAAGGGCCTGCAGGCCGTCCTCGCCAATCCGGAGGCCGCCCTCGTCGGCTCGCGGCGCCAGCACGACCTGCCGTGGATGTCCCTGGTCGGGCAGGTGGCGAACGAGTCGCCGCGCACGTCCGCGCAGTCGCCGGCCGACCCGGACCAGCGGATCCCGATCGGCGAGGAGGCCGTCGCGGAGATCGAACGGGAGGGCTACCTCCACGCCTACCCGAACGACGCCCTGGGCTTCTACGGCAACAACTCCGGCGAGGTGACGCTGACGGTGACGCGGACCGCGTGACCTGGCACGATGTGCCCGCATGATCACCGGTCTGCACAGCATCGTGTACGCGCAGGACGCGGAGCGCGCCCGGGACTTCTTCCGGGACGTCCTCGGCCTGCCCTTCGTCGACGCCCACGACGGCTGGCTGATCTTCGCCGCCCCACCGACGGAGATCGCCGTCCATCCGGCGGAGGAGTCCGGCCGCCACGAGCTGTACCTCATGTGCGACGACGTCGAGGCCACCGTCGCGGAGCTGACGGCGAAGGGCGTCGAGTTCGCCGCGGGCATCGAGGACGTCGGCTGGGGCCTGCTGACCAGGCTGCGCATCCCCGGCGGCGGCGAGCTGGGCCTCTACCAGCCGCGGCACGCGAGCCCGCTCGCGTGAGCGCTCTCGAGATCCGGCCCGGCCTGCAGGGCTACCGCGCCCGGCCCGAGGGCGACGGCCCGTGGCCCGGCATGGTGCTGGTGCACGAGGCGTTCGGCCTGGACGAGCAGATGCGCGGACACGCGGACCGCCTGGCGCGCAAGGGTTTCGTCACCCTGGCGCCCGATCTCTACTCGGCAGGCGGGGCCCGGCGCTGCCTCGTGGCGACCTTCCGGGCCCTGCTCTCGGGGCAGGGCAAGGCGTTCGGCGACATCGAGGCGGCCCGCGCGGCGCTCGCCGCCGACGGGGACTGCACGGGCCGGATCGGGGTGATCGGCTTCTGCATGGGCGGCGGGTTCGCGCTGCTCGCGGCGACGCGGGGGTTCGACGCGTCGTCGGTCAACTACGGCCAGCTCCCCCGCGACCTCGACGCGGCGGTCGCCGGCGCCTGCCCGGTCGTGGGCAGCTACGGCGGCAAGGACTTCTCGCTCCGCGGCGCCGCGGCGAAGCTCGACGCGGCCCTGGAGAAGGCGGGTGTCCCCCACGACGTCGAGGAGTACCCGAACGCGAGCCACGCCTTCCTCAACGACGGCGACAACGCCCCGGGATTCCTGCGCCCCCTCACGAGGATCACCGGCTTCGGCCCCGAGCCCGCGTCGGCGGAAGCGGCCTGGCACCGCATCGAGACCTTCCTGACCACCCACCTCACCTAACCCCCGCGAGTCGGTCGGCGGCGGCTCAGGCGGCGGCGAAGCTGCGCTTGGAGAGGCCCCACCAGAAGCCGTCGATCTCCGAGGTGCGGGCGGCTTCCGGGTTCGCGGAGGCGCCGAGGGTGACGAAGAGCGGGGTGAAGTGCTCGACGGTCGGGTGCGCGTAGGGCATGCCGGGGGCCTTGGCGCGGTAGGCGGCCAGCTCGTCGACGTCCCCGCGGGCGAGGGCCTCCTGCGCCCACGCGTCGAACTGCCGCGACCAGCCCGGCGCCTCGACCTCGCCCCGCATGACCTCGCGGGTGAGGAAGGGCAGGCCGTGAGTGGTGAAGCCGGAGCCGATCACCAGCACGCCCTCCTCGCGCAGCGACCGGAGCTTCCCGCCCAGCTCCAGCAGCGCGGCGGGCGACGACGTCGGGAGGCTCAGCTGGAGCACCGGGATGTCGGCCTCGGGGTACATGACCTTGAGTGGCACCCAGGCGCCGTGGTCGAGTCCGCGCCCCGTCCGGTGCACGTTCTCGCTGCTCAGCATGCCCAGCAGCTGCGCCGAGAGCTCGGTGGCGGCCGGGGTGTCGTACCGCATGCGGGAGTACATCGGGGCGAAGCCGCCGAAGTCGTAGACCGGGGTGACGGCCGCGTCCGCGCTGGTCAGCGCCAGCGGCGCCTCCTCCCAGTGCGCCGAGACGATCAGGATCGCCCGCGGCCGCGGCAGCGAGCGCGCCCACCCGAACAGCTGCTCCATCCAGGCCGTGTCCTCGAACAGCGGCGGCGCGCCGTGGCTGAGGTAGAGCGCGGGCAGCGGGCCGTCCGCGGGCTGCCAGCCGGCGTGCTCCCCCGCGCGGGCGACGCGGGCGAGATGGGTCTCGTAGGGGTGCGCGGCCATGTCCGACTCCAAGATTGAGCGTTCAACTACATGTCACGGTAGCACGTGGCTAGGCTCGCGTCATGGACTCTGTGAAGCTCGGCTCCACCGGTGTCGACGTCTCCCGGATCTGCCTGGGCGCGATGAGCTTCGGCACGCCCGAGCGGGGCACCCACTCCTGGTCCCTCGACGCCGACGCGTCCCGGCCGATCCTGCTGCGCGCGTTCGAGGCCGGGATCAACTTCGTCGACACGGCCAACGTCTACTCCGCCGGGACGAGCGAGGAGATCCTCGGGAAGGTCCTCGCCGAGTACGGCCACCGGGACGAGATCGTCCTGGCCACCAAGGTGCACGGCCGGATGCGGCCGGGGCCGAACGGGGCGGGCCTGTCCCGCAAGGCGATCCTGGCCGAGATCGACCACAGCCTGCGCCGGCTCGGCACCGACTACGTGGACCTCTACCAGATCCACCGCTTCGACCCGTCGGTGCCGGTCGAGGAGACGATGGAGGCGCTGCACGACGTCGTCAGGGCCGGGAAGGCGCGGTACATCGGGGCGTCGTCCATGTGGGCCTGGCAGTTCGCGACGATGCAGCACGTGGCGGAGGCGAACGGCTGGACGCGCTTCGTGACCATGCAGAACCACTACAACCTGCTCTACCGCGAGGAGGAGCGGGAGATGCTGCCGCTCTGCGCGGAGCTGGGCGTCGGCTCGATCCCGTGGAGCCCGCTGGCGCGGGGCAGGCTGACCCGGCCGTGGGACGTCACGACGGCGCGCAGCGACACGGACGAGTTCGGCCGCCGGCTCTACCTCGACGAGGACCGGGAGATCGTCGAGAGGGTGCGGTCGCTGGCGGAGAAGCGGGGCCTGCTGCCGGCGCAGATCGCGCTCGCCTGGCTGCTCGCCAAGCCGGTGGTGACGGCGCCCATCGTCGGCGTCACCAAGCCGCAGCACCTCGAGGACGCGCTCTCGGCAGTCGACGTCACGCTGGACGCCGACGAGATCGCCCAGCTCGAGGAGCCCTACCGCCCCCACGAGATCGCCGGACACGTCTGACCCACGCCGAGCTGAACCTCAGCCACGGGCCGGGCATCCGGAACGTGGCTGAGGTTCATCTCGACCGCGGCGAGGGCGCGGTGGGGCCGGGGCGGACGGTCATGCGGCCAGGGCGGCGTAGCGGCCCTCGCTCGCGAGCAGGGACTCGTGGTTGCCCCGCTCCACGATCCGGCCGTGGTCGAGCACCGCGATCTGGTCCGCGTCGCGCACCGTCGAGAGGCGGTGGGCGATGGTGATCGTGGTGCGGCCCTTGGCCAGCTCGGTGAAGGCGCGCTGCACGGCGCGCTCGGTCTCGGTGTCCAGGGCGCTGGTGGCCTCGTCGAGGACTAGGACCCGGGGATCGCGGAGCAGCGTGCGCGCGATCGCGATGCGCTGCTTCTCGCCGCCGGAGAACCGGTACCCGCGCGACCCGACGACCGTGTCGTAGCCCTCGGGCAGGCCCGAGATCAGCTCGTGGACCTGGGCCGCGCGGGCCGCGTCCTCGATCTCGGCGTCCGTGGCGTCCGGCTTGGCGTAGCGCAGGTTCTCGCGGACCGTGGTGTGCAGCAGGTAGGTCTCCTGGCTGACCACCCCGACGATGCCGGCGAGCTCCTGCAGGGTCATGTCGCGCACGTCGACGCCGTCGATCGTGATGCGCCCGGCGGCGGGATCGTGCAGCCGCGGAACCATCGACGCGAGCGTGCTCTTGCCCGATCCCGTCTCCCCCACCAGGGCGAGCGTGGTGCCGGCGGGCACGTCGAGGGTGACGCCCGCGACGGCCGCGGTCTCGCTGCCGGGATAGGTGAAGGTGACGTCCTCGATCCGGACGTGGCCCCGCACCTCGGGGACGTGCACCGGGTCGGCGGGGTCGTCGACCTCGACCGTGAGGTCCAGGTACTCGAAGATCCGGGCGAACAGGGCCAGCGAGCTGACCAGCGAGACGCCGACGTTGAGCAGGCCGGTGAGCGGCCGGAAGAGCGAGCCCTGCAGGCCGGTGAAGGCGATCAACGTACCGATGGTCATCGCGCCCGCCGTCATGGGCAGACCGGCTGCCAGGTAGATCACCGCGGGGATGGCGGCGAAGATGATGCTCATCGTGGCCATCCGCCAGCGGCCGGCGAGCTGGCTGCGCAGCTCGAGATCGACCAGGCGCTCGGACGACTGCGTGAAGCGGTCGACGACCGCGGGGCCGGCGCCCATCGTCTTGCTCAGCTGGATGCCGGAGATCGACAGGCCCTCCTCGATCGTCACGTTGAGGTCGGCCAGCTCGCGCTGCTGCGCGGCGGTGATGCTGCGCCGCATGCGCGCGACCCGGCGCGACAGCAGGATCGCGGGCGGCAGCACGACCAGCGAGACCAGCGTGAGCTGCCAGGACAGGGCGAGCATCGCGACCAGGGTGGCCACGGTCGTCGTCAGGTTCGAGGCGATCGACGTGGCCGTGGAGGTCACCACGGTCTGCATGCCGCCGATGTCGTTCGTGATGCGCGACTGCACCTCGCCGGTGCGGGTGCGCGTGAAGAAGCCGAGGCTCTGGCGCTGCAGGTGCGCGAAGACCGAGGTGCGCAGGCCGTGCATGACCTGCTGGCCGATCCTCGTCGACACCCAGGTCTGCACCACGCCGAAGGCCGAGGTGACGGCGGCGACGCCGATCATGCCGATGACCAGCCAGACCAGCAGCCGCAGGTTCTGGTGCGGGAGCGCGTCGTCGATCACGGCGCGCAGCAGGAAGGGGCTGGCCAGGCTGACGATCGACGACGCGACGATGATCGCGACGACCAGCAGCAGCGGCCAGCGGTACGGGGTGAAGAGCCGGCCGATGCGGCGGAGCGAGACCTCGCGGGCCTGCTGCTTCTCGGCGGCGGAGTTGGGGCGGCGGCGCTCTTCGGGCGGCCGGCCGCCGGGCTTCTTCTGTGGCGTGTCCAAGTGCGTTCCCCTCTCGTTTTACTGAGGTTACCTCATCATGAGGGAACAACACGAGTTCTTGCTAGGCTATTCCCGTGGACGAGCCCGAGACGCTGGGAGATGCCTTCTGGGCGGTCGCGCGGATGCTGCGCGGCCGCAACAAGGATGCCCTCGCGCCGTGGGACGTCACCCCGTCCCAGTTCCGCGCGCTCGCCACCCTCGCGCGCCACGGCGCCGTCCGGCTCTCCGTGCTGGCCGAGCACCTGCGGATCGCCCCGCGGAGCGCCACCGAGGTGGTCGACGAGCTGGAGACGCGCGGGCTCGCCTCGCGCGCGACCGATCCGGCGGACCGGCGGGCCACGCTGGTCGGGCTCACGGAGAAGGGGACGGAGCTGGTGCGCGAGGTGCACGCGGCACGGCGCGCGGAGTCCGAGACGCTCTTCGCGGGGCTCGACGAGCAGGACCGGGCCGACCTCGCCCGGATCCTGGGCCGCCTGCGGGACACGGACACCCGGGACCGCGACACGAGGGACCGCGACGCCCGGGACGCGCGGGGCCGGGATGCGGAGGGCGCCCCCGCCGGGGGACGATCGGGGGCGTGAACCGCTTCGCGACCACCACCGCGTCGGAGTCCGTCGTCGCCGCGGAGCGCGGGGCGATCTGGGCGGTCCTGACGGACCCGGACATGCTCCCCCTGCTCACCCCGCTGCTCACCGGCATCGAGACGGACGGCGACCTCTGGCGCTGGAGCATGATCCGGATCGCCGTGCTCGGGGTCGGGATCACGCCGACCTTCACGGAGCGGATGCGCTTCACCGAGAGGTCCCGCATCGACTACACGCACGAGCCCCCGGCCGGCGTGCACGAGTACGCCGGGGCCGAGGGCTGGTACGCGCTGGAGGACGTGCCGGGCGGGACGCACCTGGCGATCTCGCTGACCCTGCACGTGGAGCTGCCGCTCCCCCGCCTCGCCGCCCCGACGGTCGTCGGGCTGATGAAGGTGACACTGCAGCGGACCGGGGACCGGTTCGTCACCAACCTGCTGCGCCACCTGGGCGCGGACGAGGTCCCGGGCACCCGCCGCGCCTCGTGAGCCGCCGATGAGCGAACGGCGCGCTCGCTCACTAGGTGTGAACGAACGCGCCCCTCGCTCACCTCGGGCCCGGCGCGGCGAACGGGCCGCTCGCTCACTAGATGTGAGCGAACGCGCCGTTCGCTCATGGCTCAGGGGATGACGAGCTCGCCGGTCGTCGGGGCGGTGGCGGCGAAGGTCTGGGCGGTGACCCGGGGTGGGGTGCCGTCGGCCAGCCAGGCGGTCAGCAGCAGCTGCACCTTCTCCGCCATCTGGGTGCGGAGCATGGTGAAGGACTCCTCGGCGGTCACCCGGTCGTCGCCGCTCATGCCGACCCGGCCGAGCAGCAGCCACCAGGCCCAGGCCGCCGCGCCGGCGTTGGCCACGAAGTCCGGGACCACGGCGATGCCGCGGGCCGCGAGCATCGCCTCCGCCTCCGGGGTGGTGGCGGCGTTGGCGGCCTCGACGACGACCCTGGCGGTCACGTCGTAGCTGGTGTCCGGGGTGATCGCGTAGGAGATCGCGGCCGGGACCAGGATGTCCGCAGGGAGGCCGAGGACGGCGCCGCGGGGCAGGTGGGTGACGCCGGCGGGTACGCGGGAGCGGTCGATCTCGCCGTAGGTGTCCCGCAGGTCGAGCAGCGCCGGGACGTCGAGACCCTGCGGGTCGTAGAGGGTGCCCGCGGCGTCGGCCAGCGCGACGACCCGCATCCCGGCCTCGTGCAGGTACCAGGCGGCGCTGCCGCCCATGGTGCCGACGCCCTGGACCGCCACCGCGGTCTCCGGCACCGCCCAGCCGTGAGCGGCCGCGGCGCCCAGGCAGGCGTGGGCCACGCCGTAGCCGCCGATGACGTCGCCGAGCAGCCCTCCGGGGACCTGGGCGTCCAGGCCCTTCCGGACGCGGGCGAGGGTCGCCGAGGGATCGGCCGAGCGGCGGATCGCGGCGTGGTAGCTCTGGCCGAGGCCGAGCGAGGCGAAGACGTCGTCGATCAGGTGCTGCGGCACGCCGAGGTCCTCGGCGGTGACCCAGTGCGAGTCGATGTAGGGACGCATGGCCTCGCAGAAGCGCTGCAGCACCCCGAAGGCGCGCGGGTCCTTGGGGTCGAAGTCGATGCCGCCCTTGGCCCCGCCCACCGGCAGGTCGAAGGCGGCCGTCTTGTTCGCCATGCCCCGGGCCAGGTCCTCGACCTCGCCGAGCGTGCAGCCGGCGCGCATCCGGGTGCCGCCGGTCGCGATGCCCGAGCGCAGCACCTGCACCACGAGGTGGCCGCGCGCCTCGGTGACCGGGTCGGTCCAGGTCAGGCGCAGGTAGGGCTCGGTGCGCGGAGCGGCGGCGACCGTGTCGACGACGGGGGTCGTGGGGCCGAGGGGCTCCTGCATCGTGGTCACGGGGCGGACCTCCTGGATCTCGCTCGGGCGCGGGGAACCCGGCCGGGTGGGGTGCGGGGCGTCTCCACCGCCGGGTCCACTGTGCGGCGGGACCCTCCCGGCGTCCATCAACGATTGCTTGAGGGTCGCGTTCACGGCGGCTGCACGTACGGTGGGCGACGTGGAGCTCTCCCTGTCCCGCCTGCGCATGCTGCGCGAGCTGCACCGGCAGGGGACGGTCACGGCGGCCGCAGGCGCGCTGCACTACACGGCCTCGGCGGTGTCCCAGCAGCTCGCCCAGCTGGAGCGCGACGTCGGCGGCACCCTGTTCGAGCGGCTCGGCCGCCGCGTGCAGCTCACCGAGCTGGGCATCGTCCTCGCCGAGCACGCCGAGGAGATCCTGGGCTCGGTCGAGCGCGCCACCCTCGCCCTGGAGGATGCCCAGCAGGCCCGCACGGTCCGGCTGACGGCCGGGGTGTGGGCCTCGGTCGCGGCGGGCCTGCTGCCCCAGGCGCTCACCGCGCTCGCCGCCGAGCACCCCGGGATCCACGTGCGGACCCGCGAGCTGGCGCCGGAGGACACGGCCGGGGCGGTCCGCGACGGCGCCCTCGACTTCTCGTTCGTGATCGACTACTCGGGCCACCCGATGACCTGGGACCCGGCCCTGACCAGGGAGGTCGTGGCCGTCGAGCGGCTGTACGCGGCGGTCCCGGCGGGCACCCTGCCCGGCCCGACCGTCGCGCTCGCCGAGCTGGCCGAGCATCCCTGGATCCTCGCCGGTCCGCGCTCGCACTTCGGCCGGGCGGTGCGGCTGGCCTGCCGCCGCGCCGGCTTCGACCCGACGACCAGCCACGAGGTCGAGGAGCAGTACACCGCGCTCGCGATGGTGTCGGCCGGGCTCGGGATCACGCTGGTCAGCGATCTGGGGCTGGTCCGGCACCCCCCGGGTATGGACGTCGTGCCGCTCACCGAGCCGGTCATGCGCACGGTCTCCATCGCCTACCGCACGCGCGCCGCGCGCCGGCCCGCCCTGCACGCCGTGATCGAGTGCGTGCGGCGGGTGGCGGCGATGCAGGGACTCGGGGCGGAGGCCGGGCTGACCGTGCCGGACGACGGCACCACCGGGCCCCGGCTCCCCCTACCGTGATCGGCAGGACGAACGAGAGGATCTCCACGGTGGCGGACTTCGAGGTGCGGGTGACGACCGGGGCGGACCACGTGGGCGTGGTCGAGTTCGAGCGGGGGAGGCACAACTTCTTCCACCAGCCCCTGATCGCCGCGCTGGCCGACGCGATCGAGGAGCTCGCGCAGGACGACCGGGCGCGGGCGGTGGTGCTGTGCAGCACCGGGCGCCACTTCTGCGCGGGCGCGGACTTCGGCGGCGACGAGGACGTCATCGAGACGATCAACGCCGGCCGGCACCTCTACGACGAGGCGTTCCGGCTCTTCGCGCAGCCGTTGCCGGTGGTCGCGGCGGTGCAGGGCAGCGCGATCGGCGGCGGGCTGGGCCTCGCGCTGGCGGCCGACTTCCGGGTCTCGGGCCCGGGGTCCCGGTGGGCAGCGCCGTTCTCCCGGCTGGGCCTGCACCAGGGTTTCGGGATCTCCGTGACGCTGCCGCGCGCCGTCGGCGAGCAGGCGGCCGCGGACCTCCTGCTCACCGGCCGGCGGATCGACGGCACCGAGGCCCATGCGATCGGCCTGGTGGACCGGCTGGTCCCGGACGACGAGCTGAGGGAGGCGGCCCACGCCCACGCCGCGCAGCTGGCCTCGGCCGCCCCGCTGGCCGTGCGGTCCATCCGTGCCACCCTGCGGGGCGACCTCGCCGCCCGGGTGCAGGCGGCGACGAACCACGAGAAGGCGGAGCAGCTGCGGCTGTCGCGGACCGAGGACCACCGCGAGGGGATCGCGGCCGACCTGGCCCGCCGGGAGCCGAGCTTCGCGGCGCGATAAGAGCGGCGCGGTCCGAGCGGCACGGTAGGAACGGCGCGGTCGGAGCGGCGAAGTCGGAGCGACGCGGCCGGACCTCAGGTCGTCGCCAGCAGCCGCTCCGCCTCGGCCCGCTCGCACTCCGCCACCGAGCCCGGCAGGGCGTCCCGCAGCGTCCAGCGGGAGACGCTGCCGTCCGGGCCGGTGAGGCGCCCGGAGGTGAGGGCCTGGTCGATCCGGCGGCGGACGTCGTCCTCGTCGTCCGCCTCGCAGGCGAACACCACGCGCAGGCGCAGGCGGTCCCCCGTGCCGCCGGTCCGCAGGGCGACCGGGCCGGGGCAGCCCGCTCCCAGGGCGGCGGTCACCGCGGCGCCGGGGGCGGCGCGGTCCGCATCGGGGGCGACGTCGAGCTCTGCGGTGTGGGCGTAGGCGGAGCGCATCGCGACAGTATGCCCGAAGGTGTGGCCCCCATCACACCCCTACCAGAGCGGGATGTCGACACCCTTCTCCTCCTCGGGCCGGGGGCCGAAGATCCGCCGCTCCGAGGGGTCGATGACCCGGTCGTTGATGCTGGCCTCGCGGCGCACCATCAGCCCCTCGTCGTCGAACTCCCAGTTCTCGTTGCCGTAGCTGCGGTACCAGGTGCCCGCGGCGTCGTGGCACTCGTACTGGAAGCGCACGGCGATCCGATTGCCCGCGAAGGTCCACAGCGACTTGCGCAGCGCGTAGTCGAGCTCGCGCTCCCACTTGTCGGTGAGGAACGCGACGATCTCGGCCCGCCCGTGCACGTGCCGGTCCCGGTTGCGCCACACGGAGTCCTCGCTGTACGCGGCGGCGACGCGCTCGGGATCGCGGGAGTTCCACCCGTCCTCCGCGGCCTGGACCTTCTGCCGGGCGGTCTCGAGGGTGAACGGCGGGAACGGCGGGCGGGACATCGGGCCTCCTCTGGAGAACGGACGTTCTCCGGGGTAGCGTAGAGAACGTCCGTTCTCACGCGCAAGGACCTCCATGGACGACGACGCCCGCACCCGGCTGCTCGACGCCGCCGAGGCGCTCTTCTACGCCCGCGGCATCCAGGCCGTGGGCATGGACGAGATCCGCGCCGGGTCCGGCCTCTCGCTCAAGCGCGTCTACGGTCTCTATCCGGGCAAGGACGCGCTGGTGGAGGCCTATCTCGACCGCCGGGACGTCCGGTGGCGCGGCCGGCTCGCGGCGGCCGTCGAGCAGGCCGGGGATCCCGACGAGCGGATCCTCGCGGTGTTCGACTGGCTCGGCTCCTGGTTCCGCGAGCCCGGCTTCCGCGGCTGCGCGTGGATCAACGGGCACGGCGAGCTGGGCACCGTCTCGGAGGCCGTCGCGCGGTGCACGCGGGCGCACAAGCAGGCGTTCGCGGAGTACCTGGCCGGTCTCGTCGCCGCGGCCGGGCGGCCCGCGGCCCTCGGCCCGCAGCTGCTCCTGCTCGCGGAAGGGGCGATGGTGACGGCGGGGATCTTCCGGACGCCGGAGCCCGCCGCCCAGGCCCGGGAGGCTGCGGCCGTCCTCGTCGGGGCCAGTACGTTCGCGAGGTGACCGATCCCCGCATCGCCCTGCTCGGCGGCCGTCGCGTGGCGTACGAGGAGTACGGCGACCCCACCGGGCACACCGTGTTCGTCTTCCACGGGACGCCCGACAGCCGCATCGGGAAGGGCTACCTCGACCCGCTCGGCCGGGAGCGGAACCTGCGGATCGTCTCGCCGGACCGTCCGGGCATCGGCCGTTCGGACCCGCGGCCGGACCGGACGGTCGCGAGCTACGCCGGCGAGGTCCTCGGCCTGGCGGACGCGCTGGGGGCCGAGCGGTTCGCCGTCCTCGGCTACTCCGGCGGCGGCCCCTACGCGATGGCCTGCGCGACGGGGTGCGGCCCGCGCCTCACCGCGGCGGCGACGATGGCCGGCGCGGGTCCCGTCGACGACCGCGAGGGCGCCCGCGAGGGACTGTCGAAGAGCGACCTGGAGCTGCTCGACCTCGCCCTGCGCGATCCCCGGGCGGGCGCCCGGCAGCTACGGATCCAGAAGCTCGCCGTGCAGCTCTTCCCGCAGGCGGGCACGAGGTCGATGGCCGGTGAGCTCGACGAGCCGGATCGCGCGGTGCTCACCGCCGTGTCCGCGCGGGAGACCATGTCGTCCTTCGTCGAGTCGCTGCGCCAGGGCCCGGGCGGGGTGCTGCTGGACTACCGGCTCTGGGGCTCGCCGTGGGAGCTCGACTGGACGGCGGCCACCGCGCCGGTCCACCTGTTCCAGGGCGACCGGGACCGGATGGTGCCGATGCACCACGCCGAGGACCTCGCCGGCCGGCTGCCGGCGGGCCTCGCGACGCTGCACGTCGTCGAGGGTGCGGGGCACCTGTCGATCGTGGGCTCGGCGGGCGAGGTGCTCGACTCGCTGGTGCCGTGACGAGCCGCAGCGATCCCGCGCCCGCCCAGATCCCCGGCGCGACACCCTCTCCCACCGCCACCCGCCCGCCGGCGACAGCATCCCCTCCTGTGGCATCACCCCCTGCAGCACGGCCTCCCGGCGCGCGGGGCGTCGTGGCGAGAACCCGTGCCGCGAGGGCGTGGCCCTTCCTCGTCGCCGGCCTCCTGATCGCCGCGCAGGTCGCGGTGCTCGCGCTCTGGTTCCCGGCGCACGCCCTCATGATCGACCTGCAGGTCTACCGGGAGGGCGGCGCTGCGGTGCTCGCGGGCCGGCCGCTCTACGAGGGCGGGATCCTGCTCGACCTCCCCTTCGTCTACCCGCCGGTGGCCGCCGCGCTGTTCGTGCCGCTCACGCTGCTGCCGTTGCCGCTGCTCAAGGTGCTGTGGACGGCGCTCGGGGTGCTGCTGCTCGTCCTGGTGATCCGCCGCGCGGCGCGGCTGACGGGCCTTCCCGCACCTGTCGGCGTCGTCACTCTGCTGGTGGCCGCGGCGCTGTGGCTCGATCCGGTGCGCACCACGTTCTACCTGGGACAGATCAACGTCCTGCTGCTCGCGCTGGTGTTCCTCGACCTGACCGGGCGGAGCCGGTTCCGGGGGCTGGGGGTCGGGATCGCGGCCGCGCTGAAGCTCACGCCGCTGCTGTTCGTGGTGTACCTGCTGCTCACCGGCCGGCGGCGCGAGGCGGCGACCGCGGTCGCGGCGTTCGTCGCGGCCACCGGCATCGGGTTCCTGGTCGCCCCGGCGGACTCGGTGCAGTACTGGCTGCGTGGCACGTTCGCGGCCGCGAACCGGATCTCGGACGTCGGCGGGGACAGCAACCACTCGGTCCACGGGCTGGTGGTCCGGCTCGGCGGCGGACCCGTCGGCTACCTCGTGGTGGGCCTACTGCTCGGCGCTGCCGCGCTGTGGGTGGCCCGCGGCCTGCACCGGCGTGGGGCCGAGGTGGAGGCGCTGTCGCTCGTCGGGCTGGCTTCGGCGGCGGTCGCACCCTTCGCCTGGTCGCACCACTACGTGTGGTTCGTGCCGCTGCTGGTGGCGCTCGTCGCCCGGGGGCTCGCGGAGTACCGGGGGCCGGCCGAGAAGAACGGCGCGCGCCGGGCGTGGCTCGCCACGGGCCTCGTCCTCGCCGCGACCGCGGCCGTGATCACCCGGCTGCCCGGGCCGGGGGTCGGCCCGATCCCGGCGACGGGCCTGATCTCGCTCTGGCCGGACGCCTACGTCGCGGCGTTCGTGATCAGTTGTGCTGCTCTGCTGCCAGCAGCGCGTTCCGGCTCCGCCAGGACAGCACCGACCGGATCGCCACCCCGCTGAGCACCGACAGCACCGAGACGAAGGACCCGACCGACAGCACGGACGCGAAGGAGCCGACGGAGAGCACCGAGCCGTAGGACCCGATCGACCCGACCGACAGCACCGAGCCTGCGGACCCGATGGACAGCACGGACCTCGAGCTGCCGATCGACAGCACCGAGTCCTTCGACCACAGCGACAGGACGTTCTTCTCGCGCGCCATGGCGCGATCCTGTCAGTCCGGGAGCCCCGCGCCCAGCTCCGCGTCGATCTCGGCCGCCTGCGCCTTCGAGCGGGCCGCGTTCCGCTTGGCGTAGAACACGGTCCAGGTCACGAGGCCCGCGATCACCACGAAGGGCAGGACGTCCGAGATCACCACCGACACGGACACCGGCAGCGCGAACACCAGCGGCACCCGCACCGCCGCCTCGGCGACGAACCCGAGGCCCCACACGATCGTCATGACGCGCTGACCGTGCCGGAAGGCGGGCAACCGCCAGAACGACTCCCATCGGGCCAGTCCCTCCGCCGACCCGTCGGTGCCGAACTTGCGTCCGAAGTAGAACATCAAGGGGCGCTTGGCGAACAGCGTCGCCAGGAACACGATCCCGAGCACCCCGGTGAAGACCGACGACTTGAGCAGCAGCAGGCGCGGATCGTCGAACAGCAGCGAGCTGGCGGTGCCCGCGACGATCAGGACCAGCACGAACAGCCCGAACTCGTCCACCCGGCCGCGGCGCACCAGCGAGACGACGACGCTGAGCACCGGCCAGACTCCGGAGATCAGCAACGCCCAGAGGTCCGGAACTCCCTGGGCGGCGAGGACGTAGTAGGTGACCAGTGGGAGTGCGACGTCGACGATCATGGACGGGATCAACCCGACGATCGCGCTGCGTGCGCTCGGCTGCCGGATCCCCCCGGCGGCGGCCTGCTCGCTCATGGATCGACTGTAACGTATTCACACACGACCGTGAAGGAGAATGAGTCAGGTGAAGCGGGAGCAGGGGGTCCTCGATCTCGTCCCGTTCCTGTTCGGTGTGGCCGGGCGGGAGTGGCTGCCGGGGCCCGTCCTCGTGCAGCTGCTGGCGGAGGCCGGCCTGCCCGCCCCGACCGCCCGCACCACGCTGGCCCGGATGCGGGAGCGGGGTGGCCTCGCGAGCGAACGGGCCGGGCGGCACGTCCGCTTCCGGCTGGCGGGGGCGACCGCGGCGGCGTTCTCGCGGCTCGGCGCGCCGCGCCCGCCCGCCGCGGACTGGGACGGCAGCTTCCACGGCCTGCTCTACACGGTGCCCGAGAGCGCCCGCCCCTTCCGCGACGCGCTGCGCCGGGCCGCCACCCTGACCGGCTACGGCCACCTGCGCGCCGGCCTGATGATCGCGGCGCACGACGGGTGGCCGGTGATCGCCCCGCAGGTGGGCCCGATCCCGCCGGGAGCCCGGGTCGCCCCGCTGACGCTGCAGCTCGCGCCCGAGGACGCCCGCTCGGCGGCCGCCGAGGCGTGGGACCTGCCGGGGGCGGCCGCGGCGATGCGGGAGCAGGAGGAGAAGCTCCGCCGCGCTCCGTCGGTCACGCCACGGGCCGACGCGCAGGGCCTGCGGGAGTACCACGAGCTGGTCCGCCCGGTCTTCCGCACCTTCCTCTGGATCCCGACCCTTCCGACGCCGCTCCTCCCCCACGACTGGCCCCGCGCGAACCTGGAGTCCGCCCTCCACGCCGCCCTGCGCCACCACCAGCCCGCCGCGAAGGAGTACCTCGACTCCCTCCTCACCCCCTACGACCCGCCCCTTCCCGACGGCGAGTGATCGCCTCCCGCGGTATCCGGCCGCCGCGGGTGGTCGCCCTGCACTGCTGCCGATGGTCAGGGCGGGTTGCGGTGCACGGGCCGCTCCCGAGCGGCGGAGGTGCCGCAACCTCGGCGTGTCCCCGGAGTAGGGACTGCCCCCACCAGGTGTGGGGTCCACTCGATCGTTTCGGGGGCCGCGCGACGGCAGGATTTCCTCATCGGCGCGGGACGGACCCGCCGCCGGGCGCAGAGGGAGAACTCAGATGTCGCAGTTCGGCGGGAACACCGGATGGCAGCCGCAGCACCACGCGGCGTGGGCGCCCGCCGCCGCCCCCGCCGCCCGGTTCGCCGCCGACGCCCGGCCCTGGTACGCCCAGCAGAACCTGCGGGCCGAGGCCCGCCGGACCGACGAGGCGCCGGCCGGGAACGGCACGGGCGTCACCTTCGGCAGCACCGCGGACGCCGCCGAGTCGGCGCCCGTCCACCCCGCTGCGAACGCCACCCCCGCCCAGCCGCCCGCCGCCGCCCCTCAGCTCAACTCCGCCCCTCAGTTCAACGCCGCCCCCCAGGTCAACGCCGCCCCCCAGTTCAACTCCGCCCCGCAGGTCAACGCCGCCCAGCCCGCCGCTGTCCAGCCCTTCAGCGCCGCGGCCCAGCCCCCGATCGCGCCGCAGGTCCGGGGGCAGCAGGTCAGCGGTCCGCACGCCGTCCCGCAGGCTCCCGCGCCTCGGCCCCCGGCGCTGCAGGCCCCTGCCCACCAGATCCCCGCCCACCAGGTCCCCGCGCACCAGGTCCCGGTCCAGCAGTTCTCGGGCCCACAGTTCTCCGGCCCTCAGGCCCCCACGGCCCCCGGCCGCCCCGCCTTCGCGCAGGCCCCCTGGGCCCCGCAGACCCAGGCCGGGTGGAACGCCGGTGGGCCGCCCCACCCGCCCGTCGGCCCGCAGTTCGCCGCCACCCCCGGCGGCCCCGGCAAGCCCGGCCCCTCCCGCAACAAGATCATCGGTATCGCCGTGGCCGCGGTCGTCGCGGTCGGTGCCCTCGCCGGCGGCGGCTACGCCCTGCTCGGCGGGCACGGCGGAGGGAGCGCGACCACCTCCGCCGCGTCCGCCGCCGCCCCGGCCGACGGCGCGAGCACCCTGGTGACCGGCGGCGCCGCCGTCGACAACTCCTGCCCCTTCACCGCCGACCAGGTGGCCGCGCTCGTCGGGCAGCCCATGGTCGACAAGGGCACCTGCCTGTTCGGCGACGGCAAGGGCGTCGCCCAGCTCTCGGTGACCGTCGCCAGCGCGACCGCCACCCAGGCCACCCTCGGCTACTCCCGCGACAAGGCCGACTCGGTCTACACCAGCGTCACCGACATCGACGGCGGCTACCTGGCCTGGAAGGAGCTCGGCGCCGAGGCGGTCGTCGTCGGCCCGACCCGCGGCTTCACCGTCACCATGAGCAGCTTCAGCAGCATGTCGGCCTCCGACGGCGCGGGCTACGAGGGCGCCCTCCACGCCGTCGTCGCCGCCCTCCCGAAGAGCGAGGGCTGACCCCCACCCACGAGCGCGTCATGGATCCATAACGCGAAATCCGGCCCCCGATGATCGCGTTATGGTTCCATGACGCGGTTGGGCCCCGACGAGCGCGACCATGCCGTCCCCGACCGCCCAGGGGCTCACCGCCGGGTGGCCTCCTCCAGGAACCGCGCGATCCAGCCGTCCTCGACCCGGCGGACCCAGACGTCCGTGGCCGGGCCGTCGTCCGCGGAGTCGATGCGCCGCAGGTTCTCCCGGCGCTGCAGCTCCTTCGCGGCGGCGAACGCGTCCGGCGGGGTGAGGGCGCCGAGCGCCTCCGCCTCCTCGACGGCGAGATCCACCAGCTTCTCGCCCTCGACGACCCGGTCGACCAGCCCGAGGGCCTGCGCGTCGGCCGGTGTGTGGTTCTCGGCCCCGACGATCAGCCGCCGGGTGGCGACGTTCCCCACGCGCGCCAGGATGATCTCGAACGCCGACTGCGGGAACGCGACGCCGACGCGGATCTCGGGCAGCCCGATCCGGCCCTTCCCGTCCGCCATCAGCACGGTGTCCCCGGCCGCCGCGAGCACGGCACCGCCGGCGATCGCGTGCCCGTTGACCGCCGTGACGAGCGGGACGGGCAGGGTGAACGCGACCCGGAACATCGCGGCCAGGGCCGGGACGAACCGCCGGACGTACTCCTCGCCGCCGTCGACGATCCGCCGCAGGTCCACCCCGGCGGAGAACGCCTTCCCGGCGCCGGTCAGCACGAGCGGCCGGCCCTCGCCGCCGAGCTCGGTGAGCGCGGCCCCGAGCTCCTCGCAGAGCTCGAGGTCCATCGCGTTGACCGGGCCGTGCTCGATGCCGACCACGGTCACGCCGCCGGTCCGCCGGATGTCGATCACCGTGTGTGCCTCCGTTCGTCCCCCGGAGCATCGCACACGGGGAACATCGCACACGGGGACATCGCAGGAGCGCTCAGAGCACGCGGCGGGCGATCTCCGGGAGGTCCGCCCCCAGCCGCAGCCGCTCCAGGAACAGCACGACCGAGGCGGCCGCGGTGCGGTGGGTCTGGTCGTTGAGCGCGTCGTGCCGGCCGCCCGCGATGGTGACCAGCTCGGCGTGCGGCACGGCGGCGTACCACTCCTGCGCCGCACCGGGATCCGCGACGGTGTCGAGCGCGCCGTGCAGCCCGAGAACCGGCACGCGGACCGAGGTGGGGTCCGCGCGAACGGCCCACTCCACGGGCGGCGGGACGGTGAGGGCTCCGTGGCGCACGGAGTCATCGCCCTGCAGCCGGGCCTGGTGAGTGGGGCACGCGGTCCGGGCGAGCACCTCGCCGTCCCAGCTCAGAGCCGCTGCGGACGCGGTGACGGGGAGCCCGGCGAGCACCAGCCCGGCCACCCCGGGCAGCCCGGCGAGACCGGCGGCGAACAGCGCCCCCGCGTCCGAGCCCACGAGCACCCGAGGCCCGGGCTCGGTGGCGTCGTCGAGCAGGGCGCGGATCTGCCCCAGCGCACGGTCGGCGTCCACCGTCGGATCGGCGACGGCCCACACCCGGTACCCGTCGGCGGCGATCCGCCGCCCGAACCGCTCGTAGACGCCGGCGTGCTCACCGCGGCCCGGGACGACGACCACGGTCCCCCGCGGCGCCACCCCCTCGGGCTCCCGCCAGGAGGCCACCACAGGCACGGCAACGGTCATGATCACAGCCTTTCGAGTTCGGCACGCAGGGCGGCGCGGGACGCCCGGTCGAGCCCCGCGCCGTCGAGCGTGGGGGCAGAGCCGAGCAGCAGCCGCGTGTAGGGGTGGCGGGGTTCGGCGACGACCTCGGCGGTCGGGCCGTCCTCGACGATCCGACCCCGGTGCAGCACCGCGAGCCGGTCGGTGATCCCGGCGACCGAGCCGAGATCGTGGGAGACGAACACCATCCCGAGCTCCTGCTCGTCGCGGAGCCGGATCAGCAGCTCCAGCACCGAGATCCGGTGGGCCGCATCGAGAGCGCTCACCGGCTCGTCGCAGAGCAGCAGCCGGGGCCCGGCGATCATGGCGCGGGCGATGGCGGCCCGCTGCCGCTGCCCACCCGAGACCTCCGACGGCCGGCGCGCGGCGAGCGCGGGATCGAGCGAGACCTGCCGGAACGCGCCGGCGACCCGGTCCTCGATGTCCGGGATCCCCCGCACCTCCAGGACCTCGCCGACGGAGCGGCCGAGCGTCAGGTCCGGATCGAGGCTCTGCAGCGGGTCCTGGAAGACGTACTGCACGGACCCGCCCATCCGGAAGCCGCGCAGGGCCCGCCCCCGCAACCCGCCGACGTCCGTACCGGCCACCCGCACCGAACCCCGGTCGATGCCGTTGAGCCCCAACACCGTCCGCGCGAGCGTGGTCTTGCCGGAACCGGTCTCGCCGACCAGCCCGACGATCTCGCCCGGCCGCACGTCGAGGTCGATGCCGTGCAGGATCTCCCGGCGGGCCCGGCCACGGCCCAGCGACACCGCGAGATCGCGGACGGAGAGCAGCTCGGGCCCGCTCGGCTCAGACATGGGACCGGAACCTCTCGATGCCGAAGCGCGCGTGGGCGTCGACGAGCGTGCGCGTGTACTCGTGGCGGGGGTTGCGCAGCACCTCGGCGGGCGTGCCGCGCTCCAGCACCTCCCCGTCGCGCAGCACCAGCACCTCGTCGCACACCTGCGCGACCACGGCGAGATCGTGCGAGACGAGGACGAGCGCGAGCCCGGTCCGTTCCCTCAGGTCGGCGAGCAGGTCGAGGACCTCGGCCTGCACCGTGACGTCGAGGGCCGTGGTGGCCTCGTCGGCGATCAGCAGGTCGGGCTCGCGGCACACCGCGATCGCGATCATCACGCGCTGCTGCATGCCGCCGGACAGCTCGTGGGCGTACTGCCCGGCGACCCGCCCCGGCAGCCCGACGTCCGCGAGCAGCTCGGCGGCCCGCTCCCGCGCCGCCCGCCGGCCGAGCCCGCCGCGCACCCGCAGCACCTCGGCGAGCTGGCGCCCGACGGGGATCGACGGGTTGAGGTACGAGCCGGGGTCCTGGAAGACGGCCCCGATCCGGTCCGCGCGGTAGGGCAGCCACTCGAGGGGGTCCAGCCCGGTGAGCTCGGCGCCGTCGAAACGGATCGACGTCCCGGGGCCCGTGGTGAGGCCCGGGGGCAGGATGCCGAGCACGGAACGGCAGGTCAGGGACTTCCCGCTGCCGGACTCCCCCACGATCCCGAGGCTCCCGCCCCGGGCCAGGTCGAGATCCAGCCCGCGGACGAGGGTCTCCTCCCCGGCGTGGACGCTCAGGTTCCGGACGGTCAGCAGATCAGACACGGGCGAGCCCCTTCCGCGCCGACGACAGCAGGGAGGGCGCCCCGGTCACGTCCCGCAGCGCGTCGGCCAGGCCGTTGCAGGCCCCGACCGTGACGATGATCAGCAGGGCCGGGACGAGCGGGCCGGTGGGCCGCGCGAACAGGTACTCCAGGTTCGTGGCGAGCATCCCGCCCCAGGTCGGCGCGGGTGGGCGGATCCCGATGCCGAGGAAGGTCAGCGACGAGACGATCACCAGGCTGGCCCCGAGCAGGCTCGCCGTGCTCACCGCCACGGCCGGCGCGACCTTGGGCCACACGTGCCGGCGCAGCACGAACAGCGCCGGCGCCCCGGACAGCCGGGCCGCCTCGACGTACGGCGCCGAGGCCACCGGGAACGCCGCGGCGCGGGTGACCCGGTAGAACGCCGGCGAGATCAGGATCCCGACGGCGAGCATGGCCTGGGTCAGCCCGTTGCCCAGCAGCGCGGTCATCGCGACCGCGAACACGAGGAACGGCAGCGTGACGAAGGCGTCCATGATCCGCAGGGTGACCCACTCGAAGGGCCGGCCGAGGTAGACCGACAGCAGCCCGGGCACCACCCCGATCACGAGCCCGACGGCGACGGCCTCCAGCGCGGCGAGCAGCGAGAGCGTGGACCCGGCGAGCAGCCGGCTGAGCACGTCGCGGCCCAGGTTGTCGGTGCCGAGCAGGTGTGCGGCGGACGGGGCCTGCAGCAGCGCGGTGCCGTCCTGGGCGAGCGGGTCGTACGGCGCGAGCAGCGGCCCGAACACCGCGAGCAGGACCACGAGGGCCAGCACCGCGAGGCAGCCGGCGCCGAGCCGGTGCCGCAGCAGGGACCGCAGCATCACATCCCCCTCCCCGCGGCCGGCCGCAGCCGCATCAGCAGGGCGTTGACCAGCAGGTTCACCAGCAGCACGAGCACGATCGCGACGACGAGCGTGCCCTGCACCACCGGTACGTCCCCGCGGACCGCGCCGTCGGCGGCGAACCGGCCGAAGCCCGACATCCCGAAGACGCTCTCGGTCACGACCGCGCTGCCGATGAGCATCGGGATCCGCAGGCCGAGCACCGAGAAGGCCGGGCCCGCGCCGTTGCGCAGCACGTGGACCAGCAGGATCCGGCGCGGCGAGAGCCCGCGGACCACGGCGCCGAGCACGTAGTTCTCCCGCTGGGCCGCGACGAGCCCGGTGCGCAGCTGCCTGGCGATGTCGGCGACGGCGTCGAGCGAGAGCGCGACGGACGGGAGGATGATCAGCGAGAGCCAGGCCCCGACGTCCTCGGACGGGGAGACGTACCCCGCCGCCGGGAACACCGGGATGAGTACGCAGAACACCACGATCAGCCCGATGCCGACGACGAACGGCGGCAGCGTGGAGATCACCGTGCAGAAGGCGGTGACGGCCCGGTCGATCCAGCCGCCCTGCTTCACCGCCGCCAGCAGGCCCAGCGCCGTCCCGGCGACCAGCCCGATGACCAGCGCCAGCCCGGCGACGGACAGCGACACCTCGAGGCGCTGCCCGATCTGCGAGGACACGCTCACCCCGTTGAGCCAGGACGTGCCGAGGTCGCCGCGCACGACCCGGCCGAGCCAGCCGACGTACTGCACCAGCACCGGCCGGTCCAGGCCGAACTCGTGGTTCACCCGCGCGACGTCCTCCGGGGTCGCCGCGTCACCGAGCACGCTGCCGGCCGGCGAGAGCCCGCTGACGGCCCCCAGCACGTAGGTCACGAACGACGCGAACAGGAACACCGGGACCGTGATCGCCAGCGTCCGGCCGAGCCAGCGCAGGAACCCCCGGCCCCGGCGGGCCCGCGTCGGTGGGGGCACGGCAGCCGCGACGGCCGCCGGCGCCTCGAGGGTCGTCGTCACGCCCCGGCGCCCTTCGTCACGCCCTCCCAGCGGTACTGCGACAGGAAGTGCGGCAGGGGCGAGACCTTCGGGTTGCGGATCGCGATGCGCGGCATGGTGCCGAGCGAGAAGCTGGGCGACATCTCGACGCCGAGCTTCACCGCGTTCTGCAGGATCTGCGGGTACTGCGGCGAGTCCAGCGGGGTGCGGCGCACCTGGTCGAGCGCGGCGAGGAACTCGGGCGAGGCGACCTTGCTGGTGTTCATCAGGCCCTCGGGACCGTAGACGACGGTGAGGTTCTGCACCGGCGACTCGCGACCGACCGTGCCGTCGAGGGCGAACTGCGCCTTGCGGCCCAGGTAGACCTCCTGCTGCCAGGTCGACGAGCCGGGCGGCACCACCTTGATCGTCGCGTTCACGCCGACCTTCTGGAGCTGCTGCTGCACCACCTCGGCGGTGGCCTGGCTGACGGCGTTGACGGTGACGGTCAGCGAGAGCTGGCCGGGCTGGTAGCCGGCGGCGGCGAGCAGCTGCTGCGCCTTCGCCGGGTCGTAGGCGTAGATCCCGTCGAGGCTCGGGTCGTAGGCCACGTAGCCCTTCGGGAAGGGCTGGTAGGCGACGTCGCCGATGCCCCCGTTGGCCACGTCGATGATCGCCTTGCGGTCGATCGCGTACTTCAGGGCGTCGACGACCTTGCGGTCGGTCAGCGGGGCGAGCCCACTGTGGACGTCGACCTGGTTGACGCCGAAGGAGTCCACGACGTCGACCTGCAGCCCGGCGGCCTTCGCCTGGGCCACCTGGTCACCGGTGATGTAGGCGACGTCGAGCGCCCCGGACTGCACGGCCGGGATCACCGACGTCGACGCGGTCGCCGGCGTCAGCTCCATCCGGTCGATCTTGATGTCCTGCGCGTCCCAGTAGTCCGGGTTCTTCACGAGCACGGCCTTGGACTCGGGCACGAAGCTCTCGAACTTGAACGGCCCGGCGCCGACCGGGGCGGTCGGGATGGCGGCCGCGTCGTCGGTGAAGGCCTTGGGGCTCACGATCGCGCCGGTCTTGCCCGCCAACAGGTTCGGGACCTGGTAGTCCGGCGCGACCAGCTTCACGGTGACGTGCGTGGCGTCGTCCGCGGTGACGTCGGAGATCGTGGCGAGCTGGTCCTTGAGCAGCGAGTTCTGCTGGGTCTTGCCGCGCAGCAGGCTCTGCTTCACGGCGGTCGCGTCGAGGGCGGTGCCGTCCGTGAACTTCAGGTTGGGGCGCAACGTGAACGTGACCGCGGTGCCGTCCGCGTTGTACTTCCAGCCCTCGGCGAGCCCGGGGCCGGCGTTGCCCTTCTCGTCGAGCTGGGTCAGCGAGGCGTAGACCAGGCTGATCGTGTTGATGTCGTTGCCCGTGCTGGAGGTCACGGGGTCCCACGAGGTGGGGAGGTAGAAGCCCCACTTCAGCGTGGTGCCACCCGAGCCGGCGGCGCCGCCGCAGCCGGCCAGCGCGAACGCGGCGGCAGCGGCCAGGGCGGCCAGTCGGAGGAGGCGGGGGCGGGCCATGGTGGTCCTTCTTCCGAGAACGGGGTGGGTCAGGCGGGGACGGGGGTGCGGCGGCGGGCCGCGGTGTGGACGTTCTCGGGGATCGGCAGGCCGAGGTTGCCGCGCAGGGTGTCGGCCTCGTAGCGGTCCCGGACGACGCCGCGCTCGCGCAGGATCGGCAGCACCTCGTCGGTGAACCGGGCGAAGACGCTGGGCACGGTGATGTGGATGTTCAGCCCGTCGAGCGCGCCGGCCTCGAACCACTCCTGGATCCGGTCGGCCACGGTGCGCGGCGTCCCGACGAACGGGGCCGGGGTGGCGGCGGTGAAGCGCTGCACGGTCTGGCGGAGCGTGAGCCGCTCGTCGCGGGCGACCTGCTTGATCCGCTCGGCCTGGGTGCGGAACGAGTCCTTCCCCAGGTCGCCGAGGTCGGGGAACGGGGCGTCGAGGTCGTAGCGGCCGAAGTCGTGCCAGCCGAACGGGCGGCCGAACTGGGCGAGGTTCTTGGCGAAGTCGCGGCCGTTGCGGAAGTGCTCCTCGGCGGCCCGCGCCTCGGCGTCGGTGTCCGCGATCCACGGCGTGACGCCGGGCATGATCACGATCTCGTTCTCGTTGCGCCCCTTGGCCCGCGCCCGGTCCTTGATGTCCCGCGCGAACGCCACGCCGGCCTCGACGGTCGGGGCGTGGGTGAAGATCCCCTCCCCCACCGAGGCGCCCAGGTCGCGACCCTCCTCGGAGTCGCCGGCCTGGAAGATCACCGGGCGGCCCTGCTTCGACCGCGAGATGTTCAGCGGGCCGCGCACCGAGAAGTGCTCGCCGACATGGTCGAGGCGGTGCTGCTTGTCGGGGTCGACGAACCGCCCGGTGGCGACGTCGCGGGGGAAGGCGTCGTCCTCGTAGGAGTCCCACAGGCCCTGGCAGACCCGCACCGACTCGAGCGCGCGGCCGTAGCGCGCGGCGTAGTCGAAATGCTCGTCGCGGCTGTAGTTGGCCGCGGTGCCGCCGTCGCCGGTCGCGACCACGTTCCAGCCCGCGCGCCCGCCGCTGATCAGGTCCAGCGAGCCGAGCCGGCGCGCGAGGTTGAACGGCGAGTTGTAGCTGGTCGTCAGGGTCCCGACGAGGCCGATGTTGGTGGTGGACACGGCGAGCGCGGACAGCAGCGTGAGCGGCTCGAGCCGGTTGAGGTAGTGGGGCGGCGAGTCGGGCGTGATGAACTGGCTGTCCACGATGAACACCAGGTCGAACAGCGCGGCCTCGGCCTGCCGGGCCCGCTCGGCGTACCAGCGGATGTCCACGCTCGCGTCCCCGGGGATCTCCGGGTGGCGCCAGGTGTCGTGGTCGCCGGGGCCGCCGACGCCCATCAGGACGGCACCGAGCTTGAGCTGCCGGGACATGGGTCTCCCTCGCGTCGGGGTGGGTGGTGCGCGCACCAGGGCACCGGACGCGGCGGGGCGTCCGGGCGTGCGCGGGTGGTCCGGGGCCGTCAGCGGGACGGGCCGGTGCGGGTCTGCCGGATCAGCGACAGGGGAAGCAGCGACGACACGTCGCAGTGGAGGTGCGGGCGAGATCGACCGCGAGCCTCCGGGTGAGGACGAGGACCGGGAGCGCGACGGGGATCCCGTCGTGTCGCACGCGTCCGCCCGTCATGGCCCGATCGTGACATCCGGGTCCGCCCGGCGTCCAACTCCGCGATCCGATCACTTTCGATAGAGAAGCCCGATCGATCGTGCTTCGATCAGGCCGTGAACCGGGTGCTGGACGTCGTCGCGCTGCGCAGCCTGGTCGCCGTGGCGGACTGCGGCGGCTTCCATCGCGCGGCCGCATCCCTGCACGTCAGCCAGCCGACGGTGAGCCATCACGTGCGCCGCCTGGAGGCCGTCTGCGGGCAGCCGCTGGTGCGCCGGGAGGGCCGGGTCTCGCGGTTCACCCCTGCCGGCGAGACGCTCGTCGTCCAGGCCCGCAGGATCCTCGCGCTGCACGACGAGACGCTCCACACACTCGCCACCGGGCCTGCCGGGCCCGATCCGGAGCTCGTCGTCGGCTCCACCGAGCACGCGGCGGACCAGCTGCTCCCCCGGCTGACGCCGGCGCTGGGCGGGCGGGTGCGCTACCGGCTCGACCGCGGCTCGAACCTGCGCGCGGCCCTGGACCGCGGCGACATCGACCTCGCGCTGCTGATGGGTCCGGCCCCGGACGAGCGCTCCGCCGACGCCGGGCTGCTCGACGTGCACTGGTACGCGGCCCCGGGCTGGTCGGTCCCCACCGGCGGCGCGGTGCCGCTCGTCGCGCTCGACGAGCCCTGCGCGCTGCGGGACCGGGCCCTGGCCACGCTCGCGAAGGCGGAGCGGCAGGTCACCGTGGCCTGTGAGGCCGCCTACCTCGCCGGGGTGCTCGCGGCCGCCCGCGCGGGGCTCGGCGTCGCCCTGCTCGCCACCATGGGCCACGCGCCCGAGGGCCTGGTGCGCCGGGACGACCTGCCCCTCCCCGAGCCGCTCACGATGTCCGTCCGCAGCCGCCGCGGGTTCGGACGGCGCCGGCTCACCGAGGCCGCGTCCGCCGTCTCCGCACTGCTCGCCCCGGTCCCCGAGAGCGCCTGACCCCGGTCCGGCGTCGGCCCGGGTCCTCAGCGCGCCCCGGCCACCGCGAGCAGCACGAACGCCGCGACGATCACTGACACCCGCAGGTGGTGCAGCCGGTCCCAGCGGCGCACCTGCTCCTTCCAGTCCGCCGGCGGCTCCCCCGCGGCCCAGGTCCGCACCCGGTCGTTGATCGGCACCAGCAGCGTGACCGACATCAGCACGCTGACGACGAGCAGCGCGGCCGCGAGGATCACCAGCGGTGCCGCGGCGCCGCCCCACGCGAGCGCCGCCCATCCCGCCGCGAGCAGCAGCGACCCGATGTACCAGAAGGGCATCACCCGGCCCAGCAGCTGCGCGCCGGCGGTGCGGCCCCGCAGGCCGCCGTCCCCCGGCAGGCCGGCGAAGATCGGGTTGACGAAGGCCGCCACGGCGAACTCCACCCCCACCAGCAGCCCGACCACCACGACGGTCACGATCCCCAACACGAGCATCCCCATCTCCTCCTCCGTGCACGACGACCCCCGCCGAGATGAACCTCAGGGCGATCGCGACCATGATCGAATCGCTCTGACGTTCATCTCGGCCGCTTCGGGCGGAACGCTAGCAACGCTAGATTGTCGGCGCTCGATTGTCTAGCACTGCTAGAGTCGACGCATGGCCGCTCAGGATCGCAAGGAACGGGACCGCGCGGAGCGGCACCGGCTGATCGTCACCACCGCCCGCGCGCTGGCCGAGGCCGAGGGCTGGGAGGCCGTCACCACCCGGAAGCTCGCCGAGCGCATCGAGTACAGCCAGCCCGTGCTCTACAGCCACTTCCGCGGGGGCAAGGACGAGATCGTCGGCGCCGTGGCCCTGGAGGGGTTCGCGGAGCTGGCAGCCGAGCTGCGCGCGGCCGGCCCGGCCGCGGGTCGCGGGACACCGCAAGCGCCGCCCGGCGGGGAGCCCCGGGCGGTGCTCGCGGCGGTGGCGACGGCCTACCTGGCGTTCGCCGCGCGGTCACCGGCGGTATACGACGCGATGTTCCGGCTGGACACACCGCTCGCCTTCGCCTCGGACGACACCCCGGCCCCGCTCCGGGAGGGGTTCGAGGCCATCCTCGGCGCGGTCGCACCGCTGGCGGGCGACGCCGACCCGGGGACCCTCACCGAGGTGGTGTGGGCCACCCTGCACGGGCTGGTGACCCTCACCCGCGCCGGCCGGCTCCTCCCGGAGCAGGCCGCCGCGCGCCTGACCGTCCTCGTCGACCGGATCGGCCGGGAGAACCGCCCGCACAGCGGCTGGGACAACAGCGCCGGCAACGGCTTCGGCAACGGCCCGGACAACGGCTCGGACAACGGCTAGGAGTTCTTGCGCTCCAGCATCTTCTTGACCTGGCCGGGCGCGTCCGAGCGGCCGTGGCCCCGGTCCGAGTCGAGCGCGTCGAGCAGCGACCGGTAGGCCGTGACCTCCTCGCGGCAGTCCTGCTCGGCGTGAGCCTGCCCGAGCCGGCCGACGTCGGAGCACATCCGGGACGCGATGTCGCGGCCGTGGGTGGGGCCCGCGCCCGCGCCGGGCGCCGGCGTGACCTGCGCGGTCGGCTGGACGGCCGCCGACAGGGCCGCACGAGCCGCCCCCACCGCACCGGCCGTGTTGTCCGCCGCGCCCGACCACGTGGGCGCCTCCGCGAACCCGGGCGCCGCCGCCCGCGCGTCGCCCGGCGCGGCCGAGTTCGTCGCAGCCAGGGCCAGCCCGCCGCTCGCGGTGCCGACCAGGGCGAGCGTCGCCACGATCGTCTTGGCCGCCATCAGGTCCGACGCGCGGCCGACGAGCCCCCGCAGGGTCCGCCGGGCCGGGTCGGCGCGGGCCGAGGCGGCCGCGGTGAACGCCGCGACCGCGGCCGGTTCGCCGCCCAGCTCGTTGCGGTGGGCCGGGGCCGCGGCCGCGCTCAGCAGCCGGCGGATGTCCGTGGGCCCGGCGCCGCCGTCGAGCAGCAGCTCCGCGTCGGTGGCACTGACCCACCGGCGCGTCCCGCCCCGCTGGGTGGGAACGAAGAACCCCCCGTCACGCATCGGCGCGCCTCCCCCGTGTCCGGTACTCACCCTGGTTCTGCTCTTCCAACCGCTCGGCGAGCCGCCGCAGCCCGCGGTGCGCGGCGACCCGCACGGTGCCGGGGCGCTTGCCCAGCACCTGCGCCGCCGTGGCCACGTCGAGCCCGACCACCGCGCGCAGCAGGACCGCCTCCGCCTCGGTCTGCGGCAGCGCGAGGATCAGGTCGAGCGCCCAGCGGGTCTCCATCGAGTCCAGCAGGGCCCGGTCCGCCTCGTAGCCGACGGGCAGCGGCGCGAGCTCGGCGAGCTCCGACGGCCCGGCCGGCTGGGCCGGCCGCCGGGAACGCGCCCGGGCCGAGTCCATGGCCCGGTTGCGGCAGATCGTCGTGGCCCAGCCGCGGAACCCGTCGTAGTCACCGGAGAAGCGGTGCAGGTCCTTCGCCACGTGCAGCCAGGTCTCGGCGGTCACGTCCTCGGCATCGGCGCCGACCAGCGCGGTCGCGTAGCGCAGCAGCCGCGGCTGGAGGTCGCGGTAGAGCATGACGAAGGCCCATTCGTCTCCGGCCCTGGCCGCGGTCAGCGCGTCGGCGAGCAGGTCGTGCTCACCCGTGCCGCTGGGCGGCGCGGGCAGGCTGGCGAGAGCGGGCACTCGTCCTCCACGTCGGATCCGTGACGGGCCGGACGTCGGGGGGCGTCTCCGCCCGACCCGTCACGCCCTCAGCGCCCCGTCCGAGGCGGCCGTTACAGCGGGAAGCCGTCTCGTCAGGATTACCGACGAATGCCCGCAGCGATGCCGCCGGACGGCCCAACGACCCTGGATCGCGCGAAGAGGTGTGGCCGAAACCGCCAGCGCGGGAACCCGCACGCGGCTATCGTCGAGACCGACCCTTCAAGCGCTTTAAGAACTCGGAGAGAGAACCATGACCGATCTCGTCCGCACCCGCCTGCGGCGCCTGCACGACGAGTACGCGGCGGCCGCCAACCGCGCCGTCGCCGAGGGCCGCGAGGACCTCCTGACCCAGCTCGTCGCCGACTACCCGGACGCGGCCCTGCGCGTGATGACCACCGGGGACACCCACCCCACCCCCTGCTGACCCGTGATCATCAGGACCTCACCGCCCCTCCGCAGTGATCATCAGGGCGTCACCGTCGACATTCCATGATCATTCGACAGTGGCGCCCTGATGATCTCCACGGGCGATGATCACCAGGGCCTGACCGCGAGCCCACCGACCACCCCGGTGATCACCAGGACCTCACCGCACACCGACGGGCTGGCCCGCCCCCTCCCGCCCCGCGCACTCCTCCCCCGCGACGGCCCCCGTTCATCTTCCCGTCGCCCGCCCGGGCGAGGGTGATGCCATGAGCGCGACCGACCAGCCTGCCTTCACCGTCGAGGACTCCGACGACGACGATCCGGTGCTGATCTCCGGCGACGGCCTCCCGGTGGACACCTGGCGCGAGGGCTACCCGTACGAGGACCGGCTGACCCGCGACGAGTACGACCGCGTCAAGCGGCTCCTGCAGATCGAGCTGCTCAAGCTGCAGAACGAGATCAAGGCGCGCGGCGAGCGGCTCGTCATCCTGTTCGAGGGCCGGGACGCCGCGGGCAAGGGCGGCACGATCAAGCGGTTCACCGAGCACCTGAACCCGCGCGGCGCCCGCGTCATCGCGCTGGAGAAGCCGACGGACCGCGAGCGGACCCAGTGGTACTTCCAGCGCTACGTGGCGCACCTGCCCGCGGCCGGCGAGATCGTCCTGTTCGACCGCAGCTGGTACAACCGCGCGGGCGTCGAGCGGGTCATGGGCTTCGCGGAGCCCCGCGAGTACATGGAGTTCCTCCGCGCGGCGCCGGAGTTCGAGCGGATGCTGGTGCGCAGCGGGATCCGCCTGGTCAAGCTGTGGTTCTCGGTGTCGCAGAACGAGCAGCGGACGCGCTTCACCATCCGCCAGGTCGACCCGGTGCGGCAGTGGAAGCTCAGCCCGATGGACCTCGCGTCGCTCGACCGCTGGGACGACTACACCGAGGCCAAGGAGGCGATGTTCTTCTACACCGACACCGCCGACGCCCCCTGGACCGTGATCAAGAGCAACGACAAGAAGCGCGCCCGCCTCGAGGCGATGCGCCACGTCCTGCGCCTGTTCGACTACCCGAACAAGGACCTGTCGGTCGCCACGGACCCGGACCCCCGGATCGTCGGCCCGGCCTCGGAGATCTTCGAGGCCGGCGAGCGCAGCGGCCACTTCCCGCCCCTCGCCGGCCACGGCCACTGACCCCGTGAGTGGCAATCGTCGTCCTGGCGACGATCGCCGCTCACGAGGGGTTAACGAGGAGGCGCGGGCCTGCGAGTCCGGTGCAGGCGACATGCACCGGAGGTCGGCATGCCCGGTCCCTCACGAGACGGTGAAGGCGGCGCTGGTGGAGCCCGCGAAGGTCGGCGGTGTGCCGAGCACCGCGCTGACCAGGTAGTTCCCCGGCTTCAGGGTCGCCACGGCGTACGCGGGACCGGGGCCCGACGGCAGGGCACCGGCAGCGACGTCCGCCACCTGCTCGATGTCCGTGCCGGAGTCGACCTGCTGTGGCGTGGCGCTCTGCCCGTCCTTCACCCGGGCGACGAGCAGCACGAACCCGGCCTTCCCGGGATCACCGGCGTTGGTGAACCGGACGGCGACCGGGCCCGGCTTCAGCGCCGCGGTGACCGGTCCGAGGGTGCCGCCGTCGTTGGTGACGTCGAGGGTCTGGAAGCCGCACGAGTCGTGGACCCACTGGTCGAGGGTGTTGGTGGCCGCCGAGCTCTGCGGGTCGGACCCGTCGAGGGGCTTTCCCTGCTGGGCCTGCGCCAGCTGGTCGGCGTAGACCTTCAGCGGGGCGGCCAGCGAGTCGGGGGCGTTGCGCTGCACGGTCGCGAGGGGTCCGGCGACGGTGGCGGCCCAGGCCTTCATCTCGTCCGCGGAGGGTGTGGGGCCGTCCGGGTCCGCGCCCGGCGGGAGGCTGGAGTCGAGCTGCACCTGGGCGGTACACGCGGCGGCGGTGTCCTTCCCGCCGCCGGGGCCGGCGGCGGCCGCGGCGGCGGGTGCGGCGCTCGCGGGCGCGGCGCCCCCACCGGGAGCAGCGGTGGAGCACCCGGCGAGCGCGGTGGCGGCCGCGACGGCCACGGCACCGATCACCGCGGCCCGGCGCCGGCCGGGCATGGGACGGGCGCCGTCGGAGGGCGCGGGAACGGGACGGGGCGAAGGCGAAGTCGTCATGCCGGAAAGCCTCGCGACCGCGGCGCCCCGACACCTCCGTGCGACCACGGCTCTGTGTCTCCGTGCGGCCACGGCCCCGGGCCTGCGTGCCTGCCCCGCCACCGCCCTCCGTGCCAGCACGGGTCCGCCGCCGCACCGGGGGTCCTAGCGTGACCGCCATGTCCCGGACGTCCCCCTCGCCCCGGCCGGTGCCGACCCGCCCGCGACGGCGCCCGGCCCGGGAGACCTGGCCGCGGACGGCCACGCTCGCGATCGTCGCCGCCGCCCTGGCCGCCACGGCCTGGTGCGTCGTCCTGCTGGTCCGCTACCCCGCGCTCGGGATCGCGGACACGGTCGTGATCATGCTGATCGGGCTTCCCGCCCTCGCGATGGGCCTGCTCATCGGCCTGCGCCGCCCGCGCAACGCCGTGGCTCCCCTGCTGTCCCTGGTCGGCGCCGTGCTGATCGTCGTCGTCGGGCTCGGCGACGAGCAGACCGCCGTGACCGTCACGCACCCGGAGACCGGCGCGGTGTCCGGCTGGGGTGCGGCGCTCGCCCAGGGCTCGTGGATGCTGCTCTACCTCCCGACGGCGCTGCTCCTGCTCGTCTTCCCGACCGGCCGGTTCGCCGGCCGGGCCTCGCGCCGGGTCGGGATCGCCCTGGTCGCGGTCGCCGCGGTGTTCCTCGTGATCGCCGGGGGCCCCGAGGAGGGTTTCGATCCGCCGCTGCAGGACGTGCCGCCGCCTTACCATCTGCCGTTCGGCTTCCACCTCGTCAGCGCCGCGCTGCCCGTCGTGTTCCTGCTGCTGTTGATCGCCAGCGCGCTCTCCATGATCGTGCGCCACCGGCGGGCCGCCGATCCGGTCGTGCGCGCCCAGCTGCGCTGGTTCGCTCTCGGCTCGCTGATCCTGCCGCTCACCCTGCTCCTCTGCTGGCTGTCGTACCTCCTGTTGGGCACGGCCGACCTGGTGATGCTCGGGCTCGGGCTCGGCGCGATCGCCGTCCCTGCCGCGACCGGGATCGCGCTGCTGCGCCACGACCTGTACGACGTCGATCGCGCCTTCAGCGTCGCCGTCACGTACTCCCTGGTCAGTGGCGTGCTCCTGACGATCTTCGCGGTGGCGTCGGCGGCGGGAGGGGCGGTCCTGGGCCGCGGTTCCGCGATCGCCGCCACGGCGGCGTGCGCGGTGGCGTTGGCCCCCTTGCGCCGCCGCCTCTCCGAGCAGGTCGACCGGCGCCTCTACCCGCTGCGCCAGGGGGTCCGCGCGGCCCTGGCCCGGCTGCGCACCCGGATCGACGACGGCCTGGCCCGCCCCGAGGACCTCGTCCCGACCCTGCGGGCGGCCCTGCGCGATCCCGGGCTGCGGATCGGCTACGTCCTGCCCGGCCGTCCCGGCCTGGTCGACGAGCGGTGCGCGCCGCTCGCCGTGACCGGCCGGGAGCTGCCGGTGCAGCTCGGCGGCACCCACGTCGGTTCGCTGCTGCCCGACGCCACACCCGCCCCGCGTGAGCTGCTGCGCGAGACCGCCGCGGAGTCCGCGCTGCTCGTCGAGCTGATCCGGTCCCGGCTCGAGATCACCGAGGCGCTGCGCGAGGTCGCGGACTCCCGCGCCCGGCTGCTGCAGGCCGGCTACCGCGAGCGCCGCCGCCTCGAACGGAACCTCCACGACGGCGCCCAGCAGCGGCTCGTGTCGCTCGGCATGGCCATCCGGGTGGCCCAGCGCCGCCTGGCCACCGGATCCACACAGGACATGGACCAGATCGACGGCCTCCTCGACCAGGCCGTCGCCGAGCTCGGCACCGCGGTGGCCGAGCTGCGCACCATCGCCCAGGGCCTGCGCCCCGCCGACCTCGACGCCGGCCTCGGCCCCGCCATCCGCTCCCTCACCATGAGCATGCCGATCCCGGTGCGGCTCGCGGTCTGCGAGGAGCAGGTGCCCGACGAGGTCGCCACCACCGCCTACTACGTGGCGAGCGAGGCGCTGGCCAACGTCGTCAAGCACTCCGGGGCCGGCAACGTCGACGTCAGCGTGGCCCGGCGCGAGGGCGAGGTCGTCGTCCGGATCGTCGACGACGGGCGCGGCGGCGCCACCGCCCGCCCCGGTTCGGGCCTGGCCGGGCTGGTGGACCGGGTGGCCGCGGCCGGCGGCCGGTTCGCCGTCGGTCCCGGGGACCGTGCCGGCACCGCGGTGGAGGCCGTGCTCCCGTGCGTACCGTGATCGCCGAGGACAGCGTCCTGTTCCGCGAGGGCCTGGCCCGGCTCCTGGAGGACGCCGGGCACGAGGTCGTCGCCCGCGTCGGCGACGCTCCCGGCCTGGTCGCGGCCGTCGCGAAGACCCGGCCGGACCTCGCCGTCGTCGACATCCACATGCCGCCGCACGAGGGCGGCGACGGCGCCCGGGCGGCCCGCTCGCTGCGGATGGACCATCCCGGCCTGGGGATCGTGCTGCTCTCCCAGCACGTCGAGACCACCGCGACCGTCGACCTGGTCGGCGGGGGCGGCTTCGGCTACCTGCTCAAGGACCGGGTGTTCGACGTCGAGGAGTTCCTGGAGTCGCTGCGCCGCGTGGCGGGCGGCGGATCGGCCCTGGATCCCGAGGTCGTCGCGCGGCTGATCGGGCACCGGCGCACCGAGGACCCCCTCGAACGGCTCACCGCCCGGGAGCGCGAGGTGCTGGCGCTGATGGCGGAGGGCCGCACCAACCGCGGGATCGCCCGGCGGCTCTTCCTCACCGACCGCACCGTGGAGACGCACGTCACCAACATCATGGCCAAGCTCGGCCTGGCCGACGGCGTGGAGGACCATCGCCGCGTCCTCGCCGTGGTGACCTACCTCGGCGGCCGCTGAGCCGGACCGGCGTCAGCGGGGGCCCAGCGCCCGGGTGAGGGTGTCCAGCAGCTCGGGCACGTCGTCGCGCGGCACCACCGCCTGGACCAGCGTGAAGCCGTCCGGTCCGGCACCGGCGAGTGCCGCCCGCAGCTCCCCGACGGTCTCCGCCCGCACCGCTGTGGCGGCCGGGACGCCGAAGAGGGCGGGCAGCGTCGTCCAGTCCCAGCGCGCGATGTCGTTGTACGGCTCGTCCGGGCCGTGAATCGCGCGCTCGACCGTGTAGCCGTCGTTGTCCACCACGACCACGAGGGCCGGCACCCCCAGGCGCAGCACCGTCGAGAGCTCCTGGACGGTCATCTGCGCCGCGCCGTCGCCGATCAGCAGCACCCCGCGGCGCAGCGGATCGGCGGTGCAGGCCCCGAGCAGCGCGGGGAGCGTGTACCCGATCGACGCCCACAGCGGCTGCCCCACGAACGTGACGCCGGCCGGCAGCCGGTGCGGCGTCATCCCGTAGAAGGCGGTGCCCTGGTCCGCCAGGACCACGTCGCCCGCCCGCAGGCTCGCCGCGACCTCCCGCCACAGCGACTCCTGCCCGAGGGACTGCTCCGGCGGCGCGGCGGGCAGCGGGTCGGCGGGCGACGGTTCGGGCAGCGGCCCGGTCTCCAGCTCGGCCAGCAGGCCCTCCAGCGCACCGAGCGCGGCGGGCAGCTCCACCGGCGCGAAGGTCGCCGCACCCACGCTGGCCGAGCCCGCCCCGAGCTCGATGGTGCGCGAGCGGGTGATCCGCTGGCTGAACAGCCCGCTGTTGAGGTCCGTGAACTGCACGCCCGCGAGGATCAGCGCGGCGGCGTCCTCGATCACCCGCCGCGTCTGCTCGGTGCTGCCGGCCGCACCGGAGTAGGTGCCGGCGAACCCGGGCGCCGTCTCGTCGACCAGGCTCTTCGCCCAGGGTGTCGTCGCGTGGGGAACCCCGGCGGCCAGCAGCTTGGCCAGCCGCCCGGCCGCGTCGAACCGGTGGACCAGCAGCCCGGCGAGCACGCCGACGTCGGCCAGGGTGCCGGCGTGGGCGAGCAGCCGGCGGGCGGCCTCGGTGAACTCGACGAGCGCCTCCGGGTCGGTGCCGTCGACCGCGAGCGGGAGCGGCCCGGCGGCGCGCTCGACGGGCACCTCGGCCACGTCCGCGGGCATCAGCAGGTAGCCGGGCAGCCGCCGGTCGCGCACCTCGACGAGCACCCGGTCGATCTCCGCGACGGCGTTGTCCGGGGTCAGGCACGCGCGGGCGCAGGTGATGTCCGCATGGGCGGCCACGAAGTGCCCGAACTCCCCGTCGCCCAGGGTGTGGTGCAGGGGCCGGTGCAAGGCCTGCTTCGCCAGCGCCGGGGCGCCGACGACGTGCACCACCGGCACGTGCTCGGCATAGCTCCCGGCCACGGCGTTGAGCGCGGACAGCTCACCCACGCCGAAGGTGGTGCAGAGCGCGCCGGCGCCACGAAGCCGGCCGTAGCCGTCCGCGGCGTAGCCGGCGTTCAGCTCGTTGGTACAGCCCGTCCACCGCACCGACGGATGGTGGACGACATGGTCGAGCAGCCCGAGGCTGTAGTCGCCCGGCACCCCGAAGATGCGGTCCACCCCCAGCTCGGCCAGCCGGTCGACGAGGTGGTCCGCGACGGTGTAGCCGGACATGTCTTCCTCCGGGGTGTCGGCATGCCTCGCCCGACCCTGGCCCTTCCCGGCCCCGCGGACATCGTCAGGACGGGGGAAGTGTCCGGTCCCCACCGGTTCGCGCCGGGGCGGGACGGGTGCCCCACCCGTCCCGCCCCCGGCGTCAGAACCAGACCTTGCGCCCGGCGACCGGCCGTCCCGTCCGCCCGAGGACCAGGAAGATCAGTCCGATGACGAGCAGGATCCCGCCGATGTAGTACAGCAGCGACAGGCCCGTGAGCAGGCCTATCACCAGCAGGATGAGACCGAGGATGATCATTCGACCGTCCTTCCGTAGGGGGAGTTCGTGACGATGGGTTACCCGGTCACGATCGGTCGAACCTCTCGTCGGGTGAGTGATCCCGACTCGTGACCTACAGCGACCCCTGCCGGGCCCCCCGCCAGAGGTCGACGTCCGCCACCCCACCGCCGAGCTGCTCCTCGATCGCGGCGATCTCGTCCTCGGCCAGGTCGGGGTTCTCGAGCATCGCGACGTTCTGCTCCAGCTGGGCCACCGACGACGCCCCGATCACCAGCGAGGTCACCCGCTCGTCGCGCAGCGCCCAGGCCAGCGCGAGCTGCGCCAGCGACTGCCCGCGGGCCCCCGCGATCGCGTTCAGCGCCCGCAGCCTGCCGAGCATCTCGTCCGTCAGCCACTCCCGGGAGAACGACGAGTCCTGCGTGGCCCGCGAGCCCTCCGGGATGCCGTCGAGGTAGCGCGCGGTGAGCAGCCCCTGGGCCAGCGCGGTGAAGCCGATGATCCCGAAACCCTCGTCCGCCGCGGCGTCGAGCAGGCCCTCGGTCTCGATCCAGCGATTGAGCATCGAGTACGAGGGCTGGTGGATCAGCAGCGGCGTGCCCAGCTCGCGCAGCAGCCGGGCCATCGCACGGGCGTCGTCCGCGGTGTAGGAGGAGATGCCGACGTAGTGCGCCTTGCCCGCGCGCACCGCCGCGTCGAGCGCGCTCGCGGTCTCCTCGAGCGGCGTGTCCGGGTCGAAACGGTGGTGGGTAGAAGATGTCGACGTGGTCCAGCCCGAGCCGGCGCAGCGACTGGTCCAGCGAGCTCAGCAGGTACTTCCGCGAGCCGCCGCCCTGACCGTAGGGACCGGGCCACATGTCCCAGCCCGCCTTGGTCGACACGACGAGCTCGTCCCGGTACCCGGCGAGGTCGCCGCCGAGCAGGCGTCCGGCGTTGACCTCCGCGGCGCCGTAGGGCGGGCCGTAGTTGTTCGCCAGGTCGAAGTGCGTGATGCCCAGGTCGAAGGCCCGCAGCGCGATCGCCCGCTGGGTGTCGAACGGGCGGTCGTCGCCGAAGTTGTGCCAGAAGCCCAGGGACAGCAGCGGCAGGTCCAGGCCCGAGCGACCGCTGCGCCGGTAGCGCATGGTGCCGTCGTAGCGCGCGGGATCGGGACGGTGGGTCATCGTTGCTCCTTGCTCGGGACCGGTCCGGCCTATCCTCACCCCATGGGCGCACCCGTGGACGAGGACACCCGGGCCCGCGAGCTCGTGGCGGCGGAGCGCAAGGCGGTCGCCCTGTTCGACGAGGTGGCGCGGCGCGGCATCATCGCGGCCGGCGAGTCCGAGCGCGTGGTGAGCGACCGCGTCCGCGACCTCGCGCACGAGCTGTTCGGGGTGGAACGGCACTGGCACAAGCGCGTGGTGCGGGCCGGCCCGCACACGCTGGCGCCGTACAAGGAGAACCCGCCGGACCGCGTGATCGAGCCGGACGACATCGTGTTCCTCGACCTCGGCCCGATCTTCACGGACTGGGAGGCGGACGTCGGGCGCACCTTCGTGCTCGGCGACGACCCGGTGAAGCAGCGCCTGCGCGACGACCTGCCCAGGATCTTCGCCGCCGGGCGCGCCCACTTCGACGCCCGTCCGGACATCTCCGGCGCGGAGCTGTACGCCCACGTCGTGGGCCTGGCCGAGGAGGCGGGCTGGGAGTTCGGCGGCGCGCACAGCGGGCACCTGGTCGGCGAGTTCCCCCACGAGCTGGTCGACGGCGAGCGGATCGACAGCTACATCGCTCCGGGAAGCAACCACCCGATGCGCCGGACGGACCCCTCCGGCAGGCGCTGTCACTGGATCCTCGAGGTCCATCTGGTGGACCGCGAGCGCGCGATCGGAGGTTTCCTCGAACAGCTGTTGACGCTGGACAGCAGCGAGGGGTAACAGCCGGTCGGGCCGCGGCGAGCCCCGGGTCATGCAGCACCGGGAGGGCTCGTGACCACGTCACCGGAGGACGAGCGCGCCCGGGCCGTCCCTCCCACCGTGCCCCTGCCCCGCCCGCGCAGGCTGCTGGTCCGCGCCGTGCCCGGCACGCCGGCGGAGTGGACGCAGGTCACCGGCCGGGTGTCCGGGCTGTTGCTCGCCTACGCCGACGTCGAGCGCCGCGGGGCCGAGCTCCCGGCGCCGCTGCGGCAGCGCGCCGCGCTGCGGGCCTGGGCGCGGGTCGCCCGCCCGGTCCGCGCGGCCGTCGGCGGCGCGGGGCCGGCCGCCCTCGAGGAGATCCCGCCGGCCGACCTGCGCACGCTCGACGCCACCGCCCGACTGCTCGGCCGCCACCTCTGCCGGATGCAGACCGAGGGCCCGGGCGCCACACCGGTCACGGCCGTCCTGGCGGTCGAGGCGGCGGTGTACGGCGTCCCCGCCGGTGAGCTCGTCGCGCAGCTCGCCCGGGTGCATGGCGTGCTCGACCTCGACGCCGGCCGCCCGTCGCTGGCCCGCACGATCTGGGAGGCCGGCTCGTTCGGCTGAGCACCCCGGAGCGGTGCGGGGCCACACCGCATGCCGGGCACGGGCGTTTGACCCTCGCCCCGGGGGAGGGTGGACGGTTCCTGCATGACCGACCTTCCCGCGCTGCTCGAACGCTATTTCGCCCTCGCCGCCACCGGTGACGACAAGGCCGCCTACCTCGCCCAGTTCACCCCCGACGCCGTCGTCCGCGACGACGGGAAGACCTACCGCGGCGTCGACGAGATCGCCGGATGGCGCACCGAGGTGCCGCTGGTGGCCTACGCCGTCCGCGAGGTCGTCCCGTCCGCCGACCGGTACCGCGCCCGCACGGAGATCTCCGGCGCCTTCGCGGGCAGCCCCGTGGAGCTGACCTTCGACTTCACAGTCGCCACGGACGGCCGGATCGCGGCCCTCACCATCGCCCCGTAGCGGGACCGTGGGCCATGCTGGAGACCGTGAGCCGCGAGATGACCATCGGCGACTTCGCCGTCCTCACGCACCTGAGCATCCGGACGCTGCGGAAGTACCACGAGGCCGGCCTGCTCGAGCCCGCCCACGTCGACCCGTTCAGCGGCTACCGGCGCTACACCGCCGAGCAGATCCCGACGGCCCAGGTCATCCACCGGTTCCGCCGGCTCGACATGCCGCTGAAGGAGATCCGGGAGGTGCTGGCCACCGAGGACCCGGCGGCCCGCGCCGCCCTGATCGCCGAGCACCTCGACCGGCTCGAACGGCGGCTCGACGAGACCCGGGCCGCGGTGCTCTCGCTGCGGCGGTTGCTCGCCCCCGCGGAGCCCGACGTCGTGTACCGCACCGAGCCGGAACGGGTCGTCACCGCCGTGGAGGCCGCCCGGGTCGCCCTCGACGACTCCCTCCGCTGGTACTCCGAGGCGATGACCGCCCTCGACGCGGCGGTCGCGGCAGCCGGGGCGCGGCCGACCGGGCCCCCGGGCGGCCGGTACGACAACGCCCTGTTCGCCGACGGCGCGGGGCACGCCACCGTGTTCGTCCCCACCGATCCGCCGGTCGACGCCGGACCGGTGCACGCCCTGACGCTCCCCGCCGGGGAGCTCGCCGTGACCGTCCATCCCGGACCCCACGACGACATCGACGTCACCTACGGCGCGCTGGGCCGCCACCTCGCCGAGCACGCCCTGACCGTCGCCGGCCCGGTCCACGAGACCTACCTCGTGGGCCCGCGGGACACCTCCGATCCGGCCGCGTGGCGCACCGAGATCGGCTGGCCGGTCTTCCGGACCGCCGCCCGGTGACGGGCGCCCCGTCGGCCGCGCCACGTTGACAGGGAGCGACCGCGGCGATCAACCTGACGTCGGCTGATCGCCGCGGTCCGTGCGCGTCACCGGTTCCGGGCCGGCAAGCATGGTGCCGGCGACGCGCGGGATGCGTGCCGAGGTGTGGCCCGGTGGCGTCGTCCGACCCCTGCGGTCGGGCGACCCACCGTCACCCCCGGGCTCAGGCGGCGACGGCCTCCGCCGGCGCCGCCGGGGCGGGCGCCACCAGCCTGCCGACGATCAGGCTGCTGCCGTAGCCGAACGCGCCGCCCACCAGGAACGACACCAGCATCACCGTGAACGGCCCGGTGGGCAGCGAGAAGTCCGTGCCCGAGGCACCGGTGAGCAGGCCGAACGCCACCGTCGTCGCGAACCCGAACACCGAGCCCGGCACGAACCCGAGCGCCGGCACGAGCGCGCCGAGGATGAACACCGCGGTCATCCCGCCGACCACCACCCCGGCCAGGACCGGGTTGGCCACGAGCCCGAGCAGGATCAGCGTGACGGTGCCGCAGACGATGCCCCAGACGGTGGCGGGCACGGACTTCACGAGCGCGGCGCGGTCACCGCCGGCGGCGAAGAAGCTCGCCGCGCCGATGAACGTGGCCGGGACCATCAGGCCCAGCCCCGCCAGCGGGCCGACGTACAGGTAGGTGATCACGGCGCCGATCACGCCGATCACCAGTGCGAGTGCCACGGGCAGCTTCATGTCTCCCTCGAATTCCTCTGGATGTGCATGCGGACGACGGTCCGCGACGGTCCGGACGGACGAGTGCAGAGTGGAGGTCGGCCGCGCGCAGCGGCAATGCGCCGCGGGCCTTGGTGACCGCATGTTTTCCGGTGGCAACCATCCGGAAATACAACGGCCCGCGACGCGGCCGGCCCGCCGCTGCGCCTCATGCCGGATTCACCGCGGCGTAACAGGATTCGGGCACCGCTACCCTGCGACGACGCGGAACGGGGGGCGGGAATGCAGATCATCGGCCGGGGCCTCGTGTTCCGCCGCGAGCGGCTGCTGCCGGACGTCCTCGCCGGAGCCACCCTCGCCGCGCTGGCGGTGCCGGAGGTGCTCGGCTACGCGCGGATCGCGGGCATGCCGGTGGAGACCGGGCTCTACACGCTGCTCGCGCCCGCGATCGTGTTCGCCCTGCTCGGGGCGTCCCGGCACCTCGTCGTCGGCGCGGACTCGGCCACCGCCGCGATGCTGGCCGCGGGGCTCGCCGGCCTGGCCGCCACCGGCAGCGAGCGGTACGTCGAGCTCGCCGGCACCACCGCGCTGGTCGTCGCCGCGCTGCTCGTCGTCGCCCGGTTGCTGCGGCTGGGGGCGCTGGCGAACTTCCTGTCCCGCACCGTGCTCGTCGGGTTCCTCACCGGCGTCGGCATCCAGGTGGCGGTCGGCCAGCTCCCCGAGATCCTCGGGATCGCCGCGGCGTCGCGGGACGTCCCCGAACGGCTGGTCCAGCTGGCCCGCGGGCTGTCCGGCACGGACCTCACCTCGCTCGCGATCGCGGCGGCCGTCGTGGTCGTGGTGCTCGCGCTGCGGCGGCTCGACCGGCGGATCCCCGGAGCGCTGATCGCGGTGGTGGCCGCGATCGTCGTCGCCGCGGTGACGGACCTCGGGGCCCCGGCCGTCGGGCATGTGCCGTCGGGCCTCCCCCGGCTCACGCTGCCCGGCCTCGCCCCGGACGACCTGCGCGCGGTGCTGCCGACCGCACTGTCCATGGTGGTCGTGATCCTCGCCCAGAGTGCCGCGACCGCGCGCGCCTACGCGGCCCGCTACGGCGAGCGCCCCGCGGTCGACACGGACGTCACCGGCCTCGCCGGCGCGAACCTCGCGAGCGCCCTGACCGGGACGTTCGTGGTCAACGGCAGCCCCACGAAGTCGCAGATGGTCGACTCGGCGGGCGGCCGCAGCCAGCTCGCCCCGCTGGCCGCGGCCGTGGTCACCGTGCTCGTCGTGCTGCTGCTGACCCCGCCGCTGGGGCTGCTGCCGCTCGCCGCGCTCGCCGCCGTGGTGTTCCTGATCGGCATCGAGCTGGTCGACGTGGCCGGGCTGCGCCGGCTCTGGCGGGTCCGCCGGGCGGAGTTCGTGGTGGCGGTGCTGACCGCGCTGGCCGTCGTCGGGTTCGGGGTGGAGCTCGGGATCGTCGTCGCCGTGGCCGCGTCGATCGCGGACCACCTGCGGCACAGCTACACCCCGCACAACGCGGTGCTGCGCAAGTCCGCGGAGGGCCACTGGCACTCGGAGCCGGTGGCCGCGGGCGCCCGGACGGTCGACGGCCTGGTCGTCTACCGGTTCGGCAGCGGCCTCTACTTCGCCAACGCCTCGCGCCTCGCGGACGACGTCACCACCCTGCTCTCGGCCGGCCCGCCGGTCCGCTGGTTCTGCCTCGACGCGGCGGCGGTCGGCGACGTCGACTACACCGCCGGCACCGTGCTGGAGACGGTCCGGGCGCGGCTCGCGGAGCGCGGCGTCCGGCTCGTGATCTCGAACGTCCTCGACCCGGTGCGGCGCGAGCTGGGACGCTACGGGATCACACCCGACGCGGTCTTCGACACCTCGGGTGAGGCACTACAGGCTTTCCAGCAGGGGCTCGAGAAGGGGGACGGGTAGTGGGCAAGAAGAGCAAGCGCTTCCCGAAGGACGTGTACGAGGCGGAGCTGCTGCGGTTGCAGGGCGAGCTCGTGCAGCTCCAGGAGTGGGTGAAGGCCACGCAGGCCCGCGTGGTGATCGTGTTCGAGGGCCGGGACGCGGCGGGCAAGGGCGGGGCGATCAAGCGGGTCGTCGAGCATCTCAATCCCCGCGTCGCGCGGATCGTGGCGCTGCCCGCGCCCACCGAGCGGCAGCGCACGCAGTGGTACTTCCAGCGCTACGTCGAGCACCTCCCGGCGGCCGGGGAGATCGTGCTGCTGGACCGCTCCTGGTACAACCGCGCCGGGGTCGAGCGGGTGATGGGCTTCTGCACCCCCCGCGAGTACACCCGGTTCCTGCGCCAGTGCCCGATCTTCGAGGAGCTGCTCGTGGAGGACGGGATCCTGCTGCGCAAGTACTGGTTCTCGGTCAGCCCGGACGAGCAGGAGAAGCGCTTCCGCGAGCGCATGGACAACCCGCTCAAGCAGTGGAAGCTCTCCCCCATGGACCTGGAGTCGATCACCCGCTGGGACGACTACTCCCAGGCCAAGGACGACATGCTGGTGCACACGGACACCGAGACGGCCCCGTGGACCATCGTCGAGTCCGAGGACAAGCGCCGCGCCCGGCTCAACATGATCGCCCACCTGCTCGGCAGCATCCCGTGGGAGCCGGTCGACCGCCCGACCTTCGCGATGCCGGACCGCGGGAAGGGCAAGGGCTACGTCCGCCCGCCCCGCGAGGTCGACCACGAGGCCCCCGACCACGCCGCGAGCCTGCTGAAGGGGTAGTGATCAGCGCTCCGGTGCTCCCCCGCATGCTCGATCTGCGTGGGAGCACGGAAGCGACGATCACCAGGCGCCGCGCCCCGGTGCCGCCGCAGGATCGTCGTTCCGGTGCGCTGACGCCTCGTCGCCCTGCCTGACGCCTCGTCGCCCTGCCTGACAGCGTCGCCCTGCCAGACAGCGTCGCCCTGCCAGACAGCGTCGCCCTGCCTGACAGCACCGGGACGACGATCATCCGGCAGGAACGGTGCAGCACAGGCGAACGGGGCATCTCGCCCGGGAGCGCACCGCGGCCCGGCCCCCGGACCGGCCGGGCTAGCGTCGCGCCCGGAGGTCGGTCGATGAGTGCGTTCCTGCCGCTGGTGACGGCTCTGCTCCACCCAGCGGCTCTGCCCCACCCAGCGGCTCTGCCCCACCCCGCGACGCTGCCCCACCCGGCGGCGCTGCCCGGTCCGGCCGTGCCACCCCCGCTGACCTGGCTGCGCCTGCTGACGTCGTGGCGGTTCGCCCCCGGCGTGATCGCCGCGGCGGCGGTGCTCGGCGGCGGGTACGGGGCCGGCGTCCGGCGGTGGACCGGCCCCTGGCCCCGTCACCGCACCTGGTGCTTCGCGATCGGCCTGGTCCTCCTGCTCCTGGTCGGCTGTTCGTTCGTCGGCGTCTACGACGACACCCTGTTCTGGGTCCGCGCACTCCAGAACATCACGCTGCTCATGGTGGTCCCGATGCTGCTGGCGGTGGGCGCCCCGCTCACCCTGCTCGCCGCGGGCATACCGCCGGCGGCGAGGGCCCGGCTCTCCCGCGTCCTCCACTGCGCGCCCCTGCGCTGGGCGACGCTCCCCCTGGTCGTCACGCTGCTCCTGGTCGTGCCGATCCTCGCGCTGTACCTCAGCCCGCTCTACGAGCAGACGCTGCGCAGCACCGCGGTCTCCGGGGTGGCCGCCACCGTGCTCGCGGCATCCGGGTTCGTCTACTTCTGGACGCGTTTTCGGATCGACCCGACCCCGCGCGACGGCTCCCACCTGGTCACCCTCGCGATCACGATCGTCGAGATGATCGGCGACGCCGTCCTCGGCGTCGTGCTCTGGCTCGGCCCGCTCGTGGCCGCGGGCTTCTACACCGCGCTGAACCGGGGCTGGGGCCCGGACCTGCGCACGGACCAGCTGCTCGGAGCCGGGGTGCTGTGGATCGGCGGCGACGTCGTCGGGCTGCCGTTCATCGGGATCGTGTTCTCCCGCATGGTCCGCGAGGACGAGGACCGTGCCCGCGAGATCGACGCCCACCTCGACGCCGTCGAGGCCGCCGCAGCCGGGGTGCCCCGGATCCCCGAGACCCTGAGCGCCGCCGCGGGGAGCCCCGCCGACCAGCCCGCCCCGCAGCACCCCGCCCCGCAGCACCCCGACACCCAGCACCCCGACACCGCACAGCCCGCCTCTCGGCCCCCTGTCCCACAGCCCACCGCCCCACAACCTTCTGCCTCCCAGCCCACCACCCCGGGCCGCCTCTGGTGGGAGGACGACCCCCAGATCGCCGACCGCTTCCGCCGGCCCTGACCCGGCAGGTCCGACCTGCCGTCGCCGACGACCCGTGGCCGTGTGATCGCTGTATCGGTGCACCGACGCAGGTCGGACCTGCCTCCGTGCACGGATACAGCGATCAGCACGGGCGGATCGGCCAGCAGAGCAACTCGGGCGCCCGGGAACGGCGCAGCGGTCCGCGGATCAGTGCGGGCGCCGGAGGGTTGCCGACGACCGCCCGCCGCTACCGGTTGAGGATCCGGTTCAGCGCCGGGGCGACGTCACGGTGGCTCGCGACCGGGCTCAGGGTGCCCCGGCCCAGCCGGGCCAGGTCCCGGCCCAGCGGGAGATCGTGCTCCCCGTCGGTCTCCAGCAGCACGTGCAGCTCCGGGAACCGCCGGGCCAGCTCCCGCGGGTCCGGGCCCGCGTTGTGCACCGCGTCGGACAGCAGGATCGCCGTGCGCCGCCGCGCCGCGGACCGGCCCAGCTCCGCGAGCCCCACGGACAGCCCGAAGCCGACGTTCGTGAGGCCGCGGGCGGGGATGCGCAGCAAGGTGTCCAGCAGGCGCGCGGGCGTGGCCACCTGCGTCAGTCCCTTGAGGACGGCGGCGTCGGACCAGAAGGCGACCAGCGCGAGCTGGTCCCCCGCACCGGACAGGTCGGCCGACAGCGCCGCGACCGTGGCCGCGGCGATCCGGACCTTCTCCCCGCGCATGGACCCGGACACGTCGACGATCAGCACCGCCGCGCGCCGCGAGCTCATCCGCTCCCGGACGATCACGTCCGTGTCCTCCGGCACCGGCCGCTCGGCGAGCATCTCGATCGTCCTGTCGAGGTCGATGTCGTCGGAGCGGTAGGCGTAGGGCACCGACGCGAGTGCGCCCGTCCCCCGCTCGGCCCGGGCGTCCCGCGGTCGCCGGCGCACGGACAGCCGGCGCGCGATGGACTGCGCCATGGCCGCCACCGCCGGATCCGGCGCCACGTCCTCCAGCAGCTCCGCGAGCTCCTTCTGCACGGCCTTCTGCGCGGTCACGAGCACGCCCTGCCCACCCGCGGGCAGGTCCACCGCGCCGTCGCCGCGGTCGGGGTTCAGCTCCGCGACGACCGGCTGCCCGTTCCCCCGCGAGAACAGGTCCGGCGCGGAGGAGAGCTTCTTGGGCTTGCGGCGCAACGGTTCCAGGCTCCGTCGCTCACCGCCGGGGGCGGTGGGCAGCGCGACGGCGTTGGGGACGTTCAGGCGGTGCGGGCCCGGCGCTGCCCGCCGGGGGCCGAGAAAAAATGGTTCTCCCAGATCTCGGTGATCACCTGTTCCGGCGTGGCGTCGGACGCCTCGTCGACGCCGATCCGCGCCGAGAGCGCCAGCAGCGCGGCGTCGAGCACCACGCGGTCACGCTCGGCGTCCGGCGCGATCCGCTGCAGCTCCACCGCGACCGCCACCAGGTCGATCGCCCCGCGCACCGAGGAGCCGCGCCGCAGCTCCGGATGGATGCGGGTGGCGCGGGTCAGCGCCACCCCGTCGGCCACCAGCGCCGCGTCCGAGCAGTCGGTGCGGCGGGCGACGATGTCCGCCTCCTCCGCCGCCGACTGGTAGCCGACGGCGAGCCGGTTCCACCGGTCGTACACGGAGTCCGAGATCCGGGCGGTGCCCACGTTGTCGAACGGGTTCATCGACGCCAGGACGCGGAACGTCGGCTCGGCCTTCATGGTGCCCACCCTCGGCACCGTGACCGCCCGCTCCGCCATCGCGCCCAGCAGCACGTTCAGCGTGTCCTCGGGCGCACGGTTGAGCTCCTCGATGTAGAGGAAGCCGCCGGTGCGCATGGCCTCGACCAGCGGGCCGGGCACGAAGTTCTCCGCGGAGTAGTCCTCCTGCAGCACGCGGGCCGGATTGTGGTGGCCCACCAGGCGCGCCGGCGTGAGCTCGGCGTTGCCCTCGACCAGCACGAACGGCACGTCCCAGTGCTCGGTGATCGCGCGCAGCATCGTCGACTTCGAGGTCCCGGGCGGGCCCTCGAGCAGCACGTCGCGCCCTGCGGCCACCGCCGCGAGCACCAGCGTGAGCTCCCGCTCCCGCCCGACGACCGCCCGGCCGATGGCCTCCCGCGCGGCGGGCGACACCCGCGTGCTCCCCGGTGTGGCAGGCGCCGCGCTCATCCGGCCGTCCCGTCGCTCGCCCTCACGTGCCGCGCTCCCTCCGTCGGATGCCTTCGGGCCCACCCTACGTCGGCGTCCGATCGTCCGGAACCGGTCTACCGAACGGCCGTTATTCGACGACCGACCGGTGCGCGCGAGCGTCACATTCGGCCTCCCGGATGTGCCGACTCGCGGGGTGGGGTGTCCGATACGCACCGTTCGTCCCTCTCGCTAGGCTTCTCCTCGTGCGCTCCTTCCTGACCCGCGTCCTGTCCGTCGTGGCGCTCCTGTTCGCCCTGGTGGGCTGCGGCGGCGGTTCCTCGTCCACGGACTGCGGGCTCGACGGCTGCACGATCACGTTCCCCCGCAGCGGGGCGGCCTCGGTGTCCGTACTCGGGATCGAGGCGAGGCTCGTCGGCGTGCAGAACGACGTCGCCGAGGTGAGCGTCGCGGGTCAGCAGGTCCGGATCCCGGTGGGCGCCACCACCGAGGCGGGCGGCTTCACGGTCGGCGTCGAGCGCGTGACCGGCTCCGAGGTCGTGATCAGGGTCCGGCCCTGACCCCTGGTCGACCTGCGACACCGGGGAGCGGGTACGCCGGTCCGGTGCGCGAGCGGAGCGCCTGCGTCCGACCGGCGATCACCCCGGACCGTCGCTAGATTGCCGCGATGAGCGCAGCCCGCCGGGACGTCGCCGCCGCCATGGCGGAGGCCGCGGCCGCCTGGCTGGACTCCCTCGACGGCGGGCAACGCGCGGAGGCCACCGGCCACGCGCCGTCCGACACGGGGGCGGACGCCGAGCGCCGCCGCTGGTTCTACACCCCGACCGACCACGGCGGCCTGACCCTGCACCGGCAGCGACCGGCCCAGCAGCGCGGGGCGATGCGGCTGGTCGCGTCGGGCCTCTCGGCCGCCGGCTTCGTCACCGTGGCGACGACGATGGGGCTCGAGAACGTCCTCGACCGCACCGAGGGCTTCACGGCGCGGTTCGATCGCGAGCGCGGGCGCGATCCCGGCCTCTACTACCTGCGCGTGTTCGGCGAGCCGGGCTCCGCGACCTGGGGCTGGCGCTTCGGCGGGCACCACGTCTCCCTGAACAACCTGGTGCTCGACGGCGCGCTGGCGGCCACCACCCCGTGTTTCGTGGGCGCCGACCCGGCCGCCTCGCCGCTCCTGGGCGGTGCGGTGAACCGGCCGCTCGGTCGCGTCGAGGACCTCGCCCGCGACCTGGTCCGCTCGCTGCCCGCCGACCTGGCGGCGCGCGCGATCCTGCTGCCGAAGGCGCCGCCGGACCTGGTCACGGCGAACCGGCCGCGCGTCGGCGAGGGCGACCGCCCCATCCCGCTCGCCGGCATCTGGCGCGACGAGCGCTTCCCCGATCCGGTCGAGGCGGACCGGCTCCGGGCCGCCAGCGACGCGATCGACGAGCGTGCCGGGCTGACCGAGGCCGATCACCGCCTGCTCGAGTACACGGCCTCGCCCAAGGGGCTCCCGGCCACCGAGCTCGATGCGGCGCAACGCGAACAGCTGCGGCTCCTGCTCGGCACGGCGTTCGGCCGCCTCCCCGACCCGGTCGCCGCCGAGTACGCCGACGACTACTCCCGCGACGATGCCGCGCTCGACGCCGTCCACCTCGCCTGGGCCGGCCCGACCGCGCCCGGGCTGCCGCACTACTACCGGCTGCAGGGCCCGCGGCTCCTCGTCGAGTGGGACAACACCCAGCGCGACGCCAACCACGCGCACTCGGTCTGGCGGGATCCCGAAGCGGACTTCGGCCTGGACGTCCTCGCCCGGCACCGGGCGGCTCACCCGCACTAGGCACGGGTGGGCGGGGCGCGACCGGGTATCCCGGGGCCGACCACGACCGAGGAGCTGAGATGTCGACGCCGACCCCGCCACCCGACGAGCACCGCGACGAGCAGGAACGCGAGCAGGAACGCGCGCGGGACGAGGAGAGCCGCGAGGAGCTCCTCGAGCGCCTCGACCACGAGCTGGAGATCGCGAACGGCACCGCCGGAGAGCGCGAGTGACCCACCACGACCTGCTCGTCCTGGGCACGGGCTCCGGGAACATGGTCGTCGACGAGGCCTTCTCGGACCTCGGCGTCGCGATCGTCGAGGAGGAGCGGCGCTTCGGCGGGACCTGCCTCAACGTCGGCTGCATCCCGACGAAGATCCTGGCGCACACCGCGGACGTGGTGGAGACCGTCCGCACCGCGGGGGACTTCGACGTGGCCGCGGACCTGCGGGGCGCGGACTGGGCTGCCGTCCGCGAGCGCGTGTCCGGCCGGACCGATCCCCTCGCCCAGGAGGGCCGCGACGGCCGGATCGACACGCCGTGGATCACCGTGCACACCGGGACCGCCCGCTTCACCGGGCCGAGGACCCTCACCGTGGACGGAGACGTCGACAGCACGGAGGTCACCGCGGACCGCATCGTGATCGCCGCCGGGTCCCGCCCCGCCGTCCCCCCGCCCGTCGCCGGCTCCGGGCTGCCGTTCCACACGTCCGACACGATCATGCGGATCGACGCGCTCCCCCGGCACCTCGCCGTGCTGGGCGGCGGGTACATCGCCGCCGAGCTGGCCCACGTGTTCCACGAGCTCGGCTGCGCGGTCACGATCGTCGAAGCCGCCGACAGCCTGCTCGGGCGGCAGGACGGCCAGGTCGCCGAGGCCTACGGGAAGATCGCCGCCGAGCGCTACTCCCTGTGCCTGGGCCGCGAGCTCGAGCGGCTGGAGGGCGAGGCCGGCGCGCTCCGGCTCGTGCTCGACGACGGCGCGGTCGTCGAGGCGGACATGCTGCTCGTGGCCGTCGGCCGGATCCCGAACGGGGACCGGCTCGACCTGGGGAAGGCCGATGTGGACACCCACGGCGACGGCCGGATCGTCGTCGACGACCACCAGCGCACCACGGCGGACGGGATCTGGGCGCTCGGCGACGTCTGCACCCCGGTGCCGCTCAAGCACGTCGCCAACCGGGAGGCGGAGGTGGTGCGGCACAACCTGCTGCACCCCGACGACCTCGTGTCCGCCGATCACGACCTCGTGCCCTCCGCGGTCTTCACGGACCCGCAGATCGCCTCGATCGGCCCGACCGAGGAGGAGCTGCGGGAGGCGGGGACGCCGTACCTCCGCGGCGTCGCGGAGTACTCGGACACCGCCTACGGCTGGGCGCTGGGCGATCCGCCCGGCTTCTGCAAGGTCCTCGTCGACCCGGACAGCGGCCGGGTCCTCGGCGCGCACCTGATCGGGCCCGACGCGCCCGCCCTGATCCCGCCGCTGGTGCTCGCCGCGACCCACGGGCTCACCGCGGAGGCGCTGGTCCGCCGGACCTACTGGATCCACCCGGCCCTGCCCGAGGTCGTCCAGCAGGCGCTCGATCAGACGGTCCGGTAGCGGCCCGGCTCGATCGCGGCAACGGCGCGGGCGCGGACGCGCCGGGCGGGCTGCTGCTCGACCGTCCGCGCCTCGACGCCCTCCCTCCCGACCGGAGGCCACCGACCGGAGATCCCCCACCGGCTCAGGAGCCCAGGCGGCGCAACAGGTCAGCGAGACCACCCTCCGCCCGGCCGTCGGTCCGGGCCGAGGTGCGCACCCGGATCCCGGCGGCCGTCACGACCCGGTACCCGGCGGCCCGCAGCCGGGCGAGCAGGGCGTGCTCCTCGCCGTGGACGACGGCCGGGAACCCGCCGACCGCGCGGAACGCCGCCGCGCGGACGCCCAGGTTCGCCGCGTAGGCGTGCTCGGACCCGGACCCGAGGAGTTCGGCGTAGCGGCTCAGGACGTCGGCCGGCAGGACGTGCGGGTCGTCGAGATCGGCGAGCCCGGCCACGGCGTCGGCGCCGAGGCGGGCGTGCCGCAGGTGGTCGGCGGCCCAGGTCGGCGGGACGACCGTGTCGGCGTCGGTGCCGAGCAGCCAGGCGTCCGCCGGCAGCCGGGCCAGGACCCGGTGCGCGCCGAGGTTCCGCAGCTCACCGATGGTGCGGGGCCTCCCGTTGCGGACGACGTCGGCGAACGGGGCCGCCGCCGCGGCGGTGTCGTCCGTGCACCGGTCCGCCACCACGCACACCGCCGACGGCACGGCGACCCGGTCGAGCGCCGCGAGGACCGAGCGCAGGCAGGCCTCGATCCGGTCGCCCTCGTCCCGGGCCGGGACGACCACCCCCACCCCGGAGACGGCCCTCACCGGCGCCGCAGCACGTCGAGCAGGAAGTCCTCGTCGACGTGCTCCACCAGCGGATCGAACCGGGGGTCCGCGCGGAACCGGCGGTGTACCTCGGCCGCGGCCTGCGGGGCCTCCGGGGCGCGTCCCCGCCAGTGCACGAGCACCAGGTCGCCACCGGGGACCAGCGCGCGGGCGAGGCGGTCCGCGGTCGCGGCGACGTCGGCGGGTGCCAGGTAGTAGAGGACCTCGCTGAGGACCGCGAGGTCGATGCCGTCGGGCAGCGCGGCGGCGGACGGCAGCGCGGCCTCGCGGACGTCGAGGCCGGGATTCGCCGCCCGGGTGGCGGCGACCGCGGCGGGGGTGAAGTCCGAGGCGGTCAGCGTGCCGGCGCGGCCGGCGAGCATCCGGGTGAGCTCGCCCGTGCCGCAGCCCGGCTCCGCGGCGTGCGCGTAGCGCCTGCGCGGCAGGCAGGCGGCCACGACGGCCCGCTTCCGCTCCTCGTACCAGCGGCTGCGGGTGCCCCAGGGGTCCGGGTCCGCGGCGTAGAGCTCGGCGAACCGGGACACCGGGGCGCCGTCGGTCCGCGGGACGGCGAAGAACAGCTCGTCGCCGGCGAAGTGCGCCAGCACGTCCGGCGGCAGGATCGGCGGTCCGCCGTCCGGGGCCGGGGCGAGCTGGGTCGCGAACGCGGCCAGCGCGGCCGCCTTCGCCGCGCGGGCGTCCGCGTCCAGGCGGTGCACGAGCGCCCGGTCCCAGGGCAGGGCGGGATCGTCCGGACGGCGCCGGGGGCGGGCCCAGATCGGGTACGCGACGCGGTGCACACCGGCGGGCGCGGCTCGTTCGGCGGCGCGGCCCGCGGCGGCGTGGTCCGGGTGCGGGTCACCGGTCCACGGCGCGAGGCACGCGTCGGCGTCGAGGAGCAAGGGGCGGAGCGCCTCCACGAGCTCGGGCTCGTGGTCGGCGAGCGCGGAGTCCGGCAGCCCGAGCCAGGTCACCGCCGGTTCCAGGCCCAGCTCCCGCAGCGCGGCGTCCAGCTCGGCCCGCCGCGCCCGGCCGAGGGCGGCCCGCTCCGCGGGACCGGCGTCCGGGAACGCGGCCTCCCCGTCCGTGGCGACGACGACCTCGACCCGGCCGCCGGCGGCGTGCACCGCCCGCAGGTAGCCGGCCGCGGCAAGGGTCTCGTCGTCCGGGTGGGCCGCGACGACGACCAGCCGGCCGACGGTCACGTCCAGGGCGACGGGATCGTGCCGGTCGATCGCCCGCGTCCAGTCGCCGACGGGCGTGGTCACCGCTCGCCCTTCAGGATCGCCTCGCCGAGGTCGGCGAGATCCCGCTCGCCGTGGTGCTGGCGCACGTACATCCCCAGGTCCGCGAGCCGGTCGGCCAGCCCGGCGGCCAGCGCGGCCACCCCGGCGACCCCGGGCGCGACGTCGAGGACGGTGCGGCACAACCGTTCCGCCGCAGCCCGCGCGGTCCACACCGCGGTGCGATGTGGGTCCCCGGGCTCGGCGTCGATCAGGTCCGCGGTCCTGGCCAGCAGGGCGTCCGCCGCCGCGACCGCGGTGTGCAGCTCGCCGAGGTGGGACAGGCCGTACGGGTCCGGACGCTCGCCGAGGTGCCCGCGCAGGACGTCGACGACGCCCGCGGCCCCGCCGAGCCAGACGGCGGCCACTCCCCCTCCGCCCCACCAGAACCCGGGCCGCCCGGTGTAGAAGCCGGGCTCGCCGACCAGGTCCGTGACGCCGAGGTCGAGGCGGACGTCGATGGTGTCGCTCTCGCGCATCCCGCCCGCCCGCCACGACTCCGGGCGCCGGTCGATGCCCGACCGGGACAGGTCCAGGTCGACGATCCGGCTCCCGCCGGGGGCCTCGGCGACCACCAGGGCCCGCTCGAGATCCGAGGCGCCCGAACAGAAGCGGACCGTCCCGTCGAGCCGCCAGCCCCCGGGCGCGCCCGTCAGGCGCGCGCCGGTGCCGCCCGAGCGGGCGGCCCAGACCCCGTAGCGCGCACCGGGGACGGGATCGGTACCGGCCTCGCGCAGGATGGCGACGGCGTCGGTGTGGCCCTCGACCAGCCGGGCCAGTGGCAGGCTCACCCGGCCCCACGCGGCGAGCCGGGCCCAGCGGGCGGCCGTGTCGCCCCGTCCGGGCGGGGCCAGCTCCAGCTCGCCGGTGCGCAGCAGGCTGGCGAGCCGATCGGCGGTCCGGCCGGGCGGGGGGACGACGAGATCGTGCAGGAGCGACACGCGCACCTCTCTCGGGACGTTCGGGAGGAGGGCGCGGGCAGGCTTCTCGACCCGGCCGAGGGTCCGGGTACCCACCCCGACGAGGTCTACGCCTCCCCGCCCGACGGGTCCGGGCGGGTTCACGGTCCTCCGGATCCCCCGGTTTTCCGCGTCCCCGGACGGGTATCGCCGCAGCCGACGGGACCGCGCCCCGCGGTCCCGGCCTCGACGAAAGGTGTCGACCGTGACCACGACCGCCCCGAACGGCGTCTCCTACACCGTCCCCGGCCTCGGGACCGACGCCGCGGACCGGGTCGTCGCGCTGCTGCAGGACCGCCTGCACGCGCTCAACGACCTGGCGCTCACCCTCAAGCACATCCACTGGAACGTGATCGGCCCGCACTTCATCGCGGTGCACACGATGCTCGACCCGCAGGTCGAGTCGGTCCGCGGCATGGTCGACGACGTCGCCGAGCGCATCGCGACGCTCGGCGGTGCCCCGCTCGGGACGCCGGGTGCGCTCGTCGCACAGCGCAGCTGGGACGACTACTCGATCGGCCGCGACGACGCGATCGCCCATCTCGGCGCGCTCGACCTCGTGTACTCCGGCGTCGTCTCCGACCACCGGGCCGCGATCGCCGAGACCGAGGAGCTGGACCCGGTGACCCAGGACCTGCTCATCGCCCAGGCCGGGGATCTCGAGCAGTACCAGTGGTTCGTGCGCGCGCACCTGGAGAACGCGGACGGCACGCTCCGCTCCGCGGGCGCGAACAGCGAGACCGACGCCGCCCGCAGGGCATGAACCCCGGACGCCGCGGCGGTGGACCGCGTGGCAGGTCCTGAGCCCACCGCCGCCCGGGAGCGGCTCCCCGGGCCGGCGAGGAGTGTTCTCGGCGAGCTCGTCCGGGCCGCCGCGGTGGGGGCGGCGAGCGGCGGCCGCAGCACGGCCGGGGTCACCGCCCTGGCCCTGACCTCGTCGGTGGCGGACCTCGGACCCGCGGCGCGGCTCGGTGCACCGGCCGGGCGGTTCGTCACCTGCCTGCTGGCCTGCGGGGAGGCGGTCGCCGACACCCTGCCGGCGACGCCGTCGCGCACCGGTGCGCCCGGGCTCGTGCCCCGCGTGGCGCTCGCCCCGGCGGCGGCCACCGCGGTCGCCCTGCGCGACGGGCGGGTGCCCGGTCCGGGCGTGGCCGCAGAAGCCCAGGTGGCGGCGGGTGCGGCGCTGGCCGCGGCCTTCGCCGGTGCCCACGGGCGCGCGGCGCTCTCCCGTCGCCTCGGCTCGGACCTGCCCGGTGCGCTCGCCGAGGACGCGCTGGTCGGGGTGCTGGCCTGGTACGGCACCCGCCGTCGGGCGGCGTTCGGGGACGGTGCGGCGGGCCGCGCCCGCTGACCGCGGGACCGGTTGCCCGGACGGTCCGGGATCAGTAGCGCGCCGCGGGGCTACCGCGGTCCGGACCGTCCACACACCCACCCCGCCCCGCCGGGCCTAGGGTCGCCCCGTGGGCGGATCGACCATCGTCGTCGGGTGGCAGCTGGGGGTGGCGCTCGCCGCCCTGGTGCTGCTCGCCGTGGTCGTCGGGGTGCTCGGGAAGCTCGGGACCGGTCGGGCCGCGGTGCTCGCCGCCGTCCGTGCGGTCGTCCAGCTCGGCCTGGTCGCGACGGTCATCCTGGCCGTCGTCCGCTCCTGGTGGGCCACCGTCGCGTTCGTGCTGGTGATGTTCGGGGTGGCGAGCTGGACCTCGGCCCGCCGGATGACGCCGGGGCGCAGCGGCCTGCTCGCGGGCGTCGCGATCGCGGCGGGCACCGTGCCGGTTCTGGCGATCGTCCTGGGGTCCGGGGCCGTGCCGCTGACTGGGATCGCGGTCGTCCCGATCGCCGGGATCGTGATCGGCGGGGCGATGACGGCGACGTCCGTCGCCGGCCGCCGCGCGCTCGACCAGCTGGCCGCCCGCCGCGGGGAGTACGAGGCGGCTCTCTCCCTCGGTTTCCTCCCCCGCGACGCCGCGCTGCTCGTGGTCCGCGAGTCCGCGACGGACGCGCTGGTCCCGGCCCTGGACCAGACCCGGACCGTGGGACTTGTGACGCTCCCGGGCGCCTTCGTGGGCGTCCTGCTGGGCAGCGGCGACCCGGTCCGCGCCGGCGCCGCTCAGGTCCTCGTCCTCATCGGACTGCTGGCCGCGGAGACGATCGCCGTGCTCGCGGCGGTCGAGCTGGTGGCCCGGTCGCGGATCCGGCGGACCGAGCCGGCAAAGGGGTGATCCGCCGGCGCGCTCCGTCTGCAAGAGTGATCGGCAGACGAGCCCGAGGCGGTGCCGAGCATGACCACCACGATCCCGGTCGACGACGTCGACCTGTTCAGCGACGAGGCACGGATCGACCCGTACCCGGTCTACGACCGGATGCGCGAGGCCGGCCCGGTCGTCCACCTCGTGAGGCAGGATCTCTTCGCCCTCACCCGCTACGCCGACGTCCGCGCGGCGCTGATGGACTGGAAGACCTTCAGCTCGGCGAAGGGGGTGTTCGTCGATCCCGGGATCAACGCCCAGCTCGAGGGCATCACGCTGTGCAGCGACCCGCCGGACCACACGATGATGCGCGGCGTGCTGGGCCGGCCGTTGCGCCAGGAGCTGATGCGGGCCATCTCCTCGACGATCGAGGCGGCGGCCGACGAGATCGTCACCCGGCTCGTGGCGCGGGGGCGGTTCGACGCGGCCACCGAGCTGGCCGAGCACCTGCCGATGACGGTCGTGTCCGAGCTGGTCGGGCTCGGCGAGGGCAACCGCGGGAAGATGCTGGAGTGGGCCGAGGCCATCTGGAACGTCCAGGGCCCGGTGAACGAGCGCTTCACCGCCTCCGGGCCCCTCGTCGGGGAGTTCCTCGACTTCGCGGCGAACGAGGCCGTCCCGGGCAAGATCGAGCCCGACGGCTGGGCGGACCAGCTCTACCAGGCCGCGGACCGCGGCGAGCTCCCCCGCGACAAGTGCCCGGTCATGATGCTCGACTACGTCACGCCGAGCCTCGACACCACGATCCTGGCGATCACGAACGCCGTCGCCCTGTTCGCCCGCCATCCCGAGCAGTGGGAGCTGCTGCGGGCCGACCGGTCGCTGATCCCGCACGCCATCAACGAGTCCCTGCGCATCGAGTCCCCCGTGCCGCAGTTCAGCCGCGTGCTGACCGAGGACCACGAGATCGACGGCGTCGCCCTGCCCGCGGGCTCCCGGGTCGCGCTGCTCTACGGCGCCGCCAACCGCGACCCGCGCAAGTACCCGGACCCGGCCCGCTTCGACATCACGCGCCGGCCGTCGGACCAGCTCTCGTTCGGCCGCGGCGAGCACGTCTGCATCGGCATGAACCTGGCCCGGCTGGAGATGAGTGCGCTGCTGGGCCGACTGGCGGACGAGGTGGCCGAGTTCGAGATCGTCTCCGCCCGCCCGCTGCTGAACAACGGACTGCGCGGCCTGGAGAGCCTCGTCGTCTCCGTGAGAACGCCGTAGCCGGTCGGGGCAGCGCCGTAGACCACCCGGGGGTGCCACGTTGGGCCGAGTGCCGGGCGCGCGCTGGCCACTCGGCGAAAAGGACTCTGCTCACCCGTGACATCACGCGCCCGGATGGCATGGTGACGGAGTGACATCGGTCGACAACTCCCCGACGTGGCCGGCCGGGTCCGTTCCCGCGACCCCCACCACGGGGCCGGGAACGGCGGCGCCGACGGATCGCCCCCTCCAGGAACCGACGCCCCGCGAGCTCCCGGGATCCGACGGCGAGCACTCCCTGCAGACCGCCTACGGCACCACGGCGCGGGCGGAGCGCTTCTACGACGACCAGGTGCGGGAGCGGCTCCTCCCCCGAATGATCGAGTTCGTCGGGCGGATGGAGATGATGTTCGTCGCCACGGCGGACGCCCACGGCGAGTGCGACTCGTCCCTGCGCGCCGGCGAGCCGGGCTTCATCCGGGTGCTCGACGACCGTCATCTCGCCTATCCCGAGTACCGGGGCAACGGCGTGCACGCGAGCCTGGGCAACATCAGCGAGAACGGGAACGTCGGCCTCCTCATGGTCGACTTCGTCGAGGACATGATCGGCCTGCACGTCAACGGCAAGGCCTGGATCGTCGAGGACGACCTGTTCCGCGCCCAGTACCCCGCCGTCCCCGACGAGACGAGCCCGGGCCGCCGCGCCGACCGCTGGGTCGTGGTCAAGGTCGACGAGGCCTACATCCACTGCCGCAAGCACATCCCCCGCATGGCCCGGGTCACCGAGCGCCGCGAGTGGGGCACCGACGACCCGGCCCGCAAGGGCGGCGACTTCTTCGGCGCCAAGGGCGTGCACTGACCCGCGGGAACGTCCGGGCCCGGTCCGCTGTTGCACCCGTCGGGAACGACTGAGGAGGCACACGCATGAGCGAGAAGGCGATCCTGGCCGGTGGCTGCTTCTGGGGGATGCAGGACCTGATCCGCAAGCGCCCCGGCGTGCTGTCCACGCGGGTGGGCTACACGGGCGGCGACGTGGCCAACGCGACCTACCGCAACCACGGCACCCACGCCGAGGGGATCGAGATCGAGTTCGACCCGGCCGCGACGAGCTACCGCGACCTGCTCGAGTTCTTCTTCCAGATCCACGACCCGACGACGAAGAACCGGCAGGGCAACGACGTCGGCCTCTCGTACCGGTCCGCGATCTACTACACCGACGACGAGCAGAAGCGCGTCGCCGAGGACACGATCGCGGACGTCGAGGCCTCCGGCCTGTGGCCCGGGACGGTCGTCACCGAGGTCGAGCCGGCGGGCCCGTTCTGGGAGGCCGAGCCCGAGCACCAGGACTACCTGGAGCGGCTGCCCTGGGGCTACACCTGCCACTTCCCGCGGCCGGACTGGGTGCTGCCCAAGCGCGCCGAGGCCTGAGCCACGGCCGGGCCGATCGAGTGGTCGCCGAGACGCGCGACCACCACCGTGGCCGCGCCGGGGACGTCGAAGGCCGACGCTTCCTCTCCATCGGCACTCCTGGCTATCATCGCCCCGTGCCGATGGATTGCTGCCCGCCCGACGTGACCCCGGCCGTCGCCCTCTTCCGGTCCCTCGGGGACCCGACCCGGCTCGCCATCGTGTCCCGGCTCGCCGAGGGCGAGGCCCGGGTCGTCGACCTCACGCGGCTGCTCGGCCTCGCCCAGTCCACGGTGTCCGGACACCTCTCCTGCCTTCGGGACTGCCGGCTCGTCGACTTCCGCACCGAGGGCCGGCAGTCCTACTACTCGCTCACCCGGCCCGAGCTGATCGAGCTCCTGCGCAGCGCCGAGAACCTCCTCACCCGGACCGGGAACGCCGTGGCGCTCTGCCCCGTCTACGGCGAGCCGTCGACCGCACCGGCACCGGCATGAGCACCCCCGCCGCGACGGCCGGCGCCGACCGCCGTGCCGTGCTGCGCCGGCGCGTCCGGCTCCTCGTCGCCACCACGATCACGTACAACGTCGTCGAGGCGGTCGTCGCGATCACCTCCGGCACCCTGGCCGGCTCGGTCGCCCTGATCGGCTTCGGCCTGGACTCGGTCATCGAGGTCAGCTCGGCCGCCGCCGTGGCCTGGCAGTTCGCCGGGCGGGATCCCGAACGCCGCGAACGCACCGCCCTGCGCGTGATCGCGTGGTCCTTCTTCGCCCTCGCCGCCTACGTCACCGTCGAGTCGCTCCGCGCGCTGTTCGGCGCCGCCGAGGCCGGGCACTCCAGGGTCGGGATCGTGCTCGTCGCGCTGTCGGTGCTGGTCATGCCGTTCCTGTCCTGGGCCCAGCGCCGCGCCGGGCGCGAGCTCGGCTCGGCCAGTGCGGTCGCCGACTCGAAACAGACCCTGCTGTGCACCTACCTCTCCGTCGCGGTCCTCGCGGGCCTGCTGCTGAACGCGACGCTGGGCTGGTGGTGGGCCGATCCCGCCGCGGGCCTGGTCCTGGCCGCGCTCGCCGTGCGCGAGGGCCGCACCGCCCTGCGCGGACAGACCTGCTGCGCCCCACGGGTGGCCGACGACTGCTGCGAGCACTGACCACGAAACCTGGGGTACCCGATCGTGATCGCCCCCTACATGTAGTGTCTGACGCGCTGGTGGTTCACCCCGTACCCAACGGGGTGAGGCAAGAGGGAACCCGGTGCGAATCCGGGACTGCCCCGCAGCGGTGAGCGGGAACGACCGCCGTCACGAAGCACTGGGTGCGAGCCCGGGAAGCGACGGCCAGTAGGAACGAGCACGACGCCCGCGAGTCCGAAGACCTGCCACCCGTGCGCGCGCCGACCGGCGCGCGCGTGCTCGGGGCCTCGAGGGAAGGCGCCACGGGCGGGCGCTCCCCCAGGTCCCTCCGTCCTCCCCCGCGTGGTCCCGGCACTCGCCGAGCTCGCGAGGAGAGAGCCCATGGCAGCACCCACCCTGGCCCCCGCACCAGCCCGCTCGGACGGCCTGCGGGTCGTCCGCCGCGACGACCAGACCTCCGGGTTCGACGCCACCAAGATCTCGGTGGCGATGACGAAGGCCTTCCTGGCGGTGGAGGGTGGCGAGGCCGGTTCGTCCTCGCGCATCCACCATCTCGTCGAGGACCTCACCGACCAGGTGATCACCGCGCTGACCCGGTTCCCGGCAGCCGCGGTGCACGTCGAGCAGATCCAGGACCAGGTCGAGCTGGTCCTCATGCGCGGTGGGCACCACAAGATCGCCCGCTCGTACGTGCTCTACCGCGAGGAGCGCGCGAAGGCCCGCGAGTCGAGCGCGCCCGCCCCGAGGTCCCCCGAACTGCAGGTCACGGGACCCGACGACCTCCGCGTCCCCCTCGACTGGGCCCGCGTGGAGACGGTCGTCGGCGAGGCCGTGGCCGGTGTCGAGGACGTGTCCGCCGCACCAGTCCTCGCCGAGATCCGCCGGACCCTCTACGACGGCATCTCCACCACCGAGCTCGCGCAGGCGCTGGAGATGGCGGCCCGCACGCTGGTGGAGCGGGAGCCGAACTACTCGACGGTGGCCGCCCGCCTGCTGCTGGACCGGTTGCGCGGGGAAGCGCTGACCTTCCTGGGCGGCGAGACCCCCGACCACTCCGCGATGACCGCCGGGTACCCCGCGTACTTCCGCACGTACCTGGGCCGGGCCGTGGAGCTGGGTCTCGTGGATCCCGAGCTGGAGCTCTTCGACCTCGACCGGCTGACGGCGGCGATCCGACCCGAGCGCGACCTGGACTTCGGCTTCCTCGGCCTGCAGACCCTCTACGACCGCTACTTCCTGCACTCGGGCGGCACCCGCTTCGAGCTCCCCCAGGCCTTCTTCCTGCGGGTCGCGATGGGGCTGGCGCTGCGCGAGATCGACCGCGAGGCCCGCGCGATCGAGTTCTACGAGCTCCTGTCCTCGTTCGACTTCATGGCCTCGACGCCCACGCTGTTCAACTCGGGCACCACCCGCGCCCAGCTGTCGTCCTGCTTCCTGACCACCGTGGACGACGACCTGGACTCGATCTTCCGGGCCTACCGGAACAACGCGTTGCTCGCCAAGTACTCCGGCGGTCTCGGCAACGACTGGACGCCGGTGCGCGGGCTCGGCGCCCACATCAAGGGCACCAACGGCGAGTCCCAGGGCGTCGTGCCGTTCCTCAAGATCGCGAGCGACACGGCGGTCGCGGTCAACCAGGGCGGCAAGCGCAAGGGCGCGGCGTGCGCCTACCTCGAGACGTGGCACGTCGACGTCGAGGAGTTCCTCGACCTGCGCAAGAACACCGGCGACGACCGGCGCCGCACCCATGACATGAACACCGCGAACTGGGTGCCGGACGAGTTCCTCCGCCGTGTCGAGGCGGACGCCGAGTGGACGCTGTTCTCCCCCGACGAGGTCCCGGACCTGCACGATCTCTACGGCGCGGAGTTCGCGCAGGCCTACCGGGCGTACGAGGCGAAGGCCGACCGCGGCGAGATCCGGGTCTTCACGCGGGTCCGCGCGGTCGAGCTGTGGCGGCGGATGCTGACCATGCTCTTCGAGACCGGCCACCCGTGGATCACGTTCAAGGACCCGTGCAACCTGCGCTCGCCGCAGCAGCACGCCGGCGTGGTGCACTCCTCCAACCTCTGCACGGAGATCACGCTCAACACCTCCGCCGGGGACGAGGTGGCCGTGTGCAACCTGGGCTCGGTCAACCTGCTCGCCCACGTCACGGCCGACGGCCTCGATGTCGAGAAGCTGCGCCGCACCGTGACCACGGCCGTGCGGATGCTCGACAACGTCATCGACATCAACTTCTACACGATCCCCGAGGCCCGCCGGTCCAACCTGCGGCACCGCCCGATCGGCCTGGGGCTCATGGGCTTCCAGGACGCGCTGTTCGCGCAGGGCATCCCGCTCGCATCCGAGGCCGCCGTCGAGTTCGCGGACCGCAGCACGGAGCACCTGAGCCATCACGCGATCGCGGCGTCGAGTGCGCTCGCCGCCGAACGGGGCCGGTACGCGAGCTTCGACGGGTCCCTGTGGAGCCAGGGCATCCTGCCCATCGACTCCCTGCGGCTCCTCGACGCCGCCCGCGACGGCGACGCCCTGGACGTCGACCGCTCCACCACGCTGGACTGGGACACCCTGCGCGCCGCCGTCCAGCGGCAGGGCATGCGCAACTCCACCGTCATGGCCATCGCGCCGACCGCCACGATCTCCAACATCTGCGGCGTGGGGCAGTCCATCGAACCCCAGTTCCGCAACCTGTTCGTGAAGTCCAACATGTCCGGCGACTTCACGGTGATCAACCCGCACCTCGTCCGCTCGCTCAAGGAGCGCGGGTTGTGGGACGAGGTGATGGTCGCCGACCTGAAGTACTTCGACGGCAGCCTCGGCGACATCGACCGGGTGCCCGCGGACCTGAAGGCCCTGTACGCCACGGCTTTCGAGATCGAGCCGCGCTGGCTGGTCGAGGCCGCGTCCCGGCGGCAGAAGTGGATCGACCAGGCCCAGTCGCTCAACCTCTACCTGGCCGCCCCGAGCGGCCGCACGCTCGACGAGCTCTACCGGCTCGCCTGGCACAAGGGCCTCAAGACCACCTACTACCTGCGCGCCCAGTCCGCGACCCACGTCGAGAAGAGCACCCTGCGGGGCACCGACGGCAAGCTCCGCGGCGTCCCCATGGCGCCGGATCCCGTGCCCGAGGCACCCGCCTGCCGGATCGAGGACCCGGAATGCGAGGCCTGCCAGTGAGCACCGGACTCGAGGAGATCGTCGCCGGCGCCGCCCGCATCGAGGCCGACGCCAAGCGCATGATCAACGGCCGGGCGGACGTCAACCAGCTGCTCCCGCTGAAGTACCGCTGGGCCTGGGACAAGTACCTCGCGGGCTGCGCCAACCACTGGATGCCCACCGAGGTCGCGATGCAGGCGGACATCGCACTGTGGAAGTCCCCCACCGGCCTCACCGCCGACGAGCGCACGATGCTCAAACGCAACCTCGGCTTCTTCGCCACGGCGGAGTCGTTGGTGGCCAACAACATCGTGCTCGCGGTGTACCGCAACCTCACCAACCCGGAGTGCCGCCAGTACCTGCTGCGCCAGGCTTTCGAGGAGGCGGTGCACACCCACACCTTCCAGTACGTGTGCGAGAGCCTCGGCCTCGACGAGAGCGAGCTCTTCAACATGTACCGCGAGGTCCCGTCGATCACGGACAAGGACGCCTGGGCGCTGGAGCACACCCGCGCACTGTCCGATCCGGACTTCCGCACCGGCACCCCGGAGGCGGACCGGGCCTTCCTGCGCGATCTCGTGGCCTTCTACGTGGTGTTCGAGGGCATGTGGTTCTACACGGGCTTCGTGCAGATCCTGTCCCTGGGCCGCCGCAACAAGATGGTGGGCATCGCCGAGCAGTACCAGTACATCCTGCGCGACGAGTCCATCCACCTGAACTTCGGCATCGACGTCATCACCATGATCAGGCACGAGAACCCGCACCTCTGGACGCCGGAGTTCGCGGCGGAGATCCGCGCGATGCTGCTCGAGGCCTGCGAGCTCGAGGTCGCCTACGCCCGGGACACCATGCCCCGCGGGATGCTCGGGCTGTCGGTGGAGCTGTGCGAGCAGTACCTGCACTTCATCACCGACCGCCGCGCCGAGCAGCTCGGCCTCGCCCCGCTCTTCGGCGAGACGGAGAACCCGTTCCCGTGGATGAGCGAGGCGATGGACCTGAAGAAGGAGAAGAACTTCTTCGAGACGAGGGTCATCGAGTACCAGACCGGTGGTGGCCTGGACTGGGACTGAGCACCCTGTGAGTGGCAATGGTCGCCATGGCGACCATTGCCACTCACGAGGGTCAGCCGGCGGCCCGGACCTCGGCGGCGGCCGCGACCAGGTTGCGCAGGGTCTCGACCGTCTCGGCCTCGCCGCGGGTCTTCAGCCCGCAGTCCGGGTTGGCCCAGAGCCGCTCGCCGCCGATCACGTCGCGCGCCGCGGTCAGCAGCGACACGAGCTCCCCGACGCCCGCGACCTCGGGCGAGTGCACGTCGTACACCCCGGGGCCCAGGGCCCGCGGGACGCCCGGGCCCAGGTCGGCCAGGACCTCCATCCTCGACCTGGCCGCCTCGACGGTGGTGACGTCCGCGTCCAGCCCGTCGATCGCGCCGACGACCTCACCGAACTCCGAGTAGCAGAGGTGGGTGTGGATCTGGGTGGTGTCCGCCACGCCGCCGGTGGTGAGCCTGAAGGAGTCGATCGCCCAGTCCAGGTAGGACTGCTGGTCCGCCGTGCGCAGCGGCAGCAGCTCCCGCAGCGCGGGCTCGTCCACCTGCACGATCCGCAGGCCGGCGGCCTCGAGGTCGCGCACCTCGTCGCGCAGCGCCAGGCCGACCTGTCGCGCGGTGTCCCCCGGCGGCTGGTCGTCCCGGACGAACGACCAGGCCAGGATCGTGACCGGACCGGTCAGCATCGCCTTCATCGGCCGCGCGGTCAGCGACTGCGCGAACGTGCTCCACCCCACCGTGATCGGCGACGGGCGGGAGACGTCCGAGTGCAGCACGGGCGGCCGCACGCAGCGCGAGCCGTAGGACTGCACCCAGCCGGAGTCCGTCACCGCGAACCCGTCGAGGTGCTCGGCGAAGTACTGCACCATGTCGTTGCGCTCGGGCTCGCCGTGCACGAGCACGTCCAGCCCGATGTCCTCCTGCAGCCGGACCACGCGCTCGATCTCCGCGCGCATCCGCGAGGCGTACTCGGCGTCGTCGATCGTCCCGGCCCGCAGGGCGGCCCGGTCGCGCCGGATCTCCGCGGTCTGCGGGAAGGACCCGATCGTGGTCGTGGGGATCAGCGGCAGGTTCAGGGCCGCGTCCTGCGCCTTGGCCCGCACCTCCCCGGCCGGCCGGCGGTAGTGGTCCGCGCCGAGGGCCTCGAGCCGGGCCCGCACCCGGTCGTCACGCTGTGCCGGCCGGGCGGCCACGGCGCGGGCGGCCGCGAGCTCCTCCGTCATGTGCTCGCCGCGCAGCGCCCTGCCCAGCACGACCACCTCGGCGACCTTCTGGCGCGCGAACGAGAGCCGTTCCCGCAGAACGGGATCCAGCGCCCCTTCGCGTGCGGTGTCGTAGGGCACGTGCAGCAGCGAGCAGGAGCTCGAGATCTCCACCCGGCCCGCGATACCCAGCAGGGTGGCCGCCGCGGCCAGCGCGGCGTCCGGCCCGGTCCGCCAGACGTTGCGGCCCTCGACCACTCCGGCGAGCACGGTCTTCTCGCGCAGTCCGATCAGCTGCGCCGTCGCCTCGAGATCCGACCTCCCGGCCACCAGGTCGAGCGCGATGCCGTCGATCGGCGCGTCCGCCAGGACCGGCAGCGCCGGGCCGAGCGGGCCGAAATAGCCCGCGACGAGCAGGGCGGGCCGGTCGGTGAGCCCGCCGAGCCGCGCGTAGGCGCGGCGCAGCGCGGCGAGCTCCTCGGGCGTCCGGTCGGCGGCGAAGGCGGGCTCGTCGAGCTGCACCCACTCCGCACCGGCCGCGGCGAGCTCGCCGAGCAGCCGTGCGTAGACGTCGAGCAGGTCGTCGAGCCGGTCCAGCGGGCGGAACCCCTCCTCCGCCGCCTTGCTGAGCAGCAGGAACGTCACCGGGCCGACCAGCACCGGCCGGGTCACGAGGCCCTCGGCCAGGCCTTCCCGGAAGTCCTCGACGGGCGTGCGGTCCCACAGCCGGAACCGGGTGTCGGGCCCGATCTCGGGGACGAGGTAGTGGTAGTTCGTGTCGAACCACTTGGTCATCTCGAGCGCCGGGGCTCCCTCGGTCCCGCGGGCCATCGCGAACAGCAGGTCGAGCGGCTCCCCCGGGACGAGCCGGGTGAACCGCGGCGGGATCGCCCCGACGGTCAGGGCCGCGTCGAGCATCTGGTCGTAGTACGAGAACGTGTTGCCGGGCACCGAGCCCAGGCCGGCGGCACGCAGCTCGGCCCGGGTGTCGCGGCGCAGCCCGGCGGCGACGTCACGCAGCTCGGCCGCGGTGCCCTGGCCGCGCCAGTAGCGCTCCACGGCGCGCTTGAGCTCGCGGTCCGGTCCGATGCGCGGGTACCCCAGGACGGTGCTGCCCAAGACCGGGCTGCCCAGCGGTCGACGATCTGGCACTGCTCTCTCCTCGCGAGCGGTGGGAGGACCCACGGCCGCGCAGGAGCGACGCCACCGGGCACACGCGTGCCCGGTTCCGCCGAGCCCACCCGCGAGGCCACGGATCCGCGCGCACCGGTCGGCGCGCGCACCGGCGGCAGGTCTTCGGACTCGTGGGCGCCCTGCTCGTCCCTACTGGCCGTCGCTTCCCGAGGTCTCCCCCAGTGCGTCTGACGGCGGTCGTTCCCACTCACCGCTGCGGGGCAGTCCCGGAGTCACACCGGGTTCCCTCTTGCCTCACCACCACCCCGGGCGGGGTGGCCGTGAACCGTCGGCCTGGGCAGCCTACGGCAGGTCGCCCACCACCCGGGCGTGATCCGGCGCTCAGAGATCGCGCCGGTCGTCGGTTCGGGGCGAGATCGAGCAGCCCGTCGTCCGGCGCACCGACGAGTGCCTCCACGTCGTGCAGGACCGCCACGACCGTCGCCCGTCGGAGGCTCACGTCCGATCGACCCTGGTGAAGGGTCAGCCGGCCGAGACCAGCTCCGCCCGCTCTCCCGCGCCCGCGCGGGCGAGGACCTTCTCGGCCAGCGGCGCGAACGCCACCCCGATCACGCCCCACAGCAGGACCTGGGCGCACACCGAGTAGAACCGGAAGCGGAACAGGACGTCGGGATCGAAGCCCGGGAACACGATCGTCCCGGCCGCGTCCTTGAGCGGCTGCGGGGTCTCGGTGAGCAGCGGGGTCGCGCTGTCGGCGTTGGCCGAGAGCGATCCGAGCGGCGGCAGCAGCCCCATGACCACCCCGATGACCACCACGAACGCCAACCCGGCCAGCAGCGTCGCGGTCCAGGTGCCGAACCGCGCGCGCAGCCGGTCACCGAGCCACAGCGCGACCATGCCCATCAGCACGCAGGCGATCACCAGCACCGCGTACAACCCGGCCCGCTGCCCGATGGTGTCCGGGTTGCCGATCGCCGGCGGGTTCGCCGGATACTTGGCGAACGGCACCAGGTACAAGGCCAGGAACCCCGCCAGCGCGACCAGCAGCGACATCTGCCGCGGGCGGGTGTTGCCGTGCCGGCCGTAGAGCAGGCAGAACGCCACCCCGAAGAACAGGCCCACCGCGAGCCCGAAGAAGACCATGCCGACGCCGATGCCCAGGTTGCCCTGGATCGCCCGGCTGAAGATCTCCGGACCCTCGGGCTCGACCGCCTGTCCGGCCGCCTTGGCGAGCGCCTCCTCGACCTCGCCGCGCGCGCTCTCGTAGTCGATCGCCTGCTGGATCAACGGCTCCGCGAAGATCCGCGCGAAGACGAAGGCCACCAGGCCGCCGAGCGCGCCCACCGCAGCGGCGCGCAGGATCAGTGCTCTCGCGATCATCTCTCGCCGGTTCTCAGTGGCAGGGGAAGCCGAGGAAGTGCCGTGCGTCGTGCACGAACTCGTGGACCACCATCGAGTTGCCGAACACCGAGGTCGCGCCCTCGTCGATCCCGATGAAGTAGTAGACCAGCAGCCCCAGCACGAGGGCGCCGATCAGCCAGGGCATCGTCTGGGAGACGGGGATCGCCACGGGGCGGGCGACCGATCCCACCGACGGGTTCGCGGACATCGTTCCTCCGGGTTCAGTACAGCGACAGTAAAGGCTTGACAAAGCCTCATGCCTGTGCATATGACCAGACGACGGTAGGCCGCCGCCACGACGGAGTCAACGACCGCTCATATGCGAGAGTGTTCACGCATCAGGCCCGCCAGCGGTGGGGAACGGCCTCCCGGCGGCGCCTGGAAATGCTTCTCACCTGCAGGAACACGGCAACAGGGATGTTGTGGGGACAGTGTCCGAACTCTTCCCAGTACGCGTGGGGCGCCCTACCTTCCTGACCATGAGCACCCACACCCACGAGCACGCCCACGGCGACACCGCGCACACCCACGAGCACGGGGCACACGACCACCAGCACGTGGAGCACACCCACACCCACACGCACGCGGACGAGACCCACGAGCACACCCACGCGCACGACGCCGACGTCGAGCAGGCGCACGAGCACGCGCACTAGGAGGCGACTCCCAGTCCGGGTCGCCGACACCGGGATCCCGGCGTCGGCAGGCCCGGACCGTCCGATCGAGGGGGCCCGGACCCCGACCGAGGACGAAAGTCGGGGAACGTGCATTTCCCTGCCAACCGGACGAAAACCGGACTCCCCCACTTCTACCGGACACCGTGCGCGCCACCGGCATTGGGCCGGGAAGGTGAGCCGCGCCGCCCCACCTGCCGAGAGTCGGTTATTGCGTCTAACTTGCGAGAGCGATGTTCCGGCAGCGTTCTCGGAGGGCGACCATGCACATTCCCGACGGATACCTGAGCCCGCAGACCTGTGCGGTCGGGTTCGTCGTGGCCGCCCCGATGCTCGCCACCGCGGCCGTGCGCGTGAAGCGGCGGGTGAAGACCCGCAACGTGCCCACCCTCGCCGTGCTCGCCGCCGTCAGCTTCCTGATCATGATGTTCAACGTGCCGATCCCGGACGGGACGACGGCGCATGCGGTCGGGGCGGCGCTGATCGCGATCCTGTTGGGGCCCTGGGCGGCGACGATCGCCGTGACCGTCGCGCTGGCCTTCCAGGCGCTGCTGTTCGGCGACGGCGGGGTGCTCGCGTTCGGCGTCAACGTCGTCAACATGGCGATCGTGATGCCGTGGGTGGCCTACGGCGCGTACAAGCTCGTCAGCAGGGGCGCGACGCTGACCGCACCGCGCCGGATCGTCGCCGCGTTCCTCGCCGGCTATGCGGGTATCAACGCCTCCGCACTCTGTGCCGCAGCGGAACTGGGCATCCAGCCCGACCTGTTCCACGACGCCGCGGGGGCACCGCTCTACTCGCCCTACCACCTGGCGCAGACGGTCCCGGCGATGATGCTCGCGCACCTCACGGTCGCGGGGCTCGCGGAGGGCATCCTCTCCGCCGCGGTGCTGGCCTACCTGCAGCGCGCCAACCTGCCGTTGTTGCGCGCCAACCACCCCGGTGTCCCCGTCGACGCCGCGGCCGCGACCGCCGAGCAGAAGCGCCGCCGCCGGCTCCGCCCCGGTGTCGTCGCCGTGGCGGTCATGGCGGTCCTGGTGGTGCTGACGCCGCTCGGCCTGCTCGCTCCCGGCGGCGCCTTCGGCGAGGACTCCCCCGCCGACCTGCAGAGCTCCCTCGGACTCTCCGCGGTCCCGACCGGGCTCGCCCGGTACTCGGACCTCTGGCAGAGCGCGCTGTTCCCGGACTACCTCTCCGGCAGCCCCTGGACGTACGTCGTGTCGGCGGTCGTCGGGATCGTCGTGGTCGGGCTGGTCGTCCACGGGGCCGGGCTGCTCCTGGTGAGGCTGCTGAACCGGCGGGCCACCGAGCCCCGCGAACGCGTGGAGGCCTCCCGGTGACCGCGCCCGGGCGGACGGTCGAGGTCCCGGCCTGGCTGGTGGAGCAGAACCTCGCCCTGTGCCCCTGCGGGTGCATCGGCAAGCGCCGGAAGGGCGGCTTCCTGGCCAAGACCGTCCGCGGCGGATCGGCGATCCTGCAGCAGGTCCTGTTCGGCGAGGACGTCGCCGGCGCCTCCGGCCTGCTGCAGCGGATCGACCCCCGGGCGAAGATCGTCGGGCTCGTCCTCCTGCTGGTCACCGCCGGGCTCGCCCACTCGATGGTCACGCTCGCGGTCATGTACGCGCTCACGCTGGGGCTGGCCGCGGCGTCCGCGCTGCCGGTCGGGTTCTTCGTGAAGCGGGTCTGGCTCTTCGTCCCGATCTTCACCGGGATCGTCGTGCTGCCCGCGACCCTGTCCGTCGTCACCCCCGGGGACGTCGTCCTGACCCTGTGGCACTGGAACGGGACCGCGCAGGGCCTCACCGCGCAGGGCCTGACCGCGGCGGCCCGGGTGGTCTGCCGGGTCGCCGTGTCGATCTCGCTGGTGGTGCTGCTGACCCTGACCACGCCGTGGGTGCGGCTCCTCGCCGCCCTGCGCGGCCTCGGCGTGCCGAAGATCTTCATCCTGATCATCGGCATGGCCTACCGGTACCTCTTCCTACTGCTCGGCGTGGTGACCGACATGTTCCAGGCACGCCAGGCGCGCACCCCCGGGGTGCCGAAGCACGACCGCGAGGCCCGGGCCTTCGTCGGCGCCGGGGTCGGCGCGCTGCTCGGCAAGTCCGCGCAGCTGTCCGAGGAGGTCCACCACGCCATGGTCGCCCGCGGCTTCCGGGGCGACGCCACGACGCTGGAACGCCACCGGTTCCGCGCCGCCGACCTCGCGTTCGCCGCGGCGATCGTGGTCGCCGCCGCCCTGCTGATCTGGGGAGACCACGTCCTTGTCCCACGCTGAACGGCCCCACGCGGAACCCCTCCTGGTCTGTCGGGACCTGCGCTACTCCTACCTCGAGCGGTACCCGGCACTCGACGGCGTCTCGCTCACCGTCCACCGTGGAGAACGGCTGGCCCTGTTGGGCGCCAACGGGTGCGGGAAGTCCACCCTGCTCAAGGTGCTCGACGGGCTCGTCTTTCCCGACTCCGGCAGCTACACGGCGTTCGGCGAGCCGGTCACCGAGGACACCCTCGAGGACGAGCAGATGTCCGAGGGCTTCCGCTCCCGGGTCGGCTTCGTGTTCCAGAACTCCGACGCCCAGGTCTTCTCCCCCAGCGTCCGCGAGGAGGTGGCGTTCGGCCCGCTGCAGCTCGGGCTCTCGCGCGCCGAGACCGCGGGGCGGGTCGACGACGTGCTGGCGATGCTCGGCATCACCGAGCTGGCGGACCGCGCCCCGTTCCAGCTCTCCGGCGGGCAGAAGAAGAAGGTCGCCATCGCCACCGTCCTGGTGATGAGCCCCGAGGTGCTGCTCTTCGACGAGCCCACGGCCGCGCTCGACCCGCGCACGCAGTTCTGGCTGGTCGAGCTCGTCGAGCGGCTCGGCGAGGCCGGCAAGACCGTCGTCCACGCCACCCACGACCTGGACCTGCTGCACCGCATCGCCGATCGCTGCGTGGTGTTCTCCGAGGAGCACCGGATCGTCGCCGAGGGCACGCCGGGCGAGATCCTGGCCGACCGGGATCTCCTCGTCGCCGTGAACCTCGTCCACCCGGCGGCCGGGTCCGTGCGGTGAGGGCCGGCCGCGCGGGATCGAGGACCTGCGCCGGACCTGCGGGAAGGTGCCCGAGCGGTTCGGCATCGACCGGGAAGGTGCCCGAGCGGTTCGGCATCGACCGCGCGGTGATCAGCCGGTGGGGCGAGAGGTGACCGCAGCGGTGCGGCTGCTCCGGCGCGGTCGGCAGGCGAAGACCGCGATCGCGCCGATCAGGGTGAAGGCGGTGGCGACGAGGACCGCGGTGTCGAAGCCCTGGAGGAGGCCGGTGGGCCCGGCTGGCAGGCCGGGCCTGGTGGCGATCACGGCGACCACGGTGGTGCCGATGGCGGAGCCGACGTAGCGGGCCGTGTTGTTGGCGCCGCTGCCCATCGCGGCGCGGCCGGGCGGCGCGCTCGCGACCGCCTCGCGGCCCAGTGCCGAGTTCACGACCCCGCTGGTGACGCCCGCGACGAGCAGGCCCGGGACGTAGCGCCACAGGGACGACCCGGGCGTCGCACCCAGGAGCAGCAGTTGGCCGACGGCGACCACCACCAGACCCGCGGACAGCTGGAGGCGCCCGCTCCACGACGTCGGGAGCCGTCGCGCCAGCAGCGAGGTGACCACACCCGTCCCCGACCAGGCCAGCAGCACCACCGCACCCAGGACCGGTGGGGCGCCGAGCCCCCGGGACATCACGGTGAGCAGGAACGACGACGTGGCGATGATCCCGGCGCCGGTCGCGAACGCCCCGATCGTCGCGGCGAGGAAGGGCGGGGAGCGGAACAGCCCCGGATCGATCATCGGGGCGGGCCGGCGGCGCTCGACCGCGAACCAGATCCCGAGCAACGCCAGGCCACCGAGCACGAGCACGATCACCGGCGGGCGCGTCGGGCCGGTGCGGGCCTCGACCAGCCCGGTGAGCAGCGCCCCGATCGCGGCCGCGAACAGGACGACCCCCGGCACGTCGACCGGGCGGGGATGCTCCGCGCGCGACTCGGCGAGCAGGAACCGGGAGGCGAACGCGAGCGCGACGGCGAGCACCGCCTCGACCCAGAACGACGCCGCCCAGCCCCCGAGGGAGGTCGCACCGGTGGCCAGCAGCGGGCCGACGGCGATGCCGGCGCCCAGCGAGGCACCCCACATCCCGCTCGCCCGCCGCGCCTCGGGGCTGCCGGCCGGGAAGGTGTGGCCGATCAGCCCGAGACCGGCCGCGATCAGCGCCGCGCCGCCGACCCCGGCGAGGATCCGGCCCGCGACCAGCACCGCCGTGGTCGGAGCCAGCGCGCACAGGACGGACGCCACGGCGAGCACCGCGCTGCCGAGGACGAGGGCGCGGCGCCGGCCGAGCTCGTCGGCCACCGCACCGCTCGCGAGCAGGGCGATCCCCAGCCCGATGCTCATCGAGCTCAGGATCCACGCCTGCCCCTCCGGCCCCGACCCGAGCGCGGAGGCCGTCGCGGGCAGGATCGCCAGCGGGCTGGTGAACACGATGAGGGACAGGAACGTCGCCGCGGAGGCGACACCGACCGTCGCCCGGGCCGAACCTTCGAGTGCCACGACTGCCCTTTCCGAAACCGTTTCGCGTGTCCCGACCCTGCCCCCTGCCCGCGTCAGCGCAAGTGGAAGGCGCCGTTCACCTCACCGAAGGGATCGGCGTCGGCGAGCGAATCGAAGGTGCCCTTCTCCAGCACCTCGACCGCGGCGCGGCGGGCGAGCGAGTATGCGGCCTGCGCGATCGCCTGACCGACCGACACCCGGCGCACGCCGGCCACCCGGAGATCCTCGACGCTCGGGGCACCGGGCCCGGCCATGGCGTTGACCGGGAGGTCGACGCGGGCGGTCAGCGCGGACAGCGTGGCGAGGTCGAGGAGGCCGGGCACGAAGAGCGAGTCCGCGCCGGCTCGCGCGTAGGCACCGGCCCGGGCCACGACGTCGTCGAACCGGCCGGTCTCGGGGCCGATGCCGAACAGGAACACGTCCGTCCTGGCGTTGATCACGAGCTCCGGAAGACCTGCCGCGGCGGCGGCCTCCCGGGCCGCGCCGATCCGGGCCACCTGCTCCTCCACCTCGAACAACGGGCCGCCCGGCGCCCGGGAGTCCTCGAGGTTGATCCCGACCGCGCCGGCCCCGACCACGGCCGCGACGGTCGTCGCCACGGCGTCCGTGCCGGGTCCGTAGCCGCCCTCGACGTCGGCCGAGACCGGGAGGTCCACGGCGGCGACGATCCGCGCCACCGCGGCGACCATCTCGTCCCGGGTGAGGTTCTGCCCGTCCGGGCGGCCCAGCGCCCAGGACACCCCGGCGCTCGTGGTGGCGATCGCCCGCGCCCCGCCCGCGGCGATCAGGGCCGCGCTCGCGGCGTCCCAGGCGTTGGGGAGGACGAGCACGCCGTCCGTCTGCAGGGAGCGCAGCGCCGTGGCCTTCGCGCGCTGTCCGTCGGTGCTCATCGTCGGATCCTCCCGGTTGAGTTGCTGATCGCTACCCATCTAACGGCGACCCCGGCGGGGCGTCAAGCGATTCCCGGAAGAATTGCTGGCTTGGCATTTCCGCGCCACCTCCGCACCTTTCCCGATCACCCGAACTTGGCTTTTCCACGTCAGCAGGTGCGGGAACGGGGAATGCATTTCCGGCGTACTCTCGACCACATGTCCCACCAGCAGTCGCTGTTCTCCCCGACCGTCACGGAGCCGATCGACCACGAGCGCACCGGCGGCCTCGACGTCGCCGTCGACACCACGTTCGGCACGGCCGAGCGTGTCGACCTCGACGAGACCTCGTGGATCACACACGTGCCCGGCTGGCTGACCGGGGACGACGAGCTGATGCGGCTGCTGATGACGAATGCCCCGTGGGAGCAGCGCTCGCGGTGGATGTACAACCGCAGGGTGCAGGAGCCGCGCCTGACCGCGGAGTACCCGGTGGTGGCGCAGGCGCCCCATCCCGTGCTCCACCACCTCACCGGCGAGCTGAGCCGCCAGTTCGGCGTGCCCTACTCGCGGCTCTGGATGAACTGGTACCGCGACCAGGACGACGGCACGAGCTGGCACGCCGACCGCCCCGTCGACAGGCTCGACACCGCTGTGATCCCCGTGCTCAGCCTCGGCGCCACCCGCCGGTTCCTGATCAAGCCGAACGGCGGCGGCCGGTCCACGGTGATCGTGACCCGCGGTGGCGATCTCGTGGTGATGGGCGGACGCTGCCAGAAGGACTACAAGCACTCGGTGCCGAAACAACGCACCCCCGCCGGCCCGCGGCTGAGCCTCAATTTCAGCCCCGAGACCGCGCCTCAGATCGCATAGCGGTAGGCGATGTGGTCGGCCGGGACCACGGCATCGTCCTCGTCGACGAAATCGACGCGGACCGCCTTGTTCGCGCCCAGGGTGCGGCCGACCTCGGTGAGCCCGGACCCGCCGGGGCGGTGCACGTCCCCCCACTGCTGCAGCGCCGCCAGGACCAGCCGCATCTCCCCGCCGGCCCCGGTGAGCTCGTACCGGAAGCGGGCCCGCTGCCCCGGCTCCTTGTACGACTCCTTGGTGAGGAGGCCCTCGTCGACCAGCTTCGTGAGGCGCTGGGCCAGGACATCCGTCGCGATGCCCAGCAGGTCCTGGAACTCGGTGAACCGCGAGACGCCGTTGAGCGCGGCCTCGCAGAGAATGCGCAGGGTCCACTTGTCCCCCACGACGGAGATAACCCGGCCGATGGTGCAGACGCGCTCGTCCGCACCGCCGGCCCGCGGGCTCATCTCCTCCGCCACCGCACCCGGTCCGTCCACCACGAGGTCCGCCCCAGTCATGGCACGGACGGTACAACCCGGGTACGACAGAAACCGCACCTCGACGACAGGCGGGAACCTCGCATGATCACCACGCCGTTCGCGCGACTGCACCAGGGCGCGACCCCGTTGCTGCTCCCCAACGCCTGGGACGTCCCCTCCGCGCTCGCGTTCGCCCGCGCCGGGTACCCGGCGATCGGCACCACGAGCTTCGGTGTCGCCGCGAGCGCCGGGCGGCCGGACGGCGGCCGGGCCAGCAGGGACGCCACCCTCGCCCTGGCGGAGGCCCTCCGCGGCGTCCCGGTCCTGCTGAGCGCCGACATCGAGGACGGCTTCGCCGACGAGCCCGCGGCCGTCGCCGGGTACGTCGCGGTCCTGGCCCGAGCGGGCGTCGCCGGCGTCAACGTGGAGGACAGCACGGCGGAGCGACTGGTCGACCCCGCGCGTCACGTCGCGAAGATCGTCGCGATCAAGGAGCGTTGCCCGGAGGTCTTCGTCAACGCGCGGGTGGACACCTACTGGCTCGGCCAGGACGCCAGCCCCGAGGACACGCTGGCCCGCGCCGACGCCTACGCGCGGGCCGGCGCCGACGGCGTGTTCCTGCCCGGCCTCACCGATCCCGAGGTCCTCCGCGCGCTCACGCGACGGCTCCCCGTGCCCGTCAACACCCTCGTCGTCCCCGATCTGTCCCTGGCCCGGCTCGCCGACCTGGGCGTCCGGCGCGTCAGCACGGGATCGCTGCCCTACCGGGCGGCGCTGAACGCCGCCCTCGAGGTGGCCGCCGCGGTCCGGGAGGGCCGCACCCCGCCACCGGGGATCCCCTATCCGGAGCTGCAGGCCGCCCTCGTCGAGCACGACGCGAGTGCCTGAGCTCCCGGAGGTCGAGTCCGCGCGGGTCGTCCTCGAGCGGTCGGCGCTGGGGCGCCGGATCGAGGACGTCGACGACTCGGACACCTACGTCTGCCGCCCGCACCCACCCGGCGAGCTGCGCGCCGTCCTGGTCGGGAGCACGCTGCGCACGGCGCACCGCAGGGGGAAGTCGTTGTGGTGCACCACGTCCGAGGGCTCCGTACTCGGCATCCACCTCGGCATGTCCGGCAAGGTCGTGGTCGCCTCGGCGGACGGGACCGAGGTCGACGGCGGCGACCACTGGGAGTTCGGCCGCGCCCCCGGCGACTACCGGCACTCGCGGTTCTCCCTCGCCTTCGCCGACGGTGGCGCGCTCCACCTCGTCGACCCGCGCCGGCTGGGCCGAGTACGCCTCGATCCACCGGTCGACACCCTGGGCCCCGATGCCGCCGGCATCGACCTCCCCCGGTTCCTCCACGCGCTCGGACACGGCCGGGCGCCGGTGAAGGCCCGGCTCCTCGACCAGCACGCCCTCGCCGGGATCGGGAACCTGCTGGCCGACGACCTCCTCTGGCGCGCCGGCCTGAACCCCGCCCGCCCCGTCGACTCCCTCACCGGTCCGGAACGGGTCGCGCTCCACCGGTCGCTCACGGCGACGGTCGACGACGCCCTGCGCGGGGGCGGTGTGCACACGCTGCCCCTGGTCGCGCACCGCAGGCGGGACGGCCGGTGCCCGACGGACGGAGCTGCGCTGGTCAGATCCACGGTCGGCGGGCGCACGACCTACTGGTGCCCGCGGCACCAGCCGCGCCTGCCCCCACCGCCGGCTGGTCAGGCGCGCGCCGGGCAGGCCGCTGACGGGCGCGGGCTCCCGGTCGCCCCACCGTGAGGTACGGCCCGGTCCGACGGGTTGGCGCTGCTCCGGGCGGGTGGATCCGGGGCGCTCCGGTAGCGCTCCCCGGGGCCCGGGCGAGCCTCCGGGCGATCGCATCGTCGCGTCCGTGGAGGTAGCCATGCCCGTGTTCGCCGCCCGGTTCCGGTACGACGCGTCGACCTGGAGCAGCCTCGTCGATTCCCCCTCGAACCGGACCCCCGCCGTCGCCCGCAGCCTGGCCGACGCAGGCGCCGAGCTGCAGGACCTGTGGTTCGCCGCCGACGACCTCTCCGGACTCGCCGTCTTCGAGGCGCCCGACGCGGAGACGGCGACCACGGCGATGCAGCTCATCGAGTCGTCCGGCGCCTTCTCGGAGGTGCGGACCGTCCGGCTGTTCTCGGGGGCGGAGCTCCCGGAGCTGCTGGTGGGCGCCCGGCAGGCGCGCCCCGGCGACACTCCCTAGCCGGACCCTCCCGTCACGGGGTGGGCAGCCAGTTGCCGTGCTGCCCGAGCGGGACCCGGACCGGCATCCGGACGGTGGCGACGGGGCCCGCGGCGGGGTCGGCGGCCGGGATCACCACCAGGCTCGACTCCCCGGTGCTCGGCCGCGTGGCCAGGCTCAGCCACCAGCCCCGGTCCGGGGCGGACGAGTACGGGTCCGGCGCGAACGCCGGCTCGCCCAGGGCGAGGTCGGTGGCCTCCCAGCGGGCGACGTTCCCGGTGCGGGTGTCGTACCAGGCGAGCGCGTCCCCCCAGCCGGGGTGCGACCGCGGCCGCCCCGTCCGCAGGACCGCCGCCGCGACCGGGTGCGGGCGGCCGATCAGCCGGTCGTCGACCCGGGGGAAGTCCACCGCGACGTCGGCCAGCACCTCGCGGCGCATGCTGCCCGCGGCGGGATCGATGGTCGCCCTCGCCAGGCGCGGGGTGACCGTCGCACCCGGCGCCGGCGGGGAGGGCCGCTCCCACTCCGCATAGTCCAGGACCACGATGTCCGACCCGTCGACCGGGTCCTTCGCGTCGTGGGCGTTCGCGGTGTGCCACAACCAGAACGCCTCGTCCTCGCACCAGCGGACCGGGCCGCCGTCGCGCGGGACGAGGGCGATCCGGGTGCCCGCCTCCTGCTTCCACTCCAGCAGCGAGCCGCCCTTGGTCGCCTCGGCGACGTCGAAGAACAACGGGGCGAGGACGAGCACCACGTACCGATCGGTGATCGCCATGTCGTGGATCATCGACGGCCGCTCGACCCCCTCGACCGGCCGCGGCGGCGTGCCGACACCGTCCGGGCCGATCACCGTCCAGGTGAGGAACGGGGGCGCGACGTTGTCGCAGAAGGCGACCATCTCGCCGGTCCGCGGGTCGATCTTCGGGTGCGCGCAGATCCCCGCCGGCAGGGTGTCGCCGAAGGTGTCCTGACCGAGGGTCTGCAGCTGCGGGCCGATGCGGTAGGGCCGGTCGCACTCCGCCAGGGCGAGCAGCCGCCCGCCGTGGCGGACCACGTTGACGTCCGGGACCCGGCGCAGGGTGCCCGCCAGGACCGGGCCGACCTCGTCGGGGCCCGGGCGCCACAGCGTCGAGAGACCCGGCCGGATCACGTGCCCGGCGCGCTCCTCCACCTCCACCAGCGGGGTCCGGACGAATCGGTTGGTGTAGCGGGCGCGGCCGTCGGCGATCACCACGCGGTGCAGCATGCCGACGCCGTCGAGCGGGTGGAGGTGGCTCCCGACCGGGGCGAACCGGGGATTGGGACCGTTGCGGACGTAGGCGCCGTCGAGCGCGTCGGGCAGCTCGCCGTCGACATGGAGGTCCGTGACGTCGACCTCGGCGGTGACCGGGCTGTAGGGGCCGCTCAGGAAGGGGCCGGGCTCGACCGGAGCCGGGCGCGCCGGGGCGGTCATCGGGTCGCCGGCGCGGACTCGGTCTCGCCGACGACTCGGCGGGTGTAGCGGACCGTGAGCAGGATCAGGGCCCCGGGGACCAGCCAGTTCAGGATCAGGTCGGCGGGGCGGGCGGCCAGGTAGCCGCCGTACTCGGTGGTGGTCGAGGCGATCACCCCTGAGATCAGGTGTCCGACGCCCATGGCCGCGACGGCGCCGGCCCAGGCCGCGCTGATCCGGCGGTTGACGGCGTGGAACTGCGGCGAGTCCCAGTACTGCCGCGGCACCGACTCCCGGGCGTACTGCTCGGTGAACGGCGTGGCGGCGAGCGACAGGGCGATGACGACGGCCAGGACCAGGGCGGCGAGCCCCCGTCCGTAGTTCGCGAGGAACGCGTCGGAGGACGGGGCGACCACGGCCCAGGCACCGATCACCGCGAAGGTGGCGAGCCCCGTGACCTCGATGAGCTTGACCGACTCGCGCCGGGCGACGGTGCGGCCCACGAGGACCGCGGCCAGGACCAGCGCCAGCAGCGCGGCCATGCCGGCGGCGCCGGGACCGACGCGGGTGGCGATCAGGGAGAAGGCGATCCAGGGGAGGAAGCCGAGGAGGATCTGCTTGGTGGACATGACTCGACACTGGGCCCGTCCCGAGGAGGAAACATCCGCCATCTCACCCGACTCCCGCGAACCGACGCGGAGGCGGCGCCGGCGCGGGTCGTCGACTTCCTCCTGCGCCGGAAGGGAGGCGGCCCGCTTGGCGGAGAGCGCCGAACCGAGCCGGAAGACGCAGGTCAGGAGCGGATGCGAGGCGCGGCAACTCGCGCAATACGGTTGCTACCGGGTCGATCCGCGCCGGTCACGATCCGCGCCTTTCGTTGTGGGCACGCCCGGGCGGCACGCCGGGTGCCACCGCTTCGCACGGAAGGACCGCGCATGTTCCACCTCGGATGGTTCCTCGGCCAGGGTTTCGGCATCCAGCCCGGCCGCGGCGTGTTCGACGGCAACGCCTGGCGCGACTGGATGAAGCCACAGCGCTACGTCGAGATGACCGCGGCCCTGGAACGCGGCGGCTACGACTTCGTGTTCATCGAGGACACGGCCATGATCGAGGACACCTACGGCGGCTCCGCCGAGTTCACCCTCGCCCACGGCGAGATGGCCCCGAAGAACGACCCGTTGCCGCTCGTCCCGCTGATGGCCCAGGGAAGCAGGCACATCGGGATCATCAACACGATGTCGACGATCCAGTACGCGCCGTACACCGCGGCCCGACTGATGACCACACTGGACCACCTGACCGACGGTCGTGCCGGGATCAACGTCGTCACCTCGGTGACGCACCGGGTCGCCCAGAACTTCGGTTTCGACGAGCACCTCCCCCACGACAAGCGCTACGGCATGGCCGCCGAGTGGATGGACGTCGTGACCAAGCTCTGGGACTCCTGGGAGCCCGGCGCGGTGGTCGGCGACACCGAGACCCCGCGGTACGCGGACCACACGAAGGTCCATACGATCGACCACGCCGGCGAGTACTTCAAGGTTCGCGGGCCGCTCAACACCATCCCCGGACCGCAGGGCCGCCCGGTCGTGGGCCAGGCGGGCAACTCCGTCCCCGGACGCGAGCTGGCGGCACAGTACGCGGACACCATGCTGGCCATGGGCCACAACGTGGAGCAGATGAAGGCCTTCCGCGAGGACATGCACGAGCGCCTGATCGCCCACGGCCGCAAGCCCGGCGACCTGAAGGTGATGTTCCTGGTCTCCCCCATGCTCGGCGAGTCCGACGCTCACGCGCAGGACCGCGAGGCCCGCCGCGCGGCCGCGATGCACGAGGCCGAGAACATCGAGATGGTGCTCTGGGGCCTGTCCTACATCAGCGGCGGCACAGTCGACTTCTCGAAGTTCGACCTCGATGCACGGATGCCCGACATCCTCGGCAACGGCGAGCAGAGCTCAATGCGCCAGTTCGTCGCGGGCAACGAGGACAAGACGCTCCGCGAGGTCGTCACGGGCGTCCGGCAGATCGGGGACCTGGGCCTCGTCGGCTCGCCGGACACCGTGGCGGGGAAGATGGGCGAGATCATGGAAGAGGTCGGCGGCGACGGGTTCCTGCTCTACCAGCCGCTCAACCTGAACCCCCACTCGATCGCCGAGTACGTCGACGGCCTGAGCCCCGCGCTGCGCAAGCGGGGCCTGATCCGGGACGGGTTCGACTCGGTCCCCTTTCGCGACAACCTGCTGGCCTTCTGATGGGGACGAGCCCTTTCCGGCTCGGCTGGTTCGGCAACCTCACCGCCCCCGAATGGCGCGACGGCTGGTCGACCGACGACGCGACCGGCTGGACGGACGGCCGGTTCTACGTCCAGATGGTGCAGGCGATGGAACGAGCCGGCTTCGACTTCATGATGCTCGAGGACTCGGTGATGGTCCCGGACATCTATGCCGGCACCGCCGAGCTGGAACTCAAGCACGCGATCTACGCGCCGAAGCTCGATCCGGTTCCGGTGGTCGCGATGCTGGCCTACGCCACCGCGCACATCGGGATCGTCAGCACGGCGAGCACCACCTTCTACCCGCCCTATCTGCTGGCCAGGGCGTTCTCGACGCTCGACCACGTGACCCGCGGCCGGGTCGGCTGGAACGTCGTGACCTCGAGCGAGGACCGGGCGGCGCAGAACTTCGGCATGGACACCATCGGAGCGCACGACCGCCGCTACGACGTCGCGGCGGAGTTCCTCGAGGTCGTCCGGAAGCTGTGGGACTCCTGGGCACCGGACGCGGTCACGGCCGACGCGGCGACCGGGTACTACGCCGACCACACCAAGGTCGCGCCGATCCACCACACCGGGGAGTTCTTCTCCGTGCGCGGGCCGCTGAACACCCCGCGCAGCCCCCAGGGCAGGCCGGTGATCTGCCAGGCGGGCTCCTCGCCCAAGGGCCGGGACTTCGCCGCCGCCCACGCCGACATGCTGCTGTGCATCCCCAACGGACTCGACGGCATGAAGGCCTACCGCGACGACATCCGGCGTCGGGCCGAGGGCGTCGGCCGCGACCCGGACGAGATCAAGGTGTTCTTCGTCGTGGAGCCGGTCATCGGCCGCACGGACGACCACGCGCGCGAGAAGTTCGAGGAGTACCTCTCCCACGGCCAACGCAACTACGAGTTCCAGATGTGCAACTTCGCAGCGACGATGGAGATCGACTTCTCCGTGCTCGACCCGGACCTGCCGATCCCCGACGACGTCACCACCAACGGCCACCAGGGCCAGTTCGCCATCTGGAAGGAGACCTTCGGCGGACGGCCCATCCGCGAGGCGGCGGCGCAGATGCGGATCGGCAGCATCGAGCTGGTCGGCAGTCCATCGACCGTCGCCGACCTCATGGAGGAGGCCATGGCGCGGGTCGGCGGGGACGGGTTCATGTTCCTCTCCCAGCCGCCGAGCCGCTCCTATCTGGCCGACATCACGGAGGGGCTCTGCCCCGAACTGGCCCGCCGCGGGCTGATCCGCAGCGGCTTCCGCCACGCCACCTTCCGCGAGAATCTGCGATCTTTCTGAGTCCCGTCGGCCGGGGACGCGCATTGTCCCGCACCCTTCGCGGACGGTGAGAATCCGGCCCCGGAGCGTGTCCGACGCCACTACACGACCCGACCACGTTCGGCGGATTCCTCGGATCCCGGACCATCACTGCAGCTCAGTGGCACTGGACCCGGCCGCCGGGCGGCGAAATCGAGCTGCTACGGGCTCGACCCCACGACGACACCGCGCGGCTGTTTCCTTTTCACCAGAACGCGGAGACGAAAGGACGGACGATGGCTGCAACGCCATTCCGACTCGGCTGGTTCGGCAATCTGACGACGCCCGAATGGCGCACCGGGTGGTCGAACGACGCCCTCAGCTGGACCGACGCGCGCTACTACGTCGACATGGTCCGGGACATGGAGCGGGCCGGTTTCGACTTCATGATGCTCGAGGACTCGCTGATGGTCTCCGACGTCTACGCGGGCACGGCCGAGCTCGAGCTGAAGATGGCGATGTACGCGCCCAAGCTCGATCCCGTGCCCGTCATCTCCATGCTCGCCTACGCCACCGAGCACATCGGCATCGTCGGCACCGCGTCGACCACGTTCTACCCGCCGTACCTGCTAGCCAGGACGTTCTCCACGCTCGACCACGTCACCCGCGGGCGGGTCGGCTGGAACATCGTGACCTCCAGCGAGGACCGCGCCGCGCAGAACTTCGGCATGGAGAAGCTTCCGGAACACGACCTGCGCTACGAGATCGCCGAGGAGTTCGTCGACGTGGTCACGGCGCTCTGGGAGTCGTGGGAGCCGGACGCGATCGTCGCCGACCCGGTGAGCGGCTACTACGCCGACCACACCAAGGTCGCGCCGATCCACCACGAGGGCAAGCACTTCAAGGTCCGCGGGCCGCTCAACACGCCGCGCAGCCCGCAGGGGCGCCCGGTCATCTGCCAGGCCGGCGCCTCGCCCCGCGGACGCGACTTCGCCGCGAAGAACGCCGACATGCTGCTGTGCATCCCCAACGGACTGGACGGCATGAAGGAGTACCGCGACGACATCCGCGCGCGGGCGGAGGGCTTCGGCCGCGATCCGGACGAGATCAAGGTGTTCTTCGTCGTGGCCCCGATCATCGGCCGCACAACGGACGAGGCGCTGGCCAAGCAGGCGGCGTTCCGGGCGGACCGGCAGCGGAACTTCGAGGCCCAGATGGTGCATTTCGCGGCGATCATGGAGATCGACTTCTCGGTGCTCGACCCCGATCAGCCGATCCCCGACACCGTGACGACCAACGGCCACCAGGGCACGTTCGAGGGCTGGAAGCAGGTGTTCGGCGGCCGCACGATCAAGGAGGCGGCCAGCGACATGCGGGTGGCCAGCATGGAGCTCGTCGGGACCCCGGACCACATCGCGGACCAGATGGACAAGGCGATGGAGTACGTCGGCGGCGACGGGTTCATGTTCCTCGCCCAGCCCACCAGCCGGCAGTACATCCGGGAGATCACCGAGGGGCTCTGCCCCGCGCTGCGCCGGCGCGGCCTCATCCGCACCGGGTTCGCCCACGAGCACTTCCGCGACAACCTCAGGAGCTTCTGATGTTCCGACTCGGTTGGTTCCTCGGCAACGGGTTCGGCATGCAGCCCTGGTACGGGGACTGGGCCGGCCGCTCGATGACGCACTGGACGCAGCCCGACCTCTATGTCGACCTGACGACGTCACTGGAGCGTGCCGGGTTCGACCTGCTGTTCATCGAGGACACCTCGATGGTCGAGGACACCTACGGCGGCTCCGCGGAGACCACTCTGAAGTACGGGCTGATGGCGCCGAAGAACGACCCGGTGCCGCTCGTGCCCTTGCTCGCGGCGGCCACCGAGCACATCGGCATCGCGGTGACCATGTCGACGATCCAGTACCCGCCGTATCTCGCCGCCCGGTCGATGGTCACCCTCGACCACCTGACCAAGGGCCGGGCCGGGGTCAACGTCGTCACCTCGGTGACCCACCGGGTCGCGCAGAACTTCGGCTTCGACAAACACTTCGACCACGCCGAGCGGTACGCGATGGCCGAGGAGTGGATGGACGTCGTCAGCGCGCTGTGGGAGTCCTGGGAGCCCGACGCGCTGGTCCATGACCAGGTGGAACCCCGGTACGCGGACCACACGAAGGTCCATCCGATCGACTTCACGGGGAAGTACTTCCGCTGTCGCGGTCCGCTCAACACGATCCCCGGCCCCCAGCGGCGGCCGGTCGTGGCGCAGGCGGGCAACTCGACCCCGGGCCGGGAGCTGGCCGCCCGCAACGCGGACACGATGCTCGCGCTGGCGAAGTCGCCGGCGGAGATGAAGGCGCTGCGCGAGGACATGGACGAGCGTCTGTTGCGGCACGGTCGCGCGCCCTCGGACCTGAAGATCCTCTTCATGGCGGTGCCCTTCCTGGGCGACACGGACCGGGACGCGCAGGAGCGTTTCGACCGCCACCACGCCGCCAAGCGCGACCCGGACCGGATCGAGCAGCGGCTCTGGTACCTGTCCTACGTCAGCGGCGGGGTGGTCGACTACAAGCGCTACGACCTCGACGGCCCGGTACCGCAGGAGGTCGGCAACGGCGAGACGACCACCGCGAAGGCGTGGCTGGAGAACTCCCGCGACCTCACCCTGCGGGATCTCGCGGAGGGCCCGGGCAACTACGGCATGGAGTTCGTCGGCTCGGCCGAGACGATGGCCGGCGAGATGGCGGAGGTCATGGAGGAGGCGGGCGGCGACGGCTTCCTGCTCTTCCCGGACGTCACCCGCCGTTCGATCATGGAGGTCTGCGACGGCCTCGCCCCCGCCCTGCGCCGCCGCGGTGCGATCCGGGACGGATACGCGCACAAGACCTTCCGCGAGAACCTGCTCTCCTTCTGACCCGCCCGGTGGGGGCGACGACGCCGCCCGCCTCCCCCACGCACCGAGGAGCCGACCATGACGAGCGTCGTGGACACCGCACCGACCGATTCCGCCACCGCCGACCCGGACACCGCGCCCGCCCTGCTCGACGTCGCGGACCTGAGCATGGTCTACCCGACCCCCGATGGCCCGTTCACCGCCGTCGACCGCTTCGCCCTGACCCTGGCGCCGGGTGACAAGGTGGCCGTGGTCGGCGAGTCCGGATCGGGGAAGACCAACGCCTGCATGGCGATCGCCGGCTTCCTCGACCCCGAGGCACAGGTCCGCGCGGGACGGATGGCCTTCCGCGGGCAGGACCTGCTCGCCCGCCGCGCCCGGTCGGTGCCGCAGCGGATCACCGGCGTCGGCGTGGTCTTCCAGGACGCGATGACCTCGCTCGATCCGGTGTGGACGGTCGGGCAGCAGCTCGCCGCGGTGATCCGCAACAACGAGCGGCTGGGCCGCCGGGAGGTCCGGGCGCGCGCGGTCGACTGGCTGCGGCGCGTCGGCCTGCCGGACACCGACCGGGTGCTCGCGGCGCGCCCGTACGAGCTCTCGGGCGGCATGCGGCAACGGGTCATGATCGCGATCGCGCTCAGCGCCCGCCCGCAGCTGCTGATCGCCGACGAGCCGACCAGCGCGCTCGACGCCACGCTGTCCCGTGAGCTCATGGAACTGATGGTCGGGCTCACCGGCGAGCTCGGCGCCGCTCTGCTGATGGTCAGCCACGACATCGCGCTCTGCCAGGCCTACACCGACCGGATGCTGGTGATGCACCGCGGCGAGGTGGTCGAGCAGGGCCCGTCCGCGACGCTCGCCGACCATGCCACCCACCCGTACACGCAGGGGCTCATCGCCTGCGTGCCGCGGCTGGAGAACGCCGACTGGGACCGGCTCCCGACCATGGCGACGACCGCAGGGAGCCGCTCGTGAGCCCGTCGGCGACCATCCAGTTCAGCGACGTCCGCCGCAGCTTCGGTGGACGCGGCGGCGCCGCCCACACCGCGGTCGACGGGGTGGACCTGCTGGTCGACTCCGGCCGCCGGATCGGCATCGTGGGCGAGTCCGGATCCGGCAAGTCCACCGTGGTGCGGATGATGGTCGGGCTCGACGCGCCGACCTCCGGCAGCGTCACCTTCGACGGCAACCCCGTCGCGACGATGCCGACCGCCGCGCTGCGGAACTTCCGGCGCCAGGTGCAGCTCGTCGCCCAGGACACCTCGTCGTCGTTCGACCCGCGGCGCACTCTGCGCGACGCCATCCGCAAGCCCTGCCACAACCTGCTCGGCCTGGACACCGCTTCGGCGGACGCCGCCATCGACGCGACCCTCGCGGCACTCTCCCTGGACCCGGCGCTCGCCTCCCGCAAGCCCCACCAGGTCTCCGGCGGCCAGCGGCAGCGCTTCTCGATCGCCCGCGCGCTGGTCGTCCGACCACGGATCATCGTGTGCGACGAGGCGGTGTCCGCCCTGGACGTGTCGGTGCAGGGCTCGGTGCTGAACCTGCTCAAGGAGCACTGCGAGGCCCACGACGCCGGGCTGGTGTTCGTGTCGCACGGGCTGCCGGCGACCGCGTTCATCGCCGACGAGCTGATCGTGATGTACCAGGGGAAGATCGTCGAGCACGGACCCACCGGACAGGTCCTGTTCGCGAGCCGGCACCCCTACACACGCAGCCTGGTCGACGCCTACCGAGTGACCGGCGAGCTGCCGGTGGAGGCGGCGTGAGCGCCCTCTGGAGCCGGAACGGCTGGTGGGTGCGCAGGCTGGCGATCCTGCCCGTGCACCTGCTGCTGTTCGCCGTGGTGGTGTTCTTCCTGGTCAAGCTCATCCCGGGGGACCCGGTCGCCGTGCTCTCCGGCGGCCAGCGGATGACCCCGGAGCAGTACGAGGCGGCGCGCGCGTCGCTCGGGCTCACCGGCACCGTGTTCGGCCAGCTCGGCGCCTTCCTCGTGAACACCGTGACGCTCGACCTCGGGAACTCCGTGCTGACCGGCACCAGCGTGCTGGCCGAGATGGGCAGCCGGCTGCCCGAGACCGTCGAGCTGGCGGTCATGGCGATGGTGGTGTCGTCGCTGGTGGCGGTGGGGCTGGGCTTCCTGGTGGTGCTGCGTCCCCGCAACCTCGTCTCACGGGCCGTGGCGAGCTACTCGCGGGCGGCGGGTGCGGTCCCGGACTTCTGCCTCGGTGTGGCCGGAATCTTCGTCTTCTACTCGGTGCTGCACTGGGCACCCGCGCCGATCGGCCGCTACGACACGCTGCTCAACCCGCCGCCGCGCACAACCGGCTTCCCCTTCCTCGACGCCCTGTTCTCCAGCGACACGGCCTTGATGGGCTCGATGTTGGCGCACCTGTGGCTGCCGGTCGGGGTCCTCGTCGTCGCCTACGCGCCGATGCTGGTCAAGCTGTTCATCCGCTCGCTGGACCAGGCGAAGAACGCGCAGGCCACGAAGTTCCGGATCGCCTCCGGGGCCTCCCGGCGGATGGTCATGGTGAGTATTGCGCGCCGAGCGCTGCCGGCGACCGTCGCCATGTTCGGGACGATCTTCGGCTTCATGGTCGGCGGCGCGGTCGTTGTGGAACAGCTGTTCGCGATCCCGGGCATGGGCGAGTACGCGGTGCAGGCCGTGACCCGCTCGGACTTCGTGTCGCTGCGGGGGTTCCTCCTGATCGTCGGGGCGCTGTCGCTGCTGGTGTTCTTCCTCGTCGACGTCGTCACCATGCTGCTCGACCCGCGCCGCCGGCCCGGCGTCGCGGTGGCCGGAGGCTGATCATGACCCTGACCGTGGACATTCCCTCCGCACCGCCGTCACGGCCCCGCCGGACCCGGCGACCCGGCGTCGCGTCGGTCACGCTCGTCCCCGCCGCGATCGTGCTGTTGCTGGCCGTGATCGGGCCGCTGGTGGTGCCCTACAGCCCGGTCGACGTCGTGGACCGGCCGGACCTGCTGCCCGGCGCGGCGCACTGGTTCGGCACGGACTCGGCGGGGATGGACGTCTTCTCCCGCACGCTCGCGGCCACGCGCAACAACCTGCTGATCGGGCTGATCACCACGGTCGCCGCCACCGCCGTCGGGATCCTGGTGGGCCTGCTCGTCGGGATGAACGAGTCCCGGCGGGGGCCGCTCGGCTTCGTCGCCCGCGGCGTCTCCCGTGCTCTCGACCTCGTCCAGGCCCTGCCCGCCATCGTGATCGGCCTCGTGCTGATCGCCTTCTTCGGCGCCACGATCCCGTCGCTCACCCTGGCGCTGTCGGTGATCCTCTTCCCGAACCAGGCCCGGCTCGTGCGGACCGAGGTGCTGCGGGTGCGCGGCGAAGCCTATCTCGACGCCGCCCGGATCTCGGGTGACTCCGAGACCACGCTGATCCGCAAGCACGTGCTGCCGAACTCCTCGTGGCCCGCGCTGGAGAACGCCTCGCTCGTGTTCGGTTCGGCGATCGTGCTCACCGCCGGACTCGGCTTCCTCGGGGTCGGGCTGCACCCGCCGACCCCCGAGTGGGGCTCCATGATCGCGATCGGCGCACCGGGTGCCGCCTCCGGCCGCTGGTGGTCGGCGCTGTTCCCGGCAGTCGCGCTGGCGCTCACCGTGTTCGCCGTCTCCGGGGTCGGGCGCCGCCTGTTCGGCGACGACTGACCCCGCACGGCTCCCCGCCCCGCCACCCGTCGTCCCGTCACCCCCGCACGTCAGCCCGAGAAGGAGACACGTCCATGTCCGCAGCCCGTTCCCCCGACGGATCGTCACCCCGGTGGGGCGCCGCCGGTCGCCGCTCCCGGTTCGCGGTCGTGGCCGCCGCCGTGCTGGCCCTCACCGTCGCCTGCTCGACCTCGGCCAACAGCGGGGGCACGGGCGGCGGAGGCGGCTCCACGATGACCATCGTCACCCCGGACACCAGCATCGTCTGGGCGATCGACAACGGCTTCGGCGGCTACGAACAGGGCAAGAACGTGCAGGCGACGATGCTGCGCAAGCCCTTCGTCGACTCGAAGCAGGGCCGCGGCGTGCAGCAGCAGGACGTCTACAGCTACACGCCATACCTGGCCAAGGGCTACGACGTCAGCGCGGACGGACTGACCTACACGTTCCACCTCTCCGACGCGAAGAGCCAGGCGGGTAACACGCTCACCGCGGACGACGTCCTGTGGAGCTTCGAGCGCAAGTTCAACACCGCGACCTCGGTCATTCCCGGCGTCATGGCGCCCTCGCTGACAGACCCGAAGTCCCAGATCAGGAAGATCGACGACAAGACCGTCACCTTCACGCTGCCGAACGCCGGGCTGGGCACCACGTTCCTCGCCCTGATGTCCGACCTGTGTGGACAGATCTACGACAGCACGCTGCTCAAGCAGCATGTGTCGGCGGACGACCCGTACGCGGTGAAGTGGTCCTCGCAGAACCCGAACTTCGGCTTCGGCCCGTACTCGGTCACGGCGTACCAGCCGGGCGTGTCGGTGACCATGACCGGGCGCGACGACTTCGTACTGGGCGCGCCGAAGATCAAGACCATCAACGTCCGGATCGTGGCGGACCCAGGGACACGGGCCAACGCGGTGAAGAACGGTGACGCGCAGCTGGCCGAGTCCGTGACTCCGGCGGACTCCTCGTCCCTGGCCCAGGACAGCAAGGTCATCGCGCCGCAGGTGGACAACCCGAACACCTACATCATGATGCCGCTGGTCACGAACAAGGCGCCCTTCGACAACGTGGCAGTGCGCCAGGCGATGGCGTACGCGACGCCCTACTCGCAGATCGTGGACAACGTCTACCGTGGACTCGCAAAGCGCACCGGGCCCGGCTTCCTGCTCAACGACGCTCCGGGCTACAGCAGTGCCGGGTTCCCGAACTACACCTATGACCCCGACAAGGCGAAGGCGCTGCTGGCGCAGGCCGGCTTCCCGAACGGTGTGTCGTTCACGCTCGCGGTGAGCGCGGCGGACCCGGACACCCGGGAGGCGGCGATCCAGATCCAGACCGCCGCGAAGGCCGCGGGATTCACGGTCACGATCGACGAGCAGCCCGCGGCCGAGTTCGCCCAGCAGCGGGTGAACCACACCTCGGAGGCCTTCATCCTGCGCGACTACGCGATCACGCTGACCCCGCCGTACGAGCTGCTGGTCTACACCGCCCCGAAGTCGTCGAACAACTTCGCGGACTGGGAGTACAAGCCCTTCTACGACGCGCTCGCCGCCGGCAACGCCCTGCCGGACGCGCTGTCCCCGCAGGCCGGGGCCGCCTGGAACGCCGCCGAGAAGATCTACCTGGACCAGTCGCCGATCGTCTTCATCGCCCAGGTGCAGCCGAACGTCCTGGTCTCCAGCACGATCGGCGGCTACGCCTGGACCTCCGACAACTGGATCGACTACTTCAACCTGAGCCGCACCGACACCTGACCGAGGGCGGTCCCGCACCGGGACCGCCCTCCTCAGGAGTGGAACGAGACGATGTCGGCCCGGTAGTGGGCATAGGCGAACTCGTGGACGACGCCGTCGGAGTCCGACAGCACCTGGTCACGAACCAGCAGGCTCGCGCCGGGGCTGACGCCGAGCAGCGCCGCGGTCTCCTCGTCGGCGCCGACGGCGTCGATCCAGGTCTGCATCCCGCCGAAGGGCCGGCCGTAGATCATCTCGAACGTGGTGGCGATGTCGTCGACGGCGGGCTTGTGCACGAACATGTCTCGGTTCGGGTCGATCTGGAAGGCGACGAGCGTCCCGATCCGCGTCGACCCGCTGCTGATCACGTACTCGATCATCCGGAGCTGCGAACGGTCCGTGGGCATCCGGCTGCGGATCAGCCCGTGGGCGGGGAAGGTGTTGTCCCCCACGAGTCGGTACTCCAAGGGACCGGATGTCCGGGCGTCCATGACGTCCTGCATCGGGATCTGGACGGGCTTGCCCTGGACCAGGGTCCCGATCCGGCGACGGCGGGTGACCAGGCCCTCGTCGGCCAGGAGCTGCAGGGCGAAACGTACGGACTGCCGGGTGGTCTGCAGCTGCTGGACGAGATCGTCCTCCGGCAGGGAGTCGCCCTCGTGCAGGAGACCCGACTTGATCGACGACCGGATCAGCTGGTGAACCAGCCGCGCAGACCGGTGCCGCGGCCCCGGGGCACCGCCGACCGAGCGCGGATGTCGCGAGTGTATCGGGATCTCCATCTCCACCCCTCCGCTCCGGCGTCGAGCCGGGGCGGAGGACGATCGGCCCCGAACACGGTTCTGCTCGCCGCAGCGCTGGGGACGCTCACGAGGATAGACACGTCCGGGTGGTCACGAGTGTTTCGTGGTCGTAAAGGGCGGGGCTCCGGGATGGCCGCGGCCGCGGCGGGCGACGACGATGGGGGCTCTCGCCGTTCGCAGCGCGGTTCACCGCGCCGTGGGCGGTCCCCCGACCTGGACGGAGACCGGTGACCGCGCAGCATGCCCACCGCACCGAACTGCTGGCCCCGGACTCGCTGACCGCCCACTCGGGTGTGGTGTCGGAGTCCGAGCACAGCGCCCTGCGCGCGGACATCCGGCGGCTCTCCACGATGCTCGGGCAGTCGCTGGCCCACCAGTCCGGCCAGGAGCTGCTGGACCTGGTCGAGGAGGTCCGCAAGCTCGCCCGGGAGAATCCGGACGCCGTCACCGGGAGGCTCGCCGGGCTCGACACCGGCACCGCCGTCGTCCTCGCCCGGGCCTTCTCGCAGTACTTCCAGCTGGCCAATGTCGCCGAGCAGCTGCACCGCTCCCGCGAGCTGCGCGCGCTGCGGCCCGCCGACCGCCGGCCGCTGCACACCGTGATGGAGCGCCTGGCCGGGGACGCCGACCGCGAGACCGTCCAGGACGTCCTCGCCCGCGCCCAGCTGCGGCCCGTGTTCACCGCGCACCCCACGGAGTCCTCCCGGCAGTCCGTGCTGGCGATCCTGCGGCGGGTGGCGGACGGGCTGGACCACGGCGCGTCCGACGACGAGCTCGGCGCCCTGGTCGACCTGCTCTGGCAGACCGACGAGATCCGGCCGGGCAAGCCGACCGTGCAGGACGAGGCCCGCAACGTCGCCTGGTTCATGGAGCAGCTGGGCACCCGGACCGTCCCGGACCTGATCGGGGAGTTCGAGGCGGAGGCCGCGGCGCACGGCTTCACCGTGCCCGCGGACGCCCGCCCGCTCAGCCTCGGCTGCTGGGTCGGCGGGGACCGCGACGGCAACCCGAACGTCACGCCGGACGTCACCCGGGACGTCCTGGAGCTCTACTCGGACCGGGCGCTGAAGATCCACGGCGCGCTCGTCGAGCAGCTGATCGGAGAGCTGTCGATCTCCACCCGGGTGATGGGGGTGTCCGAGGAGCTGCGCGGCGCGCTGGCGCGCGACCGCCGGCTGCTGCCCGCGGTGTACGACCGCTTCATCCGGCTCAACGCCAACGAGCCCTACCGGCTCAAGCTCTCCTACGTCCAGGCCCGGCTGGCCCACACGCGCACCCGGATCGCCGAGCAGCGGCCGCACGTGCCGGGCGTCGACTACCTGGGGGTGGCGGACTACCTCGCCGACCTGGGGACCGTCGACCGCTCGCTGCGCGGGCACCTCGGTGCGCGCATCGCCGCCGGCACGCTCGCCCGCGCGATCCGGGCCGCGAAGGCACTGGGCCTGCACCTCGCCGAGCTCGACGTCCGCGAGCACTCGCAGAAACATCACGACGCCCTCGGCGCTATCTACGACCAGCTCGGGGAGCTGGACGAGCCGTACGCCTCGCTGTCTCGGGCGGAGCGGCGCGCGCTGCTGTCGAAGGAGCTGGAGGGGCACCGGCCCCTGATCCGCCGGCACTACGGGCTGCCCGAGGCGGCGAAGCAGGTCGTCGCCACGTTCGACATGCTCCACGAGGTCCAGCACACCTTCGGCCCCGAGGTCGCCCGCACCTACATCGTGTCCATGTGCCAGGACGTCGACGACATCCTCGCCGTGACCGTCCTGGCGCGCGAGTCCTACATGGTCGAGCTCAAGGCCGACCCGCGCAGCTCGGTGGACCTGGTGCCGCTCTTCGAGACCGTCGAGGAGCTCTCGCAGGCCGGGCCGCTGCTCGAGGGGCTGCTGTCGGATCCCGGGTACCGGCGGCAGGTCCGCAACCGGGGCGACGTGCAGGAGATCATGCTGGGCTACTCGGACTCCAACAAGGGCGCCGGGATCACCAGCTCGCAGTGGGAGATCCACCGCGCGCAGCGCCAGCTCCGGGACACCGCGGCGAAACACGGTGTGCGCCTGCGGCTGTTCCACGGCCGCGGCGGCTCGGTCGGCCGCGGCGGCGGCCCGGCCGGCGAGGCGATCGCGTCCGCCCCGTACGGCAGCGTCGACGCCACGATGAAGCTCACCGAACAGGGCGAGGTCATCTCCGACAAGTACTCGCTGCCCACGCTCGCCCACGACAACCTGGAGATCCTGCTCGCCTCGATGCTCGACGCGAGCGTGCTGCACCAGGCCTCCCGCTGGCCGGACGAGACCCTCGCCCGCTGGGACGAGGCCATGACCTGCGTGTCCGAGGCCGGCAAGAAGGCCTACCGCGAGCTGGTCGGGGAACCGGGCCTGCCGGAGTTCTTCACCACCGCCACCCCGGTCGACGAGCTGGGCCGGCTCAACGTGGGCTCCCGGCCGTCGAAACGCCCCGGTGCGAACCCCTCGCTCGACGACCTCCGCGCCATCCCCTGGGTGTTCGGCTGGACGCAGACCCGGATGGTCGTGCCCGGCTGGTACGGCCTGGGCAGCGGGCTGGCCGCGGCGCGCGAGGCCGGGTACGGCGACGTGCTCGACGAGATGCGCGAGTGGGCCTTCTTCTCCAACCTCCTGGGCAACGTCGAGATGACGCTCGCGAAGACGGACCTCCGGATCGCCTCCTACTACGTCTCCACCCTGGTCGAGCCCGGCCTCCAGGAGCTGTTCGAACCGATCCGCGCCGAGCACGGCCGCACCCTGCGCGAGGTGCTCACCCTCACCGGGGACGACACCCTGCTCGCCCGGCATCCGGTGCTGCGCAACACGCTCTCGGTCCGCAACGGCTACCTCGAGCCCCTGCACCACCTCCAGGTCGAGCTGCTCGCCCAGCGACGCACGGGATCCGAGGACCCCGACCTCGAACGGGCCCTGCTGCTGACGATCAACGGGATCGCGGCGGGGATGAAGAACACCGGCTGAGCCGGCGCGGGTGCGGCCTACGTCACCGCCCTTGCCAAGGTTAGGCATACCTTGTGAGGATCACGGGGTGACAACGCCGGGTTCCGCCGTTCTGCGAGGTTCGCTCCGACTCACCCGGCGCCGTCTGGTCGTCGGCTCGCTGTTCGGCATCGGGTACCAGGGTGGCGAGGCCCTGGTGCCGGTGCTCATCGGCGTGGTGATCGACCGCGCGGTCGCGACCGGGGACGCCGGCGGCCTCGCGCTGTGGCTGGGCGTGCTCGCCGCGACCTTCCTGGTCCTGTCGCTGTCGTGGCGCTTCAGCGCCCGGTACTCGATGTACGCCGCGGTCGAGGTCGAGCGCGACCTGAGGATGCGGCTGGGCCGGCGCATCCTCGACCCTCGCGGCGGCGCCGAGGCCGGCCACCTGCCCGGCGCCATGATCAGCATCGCGACGTCGGACGTCCGCTACGTCGCCGGGGTGGCGGACATGGTGCCGCGGGCGGTGGCGGCGGTGGTCGGGGTGACCGTCGCGAGCGTCGCGCTGCTGACGATGTCGGTGCCGCTCGGGCTGCTGGTGCTGCTGGGCACTCCCCCGCTGCTGTTCCTCTCGCAGCTGGTGAGCCGGCCGCTCGAGCGGCGCAGCGCGGCCCAGCAGGAGGAGGCGGCACAGGCCGCCGGGGTCGCCGCGGACCTCGTCCGCGGGGTCCGTGTGCTGAAGGGGATCGGCGCCGAGGAGCACGCCCGGGAGCGGTACCGCCGCGTCAGCCGCCGGTCGCTGCACGCCACCGTCGCCACTGCACGGGCCCAGGGCGGGTACGAGGGCGCGGTGCTGGCGCTCAACGGGCTGTTCCTCGCGCTGGTGGCGCTGGTCGGCGGGCTCCTGGCGCTCCACGGGTCGATCACGGTCGGCGAGCTCGTCTCGGCCGTCGGGCTCGCCCAGTTCCTGGCCGGCCCGATGCAGTCCGCGGGCGACATCGCCGCGGTGTGGGCGATCGGCCGCGCCTCCGCGGTCCGGATCGCCGGCGTGCTGGAGGCGCCCTGGGCGATCGCCGCGGGCGAGACGATCCCGGCGGAGCCGGTGCGGGGCGAGCTGCGCCTGGAGAGCGTCGCCGAGGTGCCGGGCGGGCCCGGGGTGGACCTCGTCGCCGTGCCCGGCACGGTGCTCGGGGTGGTCGCCGATCCGCCGGCGGCGGCCGCGCTGCTGGCCTGGCTCGGCCGGGAACGCGATCCCGGCGGTGGCCGGCTGCTGCTCGACGGACGCCCGTTCGCCGACCTGGATCCGGACGCCCTGCGCGGTGCGGTGCTCGTCTCGGCCCACGACGCCGACCTGTTCGGCGGGACGCTCCACGAGAACCTGACGGCGGTGGCCGCCGGCGACCCGTCCGGCGCGATCGCCGCCGCGGCCGCGGACACCGTCGCCGCCGCCCTGCCGGCCGGGCACGACACCGCGGTGGCCGAGCGGGGCTCGTCGCTCTCGGGCGGGCAGCGGCAGCGGGTCGCGCTGGCCCGGGCGCTCGCCGCGCACACCCCCGTGCTCGTCCTGCACGACCCGACCACCGCCGTGGACACCGTCACCGAGGCCCGGATCGCCGAGTCGCTGCGGGAGCTCCGCGCGGACCGCACCACGGTCCTGCTGACCAGCAGCCCCGCGCTGCTCGCGGTCGCGGACTCCGTCGTGGTACTGCGGGAGGGCCGGGTCGCCGCGACCGGCACCCACTCCGCGCTGCTGCGCGACGACGCCGCCTACCGGGCGACGGTGCTCTCGTGACCGGGACCGCGAACACGGCCATCCTCCCCGTCGCCACCCCCGCCCGCGTGCGGCGGGCGATCGCCGAGCTGATCCGCCCGCGCCGGGCGCAGGCGCTCGTGGCGCTGCTGACCCTGGCCGCGTCCGCGGCGATCAGCCTGCTCACGGCGCCGCTGCTGGGCCGGGTCGTCGACCTGGCCGTGGCCACCCAGCGCGGCGAGCCCACCGGATCGCTGGCCACGCCCGTGCTGTCGCTGGCCGGCGTGGCGCTGGTGCAGGGCGCGCTCGCCGCCCTCGGCTTCGTGCTGGTGGCGAGGCTGGGCGAGTCGGTCCTCGCGAGCCTGCGCGAGGACTTCGTGGACCACGCGCTGCGCCTCCCGCTCGCCCGCATCGAGCAGGGTGGCTCGGGCGATCTGACCTCCCGGGTCACCGACGACGTGTCCACCGTCAGCGAGGCCGTGCGGACCGCGTTCCCCGAGGTCGCGCGCTCCGCCCTGGTCATCGGCCTGACGCTGGTCGGGCTGCTGGCGCTGGACTGGCGCTTCGCGGTCGCCGCCCTGCTGGCCGTGCCGGTGCAGGCCTGGACCGCCCGCTGGTACGTGCGCCGTTCGGGCGCGATCTACGCCGAGGAACGCATCCTCACCGCCGTCGAGCACCAGCAGCTGCTCGACAGCGTCGGCGGCGCGCGCACCGTGCGGGCGTTCCGCCTGGCCGACCCGCACCTGGCCGCGATCCGCACCCGGGTGGACGCCGTCATCGACGTCGCGATGCGGCTGCTGCGGCTGCACACCCGCTTCTTCGGCCGGCTCAACGTGGCCGAGTTCATCGGGCTCGCGGCCGTGCTGGTGGCAGGGTTCCTCCTGGTCCGCTCGGGCACCGCGACGATCGGCGAGGCCAGCGCCGCCGCCCTCTACTTCGCGAACCTGTTCACCCCCGTCAACGGGCTGCTGTTCCTGCTGGACCGGGTGCAGTCGGCCACGGCCGGGCTGGGGCGGCTCGTCGGCGTCGTCGACATGGAGCCGCCCGCCGAGCCGCTCGACCCCGTCCGGGCCGGGGACGGGTCGGTCAAGGCGGTCGGCGTCGGCCACTCGTACACCGACGGCCACGACGTGCTCCACGGCGTCGACCTCGACGTCCCGCACGGCGCGCACGTCGCGCTGGTCGGGGCCAGCGGCGCGGGCAAGACGACGCTGGCCGCGATCCTCGCCGGGGTCCGCGAGCCCACCCGGGGCTCGGTGCACATCGGCGGGGTCCCGCTCGCCGACCAGGGGCAGAGCCTGCTCCGCCGCACGATCGCGCTGGTGAGCCAGGAGGTGCACGTCTTCGCCGGGACCCTGGTCGACGACCTGCGCCTGGCCGCGCCCGCCGCCACCGACGAGGAGCTGCGGGCCGCGCTGCGGACCGTCGACGCCCTCGGATGGGTGGAGCAGCTGCCGGAGGGGCTGGAGACCGTCGTGGGATCGGGCGGGCACGACCTGAGCGTGATGGAGGCCCAGCAGCTCGCCCTGGCCCGGCTGGTGCTGGCCGATCCGCCCGTCGCGATCCTCGACGAGGCCACCGCCGAGGCGGGCAGCGCGGGCGCCCGGCGCCTCGAGGGATCCGCCCGGGCGGCCCTGCAGGGCCGCACCGGGATCGTGATCGCGCACCGCCTCACCCAGGCGGCCACGGCCGACGCCGTCGTCGTGATGCACGACGGCCGGATCGTGGAGCACGGCACCCACGACGAGCTGGTCGCCGCGGGCGGGCACTACGCGCGGCTGTGGGCCGCCTGGACCGCGTCGGGCTGAGCGGCCCCGGCGAGGAACTCCAGGATCACGGCGTTGACCGCATCGGGCCGTTCGAGATACCCGACGTGCCCGCAGTCCGGGATCTCCCCGTGCCGGGCGCCCGGCACGATCGCGGCGACCTCGGCGGCCAGCCACGGCGCGATCAGCCGGTCGTCGGCGAAGCCCACCGCCAGCACCGGCACCCGGATCGCCGCGTAGGCGGCCCGCCGGTCGACGTTCTCCGACAGCGCCAGCTGCGCCCGGACGCCGGGCGTCACCCCGGGGCCCCCCATCTCGAACAGGTCCAGCCAGTCCTGCACCGCGACCTCGTTCCGCATGGTCGCGGGAGACAGGTTGAGGTGTGCGGCGATCGCGGCCTGGTAGGTCGCCGGCAGGCTCGTGCCGGCGTCGTGGAGCGCCCGCTCGCCCGCCGACAGCGTGCGCCCCACCGGGTCGATCCGGGCGTGCGCGGCCAGCGCGACCGCGCACCGGACGAGATCGGGGCGGGCGAGCGCGAGCTCCTGGGTGATCCGGGCGCCCAGCGAGGTGCCGATCACCGCGGCCGGGCCGCCGCCCAGGTGCTCGATCACGGCCGCGGTGTCCGCCACCATGTCGTCGATCGTGAAGCCCGTCGCGCACTCGTCCGAGGGCGCGATGCCGCGGTTGTCGAAGGTCGCGACCCGGTACCCGGCCCGGACCAGCGCGGGGACCTGGTGCAGGTTCCAGACCCGCCCGCGGCTGCCGGTGCCCATGACGAGCACCGCGAGCGGGCCGTCGTCGGGGCCCGTGACGTCGAGGTGGAGGCGGACGCCGTTCAGCGGGACGAGCGGCATCAGCTCGGCACCGGGTACGAGGTGAGGTACCCGCCCATGTGCGGGAAGTAGTCCACGGCGTCGAGCTCGGTGCCGTCGTCGAGCCGGACCCGGTCGATCCGCAGCCCGGTGTTGCGGCCCCGCCGCGCGTCCGCCCCGGCGACGATCACCACGCCACGGCCGTCCCGGATGAAGATCCGTCCCGGGGTGCCGCCGTAGGTCGTCTCCGTCTCCCGTGCGGCGAGGACGCGCAGCCGGGTGGTGCCGTGGAAGCAGTACGCGTTCGGGTACGGGTCCACCTGCGCGCGGACGAGGTTGAACAGCTCCCGGGCGGTCCAGGAGAAGTCGATGCGGTTCTCCTCCTCGGTGCGGCGGTGGAAGTAGGAGGCGACGCGGCGGTCCTGCGCGGGCCAGTCCGTGCGGCCCGACGCGACGAGCTCCAGCGCGTCGACCGTGATCGGCCCGAACATGGCCAGGGTGCGGTCGAAGAGCTCGACGATCGTGTCGTCCTCGGTGATGACCGTGGAGCGCTGTAAGACCACCGCTCCGGCGTCGAACTCGGCGTTCATCATGTGGGCGGTGACGCCGACCTCGGGCTCGTCGTTGATCAACGCCCAGTTCAGCGGGGCGAAGCCGGCGTAGGCCGGGAGCAGCGCGTCGTGCACGTTGAGCGTGCCGAGGCGCGGGATCGAGAACACCTCCGGCGGCAGCCAGGTCCGCCAGTTGGACACGACCATGATGTCCGCCTCGGCCGCGGCGATGGCGGCCTTCACCTCGTCGTCCGTGGCCCGGTTGCGGACCAGCGTCGGGATGCCGTGGTCCGCGGCGAGCTCCGCCACGGACTCGTTGAAGATCTTCTCGTAGGCGTTGTCGCTGTCCGGGTGGGTGACGATCAGCGGCACCTCGTGCCCGGCGGCGAGGATCGCCTCGATCGTCCGGCGGCCCCAGGTCATGTAGCCGAACGCCACGACTCGCATCAGTTCGCTCCCTCTCGGTCGGCCGCGTCGAACGCGGCCCGGATCAGCGGGCCGGTGGCCCGCAGGGTCTCCTCGGTCATCAGGCCGAGGTGGGTGGTGGCGACGTCGTGCGCCCGCACGACGCCGGTGACGAGCGGCGCCCAGTCCTGCGCGCGATGGCCGGGGTCGCGCTCCCCCTCCGTCGCGGCCAGGAACACCACCGTGGTGTCGACGCGTGGGTGCGGGCCGCCCAGCGGGATCTCCCCGAGGGTCCGCAGCCGCTCGACGAGCGCGGCGAGCTCGCCGCGCCCCATGCCGTGCAGCACGCTGGTCTCCGCCGTGGTGGCCGCCACGGCGTCGTCGAGGGTCGGGGCCTCCGGCGGCTCGTGGCCGGTGAAGGCGAGCAGCCCGTACACCGCGTCGGACTCGCTCAGGGGTTCGTCCACACCAGACGGTTCCGCGGGCAGCGGGTAGCCGTCGAGCATGACGACCACGGGCACCCGCTCCCCCTCGCCGGTCAGCCGCGCCGCCACGAGGTGGGCGAGCGTGGCGCCGAAGGACCAGCCGAGCAGCCGGTACGGGCCGTGCGGCTGGATCTCCCGGATCGCCCGGGCGTAGGTGTCCGCGCTCTCCCAGGCCGACCGGCCCGAAGCGCCCGCCGGGTCCTGCAGGGCGTGGACCGGCAGGTCGGTGGGCAGGTGCGGGAGCAGCCGGGCGTAGGTCCAGCCGAACCCGACGGCCGGGGGCAGGCAGAACAGGCCCGGCTCGGTCCCCCGGCGCAGCGTCAGCACCGGCGCCAGCCCCTGCGGTGCACCGTCCTGCAGGTATCGGTGCAGCGCGCGCGGGGTCGGGTGCTCGAAGAGCGCCTTCGCCGAGACGGGCCGCCCGGTGTCCGACCGCAGCCGGGCCGCGAGCCGCACGGCCAGCAGCGAGTGCCCGCCCAGCTCGAGGAAGGAGTCCTCCGGGCCGACGTCGGCGAGCCCGAGAACGTCCGCGAACACGGCGCACAGGGGTCGCTCGTCCGCCGTCGGAGCCGACGCGCTCCGCGCCCGGTCGGGTGCAGGGAGCGCCCGCCGGTCGAGCTTCCCGTTGGGGGTCAACGGGAACGCGTCCAGCACGACGACGGCGGCGGGCACCATGTGGGCCGGCAGCGTGCCGGCGAGGTGCGTTCGCAGCTCCTCCCCGGTCGCCTCCGCCACGGTGTAGGCCAGGACGGTCTGCTCCGCGACCACGACCACCGCCCGGGAGACGGCCGGATGGGCACGCAGCGCGGACTCGATCTCGCCGGGCTCGATCCGGTAGCCGCGGACCTTCACCTGCTCGTCGGCCCGCCCGGCGTACTCCAGCTCGCCGGCCGGGGTCCGGCGGGCCAGGTCGCCGGTCCGGTAGAGCCGCTCCCCCGGCGCGCCGAACGGGTTCGCCACGAAGCGGCCCGCCGACAGCCCGGCCCGCCCGTGGTAGCCACGGGCCAGCTGGGTGCCGGCCAGGTAGAGCTCGCCGACCGCGCCGGGCGGGGTCCGGCGCAGGGCCGCATCGAGCACCAGCGCGTCCGTACCCGCGCCGGGTCGCCCGATCGGGACGGGCCCCCGCTCACCCGGCCGGACCCGGTGGTGCGTGGCGTACACGGTGGCCTCGGTGGGGCCGTAGAGGTCGAAGACCTCGCGGGGCGCCAGCGCGTCGGCCAGGGCGCGCGGCAGCGCCTCACCTGCCAGCACCAGCGTGGGTGGCAGCGCGTCGGGGGTGTCGGCCACCAGGGCGTCGACGGCGGACGGCACCCCGGACAGCAGCGTCGCGGGCCCGTCCGGGAACGCCGCGGCGGCGTGCAGCACGTCCGGGACGATCCCGATCGCACCCCCGCTGCAGAGCGGGGCGAACAGCTCGAACACGGACACGTCGAAGTTGAGGGACGTGGAGAACACCGTGCGGCGCAGCCGGTCCGCGCCCAGCTCGGCGATCGTCCAGCGGACCAGCCCGACCGCGCCGCGGTGCGGCACCGGCACGCCCTTGGGCACGCCGGTCGAGCCGGACGTGTAGATCACGTAGGCGGGGTTGTCCGGGTCGAGGTCCCGTGCCCGGTCCGCGTTCGTCAGCGGCGCCCCGTCCCGCGCGGCCAGGTCGGCCGCGGTCGCGGGATCGTCGAGGACGATCCGGCGCGTGGCCTCCGGCAGCGCGGTCCCCGTGTCCCGCAGCGTGATCACCGCGGACGGGCGGGCGTCGGAGAGCACGAACGCGATCCGGTCCGCGGGGTACGCCGGGTCGACGGGCAGGTACGCCGCCCCGCTCGCCAGCACCCCGAGGACGGCGACGACGAGCTCCGTGGTCCGCGGCAGGGCCAGCCCGACGACGTCCTCCGCCCCGATCCCGGCGTCCGCGAGCCGGCGGGCCAGCCGGTGGGCCGCCGTGGTGAGCTCGGCATAGGTGAGCGTCCGGTCGCCCGCCACCACGGCGACCGCGTCCGGGGTCCGTGCGGCCTGCGCGGCGACCAGGTCGGGCAGGGTCCGTTCCGGGCCCGCGGCCGTCCCGGTGCGGGCTCCGGTGCTCGCCGCGAGGACGCCGTGCTCCCCGGGCTCGAGCAGGTCCAGCGCCGCGACGGGCGCGTCCGGCCCGGTCAGCGCGTCGAGGGCCCGCCGGAGCCGGCCCAGGAGCGCCGCCGCGGTGCCGGCGCCCAGGGTGTCCGGGCGGTGCACCATCTCGAGGCGCAGTGCCTCGTCGACCGGCGTCACCACCAGCGTCAACGGGTAGTGCGTGGCGTCCCGGACATCCACACCCGACGTCAGCAGACCGCCGGCCTTCTGCGCCCGCGTCACGTCGTCGCCGTCCACCGGGTACGACTCGAAGACGAGCAGCGAGTCGAACAGCTCGGTGTGCTCGGTGCGCGCGGTGATCTCCGCGAGCCCGATGTGCTGGTGGTCCAGCAGCGCCGCCTGCTCGGCCTGCAGCTCCCGGAGCAGCTCCCGCAGGGTCGCGGCCGCCCGGGCCCGCACGCGGACGGGGACGGTGTTGATGAACAGCCCGATCATGTCCTCGGCCCCCGCGAGCGCGGGCGGTCGGCCGGACACCGTGGTCCCGAAGGCGACGTCGTCGCGTCCGGTGTGGACGCCGAGCACCAGCCCCCAGGCCAGCTGCACCACCGTGTTGAGGGTGACGCCCTCGGCGCGGGCCAGCGCGGTCACCGGACCCGCGGGGAGGTCCACCGAGAGCGCCTCGGTGGACCCACCTCCGGGGACGGCCAGCAGCGTCGGCTGGTCGAAGCCGTCGAGTGCCTCTGCCCAGGCCGCGTGGGTGGCCGCCGGGTCGAGCGCAGCGAGCCGGGCGAGGTGGTCACGGAAGGGCCGCGGCGGCGCCCCGGCCGTGCCGGCGTAGAGGTCGAACAGGTCCCGGACGACCAGCGGCAGCGACCAGCCGTCGAGCACGATGTGGTGGTTCGTGACGAGCAGCCGGTGCCGCTCGTCGCCGAGGACCATCAGGGTGAACCGGAGAAGCGGCGCGACGGCCATGTCGAAGGGCCGCAGGCGGTCCTCGCGTACCCGCTCCTCGGCGCTGCCGGAGTCCTCCCGCAGGTCCAGGACGGTGAACCCGGGCCGGACGCCGGCCTCGACGACCTGCACGGGGACGCCGTCGCGGCCGTGGACGAACGCGGCGCCCAGGTTCGGGTGCCGGCGCAGCAGCGCCGTGGCGGCCTCTCGCATCCGCTCGGGATCGAGCGGGCCGTCGACGTCGAGGACGGTCTGGGCGAGGTAGACGTCCTCACCGGTGCCCCCGCCGTCGAAGGTCGCGTGGAAGTGCAGGCCCTCCTGCAGCGGCGAGAGCGGCCAGACGTCGGTCAGCCCGGGCCGATCCCGCTGCCAGAGGTCGAGCTGGTCCTGGGTGACGGGGGCGAGCACGTCCGACGGGGTGAGCGTGCCCCGCTCGATGCCGCCGAGGCGGTGCAGCGCCGCGATCCAGCGATCCGCGAGCGCCCGCACCTCGTCCTCGGTGAGGACGCCGGTGGCGTAGGCCCAGGAGGCGCGCAGGACGGGGCCGTCGGGTCCGGCCTCGACGATCGCGTTGACGTCGAGGGCGGCGGACACGGGGGTGCTGTCGTCGACGGCGCCGCCGAGGGCGCCGAACTCGTCGGCGGTGTCCCAGCCGTCCCTGCTCGCCACCGGACCGGTGGTGTCGAAGCGGCCCAGGTAGTTGAAGCGGATCTGCGGGGCCGCGCGCAGCGGCGGGTCGAGCAGCCCGAAGCCGATGCCGCGGTTCGGGAGCGCCCGCAGCTGCTCCTTCACCCGGGCGACGGCCCCGACCCCGTCGGCGGGATCCAGCCCGGTGAGGTCCAGGCGCGCCGGGTAGACGGTGGTGAACCACCCGACGGTCCGGGAGAGCTCGGCGCCCGGGACGGCCTCCTCCTCGCGGCCGTGGCCCTCGAGCCCGACCAGCACGGACGGCGCGCCCCCGCCCCGGTGCTCGCCGACGGCGAGCGCGAGCGCGGTGAGCAGGACGTCCTCGACCCCGGCGCGGAACGCCGCGGGCACCCGGGTCAGCACCGCCTCGGTCACCGCCGCGGGCAGCTCCACCGCGATCTCCGCCGCGGTGCCGACGAGGTCACGGGCGGCGTCGATCGGGCGGGAGCCGAGCAGTGGATCGGGCCCGGCGAGCACCCGCTCCCACACCGGCCGCTCCGTCTCGCGATCGGCGCCGGTCAGGCCCAGGGCCCAGCCGCGGAACGAGGTCCCCACCGGCTCCAGCACCGGCACGGCACCCGCCCCGGCCTGCTCCCCCGCCGAGATCAGGTCCGGGACGAGGATCCGCCACGAGACGCCGTCGACGACGAGGTGGTGCGCGAGGACGAGCAGCCGGCCGCGGTCCGGCCCGTCGAACCAGACCGCCTGGAGCACGACGCCGGCGGCCGGGTCGAGCCGGTCGGCGGCGGCGTCGAACTCGGTGGCGACGACCGCGCGGAAGTCCGCACCGTCGGTCCCGGGCACGGACACGCTGTGCAGCACCGACTCCGGGTCGACCGTGCCAACGGGAGTGGTGGTGAAGACCCACTCCTTACCCGACCGTCGCAGCCGGCCCCGGAGGACGTCGTGCCGGTCGAGGACCGCGCGCAGGGCGGCGGTCACGTGCTCCCGGGTCGTCCCGGGTGGGGTCGCGAGCAGCACGGCCTGGGAGAAGCGCCGGAACTCCCCGCCCCTGCCGACCATCTCCGCGACGATCGGGGTGATCGGGATCCGGCCGGTCCCCGACGCATCGACCTCGGTGCCACGCAACGGGTCCGGGGCGGGCCGCTCGTCGAGCACCCGCGCGAGGGCGGTGACGGTCTTGTGGTCGAACACGTCCCGCGGGGACAGCGCGAGGCCGGCGGCCCGGGCCCGCGACACGAGCTGGATGGCGACGATCGAGTCCCCGCCGAGGGCGAAGAACGACTCCTCCGCACCGACGGCGGGCAGCCCCAGCACCTCGGCGACGAGGCCGGCGAGCAGCTCCTCGGTGGCCCCCTCGGCCGCCCGCCCGGTGGTGGCCTCGACCTCCGGGACGGGGAGCTCCGTGCGGTCGACCTTGCCGGAGGCCATGAGCGGGAACGCGGCCAGCAGCGTCATCGTGCTCGGCACCATGTGCTCGGGCAGCTGCTCCCGCGCCCACGACAGCACATCGGCCTGCTCACCGACCACGTACGCGTGGACCGCGTTGCCCCGCACCGTCACCACGGCCTGACGCACCGCCGGATGCGCGGCGAGGGTCGCCTCGATCTCCTCCAGCTCCACCCGCATCCCGCGGATCTTCACCTGGTAGTCCGCCCGCCCCACGAACTCCAGGAGGCCGTCCGCGGTCCACCGGGCCAGGTCACCGGTCCGGTAGAGCCGACCGCGGCCGAAGGGATCGGCGACGAACCGGGCCGCTGTCAGGCCCGGGCTGTTCACGTAACCCCGGCCCAGCGGGAGGCCGCCGGTGTAGAGCTCGCCGGTCACCCCCGGCGCGACGGGCGCGAGCCCCTGGTCGAGCACGTAGATGCGGGTGTTCGGGTTGGGGACGCCGATGGTGATCCGGTCGCGCCGCTGCTCACCCCGGTAGGACTGGTGCGACACCCCGATCGTCGCCTCCGCCGGCCCGTAGCCGTGGTACATCACCGACGGGAACACCGCCCGGAACCGGTCGAACAGCTCCGGGGTCAGCACCTCGCCGCCGCACCACACGTGCTTCAGCACCCGCGCCGCCTCGTGCACGGCCGGCATCTGCAACCACATGTCCAACATGGAGGACACGATGTAGACGAAGCTGACGCGCTCGCGCACCACGAGATCGAGCAGGTACTCGGCGTCCCGCTCGCCCCCCGGCTCCGCGACGACGACCGCGCCACCGGTCGCGAGCGGCAGGAAGACCTCGTTCACCGAGATGTCGAAGCCCATGGGCGCCTTGAACAACGCGGCGTCCCCCGGGCCGTACCGGAGCATCTCCGGGCCCTGCTGCCACCGCAGCCGCGCACAGATCGCCGAGTGCCGGATCATCGCGCCCTTCGGCACACCGGTGGAGCCGGACGTGAACATCACGTACGCCAGGCCCTCCGGATCCACCGGGACATCCGTCCACTCCGGAGCCTCCGGACCGTCGACGGCGAAGACGGGCAGCCCCGACGGCAGCACGCCGAGCCCGGCCGCCGGCCCCCGGCCCCCGGCCTCACCCGACGCCACGGGCGAAGCGCTCACCAGGGCCGCCGCACCCGAAGCCTCGGGCGAGGAGCTCACCACCGCCGCGGCACCGGCCGACTCGCAGACCTGCGCGATGCGGGCCGCGGGCCAGGAGGGCTCCACGGGCACGAACGCCGCGCCCGCCTTGAGGATCCCCAGCAACGCCGTCACCAGGTCCGCGGAGCGCTCCAGATGCACCCCGACGACCTGCTCCGGCCCGATCCCGGCGGCGAAGAGACGCGCCGCGAGTCCGGCCGCACGCGCGTCCAGCTCGCGGTAGGTCAGCCGCGTCGACCCGTCCACCAGGGCCAGGGCGTCCGGAGTCGACCGCACCCACTCCGCGAACAGCACCGGCAGCGTCTCCGCCGGCACCTCCTGGTCCGTGTCGTTCCAGTCCTCGACCACCGATGCGCGTTCGGCGGCGGTGAGGACGTCGAGCCGCCCGACCGGCAGCTCCGGTCGCGCGGTCATCGTCGCGAGGAGCCCGTCGAGCCGGGCGAGCAGGAGGTGGGCGGCGTCGGCGTCGAGGACGTCGGGCCGGTACTTGATCTCCAGCCCGAGCCGCTCGCCGGGCCGGATCACCAGGACCGCCGGGTAGTGGGTGGCGTCATGGCCCTCGACGTCCGCGAGCCGCAGGCCGGCGGCGCTCTCGGCGGCGCCGACCGCCGCCTCGTCGAGCGGGTAGGACTCGACCACGGTGAGGGTGTCGAACAGCTCGCCGCCACCGACGGGGCTGGTGCGTGCGATGTCGGCGAGGCCCAGGTGCTGGTGGTCGAGCAGCACGGACTGCTCGGCCTGCACCCGTTCGAGCAGGTCACCGACGGTCTCGGCCGCGGCCAGCGACACGTGGACGGGGACGGTGTTGATGAACAGCCCGACCATGTCCTCGACGCCCGGCAACGCCGGGGGCCGTCCGGCGACGGTCGTCCCGAAGGTCACGGCCGTGCGCCCCGTCAGCCCGCCGAGCAGGATCGCCCACGCGGTCTGCAGGACGGTGCTGAGGGTGACGCCGCGCTCCCGGGCGAGCCCGGTGACGGCGGTGGTGCGGTCGTCGTCCAGATCGGCGCCGACGCCGACCGGGACCGTCGGCTCCTCGGGCGACCCCGGCAGCAGCAGGGTGGGTTCCTCGGCGGTGCGCAGCGCGTGCCGCCAGGCCTCGCGGGAGGCGTCGGTGTCCTGGTCGGCGAGCCACCGCAGGTAGGTGCGGTAGGACGGCGGCTCCGCCGCGGCGGTGCCGGCGTAGAGGTCGAGCAGGTCGCGCACGAGCAGCGGGGTGGACCAGCCGTCGAGGACGATGTGGTGGTTCGTCAGCACGAGCCGGTGCCCGCCGTCGCGGGGCCGCAGCAGGAACCGGACCAGGGGCGGCACCGTGAGGTCGAAGGGCCGCAGGCGTTCCCGGGTCTCGGCGTCGGCGTCGGCGTCGGCGTCGGCGTCCTCCACCACGGTGAACTCGGGCTCGACGCCGTCGACGACGAGCTGGACGGGGAGCCCGTCCGCCCCCTCGACGAACGCCGTGCGCAGCACCGGATGACGCGCGACGAGCCGGGTCGCCGCGACACGCAGACGCTCGGGATCGAGCGGGCCGTCGAGGTCCAGGACGGTCTGGGCGACGTAGACGTCACCGCCCGCAGAGTCCGCGTTCAGCGTCGAGTGGAAGTACAGGCCCTGCTGCAGCGGCGAGAGCGGCCACACCTCGGTGAGCCCGGGGAAGCGGCGCCGCCAGCGGTCGAGATCGCCGGGTGCGGCGGCCACCAGCTCCCGGTGCTCGGTGACGGTGGGGGCCTCCGCGGGCGCCCGGCCGTCGAGCACCCGGGCCAGGGCGGCCACGGTGCGCTGTTCGAAGACGTCCCGGGGGGACAGCGCGAACCCGGCCGCACGGGCGCGGGACACGAGCTGGATGGAGACGATCGAGTCGCCGCCCAGCGCGAAGAACGAGGTGTCGAGGTCGACGGCGGATCCCACGGTGTCGAGGCCGAGGACCTGGCCGACGAGCGCGGCGAGGGCCGCCTCGGTCGCGGTCGCCGGGGCGCGGCCGGCCACCGGGGCGGCCATTCCGGGATCCGGCAGGGCCTTGCGGTCGACCTTGCCGGAGGCCATGAGCGGGAACGCGCCGAGCAGCGTCACCGTGCTCGGCACCATGTGCTCGGGAAGGTGCTCGCGCGCCCACTCCAGGACGTCCGCGGGCTGGGGCGGGGTGGGCGTGGTCACGGTGTAGGCGTGGATGCTGTTGCCCCGCACCGTCACCACGGCCTGACGGACCGCCGGATGCGCGGCGAGGGTCGCCTCGATCTCCTCCAGCTCGACCCGCATCCCGCGGATCTTCACCTGGTAGTCCGCGCGGCCCACGAACTCCAGGAGCCCGTCGCTCGTCCAGCGCGCGAGGTCGCCCGTGCGGTAGAGCCGGGCGCCCCCGGAGGACCCGGCACCGTCAGCGCCATCACGACCAGCGCCCGCACGCTCGGAAGCGAAGGGATCGGCGACGAAGCGGGCCGCGGTCAGGGCGGGCTCGTGGACGTAGCCCCGGCCGAGCGGCAGCCCACCCGTGTAGAGCTCCCCCACCACGCCGGGCGGGACGGGGTGGAGCCCGTCGTCGAGAACGTGGATGCGGGTGTTCGGGTTGGGCACCCCGATGGTGATCCGGTCCCGCCGCTGCTCACCCCGGTAGGACTGGTGCGACACACCGATCGTCGCCTCCGCCGGGCCGTACCCGTGATACATCACCGACGGGAACACCGCCCGGAAACGGTCGAACAGCTCCGGCGTCAGCACCTCCCCGCCGCACCACACGTGCTTCAGCACCCGCGCCGCCTCGTGCACGGCCGGCATCTGCAACCACATGTCCAGCATGGACGACACGACGTAGACGAAGCTGACGCGCTCGCGCACCACGAGATCGAGCAGGTACTCCGCGTCCCGCTCCCCGCCCGGCTCCGCCACGACGACGGCACCACCGGTCGCCAGCGGCAGGAAGATCTCGTTCACCGAGATGTCAAAACCCATCGGCGCCTTGAACAACGCCGCATCCCCAGGGCCGTACGCGAGCATCCCCGGACCCTGCTGCCACCGCAGCCGCGCACAGATCGCCGCATGCCGGATCATCGCCCCCTTCGGCACCCCCGTCGACCCCGACGTGAACATCACGTACGCCAGGCCCTCCGGATCCACCCGCACATCCATCCACTCCGGAGCCTCCGGACCGTCCACAGCGAAGACGGGCAGCCCCGACGGCAGCACACCGGCCCCTGCACCCAGCCCGGCCTCCGGGCCCCCCGATTCACCCGCAGCCACGGGCGAGGAACTCACCAGGGGCGCCGAACCCACAACCTCGGGCGCGGCACTCACCACGGCCGCCGCACCCGCAGCCTCGGGCGAGGCGCTCACCACCGCCGCCGCGCCGGCCGACTCGCACACCTGCGCGATCCGCGCGGCCGGCCAGGAAGGCTCCACCGGCACGAACGCCGCACCCGCCTTCAGGATCCCCAGCAGCGCCGTCACCAGGTCCGCCGACCGCTCCAGATGCACCCCGACGACCTGCTCCGGCCCGATCCCCGCCGCCGACAGCCGCGCCGCCAACCCCGCCGCCCGCGCGTCCAGCTCCCGGTAGGTCAGCCGCGTCGACCCGTCCACCAGGGCCACGGCGTCCGGAGTCGACCGCACCCACTCCGCGAACAGTGCGGGCAGCGTCTCGGCCGGCACGTCGAGATCGGTGTCGTTCCAGCCGGTCACGACCTCGGCGCGCTCGGCCGGGGTGGTCACCTCGATCGCGCGCAGGGCGGCGTCGGGCCGCTCGGCGAAGGCCGTGAGGACCTGCACCACGCGCTCCGCGAACCGGGCGGCGGTCTCGGGCTCGAAGAGGTCCAGGGCGTAGTTCACGCTGCCGCCCATCGCGCCCCGGTCCTCGACGAAGTCCACGCTCATGTCGAACTTCGAGGTCCGCAGCTCGACGGCCACGGCGCGGGCGTCCAGAGACCCGGCCGCCGCCTCCTCGGTGACCTGGTAGGTGACCATGGTCTGGAAGAGCGGCTGCCGGTTCAACGCCCGCTCGGGCGCCCCGCTGCTCGACAGAACCACGTCCACGACCCGCTCGAACGGGAGGTCCTGGTGGGCGTAGGCCGCCAGGGCGGTCTCGCGGGCGCGGCCCAGGACCTCGCGCAGCGTCGGGTCGCCCGACAGGTCGGTCCGCAGCACCAGCGTGTTGACGAAGAAGCCGACCAGCCCGTCGAGGGCGTCGTCCGTGCGGCCCGCGATCGGCGTGCCCAGTGGGATGTCCGTACCCGCGCCGAGCTTGTGCAGCACGACGGCGACCGCGGTCTGGGCCAGGATGAACGGGCTCACACCGGTCTCCGCGGCGAGCGCCCGCAACGCGCCCGCGATCGGAGCGGGCAGGGTGAAGGGCGCGGTGCCCCCGCGGCCGGTCGGGACCGCCGGGCGGGGACGGTCCCGCGGGACCGGGATCTCGGCGGGCAGCCCGTCCAGCGCGGTGCGCCAGTGCGCGAGCTGGCGCGAGACCAGGCTCTGCCGGTCCTCCTCGGTGCCGAGGACCTCGCGCTGCCAGAGCGCGAAGTCCGCGTACTGCACCGGGAGCGGCGCCCACGCGGGGGCGCGGCCGTCGGCACGGGCGGTGTAGGCCGCACCGAGGTCCGCGAGCAGGGGCGTGGTGGACCATTCGTCGCCGGCGATGTGGTGGACGACGATCGAGAGCACCGCCTCACCGGAGGGCAGCACCAGGATCCGGGCCCGGACCGGCAGCTCGCTCTCCAGCAGGAACGGCTCGTCCGCGTCGGCGGCGAGGGCGGTGTGCAGGTCCTCGGCGGGGATGTCGACGACGGGGACCTCGAGCGTCCATTCCGGATCGGAGCTGCCGAGGATCCGCTGGTAGGGAGTGCCGTCCCGGTCCGGGAACAGCGTCCGGAGGCTCTCGTGGCGCGCCACGACGTCCCGCACGGCCTCGGCCAGGGCGGCGGTGTCCGTGTCGCGCGGGAACCGTGCCGCCGACGGGATCGAGTAGGTGGAGCTCGGGCCCTCGAGGCGGTAGAGGAACCAGAGCCGCTGCTGCGCGAAGGACAGCGGCGGCTCGGCGGGCCGCTCCCGCGGCACGAGCGGAGGCCGTTCGGTCGACGGGAAGGACTCCGCCGGGTCCGGGGAGGCCGGGGTCGCGCCCGCCGAGCGCTCCACAGCCGCAGCGGCCTCGATCGACGCCGCCAGCCGGGCGACCGTGGGGGCGTCGAAGATCTCGCGCACCGGGAGCCGCAGGTCGAGGACCTTGCGGATCCGCGCCACCAGCCGCGTGGCGAGCAGGGAATGACCGCCGAGGGCGAAGAACGAGTCGTCGACGCCGACGGGCACGCCCAGCACCTCGCCGAACAGCCCGCAGAGGGTCTCCTCCAGCGGAGTCGACGGCGGCCGGGACGCGGCGTTTCCGGCGCGCTCCGGGGCCGGCAGGCGGCCGCGGTCCAGCTTCCCGTTCGGCGTGGTCGGGAGGGCGTCGAGGACCAGGACCGCGGAGGGAACCATGTGCGAGGGCAGCCGCGCGGCGAGCTGTGTGCGCAGGTCCTCGCCGTTCGCCGGTCCCACCACATAGGACACGATCTCGGCGCCTGCCGGGCCGTCGGTGCGGACGATCGTCGCCGCACCCGTTGCGCCGCAGGCGAGCAGCGCGGCGGTGATCTCGCCCAGCTCGATCCGGAAGCCGCGGACCTTCACCTGGTCGTCGGTGCGGCCGCGGTACTCCAGCTCGCCGGCATGCCAGCGGACGAGGTCGCCGGTGCGGTAGAGCCGCCCGTCGCCGAACGGGTTCACCACGAACCGGCCCGCGGTCAGCCCGGGGCGGCCCAGGTAGCCGCGGGCGAGCTGGTACCCGCCGAGGTACAGCTCCCCCGGGACACCCTCGGGCACCGGGCGCAGGGCGGCGTCGAGGACGTACGCGGTGGTGTCGCGGGCGGGCGTGCCGATCGGCACCGGGCCGGTGTCCCCGGGCCGCGTGCGGTGGGCGGTGCTGTAGACCGTGGTCTCGGTGGGGCCGTAGAAGTTGTGCACCACCGCGTCCCGTTGCAGGGCACGGACGAGCTCGCGGGAGGTCGCCTCACCGGCGAGCACCACGGTCTGCGCGTGCAGCGGAGCGCCGGCGAGCAGGGCCTCGACGGCAGTCGGCACCCCCGAGACCAGCGTCGGGCTCTCGACCTCCGGGGCGGCGAGGACGTCGTCGACGATCTCGAGGGTGCCCCCGGCCCGCAGCGGCGCGAACAGCTCGAACACCGACACGTCGAAGCTCAGCGACGTCGAGAACACCGCGTGGTCCAGTGCGCCGGCGCCGAGCCGCTCGGCGGCCCACTCGACCAGCCGCACGACGTTGGCCTGCGGGAGCACCACGCCCTTGGGCACACCGGTCGAGCCCGACGTGAAGATCACGTATGCGGGATGGGCCGGGTCGAGCGCGCGGACCCGGTCCGCGTCGGTGAGCCGCTGCGGGGAGAGACCGGCCCCGTCGTCGAGGCCGACGACCGGCGTCCCGTGGTCGGGCAGGTCCACGCCGTCGGCGGTCAGGATCGCGGCCGGGGACGCCTGGTCGAGGACCGACCGGATCCGGTCCGCGGGGTAGCGCGGGTCGACGGGCAGGTAGGCGGCACCGGCGCGGATCACGGCCAGCACCGCGACGACGAGGTCGGGGGTGCGCGGCAGGGCCACGGCGACGACGTCCTCGGGCCCGATCCCCCGCGCGGCCACCAGCCGCGCGAGCCGGTTGGCCCGGGCGTCCAGCTCGCCGTAGGTCAGCCGGACGTCGCCACCGATCACCGCGACCCGCTGCGGGTCGGCCGGTTCCAGCACCGACGCGAGGGTGCGCGCGGGCTCGCCGGACGCAGTCCGGTTCGGGAGGTCCAGGAGCGCGGCGCGCTCCTCGCCGTCGAGCACCGGCAGGGCGCCGACCGGTGTGGACGGAGTCTCGGCGAGGGTGTGCAGGATGCGGCCGAAGCGCGCCAGCATCGGCTCGATCACGGTGGGCGGCACCCGGTGCGCGATCCCGAGCTCGAGATCGTTCTCGGGGTGGGCGAGCAGGGTCAGGGGGTAGTGGGTCGCGTCGCGGCCCTGCACGCCGGTCACGGTGAGCCCGTTCCGCGACGGGTCCAGGGCGTTCGTGTCGACCGGGTAGGACTCGAACACGGCGAGGGTGTCGAAGAGCTCGCCGCCCCCGGCGGCGCGCTGGACGTCGGCCAGGTTGAGGTAGTGGTGGTCGAGCAGCGCGACCTGCTCGGCCTGCACTCGGCGCAGCAGCGCCTCCAGGGTCTCGGCGGGATCGAGGTCCACCCGCACCGGGACGGTGTTGATGAACAGCCCGACCATGGACTCCACGCCGGGGACCTGCGGGGGCCGGCCGGAGACCGTCGCCCCGAACACGACGTCGCGACGGCCGGTGGTGTGGCCGAGCAGCAGGGCCCACGCCACCTGGACGACCGTGTTGAGGGTGACGCCGGTGGCGGCGGCGAGCCGGACGAGCCCGGCCGCGGTCTCCCGAGGCAGCGGGACCTCGGCGCGGGCGGGAAGGCCCTCCTCGTGCCCGGGCGCGACGACGCACGCCTCCACCCCGTCGAGCGCCTCGCCCCAGGTCCGCAGGGAGGCGTCCCGGTCCTGACGGCCGAGCCAGGCCAGGTGGTCGCGGAACGGGCGGACCCGCGGCAGGCCGGCCGGGTCGCCGTCGGACTCGTAGAGCGCCAGCAGGTCCGCGACCAGCAGCGGGGTCGACCAGCCGTCGAGCAGGATGTGGTGGTTGGTGATCGCCAGCCGGGAGCGGGTGGCCGACAGCCGCACCACGAGCAGCCGGATCAGGGGCGGGGCGGCGGGATCGAACGGCTCGGCACCGGCGGCGCCGACCAGCGCGGCGCAGGCGGCCTCCGGATCGGCCTCGCCCGACACGTCCGCGGCGGCGAACGGCAGCACGACCTCGCGCAGGACGACCTGCACCGGGCCGGACCGCTGGTGGGTGAACGCGGTGCGCAGGTTGGCGTGCCGCTCCAGCAGGGCCTGGCCGGCCCGGCGCAGGCGCTCGACGTCGATCCCGCCGTCCGGTCCGCCGTCCAGGTCGAGGACCAGCTGCGCGGTGTAGACGTCCGCGGTGCCGTCCTCGGCGGCCCGCAGTGCGTGGTGGAGGAGCCCCTCCTGCAACGGCGAGAGGGGCAGGACCTCCTCGATGCGGGACTTCCGGGCCGGTGCACTCGCCGCGCTCGCTGCCTTGCCGGAGCTCACTGGGTACCCCACTCTGCTTCCAGGTCGTCGAGATCGGACTGGTCGAGGTCGACCAGTGCCATGTCGGACGGCGTGTGGCCGCCGCCGTGCCCACCCGCCACGTGGGCCGCGAGCGCGGCGAGCGCCGCCACCCACAGCTCCGCGAGCGCCGTGACGTCGTCGCCGTCGAGGAGGCCGGACGGGTAGGTCCAGGTCGCCGACAACACCGGGCCGGCCGGTCCGTCCTCGGTGACGGCGTTGACGTCGAGGACGTTCGCCGCCGGCAGCCGCGCATCGGTGGTGCCGCCGAAGCCCGCGAGCTCGGGCGCCTCCGCCCAGCCCGTGACCTGCCGGCTCTCGGCCTCCCCGCCGCCGAACCGGCCGAGATAGTTGAAGCCGACCTGTGGGGCGGCCAGGCCGCCCAGCTCCCCGCGCAGGTGCCTCAGCAGCCCGTACCCCAGGCCGCGGCCCGGGACGGAGCGCAGCTGTTCCTTGACCCGCTTGACGACCAGGCCCGCCTCTGCGCCCCCCGCGTAGACATCCGCGAGGTCCACATCGGACAGATCCAGCCGGACCGGGTGGGTCGCGGTGAACCAGCCGACCGTGCGGGACAGCTCGGCGCCCGGCACGGCCTCCTCCTGGCGGCCGTGGCCCTCGAGCTCCACGAGCACCGAGTCGCGGCCGGGCCGCCAGCGCGCGACGGCGGCGCCGAGCGCGGCGAGCAGGACGTCGTCGACACTGCCGTAGAACGCCTCCGGCACCGCGGTGAGCACGGCCCGGGTGACCTCGACCGGCACCCGGACCTCGACGTCCCGGGTGGTGGCGACGGTGTCGACGACCGGGTCGAGAGCCCTGCGCCCCCACGGTCGCTCGGCCCCGGCGAGCGCCGAGGTCCAGTACGGCAGCTCGTCCGAGCGGTCCGCCGCGGCGAGCCCGCGGGCCCAGGTGCGGAACGAGGTGCCGACCGGCGCGAGGGGCGTGCCCGCGGCCGCCGCGACCAGGTCCGGCACCAGGATCCGCCACGACACCCCGTCGACGACGAGATGGTGCACGACCACCAGCACGCGGCCCCCCGCGGCGCCGCCGTCGAGGAGCACGACCTGCGCCATCACACCGGCGGCCGGGTCGAGCCGGTCCGCCGCGGCCTCCAGCTCGGCCTCGACCTGTGCCCACACCGGCTGCGCGGTCCACGGCCCGCCCGCCGCGACACCGGCGAGGGCGACCCGGCGGACCAGTCCGGCCACCGACGCGCCCGGCTCCGGCACCTCCAGGGCCTCCCCCACCAGCCGGGCCCGCAGCAGGTCGTGCCGGTCGGCGACGGTCTGCACCGCGGCGATCACGTCCTCGCGCCGGGTGCCGGCCGGGACGGTCAGCAGCGCGGCCTGGCAGAAGCGCCGCGGCAGGACCGGGGTCTCGAGGAGCGTCCGCATGATCGGGGTGAGCGGCACCACGCCGATCCCGGCGTCCGCGGGCTCGGCCTCCACCAGCGCGGAGACGTCCGCGATCTCGGCGAGCGCCGCGACCGTGCGCCGCTCGAAGACGTCCCGCGGGGTGATCGCGATGCCGCGCTCGCGGGCCCGGGCCACCAGCTGGATGGAGACGATGCTGTCGCCGCCGAGCTCGAAGAACGAGTCGTCCGCACCGACCTCGCCCAGGCCCAGGACCTCCGCGAACACCGCGGCCAGCCGCTCCTCGACGGGGGTCTCGGCGGCTCGGCCGGCGCTCTCGCGCGCCGGGGCGGGCAGGGCGCGCCGGTCGAGCTTGCCGTTGGCGGTCAGGGGCAGCCGGTCCAGCTCCACCACCGCGGCCGGCACCATGTGCTCCGGGAGGCGCTCCGCGGCCCAGGACCGCAGGGCGTCTCCGGCCTCCCCGGGCCGCCCGGCCCGGCCGACCTCTCCGGCCCTGCTGACCCGTCCCGCCCTGCCGACCACGTACGCGACCAGCTGCCGGACACCCGGGACGTCCTCACGGACGACCACCGCCGCCTGCGCGACCGCGGGATGTCCGGCGAGCGCGGCCGCGATCTCGCCGGGCTCGATCCGGAAGCCCCGGATCTTGACCTGGTCGTCGGCGCGGCCGAGGTAGTCGAGCCCGTCCGCCCGATGGCGGGCGAGGTCACCGGAGCGGTAGCGGCGCCCGCCCCCGGGGCCCGCCACGAACCGGGCCGCGGTGAGGCCGGGGCGGCCGAGGTAGCCCTGCGCGACCTGCGGGCCCGACACGTACATCTCACCGGGGACGCCCGGCGGGACCGGTCGCAGCAGGTCGTCGAGCACCTGCACGCGCAGGCCCGGGATCGGGTCGCCGATCGGGCTGCCGGCGGCCCCCGCACCGACCTCGTGGTGCGTGACGTGCACCGTCGTCTCGGTGATCCCGTACATGTTGACCAGCGCTGTGCCCGGCCGGTCGGCGATCCAGCGCTCCAGTGTGGACGGATCGAGGGCCTCGCCGCCGAAGATCACGTACCGCAGGGCGGGGAGGTCGGCGTCGGCCGCCGCGAGGGCGGCGAAGGCGGTGGGGGTCTGGTTCAGCACCGTGACGCCCTCGCGGCCGAGCAGCCCCAGGAAGCTCTCGGGATCTCGGGTGACCTCGCGGTCGACGACGACCACCCGCCCGCCCGTGGTGAGCGGGCCCCACATCTCCCACACGGAGAAGTCGAACGCCGCCGAGTGGAACAAGGTCCACACGTCGTCCGCGGTGAAGCCGAACAGGCCCTCGGTGCCCGCGAGCAGGGCGACCACGTTGCGGTGGCTCACCTCGACGCCCTTCGGGGCACCCGTGGAGCCGGACGTGTAGATCACGTACGCCGTGGCCGCCGGGTCGACGACCGGCAGCTCCTGGTGCGGCACATCGACATCACTGCCGTCGAGGACGACCGCGCCCTCCGGCGCGACGGCCCGGGTGCCCTCGGTGACCAGCACCGCGGCCGGCGCGGCGTCCGCGAGGGTGAACGCGATCCGCTCCGCCGGGTAGCCGGGATCGATCGGGACGTAGGCCGCGCCGGCCGCCGTCACCCCGAGGATCGCGACGAGGAGATCCGCGGTGCGGGGCACCAGGAGCGCGACCCGGTCCCCGGTCCGCACGCCGCGGGACCGCAGGACGCGGGCGAGGCGCTCGGCGCTCTCGCACAGCGCCGCGTACGTGAGCGCGCCCCCGTCCGGGCCGGTCACGGCGGTGTGGGCCGGGTGGTCCGCCGCGACCTGCCGGACCAGGTCGATGAGACTCGCCGCGGGGACGACCGGCGTCCGCTCCCCCACCGTCCCCTCGTCGCCGGGCGCCCCCGGCTCCTCCCCGTCGAGGGAGGCCGTCGGCTCCGCCGTCGTTCCGCCGTCGAGAGCAGTCGTCCGCTCTGCCGCCGTGCGGAGGTCCAGGCGGCTGAGCCGCCGGTCGGGGTCGGCCGCGAGCACCGCGAGGACCTCGGCCAGCCGCGCCGTCATGGCCTCTGCGGTGGGCCGGTCGAACAGGTCCGCGGCGAAGGTGACGGCGCCGTCCAGACCACCGGAGGCGTTCTCCCCCAGGTCCACCGCGGGCCCGAGGTCGACGGCGATGTCGAACTTCGCGGTGTCGAGCTCGGCGTGCAGCTGCCGCGCGGGCCGCCCGCCCAGCGAGGTGATCTCGGTTCCGCCCGAACGGTGCACGATGCTCGTCTGGAAGAGGGGGTGGCGGTCGATGCCGCGCGGCGGGTCGAGGAGCTCGACGAGCCGCTCGAAGGGCAGCTCCTGATGGGCGTACGCGCCCAGCGCGGTCTCCCGGGCGCGGCCCACGACCTCGCGCAGCGTCGGGTCCCCGGACAGGTCCGTGCGCAGCACCAGAGTGTTCACGAAGAACCCGACGAGATCGTCGAGCGCGACGTCCGTCCGGCCCGCCACCGGCGTGCCGAGCGGGACGTCCGGGCCCGCGCCATGGGCCTGCAGCCACACCGCGACCGCGGCCTGGGTGAGCATGAAGGCCGTCGCGCCCGTGTCCCGGGCCAGCCGGGTCAGGCCCGCCGCGGTCCCCGCGTCGATCGTGAGGCCGACGGTCGTGCCCCGGTGCGAGGCGGTCCGCGGCCGCGGGTGGTCGGCCGGCAGCGGCACCTCCTCCGGGAGCCCGGCAAGGGTCTCGCGCCAGTAGGCGACCTGGCGGGCCAGCACCGAGCCCGGATCGTCTTCGGCGCCCAGCTGCTCCCGCTGCCAGAGCGTGTAGTCCGCGTACTGCACCGGCAGCGGGGCCCAGCCCGGCTCTGCACCGGCGGACCGCGCCCGGTAGGCGAGGTCGAGGTCCGCGAGCAGGCGCTCGCCGGACCACTCGTCGCCCGCGATGTGGTGCAGCGCGAGGGAGAGCACCACGTCGCCGCCGGGCAGCCGGAGCACGCGCGGCCGGACCGGCAGGTCCGTGGCCAGGGCGAACCGGTGCCCGGATGCGGCCACCAGCTCCGCCTCCAGTGCCTCCTCCGCGATCTCGACCACCGGGATCTCCACGACGTCGGCGGGGAGGACCTCCTGGCGCGGGACCCCACCGGTCGTCGGGAAGGCCGTGCGCAGGCTCTCGTGGCGGCCGATCACGTCGGCGACCGCGGCCCGCAGCACCGCGACGTCGACCGGGCCGGTGAGCCGGATCGCGAAGGGCAGCACATAGGCCGCGGACGGGCCCTCCATCTGGTCGAGGAACCACAGCCGCTGCTGCGCGGACGAGAGCGGCACCGCCGCCGGACGTTCGCGCGGGATCAACGCACTCCCCGCACCACCCGACGCGGTGTCGACGAGGGCGGCGAGCGCCCGGACCGTCGGGGCGTCGAAGATCGCCCGGACGGACAGGTCCGCACCCAGCTCGGCACGGATCCGGGACACGAGCCGCGTGGCGACGAGCGAGTGCCCGCCGAGGTCGAAGAACGAGTCGTCCACCGCGACCCCGTCCACGCCCAGGACCTGCCCGAACAGGCCGGCCAGGGCGATCTCGGTGGCCGACGACGGCGCCCGGCCCGCGCCGCGCTCCGGCGCCGGCTCGGGCAGGGCGCGGCGGTCGAGCTTGCCGTTCGCCGTCATCGGCAGCGCCCCGAGCGAGACGAGCGCGGCCGGCACCATGTGCGCGGGCAGCCGGTCGGCGGCCCAGGCCCGCAGGGCCGCGTGCTCCGGACCCGTCCCGGTGCGGGGCACCACGTACCCGACGAGGCGCAGCGCCCCCGCCGGGTCCGGTGCCGCCACGACCGCGGCCTGCGCCACGTCGGGGTGCTCGCCGAGCACGGCCGCGATCTCGCCGGGCTCGATGCGGAACCCGCGGATCTTGACCTGCTCGTCCGCCCGCCCGAGGTGGTCGAGCCCCCCGTCGACGAGCAGCCGCGCCCGGTCACCCGAACGGTAGCGGCGCCCGCCGCCGGGCCCGGCCACGAACCGGGTGGCGGTCAGGGCCGCCCGGCCGAGGTAGCCCTGCGCGAGCTGCGGCCCGGACACGTAGATCTCCCCGGGGACCCCGGACGGCACCGGGCGCAACGAGTCGTCGAGCAGGTGCACGGCGAGGCCCGGAATCGGTGCCCCGACAGGACTCCCGCGCTCGGCGGAGCCGGCGACGTGGTGCGTGACGTGCACCGTGGTCTCGGTGATCCCGTACATGTTCACGGGCACGGCCTCGGGCCGGCGCCGCTCCCAGCCGGCCAGTGTGGACGGATCGAGGGCCTCGCCACCGAAGATCACGTGGCGCAGGTCGGGCGCCCGCCCCGGCCCCGCCGCGTCCGCGGCGTCGAGGGAGAGGAACGCGGTGGGGGTCTGGTTGACGACGGTGACGCCCTCGCGGTCGAGCAGGTCGAGGAAGCGCTGCGGGTCCCGCGTGATGTCGTGCTCCACGACGACGACCCGCCCGCCGGTGGTCAGCGGCGCCCACATCTCCCACACGGAGAAGTCGAACGCCGCGGAGTGGAACAAGGTCCAGACGTCGTCCGCGGTGAAGTCGAACAGGCCCTCGGTGCCCGCCAGGAGCGCGACCACGTTGCGGTGGCTCACCTCGACGCCCTTCGGGGTGCCCGTGGAGCCGGACGTGTAGATCACGTACGCCGTCGACCCGGGGTCGACGACCGGCAGCTCCTGATGCGGCACATCGACATCACTGCCGTCGAGGACGACCGCGCCCTCCGGCGCGACGGCCCGGGTCTCCTCGCTGACCAGCACCGCGGCCGGCGCGGCGTCCGCGAGGGTGAACGCTATCCGCTCCGCCGGGTAGCCCGGGTCGACCGGGACGTAGGCCGCGCCCGCCGCCGTCACGCCCAGGACCGCGGCGACCAGATCGACCGTGCGCGGCAGGAGCAGGGCGACCCGCTCCCCCGGCCGCACGCCGGCGACCACCAGCCGCCGGGCGACCTGCTCGGCGCGGTGCCGCAGGTCGCGGTAGGTGAGGGACACCCCGTCCGGCCCGGTGAGCGCCCGGCTGCGGGGGTGCGCGTCGGCCGTGGCGGCGAACAGCTCCCACAGCGTCCGGTCCGCGACCTCCGGCGCCGTCACCGGCGGCGCCGCGAGGCGCTCCGGGTCGGCGCGGACGTCGAGGCCGCTGATCCGGACGTCCGGATCGGCCGCCAGCGCGGTGAAGACCTGCGCGAGCCGGGCGCTCATCGCCTCGCCGGTCGCGCGGTCGAACAGGTCCGCGCTGTAGGTGACGGCGAGCGTCAGCCCGGTCGCGGTCTCCAGCGCGTCGACGCTCAGGTCGAACCGCGCCGCGTCCCAGGCCGTGCGGACCTCGGTGAGCCCCAGGTCGCCCAGCCGCATCCCCGAGGCCGCGTCCGCGGTGTGGATCACACTCGTCTGGAACAGCGGGTGCCGGCCGCCCGAGCGGGGCGGGTTCAGCAGCTCGACGAGCCGCTCGAAGGGCAGCTCCTGATGGGCGTAGGCCGCCAGGGCGGTGTCGCGGGCGCGGCCCACGACCTCGCGCAGCGTCGGGTCCCCGGACAGGTCCGTGCGCAGCACCAGCGTGTTCACGAAGAACCCGACGAGATCGTCGAGCGCGACGTCCGTCCGGCCCGCCACCGGCGTGCCCAGGGCGACATCGGGTCCGGTCCCGTGGGCGTGCAGCCAGAGCGCGACGGCGGCCTGCGTGATCATGAACGGGGTCGTGCCGGTGTCGGCGGCGAGCCGCTCCAGCCCGGTGCGGACCGCGGCCGGGACCCGGACCTCGACGGTGAAACCGGTGTGCGAGGCCGTGTCCGGGCGCGGGCGGTCCGTGTGCAGCGCCTGCTCCTCGGGCAGCCCGGCCAGCCGCTCGCGCCAGTAGCCGACCTGGCGGGCCAGCACCGAGGCCGGATCCTCCTCCGAACCGAGCTGCTCCCGCTGCCACAGCGTGTAGTCCGCGTACTGGACCGGCAGCGGCTCCCAGGCCGGGGCACGCCCGGCGACCCGGGCCCGGTACGCGGTGTCCAGGTCGGCGAGCAGGCGTTCGCCGGACCACTCGTCCGCCGCGATGTGGTGCAGCACCAGGGAGAGCACCCAGCCCTCGCCGGCGCGCAGCAGCCGCAGCCGGATCGGGAGATCGCGGTCCAGGGCGAAGACGTGATGGGCGTCGTCGAATAGGGCCGCGTCGAGGCCGTGGTGGCCCGGATCGTCCGTGTCGGCGACGGGGATCGTTGCGTCCCAGTCGGTCAGGATCTCCTGGCGCGGCGTCCCGTCCGTGGCCGGGAAGACCGTGCGCAGGCTCTCGTGGCGGCCGATCACGTCCGCCAGTGCGGCGCGCAGCGCCTCGACGTCGGGGGCTGCGGAGAGCCGGACCGCGAAGGGCAGCACGTAGGCCGCCGACGGGCCCTCCATCTGGTCGAGGAACCACAGCCGCTGCTGCGGGAACGACAGCGGCACGGTCTCCGGACGCGGCACGGGCCGCAGGGGGTTGCGGGCGCGGGCGGCCGCGTCGACGACCGCGGCGAGCCCGGCGACGGTCGGATGGTCGAACACGGCCCGCACCGACAGGTCCGCGCCGAGGGCGGCACGGATCCGCGACACCAGCCGGATCGCCACGAGCGAGTGGCCGCCCAGGTCGAAGAACGACTCGTCCGCCCCTACCGTCTCCACGTCGAGGACCTGGGAGAACAGGCCGGCCAGCGCGATCTCGGTGCCGGACGACGGCGCCCGGCCCCCGCTCTCGCGGCTCGGCTCGGGCAGGGCGCGGCGGTCCACCTTGCCGTTGGGCGTCATGGGCAGGGCGTCGAGGACGACGACGGCGGCCGGCACCATGTGCGCCGGCAGTGCCGCGGCGACGGTTTCCCGCACCGCCGTTCCGTCGAGGGCACCGCCGGCTCCGGTAGGTCCGGTAGCTCCGACGACGTAGCCGATCAGCCGTCCACTCCGGACGAGCGCGACCGCCTGCAGCACACCGGGATGGCTGCGCAGCGCGGCCTCGACCTCGCCGAGCTCCACCCGGAAGCCGCGGATCTTGACCTGGTCGTCCGCGCGGCCGAGGTACTCGACCGTGCCGTCGGCGAGCCTGCGGGCCAGGTCGCCGGTGCGGTAGAGCCGCGCCCCGCCCGGGCCGGCCACGAACCGCTCCGCGGTCAGGCCCGGCCGCTCCAGGTAGCCGCGCGCCAGGCCGGCGCCGCCCACGTACAGCTCACCGGGGGCGCCCGCCGGCACCGTCCGCAGGAACGCGTCGAGCACGACGGCGGTCGTGCCGGCCACCGGGCGGCCGATGTGCGGCGCGCGACCGGCCTCGATCGGAGTGAACAGCGCGTCCACGGTGCACTCGGTCGGGCCGTAGAAGTTGAAGGGCGCCAGCGCGTCCGCGGCGAGCCGCTCCCACAGCCCGGGTCCGACGGCCTCGGCGCCGGTCGCGACCACGGCCGGCCGGTGCTTCCCGGAGAGCAGACCCTCCTCCAGCACGAGGTCCAGGAAGGACGGGGGGACGTCGACGAAGTCCACGTCGTGCTCGCGCACGTACCGGACGAGGCCGCGGGCGTCTCCCATCAGCGCGTCCGGCAGGACGTGCATCGTGTGCCCGGCGAGCATCCAGGCCAGCGGGTCGACGGTGCCGTCGTAGGCGAACGACAGCGAGTTCAGGACCTGCAGCGGCCGCCCCAGCAGCTCGGCCGCAGGCTCCATGACGGCGGCGCGGTGCGCCGCGACCAGCGCCGCGAGGCTGCGGTGCTCGATCGTCACCCCCTTGGGCCGGCCGGTCGAGCCCGAGGTGTAGACGACGTAGGCGGCGCCGCGCGGATCGGGGCCATGCAGATCGGGGCCATGCGGACCGGGGCCGTGCGGACCGGGGCCGTGCGGATCGGGGCCGTGCGGCGGCTCCGGGGCGCGAGCGGCGATCGTGGCCGCGGTGTCCGGGTCGTCGAGCACGACCACGGCGGCCGGCCCACCGGGGCCCGGCAGGCCGGCGGCGGTCGCGCCGTGGGTCAGGACGACGACCGGCGCGGCGTCGGCGAGCACGCTCGCCACCCGCTCGGCGGGGTGCGCCGGATCGACGGGGACGTGCGTACCGCCGGCGGCCCAGACGGCGAGCATCCCGACGACCATGTCCGAGGTTCGGGGCAGGACCAGCCCGACCCGGGTGTCCGGGCCCACGCCCAGTCCGCGCAGGTGGGAGGCCAGGCGGCAGGCCCGGAGATCGAGCTCGGCGAAGGTCAGGACCGCGTCGGCGGCGACGAGCGCGGGCTCGTCGGGGCGGGCGGCGACGGCGGCGCTGAAGGCTGCGAGGACCGTGCCCTCGCCTGCACCGACTCCGACCGCACCAGCTCCGACCGCGCCGACTCCGACTGCACCGGCCGCCGCGGGCGCGGTGTCCTGGGTCGCCGCCGCGGCAGTGGGGGTCGCCGGCGTAGCGGTAGGGGTCGAGGTCGCGCTCTCGGTGGTCCCGCTCGCCCCGGCAACGGCCCCGGTCACCCCCTGCCCGGCCGGGGCCCCGTCGCCACGGAGCGGCGAGGTACCGCCCCCGACCGGGTTCGCACGACGGCGGGCGAGGGGGACGTCCGGCTCGGCGGCGAGACCGGCCACCGTGTCGAGCAACCGCTCCAGGACCGCGGTGGCTCCGCCGTGGACGTCGAGAACGTCGCCGAGGTGGTCGAGGGCCAGCTCGAGGGTGCTCCCGACCCGCGCGCTCAGGGTCAGCGGATAGTGCGTGGCATCCGCCGCCGAGACGTCCTTCATGGACGGACCGCCGGCCGGTCCGGCGTCCTCCGCGGGGTTCGCCGGGTAGCTCTCGAACACGGTGAGGGTGTCGAAGAGCTCGTCGATCCCCACGGCCTGCTGGATCGCGCCGAGCCCGGTCCGCTGGTGGTCGAGCAGGCGGGTCTGCTCCGCCTGCACCCGCCGTAGCAGCTCCCGGGCGGTCTCGGTGGGCCGCAGCCGCACCCGGACCGGCAGGGTGTTGATGAAGATCCCGACCATCTCCCCGACGCCGGGCAGCTCCGGCGGGCGCCCGGAGACGGTCGCGCCGAAGGCGACGTCCGTGCGGCCGGTCAGCTCGGCGAGCAGGAGCCCCCACGCGACCTGGACGACGGTGTTCGGGGTGACGCCCTCGCGGCGGGCGAGCGCCGACACGGCCTCCCACGCGACGGCGCCGAGGGCCCCCTCGACGCGGTCCGGCAGCCCGTCGGGCCTGGCCGCGGCCGGTCCGGCGACGAGGGTCGGCTCGTCCAGCCCGTCGAGCGCGCCCACCCAGGCGCGCAGGCTCGTGTCCGCGTCCCGGCCCGCCAACCAGGCGAGGAAGTCCCGGTACGAGCGCGCCGGAGGCAGCACGGCGCCACCGCAGAGGGCCGCGAGGTCTCCCAGCACGACCGGCGTGGACCAGCCGTCGAGGAGCAGGTGATGGGCGGAGACGAGCAGCCGGGCACGGTCCGGACCGGTCGTGAGCAGCACGAACCGGATCAGCGGGCCGGTCGCCGGGTCCATCCGGGTGGCCCGGTCGAGCGCCACCAGGCGGTCGAGCTCCGCGGCGTCCGTGCCGACGTCGACATGGGTGAAGGCGACCGGCATGCCGTCGGTGACGACCTGGACGGGCGCCCCGTCGGCGTCCGTGCCGAACGCGACACGCAGCGCCGGGTGCCGGTCCAGCAGCGCCTGGGCACCGGCGCGGATCCGCCCGGGATCGACGTCACCGGTGAGGTCCAGCATCGTCTGGACGAGGTAGACGTCCGTCCCGGCAGCGCCCGGTCCCCCAGCAGCGTCCGGTGCTCCGGCGGAGAGGAGTGTGTGGAAGAGCAGCCCCTCCTGCAGCGGTGACAGCGGCCAGACGTCGGAGAGCCCGGGATGGGCCCCCTCCCACCGCTCGACGTCCGCCTGCGTGGCCGTGACGAGCGGGAAGTCCGACGGCGTGTGCCCGCCTCCGCCCCCGGCGACGATCCTGGTGACCGCCTCGATCCACGACTCCGCCAGCTCCGCGACCCGCGCCTCGTCGACGATCCCCGTCGCGTAGGTCCAGGTCGCCCGCAGCACCGGGCCCGCGGGGCCGTCCTGCACGAGGGCATCGAGCGCGACCGTGGCGACGACCGGCATCGCCGGGTCCGCGCCGCCCGTCGGCGGGACGTCCGTCGCCTGCTGCCAGGCCCGCTGCTCGCCCGCGGCGAAGCGCCCGAGGTAGTTGAAGGCCAGCTCGGTGACCGCGTCGGTGGGCAGGCCGCCCAGCCCGCGGTCGGGGATCCGGCGCAGTGCCTCCTTGGCGCGCTTGACCACCGATGCGTCCACACCGGACGGATCGACGACGACGTGGGACTCGGTGGTGAACCAGCCGACGGTGCGGGACAGGTCGGCGCCGGGCACCGCGTCCTCCTCCCGACCGTGTCCCTCGACCGCGACGGTCAGCGGGTCCGGCCGGCCGGTGACGCGCGCGACCGCGAGGCCGAGCGCGCCGAGCAGGACGTCGTCGGGGCGGCCGTGGAAGGCCGCCGCGGTCCGGGTGAGCAGGGCCTCGGTGATCGCCACCGGGAGCTCGACCCGCAGCTCCGCGGTGTCCGCGGCGCGGTCCCCGGCCGGGTCCGGGAGCCGGCTACCGAGGACCGGGACCGGCTGTGCCACAACGGGCACGGCGCGGTTCTCGAGGGCGAGCGACCAGGCGCGGAAGGAGGTCCCGACCGGCGGGAGCGTCACCGGCCCGCCCCGCTCGGCCTGTTCCGCGGCGGAGGCGAGGTCCTCGGTGAGGATCCGCCAGGACACGCCGTCGACCACGAGGTGGTGCGCGGCGAGCAGCAACCGCTCGCCGTCGACCAGGACCGCGGCCATCATGGTCCCCTCGGCCGGGTCGAGCCGGGCCGCGGCACGGTCGTAGGCGGTGCCGGGGGTGATCCCGTCCTCGCAGGTCAGGATGTCGCCGGCCGGCACCGACCCGGCGGCCCGCACCCGCAGCCGCGAGCCGGTCAGGACCGCCCGCAGCATGTCGTGGCGGTCGAGGAGCGCCTGCAGGGCGGCCTCGACCGTCGCCCGGCCCGTGCCGGCGGGCAGCGCGAGGAACACGGACTGGGCGAAGCGGCCGATCCCGCCGCCGTACCGCGCGGCCCGCTCCAGCACCCCGGCCGCGATCGGCGTCGGGGGCAGCTCGCCGATCGGGTCGACGGCATCGGCCGGCGCGAGGCCCGGGACGGCCCGGGCCGCGAGCTCGGCCAGGCGGGCGACCGTGCGCTGTTCGAACACGTCCCGGGGGGACAGCACGAGGCCCGCCGCACGGGCCTTCGCAACGACCTGGATGGAGACGATGCTGTCGCCGCCGAGCGCGAAGAAGGACTCGTCGACGTCGACCGCCGGGAGCCCGAGGACCTCGGCCACGATCCCGGCCAGCAGCTCCTCGGCCGCGGTCGACGGGGCCCGGCCCGTCCCCGCCCGCACGGGCGCGGGCAGGGCGCGCTGGTCCAGCTTGCCGTGGGGGGTCCGGGGGAACGCCTCGACCAGCACGAACGCACTCGGCACGAGGTACTCCGGCAGCGCGGCGGCGGCCCGGGACCGCAGGTCCTCGGCCGCCACGTCTCCCACGGGGACCACATAGGACACGAGGGTCCGCAGGCCAGGCCGGTCCTCGCGCACGACCGTCGCGACCTGCGCCACGCGCGGATCGGCGGCCACGACGGCGTCGACCTCGCCGAGCTCGATGCGGTGGCCACGGATCTTGACCTGGTCGTCGTCGCGGCCGACGAACTCGACGGTCCCCCGGCGCGTCCAGCGCGCGAGGTCGCCGGTGCGGTACATCCGCGCCCCCGGCATGCCGGGATCGGCGACGAACCGCTCGGCGGTGGCGCCGGGACGGTCGAGGTAGCCGCGGGCGACGCCGGCCCCGCCGACGTACAGCTCGCCGGTGACGCCGATCGGGACGGGCCGCAGCGCGGCGTCGAGGAGCAGGACGTGGGAGCCGCCCACCGGGGTGCCGATGTGCGGCGCGACACCGGGCGCGAGCCGCGCGGACAACGCGTCGACGGTGGTCTCCGTCGGGCCGTACATGTTGTGCGCCAGAGTGTCCGGCGCGCTGGCCAGAGCCTCCCACAACGCGGAGCCGACCGCCTCGGACCCGGTGACGACGTGCCCGGGGCGCCGCTCCCCCGTCAACAGACCGGCGTCGAGCACCGGCTCCAGGAACGACGGCGGGAGGTCGACGACGTCGATCCCCTCCGCACGCACGAGCTCGACGACCCCGGCGGCGTCGCCCATCAGGCGCTCGGGCAGCAGGTGCAGTTCGTGGCCGGCGAGCATCCAGAGCAACGGGTCCACGGCACCGTCGAAGGCTAGGGACATCGCGTGCAGGACGCGACGGGGCCCGGGTCCCGCCATGAGATCCGCCCGGTGCGCCGCGAGCAGGTTCACCACCCCGGCGTGCGTCGCGACGACGCCCTTGGGCCGCCCGGTGGAACCGGACGTGTAGATCACGTAGACCGCGTCGAGCGGGTCCGGCCGCGCGGTCACCCCGCCGACCGGGCCGTCCGCCTCGACCAGCAGCACCCCGGCGCGCCCGGCGACCCGGTCCGCGACGGACCCGCTGGTCAGCACCACCTCGGGCCGGGACTCGTCGAGCAGCTGGGCGATGCGCTCCGCGGGATGGTCGGGGTCGACGGGGACGCTGGCCGCGCCCGCACGCCACACCGCGAGCGGCGCCACGAGGCCGTCGAGGGTCCGCGGCAGCACGACGGCGACGCGCGAGCCCCGCCCGACCCCGCGGGCGGCGAGGCGCGCGGCCAGCCGGTCCGCGCGGGCGACCAGCTCGGCGACGGTCAGCCGCCCGTCCACCGCGACGAGGGCGGTGCGGTCCGGGTGGGTGCGGACCAGCTCGTCGAGGACGTCCACGACGGTGCCGGCGGGGTGCACGACCGGGCCCGTCCCGGCGGCGGCCAGCGCGGCCCGCTCCCCGGCGTCGAGCACGTCCAGGGCGCCGAGACGGGTGTCCGGCGCCTCCGCCATCACGGCGAGGATCCGCTGCAGCCGCACGGTCAGCTCGGCCGCGGTGCCGGCGTCGAAGAGGTCCGCGGAGTACTCCAGGGCACCGGTGAGCACGCCCGCGTCCCCGATCCCGCCCTCCTGCACGAGGTCGATCGAGAGATCGAGCTTGGCGGCGGGCAGCTCCACCCACTCCCGGCGGCACGTCAGGCCGGCGAAGCCGTCGACGGCGCCGGTGTCCTGCCCGAACGTCACCAGGGTCTGGAACAGCGGGTTCCGGGCGGCCGAGCGGTCCGGGACCAGCGCGTCGACGACCCGGTCGAACGGGGTCTCCTGGTGCGAGTACGCGGCCAGCGCGGTCTCGCGGGCCCGGCGCACGAGCTCGCGCAGCGCGGGATCACCGCCCAGGTCGTGGCGCAGCACGACGGTGTTGACGAAGAAGCCGACGACGTCGTCGAGCGCGGCCTCCGGGCGGCCGCCGACGGGGGTGCCGAGCGGGACATCGGTGCCCGCGCCGTGGGCGTGCAGGAGCGCCGCGACGGCCGCGTGCAGCACCATCACGTCGGTCGCGCCCTCGGCGAGCGCCAGCGCGCGCAGGCCCTCGGCGACACCGGCGGGGACCGTGAACGGGATCCGACCGCCGGCCCCGGTCGGGCGCGCCGGGCGCGGCCGGTCCCGGGGCAGGTCGAGCTCCGCCGGCACCCCGGCCAGCTGCTCGCGCCAGAAGCCCGGCCCGTCGGCGGACAGGGCCCGCTGCCAGAGCGTGTAGTCCGCGTACTGCACCGGCAGGACGGTCCACTCCGGAGCCCGGCCCGCGCGGCGGGCCGTGTAGGCGGTGCCGAGGTCGCGCAGCAGCACGTCCGTGGACCACTCGTCGCCGGCGATGTGGTGCAGGACCAGGGCGAGCACGTGCTCGCCCTCGGCCCGGAACAGCAGGGCGCGCAGGGGGATCTCCCGGTCGAGCGTGAAGGGCCGGGCGGCGTGGGCCGTGAGCGCGTCGGACGTCAGGTCCGCGACCGGCAGGTCGGGGACCGCCCGGTCGAGGACCTCCTGGCGGGGACGCCCCTCGGTCTCCGGGAAGACGGTGCGCAGGCTCTCGTGCCGGGCCACGACGTCCGCCAGCGCGGCGCGCAGCGCGTCGACGTCGAGCGCGCCGCGCAGCCGCAGCGCCAGCGGCATGTGATAGCTCACCGAGCCGGGATCGACCCGCCACAGGAACCACAGCCGCTGCTGGGCCGCGGACAGCGGGATCTCCGCCGGGCGGGCGGCGGCGACCAGCGCGGGCCGCTGCGCGACCGGGGTGGAAGCGGCGACGAGCGCGGCGAGCTCGCGGGCCGTCGGGGCGTCGAAGACGGCCCGCATCGGCAGATCCGCGCCCAGCTCGGTGCGGATCCTGGCGACGAGCCGCGCCGCCAGCAGGGAGTGCCCGCCGAGGGCGAAGAACGAGTCGCGCACGCCCGGAGCGGGCACGTCCAGGACCTCGGCCACCAGGACGAGCAGCGTCGTCTCCAGCGCGGTCGGCGGGAGGTCCTCGTCCCGGGAGAGCACCGGCTCCGGAAGGGCGCGACGGTCGAGCTTGCCGTTCGTGGTGAGCGGCAACGACTCCAGGACGACGACGGCCACGGGCACCATCGCGTCCGGGAGCAGGGCGGCGACGTGGGCCCGGAGCGCCGCCGGGTCCACGGTGCCCGTGCCCGAACCCGCCGGGCCCGAACCCACCACGTACCCGACCAGGGTGCCGGCCCGCAGGACCACCGCGGCGGCCCCGACCTCCGGATGCGACCGCAGGGCCGCCTCGACCTCGCCGAGCTCGACCCGCACCCCGCGGACCTTGACCTGGTCGTCGGCCCGGCCTCGGTACTCGAGCGTCCCGTCGCCCCGGCGCCGCACCAGGTCACCGGTCCGGTAGAGCCGGGATCCGGGCGGCCCGCACGGATCGGCGACGAACCGCTCGGCGGTGAGCCCCGGCCGTCCCCGATAGCCGCGGGCGACCTGCGCCCCGCCGATGTGGAGCTCGCCGAGAGTGCCGTCCGGGACGGGCTGCAGGCCGGCGTCGAGCACGAGGGCGCGGGTGTTCCACACCGGACGCCCGATCACCGGCTCCCCCGTCACGTGCTGCGACGTGACGACGTGGGTCTCGGTGGGGCCGTAGTGGTTGTGCAGCGTGACCGCCGGGTGCCGGGCCAGCAGGGCGCGGAGCGCCTCGGTCACGACGAGGGCCTCGCCGGCCTGGAAGATCCGGCGCAGGGCGGGCAGCTGCTCGCCGGCGGCGGCGCGGGCGATCTCCTGCAGCACCAGGTTGGGCGCGTAGACGTCGGCGACCGACCGTTCCCGCAGCAGCCGGACCAGCGCGTCCGGGTCGACGCGGGTCTCCTCGTCCGGCACCACGAGCGAGCCGCCGGTGGTCAGCGTCGCGAAGACCTCCTGGGTCGCCACGTCGAAACCGGGACTCGTGAACTGCAGCGCGGGCCCGCTGCCGCCGGCCGTGCGGGCGTGCCACTCGAGGAGGTTGACCAGGCCGCGGCCGGTCATCACGACCGCCTTGGGCCGGCCCGTCGAGCCGGAGGTGAACAGGACGTAGGCCGGGTTCTCCGGCTCGGGCCGGACCCGGGTTCGGGTCGGGCCGCCCTGCCCGGTCCCGTCGAGCCCGGTCCCGCCGGGCCCGGTCCCGTCGAGCACAGGGCCGTCGAGCACGGTGCCGTCGAGCACGGTCCGGCCGGCGCCCTCGGGTCCGTCGGGGGTCGTGACCAGGGCGACCGGGTCCGCGTCGGCGAGGATCGTGGCGATCCGCGCCTCGGGGTACGCCGGGTCGACGGGCAGGAACGCGGCGCCGGTCTTGGCGACGGCGAGCATCGCGACGACCAGCTCCGGCGAGCGCGGCAGCACGAGCGCGACGATCCGCTCGGGCCCGGCGCCCGCGGCGGCGAGCCGGTCCGCGAGGCGCTCGGCGTGGGCGTCGAGCGCGGTGTAGTCCAGGGTGCGGTCGCCGGCGACCACGGCGGTGGCCGACGGGGTGCGCCGGACCTGGGCCTCCACCAGCTCGGCCACGGACGCCGACGCGACGGCGACCGGCGAGAGGTCGCCGCGCAGCAGTGCGTCCCGCTCGTCGGTGGCCAGCAGCGGGAGCTCGCCGATCGGCGTCGCCGGGGCCTCGACGGCCGCGGTCAGCAACCGCTCGAGGCGGGCCAGCATCGCGTCCACCGTGGACTCGTCGAAGAGGTCGGCGCTGAAGGTGGCCTCGATCTCGAAGCGATCGCCGATCATGAACGTCTCGAAGGAAAGCGGGAACTGCATGGCGCCGTTGTGGATCGTGCGCCAGCGCAGGTCGATGCCGGGGAGCTGCGGGCCGCCGAGGTCCTGGGTCAGGAAGACCAGCAGCACGTCGAACAGCGCCGCCTCGCCGGTCCCGCGGTCGACGCGCAGCTCGGAGACGAGCCGGTCGAAGGGCAGGTCCTGGTGGGCGAACGCCTCGAGGCCCAGGTCCCGGCAGCGGCGCAGCGCCTCGGCGAAGGTGGGCCGGCCGGACAGGTCCGCGCGCAGCACGAGGGTGTTGCCGAAGTCCCCGACCAGGCGTTCCAGGTCGGCGTGGTCGCGGTTCATCACGGCGGAGCCGACGGGCACGTCCGTGGCCCCCGTCAGCCGGTGCAGCAGCACCGCGAGACCGGTGTGCACCACCATGAACGGTGTCACGGACTGCGCGCGGGCGAACGCGGCGACCCGCGCGGCGAAGCCGGGCGCGAACTCGCGCACCCACCGCCCGCCGCGCGAGGTCGGCACGACCTGCCGGTCGACGGGCAGGGCCAGGGGCTCCGGCAGCGGATCGAGGACCCGGCGCCAGTGCGCGAGCTGCGCGGTCAGCCGTTCGGAGCCGTCCTGCTCCGCCTGCCAGGTGGCGAAGTCCAGGTACTGCACGGGATGCGGCTCGGGCGCCGCGGCCGCGGGATCGACCCGGGAGCGGTAGAGCGCCCCGAGATCCCGGGACAGCGCGCTCCACGTCATCCCGTCCCAGGCGATGTGGTGCACCACCTGCACGAGGACGTGGTGCTCCGGGGCGAGGCGGTAGAGGTCGAGCCTGATCACGCGATCGCGGCGCAGGTCGAACGGCGTCGCCGCGGCGCCTGCCGCCCGCTCGTCCACCTCGGACTCGGAGCCGGCCTCGACGACCGGCAGTGGCACCGGTGCGGCGGGTCCGACCCGCTGCACCGGCGCCCCGTCCGCGCCGAGGTCGTAGGTCGTACGCAGCACCTCGTGCCGCGCCACGAGCTGGGTGTAGGCCCACTCGAGAGCCGCGACGTCGAGCGCCCCGCGCAGCTCGATCCGCAGCGTGACGTTGAACGCCGTGCTGCCCGGCTCCAGCTGCTGCTGGAACCACATCCGCAGCTGGGCGGGCGAGAGCGGGCCCTCGCTGCGCCCGGCCGCCCGCAGCGGGCGCCGCTCGTCCGAACCCCCCGCCCCGGCCCCTGCATCCGCGAGCCTGCGGCGCAACAGCGCCCGCCTGCGGTCGGCGGCGCGCTGGTCGCGGGCATGGTGCAGCTCGGTCACGGGTCCTGGGCCTCTCGGGAGTGCAGGGGCCGCGGACCTCGCGTGCGGTGCGGCCGGGACGGGTGGGTCGTTACGCCTTGGTCGCCTGGGCGAGCATCGGGGTGAGCTTGTCGAGCACGTACGGGATGGACAGCAGCGTCGGCGAGTTGAGGCCGTTGGCCAGCGCGTCGTCGAGGAAGACCGCGCCGCCCGCCTTCACCCCGGCCAGGCTCTGCCAGGTGCGCTGCCCCTCGAGGTCCGCCTTCGCCTCGGGCGAGCTCGGGTAGATGATGATCACGTTGGCGTCGATGTCGGCCAGCTTCTCGACGCTGACCTCCTTGGAGTACGTGCTCTGCGGGTTGCCGAGCCCCGGCTTGAGCGCCAGGCCCAGGTCACCGAGGAAGCTGATGACCGGCGCGCCCGGCAGGTCGACGGTGTTGATCAGGCCCGGGTCGTAGGTGCTCCAGGTGAAGGTCTTGCCCTTGAAGCCGGGGTTGGCGGCGGCCGTCGCCTTGATCCTGTCGTCCGTGGAGGCGACCAGCTTCTGCCCCTCGGCGGACTTGCCGAGCGTCGTGGCGATCGTCGTGACCTGGTCGCGCCACTTGGTGGTGAAGGTGTCGCTGACCTGCCAGAGCACCGGGGCGATCTTGGAGAGCTGCGCGTAGTCCGCCTCCTGGCCCCAGCCGGTGATGATCAGGTCGGGCTGGAAGCCGGCGATCTTCTCGAAGGGGATGCCGTCGGTGATGTCGATGTTCTCGACCGTCTTCCCGCCGGCCGCGGCGGTGAACCACGAGTCGATGGGCCCGTAGCCGCCGACGGCGACCGGGGTGACCCCGAGCGCGAGGGTGGTGTCCCGCTCCGCGACACCGATGGCCACGACGCGCTGCGGCGCCGCCTTCAGCGTGGTCTCCCCGTACTGGCTCTTCAGGGTCTGGGGGAAGACGTCGGCACTCGCCGCCGCCGAGGGGCCGGGGGCCGTGCTCGGGGCGGTGGCGGCCGCACCGCCGCCACAGGCGGCCACGGCGGTGAGCAGCGCGGCCGCGATCCCTGCGATCAGGCCGTTGCGGCGGGCGCGACCCCGCCCTCCGCGGCGCTCCCCCGCCCCGGGGGCATCGGAGGCGCCGCGCGGGGGCACGCCGGTCGTCGTCGAGCTCATCTCGTGCACTCCATGGGTGTTCTCGTGGTCCGGTGACGCGATTCGCGCCGCCGAGTAAGCTAAGGTTCACCTAACCATGACGTCAAGGTGATCCGATCCGTGCCGCGATCTCCTTTTTGTCTATCTTTCCGACGGCGGTGACGGGGAGTGCGTCGGCGACCACCAGCCGGTCCGGGTGCATGAACCGGGCAAGGCCGCGGCCTGCCAGGAAAGCCTTGAGCTCCTTGAGTTTCGGGGCCCGTCCGGCGTTCGGGGTGAGGGTGACGACCGCGCAGGCGATCTCACCCAGCGTGAGATCCGGCACTGCGACGACGGCGGCGTGCGCGATCGCCGGATGCGCGAGCAGATGCTCCTCCAGCTCGGTGGCCGAGACGTTCTCCCCACCGCGGTTGATGACGTCCTTGACCCGGCCCTCGACGGCGAGATGGCCGCTGGGCAGGACCCGCACCAGGTCGCCGGTGCGGAACCAGCCGTCCTCGGTCACGACGATCCGGTTGTGCTCGGGCGCCCGGTAGTAGCCGCGCAGCGTGTAGGGGCCGCGGGTCCACAGCTCGCCGACCTCGCCGGGCGCGACGTCGGCGCCGTCCTGCCCGGTCACCCGGATCTCGTCCGCCGGGGAGAGCGGCCGCCCCTGGGTCGACACGACGATCTCGTGCGGGTCGTCGAGGCGGGTGTAGTTGAGCAGTCCCTCGGCCATCCCGAAGACCTGCTGCAGCGCGCAGCCCAGACCGGGGCGCACGCGGGCGGCGGTCTCCGGGTCCAGCCTGGCCCCGCCGACCTGCAGCAGCCGCAGGCTCGACAGGTCGCGGGTGTCCCACTCGGCGGCCTCGAGCCAGAACCGCACCAGCGGCGGGACGAGCGCGGTGACGGTGACCCGCTCGGCCTGGATCAGCCCGAAGGCGACGTCGGCGCTGCCGGCGGGCGCGAGGACGACCGTGCCACCGACCGAGAAGGTGCCCAGCAGGCCGGGGCAGGCCAGCGGGAAGTTGTGTGCCGCAGGCAGACACGCCAGATAGACGTCCTCTTCGGACAGTCCGCAGACCGCGGCGCTGGCGAGCGCGTTGTAGGTGTAGTCGCGGTGGGTGCGCGGGATCAGTTTGGGACGTCCGGTGGTGCCGCCCGAGACGAGCAGCACCGCGATGCCCGCGGGATCGGCGCGTCCGGTGACCGGCTCGCCCTCCGGGAGGTCCGCGAGCGCGGTGAAAGGCCCGGGGTCGCCGGTGAGCAGGACGTGCCGCAGCGACGGGCAGACGGCGGAGATCTCCGCGGCGAGCTCGCGGTGGTCGAAGCCCTCGTGGACGTCCGGCGCGACGTAGGCGACGGCCCCGGACAGCCGGACGAGGTGCTCGATCTCGTTGCGGCGGTGGGCCGGCAGGGTCAGGACCGGCACGATCCCGGCGCGGAGCATGCCCAGCAGGACGATCACGACGTCGGCGGAGTTGGGGAGCTGGACGACCGCCCGCTCCCCCGCCGCGATGCCGAGCGCGCGCAGGCCGCGGGCGGTCCGCTCCGCCGCCTCGTCGAGCTCGGCGTAGGTGAGCCGCCGCTCCCCCACGACCAGCGCGGTGCGGCCGGCGAACCGGGCGGCCCAGCCGCGGAACTCCTCGTCGAGGGTCGCCGCGCCCCAGTAGCCCTCGGCGACGTACCGGTCCACCAGGTCGGCGGGCCACGGTGTCAGGTCGGCCGGGTCGCTCACCGCTCGCTCCCCAGCGCCGCGGCCACGTCCTCGTCGGACAGGCCGTCGATCTCCTCCAGGATCTCCAGGACGACCTCGGCGGTCGCCTCGATCCCCGGCCCGGCGGCCTCGACGACGCGCTCCGCCAGCCCCGCCACGCTCTCCCCGGCGAACAGCAGCCGCACGGTCACGGCGTCCGTGTCCAGGTCCTCGCGGAGCCGCGACACGACCGACGCGGCCAGCACGGAGTCCCCGCCGAGGGCGACGAACCCGTCGTCCACTCCGAACTCCGGGACGGGCAGCACCTCGGCCCACACCCGGGCGATCACGGTCTCCAGGGCGGTGCGCGGGGCGACGAGGGCGTTGGGTGCCACTGTGGCCAGAAGGGTGGCCGGGTCGTCCGGGAGCTCGGTGACGACCCGGAGATCGTCCGGGACGAGATGGCCGGGCGCCCGGGTGCGCATGCCGGCGAGGATCGCGGCCGGTTCGGCGCCGCTCACGACGACGGCCGCGGCGGGGCGGCCGGGACGCAGGACGACCTGCGCCGCCGTGACCCGCGGATCGGCGAGCAGGGCCTCCTCGACGTCGACCGGGAGGACCGGGACACCGCGGACGACGACCTGGTCACCGGCGCGACCGCGGACCTCGACGGCGCCCGGGGCACCGGCCCCGAGCACCACGCCACCCGACCGCCCAGCGTCGTCCGACGGCCCGGCACCGTCCGACCGCCCGGCACCGTCCGACCGCCCGGCACCGCGGGCGACACCCAGCTCACCGTCCGAGCCCGCGATCCGGCCGAGCACCCCGACCGGCTTGGGGTGCCCGTTGAGGTCGACCACCCGCGGATCCCCGCCGAGGGTCTCCGGAGCCGGCCGAGCCCAGGCGTCGTCTCCCCCGGTGCCCTCGGCGAGGCCCGTCAGCAGGGCGTGGAACGCGGCGAACATCGCGTCGAGCACGCCGGGGGCGAACATCTCCTCGCGCGTGTCCCAGTTGACCAGCACGCCGCCGCCGAACTCGGTGATCTGCGCGTCGAGCAGCACCTGCGGACCCTGCGACACGATCCACACGGGCTCGCCGAAACGGGCGAGGACCTCGGGCGCGAACAGGTCGCCGAGGCTCAGGGCGCTGGTGAACACCACGGTCGCGAGGGCGCGCTCGCCGTCTCGGCGGGTGAGGTCGCGCAGCACCTCGAGGCCGGGGTGGCCGGCGTGCGAGGCGTCGGCGTGCAGCCGGCGCTGGACGGTCCGGGCCCGGTCCAGGAACGACACCGGCTCGGTGAGGTCCACCTCCAGCATCACGGAGCTGCTGAAGTCGCCGACCACCTCACCGACCGCGGGGTGCAGCGGCTCGCGGTCGAACAGCGGGACGTTGAGCAGGAACCGCGGGCCCGCGCTCCAGTGGCCGACGGTCTCGGCGAACGCGGTCGCGACGGCGGACGCCGTGGTCAGCCCGTGCCGGGCGGCCGCGGC